>CAVWHO010000019.1:0-147327 GCA_963754875.1 Nitrospirota bacterium
AGTGTCTCCTAATTAACTGGTGTTATGCCATGATTTGTGATAGAGTGTCGCTCATGGCACGACACGCTTTAACAATAAACCTTGGTGAATCCGATCGGCAAGAACTGGAGCGATGGGTACGCGCCCATCACACCCCACAACAAGTTGCCCTACGGTGTCGAATTATTTTAGCTGCTGCTAATGGCCAACAAGACAAGGCCATCGCAAATCAATTGCAAATCAACTACAAAACGGCTGCATTGTGGAGGCAGCGGTTCTGTAATGAAGGTCCCGACTGCCTTTGGGAAGTTGCAGCAGGACGCGGACGTAAACCAGAGCTATCGGCAACCAAAATTAACAAGATAATCAATGCCACGCTGCAAACACGGCCTGTCGGGGCCACCCATTGGAGTTGTCGTACAATGGCTGAAAAGCAGGGCGTGAGCAAGGCAACAGTCAATAGGATCTGGCAAAGTCATAATATTCAGCCCCACAGAACCACGGGATTTAAGTTATCACGCGATCCACGGTTTCTGGAGAAGCTTACCGATGTTGTCGGGCTCTATCTCAATCCTCCAGAAAAAGCATTAGTGCTCTGTGTGGATGAGAAAAGCCAGATTCAAGCGTTGGATCGTACACAACCGGGCTTGCCGCTAAAAAAAGGTCGTTGTGGAACGATGACCCATGATTACAAACGGAACGGCACGACGACACTTTTTGCAGCGCTCGAATTGGCGCAAGGTAAAGTAGTCGGGCAATGCTATGCCCGGCATCGTCACCAGGAATTTCTCAAGTTCTTAAAGCGACTGGACACTGAATTTCCGGTCGAAAAGCAGCTGCACATAGTGATGGATAACTATGGCACTCATAAGCATCCCAAAGTCCAGGGATGGTTAGCACGGCATCCGCGTTTTGTATCGCATTTTGTCCCGACCAGTTCAAGCTGGTTGAACTTGATAGAGCGCTGGTTCGGTGAACTGACGGGAAAACGAATCCGTCGCGGAGTCTTTGTCAGCGTGGACGCGCTCAAGACTCGCCATCGAAGAGTATCTGGCTGCTTGGAACAAAGACCCAAAACCGTTTGTATGGACGGCAACCGTTGAATCGATTGTTAATAAACTTGGACGCTGCAAACAAACATTGGAGAAAATTCAGCCAGGCTGCACATTACCTCGCTCCCGCAAGAAAAAGGCTGATAACACCAGTCGTTTGTGAGACACTACACTAGCGTACTTGATGATCCTCCGTCTATTCGTCTTATTTTCGTGATACATTGGATGCTATGATAACGATCGTCCTTCTTATAATTTTTCTACTGATACTGGTCCTGCCGATAACCGTGAAGCGGGTGGAGCACAATCTGGAAGCGTTCCTGCTCGTCGTCGGAACGGTCACGCTTCTGTTCTCTCACTGGCTGGGTCCCGAGCGGCTCATCAAGTCTTGGGCTCATCGAGTCCGCGTTCCTGGAACCGGTGAAACTGACGATCGCAACGCTGATCTTCGGGCTTGCCTTCCGGGCGATTCGTGAACCGCTCAAGCGAAAGATCGTTGCTGTCGAGACGCGGCTCGGGCCGCGGATGTTCGCCTTCCTGCTCATCTTTACGCTCGGGTTGGCATCGAGCGTGATCACGGCCATCATCGCAGCGCTGGTCCTATGCGAGGTCGTGAGCGCCATCAACCTCGATAAAAAATATGAAACTCGACTCGTCATATTCGCCTGTTTTTCTATCGGTATGGGCGCGGCACTTACACCCATCGGCGAGCCTTTGTCCACGATAGCCGTGGCCAAACTCAGGGGCGGGTCTCTGGACGGAGATTTTTTTATGCTCCTGCGCGTTTTCGGTATCTATATTCTGCCCGGACTTGTTCTGATCTCCCTTGTTGGAGGTTTCTTTCGCGGCACGCAGGTTGCCCGGTCCGAAAGCCTTAGTGAGGATTTCGCAGAGCCCTTCGGAGATATTGCGCTCAGGGCTTTTAAAGTCTATGTTTTCGTCATGGCGCTGGTCCTGCTCGGTACAGGCTTCAAACCGATGATCGATATGTACATATCAAAGATGCCGGCCCCGGTCCTCTACTGGGTCAATATCACGTCGGCAATCCTCGATAACGCCACACTCGCAGCTGCGGAACTCGGGCCTCTCATGACCGCGGCTCAGGTGAAAGGCATCATCATGGGCATTATCATATCCGGCGGAATGCTTATCCCGGGAAATATACCGAATATCATCGCAGCGAACAAGTTGAAGATTTCGAGCAGGGCATGGGCGGCTGCCGGTATGCCCTTCGGGTTCATTCTGATGGCTGCCTATTTCGCGCTGCTCTACTTGTAGAAAAGTTTCACCTTCCTCCGGCCAACCAGCCAGCATCCTTACGAGGCGAGTCTCCGAAGTATGTCTTGTAAATATATACTGCTCTTGATTAAAGACCGGCTGGCGCTCACAAATTAGGCAAACGCCTAAAATATCATCTTCGCTGCGCCAAGGGAACGTGCGGTCTGGACCAAGACGCGCTTGGTTGCGGTTGTAAAATCAGCGAGATAACGCAACCATTGCTCGAAGTAAAGAGTGGCACAGGCCTTGCTATAGTATTGTATGATCGAATACGCAGATCGTAGGAAGGAGATTCATATGAAAAGGATCGAGGCAATAATCCGTCCGACCAAGGTTCCAGATGTATGCGCCGCATTGGACAAAGCAGGCCGTCCCGGGGTGACGATTTCCAACGTTGAGGGACGGGGAAGTGAAGAGGGGTGGGTAAATCAGGTCCGGGGTGTTTCTTATGACGTGCGCTTGCTTCCGAAAAAACGGGTTGAAGTGATCGTTAACGACGAAGATGCTGACAAGATCGTCGCAGCCATACGTGACGCCTCGTTGACCGGAGCGGTGGGAGACGGCAAAATATTCGTACATGATATGGCAAATGTCATTCGGATACGGACCAACGAAAGCGGTGTGGCAGCACTGTAAAATATTCTTCACGGCAGCAGATAATGGTATTCCCGCGAAGGGGAACCAGCGTCTTATCATGATAATGATGAATCCTGGATTCCCGACAGCGGCATTCGGGAATGACGTATCTGCTGCCACGTGAACGGAGAGTTGCCGTGACCTTTTTGGCATGGTTTGTCTTCATTGCTGCGGCAATTCTGGAAGTCGGCGGTGACGCTGTGGTCCGCAAAGGACTCCGCGGAAGCGGTCTCATCGTCATTTTGATCGGTTTCGCCATGCTGGGCTGTTACGGCGTTGTGGTCAACATGGTGAAATGGGACTTTTCGAAATTACTCGGCGTCTATGTCGCGATCTTTGCGCTTGTCAGCATATTATTCGGACGCTACGTGTTCAGAGGAACCAATCCCGCCGGCCACGTGGATCGGGTTATGCGCAATCATATGCGGCGGGATGATCATCCAGTTTGGTAATCAGGTGTAATAATGAAGGGGGCATCATGGTAAAGATCGATGCGATCATAAAACCGTTCAAACTCGATGAGGTCAAGGACGCCTTGATCAACCTCGGCATTCATGGCATGACCGTGACCCCGGAAACAAAAGGGTTCGGCAGGCAAAAGGGGCACGTCGAGATCCTTCATGGGGCGGAGATAGATATCTCCTTCCTTCCGAAAGTGAAGGTGGAAGTGGTGGTTGACGAAGATATGATGGAAAAAGTCCTCGTTGTTATCCAGGAAAAAACCAGGACCGGCAAGATCGGCGACGGGAAAATATTCGTCACGAGACTCGCAAACGTGGTCCGGGTCCGGACCGGAGAACAGGGCAGCGCGGCGATCTGATGCTCCACCCCCTTCATTCCCGCCCGGGATGAAGGGACATCAACGCGGGTGACCGGCGATTTGAGAGATCGCCGCTATCCTCCCAGGGCCGGCATGTTCCATTGCATGTCGGCCCTTTTCTGTGAAGCAGCCTGTAAGGCTTACCTATTTTTTCGGAATATCGGCTTGCGGTGGGACGCTATTTTTGCGAAACTTATTTGATCATTGAAGAAGCGGCTGAAGCACGGAGCAAAACACGTCCCGCCCTTCAGCCGCTTGCACAGGATTTTTGATGCGGCCTTCTTACGTTAGTACAGAGTTTTCCCGATGCCCTTTTTCGGGTGTTTATCTTCAGAACGAATAACGAACGCCGACAGAGGCCGTGTAACGCGGCGCAAGTTGAACCCCGTTAACATCCTGATAGAGTGGCAATTGATAGAAGGCGTATACAGACACCTGCTTGCCGATCGGCGCAGTGATGCCGGGGCTGATATACAACAACGTCCCGCCGGTGCTGATCTGGTCCGCATTTGCCCCCACGTCATGCTGAACGTTTCTATAATTAAGCTGAATCTGGGGGAAAAAGCCAGTAATGCCGGCGTAGCGCAAACCCACGTTGAGGTTGAGACCGTCGCCGGGCTTGTAATCCTGTCTTGAGTCTAATGCCTTTTGATACATAGCGAGGGCGAAGTAATCCCAGTCCTGGTTCAGGCCGTCGGAATAATACGCTCCCACTATTGCATCGGTAGTGCCGGTCCCCGGCTGCAGGCCTCGGTCGATGGCAGCCGTATCACCAGGATTGGCCGGATCGGTCGAGGTCCCTGTTTGCGTGAAGCTGCCGGTAGGCAGTTTAAGGCCGTAGAGAACACCAAACTTGCACTGCTGGGTGAAGCCCTGGTAGCGGCCGATCACCTTTATGTCCCCCATATTTCTCGTATGCGAATCATATGCTCCGTCCGCCGGGGAGTACCCGTCCGTTCCGGTCCCCAGCGTACTGTGCTTGCGGTCTATATAGGGGACCTGAATGTTGACTCCCCAGTCATGATTGAAGCTGTAGTCGATCCCGAGCGTCAGATAGTTGTTCAGCGTGTCCTTCTCGACTTCCTGGGGATTGCCGTCATTCGTGACGAGACTGGCATCAGCAGAAGAAATCGCTTTCGTCCCTCTCCGCAGCTGGTTCTGATCCAGGTAATCGTAGCGCAGATCCATTTTGAGTCCCGTTGTGCTGGAGAATTGTAGGTTTTCCCAATCGGAACTCAAGGTGCAGCCGCAGCTTGCACAGGCCTTTGCGTCTCCTGAAAAAAGCAATATGGTGCTTACAGCCATGATGAGCCCGGCAGCGCAGTTCAGTGACGTCCGCACAAATTTCCCTCCAATTTGCAGCGTGAAAAATTGCTTACCTAGCATGGTAAAGCCTCCTCTTTGAAAGTTTTACTGTTGTTTTAACAGCTCGCTGATTTCTTTTTCATACATTTGTGAAAATTCCTGACCGAACCCCAGGTGCACGTATCGGATAACTCCGTCTCTGCCGATGACGAACGCTGTCGGCAACGTTCTGAAATTATATCCTCTTCTGATGATGCTCTTCTTGTCGCTTAAGATCGTAAACGTAACCGGGGCCTTCTGGAGAAATTCAGCGAGCTTTTTTTCGGAAGGGTCCATATCTATGCCGATTATTTCAAACCCGTCTTTGCTGTATTTCTTATAGAGCGTGTCCAACGCCGGAAGCTCTTCCCGGCAGATATCGCACCATGGCGCCCAGAAGTCGAGGAACACGACCTTGCCGTTGAACTGCTTCAAGGTGACTACGTTGCCGTGCACATCTTCGAGACTGAAGTCCGGCGCCAAAGTTCCGACCTGACCGGCATTCGCAAAACCGGACAGGGCGAACGCCAGCAAAAGTGTTATTATGATGATTTTCACGGACTGATCTCCTGTCTTGCATTCAAGACACATCGCTACTCGCAGGATAAGCAACCTTTTATAAAGTTGTTTATTTTAGCGTTGATCTTAACCGTATATGCGGCTACTCTCTAGAAATACCATACTTCGTAAATTACTGATGGATTGGACATTGCCGAAGTGTTGCCCTGCTTAAAGGGGAGGATAGTGTATGAAAACAATCCTCAGAGATGCCATGCAGGCGCATGCGTGCGCCTTCCTTCTCGAGGCATCAAGCTGTCTCAAAAACTTCGGTTGTGATTGCAGATCAGGCTTTTGGGGGGCGTTCGTCTTGAAAGGCAGTTATGAAGGGTTTAAAAAATGGATTAACGATTTCAGAAGTTTCTTGAAGAACCAGAGGAAGAGGATGACAAGAACACTCCTGTATACAGGGCATGTTTCCACTTGACGACAGTGATGGAGTCGCTGAATGACATATGTCAAGAGTACCGATCATGGCATGATCGGCATGGCCGTATGTGTAAGAGAAAGAAGGTGGAGTGGCGATGGTGAGAGCGATAGTTAGAAGCACTATGACAGCTTGGTATTTCATGAAATTATTTTAAATTCAAAAGCGCATGATGTCAACATAAAGTTGCAATTTTAACTGAGTGTTGCAACACTTCAACCACACGACTTTCCGTCGCGTCCGTTTCTATGAAGTAATCATCACCGGGCAGCGCGAAGAACACTTTATGCGCGCCGGCTGAGAGCCTGACTCTTTTCTCAAGAGTATACTTTATTCCTTCTCCTGCCTCGGGATCGCGGCTCGTTTTCCCTGTATCGTCATAGCAGGGAATCGTCTCCTTTCGGCTGTCCACCTTCCACAGAACAGCTTGGCCGTCTATGTTGAGCAGGAAGGGCTAGACGGGCCTTCCGTGCAGGGATCCCTTGGATGCAAGGATATAATATCTTCAAGGGTTGTCTTAATGGATGACTTGATTATCAGATATCCGAAGCCCGTTGGAACTGTTCCTTCTGCGGACACCTCAGTGAAAACATCCGTTCTCGCGCTTTGACTCAGCCTCATTATTTCTTTTGTCGCTGTCAAGCAGCCTACAAAGTGATTACGATTGCGATTAATATCAACAATTTTGAACGTCTATTCATCGTGTCTCCTTATGAAGACCATGAGCCAGAAGGTCAGGCCTTACTCGCGAAATAAACTGTATTACCGCGCCGGTAATGGCACCCTCAATGATCCAACCGATGCTGCCGAGCGAGAGCACAATCACCGCGAAGGTCCGAAGAGATGAACTCTCCGGTTCGTCGTGATGTTCCTGGGTTTGCTCGGTCACGCTGTCCTCATGTTCATGATGGTGTGCAAACAACTCAGCGTCTACCTGTGAGACGCCGACGATACCTATCAGGAGCAGTGACGCGATAAAGAGCGATAACACCGTGGACAATGCAGCGCTCCAGAATACAGGCAATCTTTTTCTGAACAGATAAAACAGGGTGTGGCCCAGAAAGGCCTCAGCGCCAAGGAGCAGCGTATTGAGGCCGACGACGGTAATGCCGCCGTGACCGACGAAGGCGAGCATGAGATTGACGATGAACGCTGCGATGAATCCGAGGGACGGCCCGAGCAGTATGCCGGCAGCGACCGACATATTGAGGTGATAAGCGATAGGCAAAATTTCCAGGCTCATGGCAACGAGCATTACGGCAGCAATTGCCCCCAACAAGGGGACCTTTTTTTTCATGTCCGCTTTCCTCAAGCGGAACATGCTCAGAGCGAGGAATACCGACATAAGCAGAAATCCCGAAACCCAAAGCCAGACAGGAAGAACGCCGTCAGGAATATGAATATGCGTCATACCATAATCTCCTTTACGATTTTAAATCGTATGTTGTAAATCTCCGGAGATAAGTTTGGCGACAACCCAGCCTATCGCGTAGAGTGCGCCCAGGAGGACAACGTCAGTCGGGCCGACCGGTAAATCCCATTGATAAGCGATCCAGAATCCGAAAAAAGCTGTCGCGCCGCCGATCAAAGAGGCCAGCACCGTGAACTGGCGCATGTTTCGCGCATATTGATGCGCAGTCAGCGCGGGAATCAGCAGAAATCCGAATGCGATGAGCGGACCCACGCTGAGCACTGCCATCGAGACGGTGAGCCCGATCAGGACATAGAGCAACACGTCCCAGAAGAGGACGTTCTTGCGAAGGATCGTTGCCGTGTCGCGGTCGAATGAAACAAGGAGCAACTCCTTGTGGAAGAGTCCTAATGCTGCCAGGACGAGCGTAAGCGTCGCCGCAGTCAGCAGAAGATCGAAATTGGAGATGGTGATGACCTCTCCCTTCAGCATATCGAGCCAGCCGATTTCGCCGTAAGGATTCTTTGATAATACAAGGATGCTGAGCGCGGCGGCCACAACGTAGGCGGTGCCGAGCCGGCCTTCAGGTTGTCCGCGCCCGCGCCGTTCCAGGAATGCCAGGACCAGAATCGCGATCAACGAGAAGGTTATCGAGCCGGCAAAGGCGAGCGCGTGCGCGCTGTGGGGGCCGTACTCGGTCAGTTTGAACCCGAGCCACAGAGGGAGCGAGAGAGCGATAGCAACGCCGGTCGAGGAAATCTGCGGCAAGGCCACGCCCATGAACACCAGACGGCGCATCACGAGAAACACCCCGACGAGCGGGCAAGCGAAGCCGACGAGGACGCTGGTGTAAAGCGAATTACGGAGAAGAAAATCAAAAGAAAGAATCTGGTGAAGCGTTTCCATGTTAACCCATCCCCATTTCAAATATTTCCGCCATGCTCTCGACGGTGAGCAGTTTGTCAGCCTCCCCGAGAAAAACCTTGCCCTCGTGAAGCCAGAGGACTTTTTCAGCGTAGTGACGGACGGCCGAAAAGTCGTGCGTAACGAGCAGGACGGTGATGTTCCTTTCCTTGCGGATCCGCGAAATAAACTCCAGCACAACAGCCGTTGCCTCGCGGTCCACCCCCGCCGTGGGTTCGTCCAGCACCAGGACGTCGGGGCGCGTGGCCAGGGCGCGGGCGATGAGCACCCGTTGCTTCTGGCCGCCGGACAGTTCGGCAAAGCGTTTCTGGGAAAAATCTTCAGCACCCATAGCATGCAGGCATTCGCGCGTGAAACCGCGCTCATCGGCGGAGATGCGGCGCCCCGGGCGTATGCGGCCATAAACGCCCATCAGTGCAACTTCGAACCCCGTGAGCAGATAAACCGGGTCGAACTGATTGGATTGGGGAACATAGCCGAACATGAGCGGTCCGCCTGTTGATGCAGTATCGATGCGGCCCGCTACCGGCGGAAGCAATCCAAGTATTGTTTTGAGCAGTGTCGATTTCCCCGAACCGTTGGCGCCGAGAATGGCGGTAAAACTGCCGCGGGCAATAGAGAACGAAATCCCAGGCAGCACAGCCTGGCCGTTGTAGCCTATACTGAGGTTTTCGAGTGTGATCAGTGATTCATTCATGGCTTGTTAAGTGAGTGTCCGCCCGAGAACTTCGGACGGACACATTCTCCTGTCTTTATTGCCGTGCCTGCACGGCAGTTACCATCGTGTGAACGATGTAGTCCATCATCTTAATATACGTCTCCGTATTAGGCACGCCTCCGGGCATGATCGGCACAGTTATCATGGTTGCACCGGTCTGTTCGGCGATGACTTCCGGCACCTTTTCCGGGAACTGCGGCTCGCGTACGACGAGAGGGACATGCGCGGCCTTCATTGAGGCTATCAGTTCCTCAATGTGGCGCGGGGTGGGATCGATGCCCGGCCTTAGTTCCACTGTTCCGAAGAAGTCCATTCCGAAGCGCCTTGCAAAATAGTTCCACTCTTCGTGGTAGGCTATGAACTTCACGCCCCGGAGCGGTTTGGCTTCCTTCTCCCATTCGTCGATCTTGGCGTTGAGCCTGGCGAGATAGGCGTCGCGGTTGCGCGTGAATTCCGCCTGATGCTCCGGAGCGAACCCTGCCAGCGCCTTGTAGATATTCTCGATTGCCGTCTTTGCTAATACCGGATCGAGCATGTAGTGCGGATTTCCGTAGGGATGAACGTCGCCAGCGTAGTGTTCAGTTGATTTCGGCACATCGAGCGGTACGACGCCCTGTGAGCAGTCCACATAGCCGGAGTGGCCCACTTGAATGCGCGGGTTTTTGCTTGCCTCCAACAGGGCCGGCAGGAAGGCGTGTTCCAGATCGAACCCCGCCGCGATCATCAGGTCTGCCCGGTTCATTATCGGCACAAAGCTCGGTTTCATCGGGACCCCGTGTGTGTCTTCGACGCCCGTCGCCAGGCTGCGGACCTCTACGCTCTCCCCTCCCACAGCGCGCGCAAAATCGGCAAGGTCGGTTAGCGTGGTAACGACCCGTATTTTGGCAGCATGAGCGGGCGTGGCCCATCCGTACAACGCGATGGTAAACGCCATGATCGATAGTAAATTGAATATTTTGGATTTCATCATAAATTTCTCCCTTCAAGAGTTAGCGCTGCTGCCAGCCATGCGAGTGTGAACCGATGATCCACGCCCATTGCAGATAAACAGCATCATCAGGGCGCAGGCCCGTCGAGACATTGTTGTCGGTGTGCGTGTATTGAAGGCGCAGCTGGTTCCAGTGGCTCGTGGCCCAGGTTATGTTTGCGGATTCCGCGGAGGTTTTAGCCTGTTTGTTTGCCAGGTTCTCCAGCCGTTCATATTGAACTCCGCCTGACCATTGCCGATGCCACCTGTAAATGAGATACGAGTATAGTCCATGAGAGCTGACAGATTGCTGGGATACAGGTCCGCCTGCAGGACCCACGTCGTAACGATTGTCACTGTAGAGCACTTCCGTGCCCCAGGTGACGGCCTCGAACTGATTATCGCGAAGAGGTTTCCAGCTCAGCACCATATCCACTCCTGCAAGGCGCCTCTCCCGTTCGGTAAACGTATTCCCATCGAATAGAGGAAATGGGTTGCTGCCGTTAGCATTAAGCGCAGGGTCCCACTGCGCAACTGTCCTCGGATTCCACAGGCCTGAAATACCTGGTTCGAGCGATACATTGGGTGTCAGGTCGAAATACGTTGACAAACGGCCCCAATAGTTCAAGCCCTGTTCATTGCGGTTATCTCCGACGAAGTTCGGGGGATTGTCGCCGCCGAACTGATCGCCCGCGCCGAGCGTCAAGCTGATATAGTGCTCGACCGGAACGAGCCAATTTACCTGCAGTCCGTCCGTTCTGGACTCACCACCGATGTATTGCGCGAGCACGAGCGGACGGTTCACAAAGGGCAGCTCATGATCGTGGATGTAGCCCAGGCGGCCGAACTCTCCGAAGAACCGGCCCGCCTTCACCTCCAGGTTCCCCGGCAGCGACGTCGTCTGGAGCGCGGCCTCTTCGATCCCCCAGCTTTCTTCACCGGTAACCGGATCGGCTGATCCGTTGACCACTATATAACCCTTTGTGAACGGATCAATTGACGCTGCCGCATTTAGTTCCACCGAACGTTGAAATACATCAATCCCGCCGGGCCGGTCGCTGCCCGTTTCCGCCTGCCCCCTGCTGCGATAGGAGAAGATTGTCTCACCTACAAGCCCGATAGCCGGGTTGAACTCGCTCGGCAGGGACTTCTTCTGCGCATCAACCACCTGATCGACAGTGTCTTTCAGTTCGTTGATGGTTTTTTGCTGTTCATCAATTGTTTGTTGCTGTTTTTTCAGCGTATCTTCAATCGTCCCATGGTTTTGGTCAGCGTCAGCGGCTACGGCCGATCCCGCAAGCAGAACGAGCGCGAGCATCCATATGGCGTAAAAAGAAATTATTTTTTTCATTATTCCTCCCTACAGAAAACAGCAATATACGATTGCATGCTTTAAGCATACCCGAAAAGCGCGCTTCTTCAACAGAAAGAGGACAATATCGAGCTTTTCTGTCATGCGTTTCTGTGCTTTTATAGAAGTTTTAGTTGATCAAAAAGAGAGGTTATGCCGGAGGGCCGCGAGTGCTGAGAGAAACGTCAAAGAGATTTTCGGTAAAAGCAGGAGCGGAAATAACAACGGTAGTTTCCGTTAAACAGGGGGTTGTGTCGAAAACAGCTATTGACTGGCTGGTTGCAGATTGATGATTGACTGCTATACAGATGGGACAGTCGTGGTCGTCCGCGGTATTTTCGTGGTGATGTGAAACGGCCACAAACGTGGAAAGAAGGACGACGAGTATAAGAAAAAATGTAAAGCGTTTGTAACGGCCCATGGATCCTCTTTCTAACATAAACACAGAATAGCCTGTACTGATCAAATTGTCAATAAGCCGTTTGCATCTTCCGAATGGAGATGCAGCTTCTTGATCACGTGGTACCCGGGTTCCGCAGCAGGGGAGCTCGTGCATATCAACAGGCTGGAAAAAAGGAATACGAGTGTTCTCATCAGGGTGCTTCCTTATCCTTCATTGCGACAACAGAGATCGCCCCGTTGTTCTCCAGGATGGCGGTGTGCACCTCTGCGACGGATGAACAACCCGACCGACGAAGAGCCGCATTAAGCTCATGGTGCGTGAGTTGTGCTTTTGCCATTACGTCCCCGAACAGCGTTCCGTTGTGAATCAGTACCTGCGGTCGTCCCTCAACGATGGCCTCCAGGAACTTGTTCCGATGGGTTACCGTGCTCACCAGGAAGTTCAGACCGATCAGCGTGGCCGCAGTGATGAGCCCTCCGATCAGGGAATTGTCGCCCGCATTCATCGAGTTTTGAACAGCATTTGCCAGCACAAGAAGCAGGACAAGATCGAACGGCGCCAGTTGCCCTACTTGCCTCTTTCCCGTAATGCGCAGCAGCGCTAGAAGAAAGATATAAACTACCACACCTCTGAAAATCAGTTCCCACCAGGGGACAGCCATATTCAACATACTTAAATCTTCTCCTTTGATGCGCTACGAAGGGCCATTGTCAATGTGACTCTAGTTTACAAAAATAAGTCTATGCTTATCACGAATTTTTGTCAACGAAATGCAACGTAACCGTCGGAAGGACGTGAGACCGAGCCCACGATGGCATCTCAGCATCATTTTTGGGCCACTTCTTTATCTTTATCATCGTCGTTTTTCTGCCCTACTCCCCGCTACAATACCCTGATGCGCTTTTCCCTCTGGGGAGCGGATCCTTTTCGACGAGTTCGATATGATGTTCGGCAACGTTTAGCCTGTCGATGCTTGTTTCCGCAATGATAAATGTGATCTCAAACGGGATGAACCGCGCAGGCTACCGGGAAATCGAGCAAAAAATAACATTTTGTTCAGGTGGCAGAGGTGCAGTCTTGTATTATTATAAAATGAGTTTAAATTTTTCCGTTGGTAAAGTGTATAATGATTCTATCCTGGAGTCGCGTAGATTCAGACCGTCTTTCTGAATTGACACCTCTCTTCGAGCAGTCTCAAGTACAGACATCCGTCAGAAACGACACCGATACCAGGAGGAGGCAGTATGCTGGAAAAGAATTCGGCAGGTCAAAATATTGACTCCTATTGCGGCAAGTGCAAATTGAATCTCGATCATACCATCATGGCGATGGAGGGAGAGACGATCTCCAGGGTGAGATGTAAAAGCTGCGGCAGTTCTCACAAATTCCGGGGCCCTCTTGACGTTCAAAAAGTCCGGAAACCGAAAACGAAAAACGGCGTCGGAGAAGCAGCGACAGCGGAGATCGTTTGGGCGGCCGGTCTTGCAGAGGCAAAGGGCAGAGAGCGCGATTACAGTATGTCCTCAAAATACCGCATAGGAGACATTGTCAATCATCAGACCTTCGGCAAGGGCATTGTAATGAAGCTCTACGCCAATAAGTGCGAGATGCTGTTCAAGGACAGGGAACGGCTGATGGTCTCGGCCAATGAATAGACGCACCTGTGCTGTATCCGTTTAAATCAGATGCCCTGAATACATAACTGTCATGAACGAGAACTCTTTACTAGTCCTCAAAAACCTTACGTACACCCTGTTTATAGCAGGCACCGTAACGGTCCTCGCACCGTACGTGCTCTTAACCCGCAATGCGACAGTCATGCCGTCATCATGGGGATTGCCGCAAATCCTCTCACTTGCCTTACTGTCGCTGGGCCTAGGGATCTATGTGCGATGCCTCTGGGATTTCGCCCACGCCGGCCGCGGCACGCCTTCTCCCTTTGAACCTCCGCGCATTCTGGTGGTTCGAGGACTTTACCTGAATGTCAGGAATCCACTGTACCTTGGCTACCTTGCGGTGCTCTTGGCGGAATCAGCTTTTTTTGAGTCATGGGCTCTGATACGCTATGCGGCTGGTTATTTTCTTACTGTGCATTTGTTTGTTGTTTTTTATGAGGAACCTCACC
Source organism: Nitrospirota bacterium (assembly GCA_963754875.1). Classification (GTDB taxonomy): domain Bacteria; phylum Nitrospirota; class UBA9217; order UBA9217; family UBA9217; genus JAJYKN01. Next base: position 13,994 of record CAVWHO010000019.1, read on the forward strand.
TGGGCCACCGGTTCGGCAAAGCATATGATAACTATCGGAAGAGCGTGAGAAGATGGGTCCCGGGGAGAAAAGCTCAAATTTGATGGCGACCACTCCCGTCGCTCCGGTTTCTTCAGAAATAAGAGGGTGCCTGTGACGTAAAAAAAGCGAATCTATCTGGTTCCCCCAGTTCAGAAAGACCATAACCCTTCAAAAAAGATTATCTAAGTCGGTCCGGTTTCTTCCTCTTTCCTGCTTCCAAAACATGTTGAAAGGCAAGCATAATAAATAAGTACTAATATGGCATTAGCGAGAAGCACCCGATCAAAGAACCCAGGCGGCAGATTGATCTCCATGAACACCTTCAGAAATCCTCCGACGCGGTATCAAAGAGCATGCCCTGTACAATACGGAAAACTGCAAAAGTACATTTTGTAATTGCGGCATAATAACATCCTTAAAACTGCTATAATACTATCGTGCGGCAACGAGGAACCGCTGCGCGAAAGGTTGCACAATTGCATTGCAATCTCTGGTAATGCCGGGATGAACATCAGGTAAATTCATGAAAATACTGCTTGCGACAGATGGGTCTCCGTACTCCGAATATGCGGCGCAATTCCTGACCCGCATCAATTTGTCCAAGGATGACGCCATAACCGTATTTCACGCCATCTTCGCGGTCCCGTTCCGAAATGATGAGAAGTTCCATTTCAGCACGCTCACAGCGATAAAAAAGGAGATCGCACCCCGGATCCTTGATTCCGCCCTTGCCATTTTAAAACCGGTGAAGGCGACGGTAAGCGTTCAAATTGACGAGTTTTCACCGAACCAGTGCACACCGGAGCGGTGCATCATTGACGCGGCCGAAGCGTCGGACATGGACATTATAGCAATGGGCGCGAAGGGAATAAAGGGAATTGCATCGGTCTTTCTCGGGAGCGTCACGAGGCTGGTCACCATCAAATCGACGAAACCGGTCCTCGTCGTAAAGCCTTCGGAACGAACACATTCCGATAGTTTGAAAATCCTTTTTGCCACTGACGGCTCCGACTGTTCCCGGGACACGGGGGAGCTCTTATCGTCCCTGCCGTTTCCCGCTTCCACGGAAGTGACCATTGTCAACATACTATCGTCGGGCTTTTCAGACATCCCCGAACGCTTTGTGCTGGAGATCAACGATCGGATCAAGGAAGCTGTGGCCGGCAGGAGAGAGATTGAATTTGCGGAATCCGCACAGGTCCTCGAACAGTCGAGAAAAATCCTGAGTAAAACGTACAAACGAATCCATGTCCTGTCCAAAGTCGGCGACCCTTCGACGGAAATCCTGAAAGCCGGGGATGAAATGGGCGCCGATATAATTGCCGTGGGCAGCAGGGGAGCCAGGGGGATCGAGGGTTTACTGGGAAGCGTGTCAAGGAATATCCTCACCCATTCGAAATGCTCCGTCTTGGTCGGGAAACGCTCAAAAAAGAAAAAGAGTGATTGATCCCGCAGCTGTGCCCCATGACATTGCACGAATACATAGAGACGTATGATATACTCTAAGGGGGTGCGTGTGCCTTGCCGGATGAGAGCCCCACACCCCAATGCAGCTTCAGAACTATGAGTTTGACAATACCGGTTAGGCCAATGACCGGGAGCAGATTCATATGATCGTTATCCCGCGCAATTGGGATAAAGAGGAGAAGCGAGTCATCAAAAATGATATCCAGCGAAAAAACACAAGAGCTCCTCATGTGCTCTACGTCCGGGCCTTGTGAGAGTGCCAATGCGCAGCCCACCCCGTCCGAGTGCAACCGACTCCTGTTCATGGATGATGACGAGATCGTGAGGGACGTGGCTTTGGCCATTCTCGGCTCCGCTGGTTTCAGAGTTTTGACTACGGAGACAGGCAATGAGACCCTCGAAGCCTTCCGAAAAGCGCGCGAGGAGAATGATCCTTTCAATGTTGTTCTTCTGGACCTCAACGTACCCGGCGGCATGGATGGGAAGGAAACAGCCCGGAGGCTGCGGGAGGTCGATCCGAACGTCAGGACCATCCTGGTGACCGGAAACACAGCTGATCCGGTTTTTACCGATTTCGCATCCCATGGTTTCTGTTATGCCGTGGCGAAGCCGTTCACGTCCTCACAACTGCTCCGGTCAGTGATCGCCTGATCCGTCCAGCCCGAACTGCCCTTTCCGGTCAGAGCTGCAGTACCGGGACCTGGAACGCAAACCGACAACACGTTAATTGTATGGAATCTGACTTCACGACTAAAATAGTTTCTATTTCGATATCGACTGAATTGTTAAATTGTTGTTTCAGTCGTATCTATGAACACAATATATTCTCTAACAAAATGAGGTGGATGCTATGACCGGATTTTTCAGGAGTTTCAAGCTTAAGGCGATCCTGGTCTCTATCTTGGCTTGCATCCTGACAGTACTGTACAGTTACTTTATAGCGGACACCATCCAGACGAGAATAACCGACGCACAAATGACAAAGGTGGACGGAAGGTTCATGATCGCCACCGAGGACCGGCCGTTTGTGAACGAAGATGTCTGGTACCGCCTCAAGTTTGATTCTGGTACGGTCCAGAACGATGCGATACGGTTAAAGGGAAAAATTGTAAAGATCAAAAAGTACGGCTGGAGAATACCTGTCCTCTCTCAATACGAGAATGTCGTGAGCATCAAAGAGGCGAAGTAGAAAGCTTATTGCCCGCGAGCAATAGCAATATAAGTAGTAGTACGCTATTTTCTCTCATCAAATCCATCCATACTCAAACATCATTCACGCTATAATTAAGTATAAAACCCATGAGGAAATAGGAATTGCTGCGATTGTCCGCGCCCTGCCGCTGCCCGGATATAATCTACCACGGCAAAATCGTAATTCTGATACCCATGTGCTGACTGGACGACAGGCAGCCCGCAGCGAGAAAGGAAAATATCGCCATGAGAACACCTCCCTGGATGGCGCCAGCAGTGCTTGCAATGGTCCTGTGGGGCGTCTGGGGATTATTTCAGAAACTCGCCACGAACCAGATGCCGCCGCGGAATGTCTACTTCGTATCGGCCCTCGGAGCGGTCTCGGTCGTCCTCACCCTGCTTGCCACGAGCAAATTCCCGGTTGCCATGAATTTCGAAGGCGCGTTTTTCGGAGTTCTTGCTGGCGTCTGCAGTTCGCTCGGAGGCTTGTTGTTCCTTCAGGCCATGAGCAGAGGCGAGGCCGCGATCGTAATCACTTTCACCGCGCTCTACCCGCTCGTTTCAATCATCCTCTCCTTCGTCCTTTTGCATGAAACGATCACAATGAAGCAGGGCATCGGCATAGTCCTGGCATTGTTTTCGATGGTGCTGTTAGCGTAAAGTCGCCGTGAGAAAACTGTCTATTATCCCGTCTGTGGCCATTTTCGGTAAAGGGAATCGAGCTGGGCTGCATACAAAGTATGAGCTGCCGCATGATGGGATAAGGATCCTACTGAAGTCGCATTGACAGTATGAATGCCTGGTGATAAATTGAAGAAGGGCGATATCGCCCTAAAAAGCCCATAGGGGCTATGATCGGAAGTGAAAGGAGATCACCATGAAAAAATACGTGATCGAAGCTCCTCACACCAAGGAAGAGTGTCTGAGAGCTCTTGATGAGCAATTAGCAAAAGGACCGGAGATTTTAAAGCAGTTTAACTATGGCTGCATGGCAGGGGACCATACCGCATATGCCCTTGTGGATGCCAGGGACGAGAAAGAGGCCCGTAATCTGGTTCCCGCCTTCCTGCTTAACAAGGCACGGATCATCGAGGTAGGCATATTCACCCCTGAAGTGATCAAGTCACTTCATGCCAAAGCAGCGTAACTTAGTTGAGGGCTTGCGAGGAGATTGAGGAGTCCGGATGGGAGAGCGCCCTATCCGGACTTTTTTGTTCCGTCTGCCTCTCCGTTCAACGATTCCCTCAGTTCCATCAGGCAAAGTCCTTATCCGGCGGTGAGCTATCGTGAGCGTTCAGCGCATTTCTTGACACGTTCCCTGTGCGGTGTTAGGCTCAAAAAAAGGACACATCCTGTCCTGAGAGGAACGCTGATGAGCGGCTGGGAAGAGAAAAAAATATCGAGACCGTCTTCTGATTATCCATTCAAAAGCCGATACGTTTTCGTCGGCGGATACCGGATCCACTACGTGGAGGCGGGTAAGGGAGAACCGGTGCTTTTTGTTCACGGGAATCCGACTTCCTCCTACCTATGGAGGAATGTCATGCCGCGGGTTGCGCGCGATCTGGGGAGGAGAGGGATTGCCCTCGATTTGCTGGGTTTCGGCAAGTCGGACCAACGTGACGACGTGGGCTACACCGCTCGTCTGCATGCGGACATCGTAGAGGCATTCATCGAAAAGCTTGATCTCAAGAACCTCATTCTTGTGCTGCATGATTGGGGTGGGCCGCTCGGGGCCGCCTACGCGGTCAATCATCCCGGCAATGTCTCAGGAATTGCGCTTATGGAAACTTTTGTCTGGCCCTTCGTATGGAAGGACTTGGGGAGATTTGCGCCGGTGTTTCGGCTGTTCCGCTCCCCGCTGGGTTATATCGTGATCCAGGTGATGAACGTCTTCGTGAACACCATTCTTCCCCGGTCCGTGCTCCATAGGGAGAACATGTCGGAGGAAGTAATGCGACATTACCGGGAGCCGTTCCCGACCATCGGTTCGCGTAAAGCGATCAGGGCTTTTCCGAAGCTCCTGCCGATTGCGGGCCGGCCGGTGGAAAGCGACGCCCTTATCGAGGAAGTACAGAACAGGCTGCAGGGTGTGAAGTTTCCCATTCTGTGGATTAAAGCGACGCCCGGTGCCATTGTTTCGAAGGAAACGGAATACCACCTGCACATTCTCCAAAAGATGCTGCCACAGCTCATCATCAAAGATTTCGGGCCAGGTTTTCATTATCTGCAGGAAGACGATCCGGAGAGGATTGCAGATTTGATCACGGAGTGGGTGCGTCAATCCAAGCGGAGGAGCGGCGCCGCTCCAATGGAAGTCAATCGTGCCGCATGATTGTTGCCATGAAGCCCGACGACTTCACGGTCGGAAGATCATATCATTTAAATAAACAAAAAGGGGTACTGCCATGACAGCAGAAATATTAATAACCGGGGCAACCGGCAATACGGGCCTTCCGCTGGTGAAGCACCTTGCTTCTGCGGGTGTTCCCGTTCGGGCATTGATCCATTCACCGTCCAAGAAGTCCCTCGTAGAGCAGAAGAACGTGGAAATCATTGTAGGAGATTTTGCCATTGCCGGTTTGATCGAACGGGCACTTGAAGGTATTTCGCGGGCCTACCTGGTTTCGCCCGCATCCTTGAACCAGGTAAAATACCAAATCAATTTTGTGAACTCAGCGAAGATCATGGGAATCAAGCACCTTGTCAAGTTATCTGCATTCGGCACAGCGCCGGATTCACCGGTGGGCCTGCTCCGTTGGCACGCCGAGATAGAAGAGTATATACGGCAATCAGGGATCAATTATACATTCTTTCACCCGCACTTTTTTATGGAAAACCTGCTGAGCCATAGCGCGTCCGTGATCAAGGAGGGGGCAATCTATTCGCCTCTGGGAGAGACGAAGGCCAGTATGATATCGGTTCAAGACATTGCGGCGGCCGCGGCCGTGGTCCTCACCGATGGAGGACATGTGGGGAAAACCTATACCCTTACCGGTCCGGAAGCGCTGAACTTTAGCGAAATCGCCGGGATTCTGGGAGATATCATCGGAAAACCGGTCAAATACGTTCACGTCCCTTATCAGGCAGCAAAAGCCGGAATGACCAAGTCGGGCACGCCCGCATGGCTGGCCGAGGACATGGTCAGGCTCATGCAGTCCTGGGGCAACGGGAAAGGGAGTATCGTGAGCAATTATGTAGAAAAGCTGACGGGGAGAAAGCCCATTTCCCTGCAGGAGTTTTTTCTGAAGCACAGGAACAGGTTCCTGGCTGCTGCCTGAGGAGATCTGCAGTAATGTTGCTGCTCCTCAACAGCATTCCTACTTAGGGCGCCTTTCACCGGTATCTCCAGACCCGTTTATCATGCGCTCGACGTCCCGATCCAGCCTGATGTAGGCTCTGACCTTTCCATCCCGCAGAGAGTAGGAGGTCAACAGGACATCGGGCTGACCGAATTCAAGGGGGAAATACAGGGGCCGCACTTCGTAGCCGACTGTCCCTCCGCTATCATCGGGGATCCGACGCAACACCGTTTGCCAGATGCGGTGGGTAGTGCACCGGAGGAAAGAGTCGGCTGTACGCTGAGTGCCTGCTGGGCAGGAACTTCTTTTTCTACTTTGTACGACGTGTCGATATCATAGATCTCGACGGGATATTTGCTCGAATCACTAACGAGGATGGCGAGGTTCTGTACATCATCGGGTAGTGGCACCCATAGAGCAAGCAGCGTGTAGGTCCCGGTTACTGAGCAGGTTCTGCTGCCGACGTGGTAGAGTTGTTTTCCGGCCATGCAACCGTCGAGTGCAGCGGCAAGGATCAGGAATGCCACAGCGCTGAGTACTTTTTTACTGTTTTTCATATGCACCATTCTCCTTTCTTTATACTGCTGAATAGTGCCGGTTCGGTTCGAACCGTTCCATCCCTATAGTATAAATCTCTTTTGCATATTGTGCAGCCTCCCGTAGCGGCCCTTCCGGACGGAGACTCCGGATTCGAGGCCTGCTCCCACAAAATATTGCCGTACCAGTTGACTTTGGTCTCCAATTGGGTATGATTGTAGGTAGCTCTTGTCAGGTGCGACCTCCGTGGACGGTCGTTCGCTGTTGGGTCACGAGGAAACAATTTAGACTGATGAAGGATTTCAGGACAGTATGATACCCTGGGCGAATAAGCGGATCCTTGTGGCCGACGACTCGCAGACAATGCGAATGCTGCTGCTGTTTCACGTCATAAAAATGATGCCGGGGGTCGGGGTCGTCGAGGCCGTGAACGGTGCCCACGCCCTGGAAAAGCTGAAACAACAGGACGTAGATCTAATTCTGACGGACATGAATATGCCGGAACTGGATGGCGCAGGGCTCATCCGCGCCGTGCGTCAGGATCTGAAATTGGATACGCCGATCATCATCATTACAACGAAAGGAAAGCAGCGCGACCGGGAGCGTGGGATGGATTTGGGAGCAAACGGATACATCACTAAACCCATTGATGTCCGGCACTTCAGGGAAACGATACGAAAGTTTATTTCCTGAGCCTGACTGAGTAGAGAATGACGGCTGCGGGCAATGCACGGAAGGGGAAATCGCAGTTCAACGTTCCGGATGCACCACGTGGGCCGGCTGCGTACAGGACGTACAATTTTTTTGGCAGGATAATCTGCGTGACAGCCTCTTTTTCCTGTGCGATTTTGATGCCCTCGGAATGCCCCCAGGTTCGTCTTCGCGATGGACGAATAGAGGTGATAGGCACAGTCCGGTCCGACAAGCCTCATGGCTGCTTCGAAGGAAATCTTCGCTTTCCCATCTATTATCAGCCGCCGGTAGAGGTAACGCAACCGGATCTCCTCGGACCGCATCGTCATCGTAACGCCTCCTGTATTCGGGTCAACAAGCGCTGGTATCATTCTAAAACTACATGACCGGTACCGCAAGAAAATTTCTTGGTCCCTTTTCGATGCCCCAAAATACCCCAAAGTATCTTTACATTTTATGGGGTTCCTGTATGATAGAGAGCGAGCAGTTTCGCCATGACAGACTGTGAGACAGTCTCGTGGAGGTATTGTTTTGGAAAAAAGTAAATTTATCGTTATCCTGGGTTGGGTGCTCGTAAGCCTCTGCCTGCTGGTTATGGCCGCTAGCCTGGCGACGGTCGCAGTCGATGGCTCTAATGCACTCAAGACGGTCGCCGTTGTCCTGTTCATCCTGTCGGTCCCCCCTCCCGTCATAGCATTCGTCGTACTCAAGAACCTCAACGCTTTTGTCAGACAGGCCAAGCAATTTGAGACGCGCGACCCCTTAACGAACTTGTATAACCAGAAAACTTTCTGGGATGTTCTCGGATACGAAATCGAGCGGGCAAAGAGGCACAAATACAGCTTCTCGATCATGCTTGTCGATCTTGACGATTTCAAAAACATCAATGATCTCCATGGCCATGACGACGGGGGATGCCTATCTTTGCGAGTCCGCCGCACTGCTGAAAGCAGCCATCCGCAAGGGCGACATTGCGGCCCGATACAGTGGCGATAATTTTGCCGCCGTCCTTCCGGTCTGCGATGAGGCCCAGGCATACATCGTGGCCAAGCGGCTCAACGAGAGCATCAAGGATTATGGGTTTCGCCTTCCGGACGGCGCTCTGGCCAACATCACTCTCTCAATCGGCCTGGCGGTTTATCCGGACCATGGGCAGGATGCGTCATCCCTCTTTCAAGTCGCGGACTCCATGCTGCACCAAGCCAAAGTCCTCGGCAAGGACCGGATCGGCATCCCCAGCAACGATCTGAATATCGATTTGCTCAAAAGTGCGGGCCGGACGAGTATTTTCATCATGGAGTCGATCAGGCAAAAGCGTATCGTACCTTATTTCCAGCCCATCGTCGATGCTCAGAACAGATCTGTCATTGCCTATGAGGTCCTGACGCGGATCGTCACGCCCGAGCGAATCGTTGCAGCAGCCGAGTTCATAGAAGAGGCAGAAGGAATGGGGGCAATCGGGAAAATCGACTATCTACTCATTGATCAAGCTCTGGACGCGGTCGAGGCGGCACGCATATACCGGCAAGCTCTTCTTCAACCTGTCTCCAAAGGCCCTGGTAATGAACGAATTCATGCCCACGATGCGCGGCTTCATGAACCACTACCGCGTTGAGCCGCAGCAGCTGGTTTTTGAGATCACGGAACGGGACACCGTAAAAAAATTGAGTCAGGTGGAGAACATCATCCACGGCCTGAAGGAGGACGGTTTTCAGCTTGCCATCGATGATTTTGGAGCCGGCTACTCGTCATTCCAGTACATCAAAACCTTTAAAGTCAACTTCCTGAAAATTGACGGTGAATTTATCAAAAGCATGATCGGCGAAAACAGTAAAATGGAAAGGGCGATTGTCTCTAACATCGCGGCCCTTGCCGGGGAACTGGACATAAAAACCATCGCTGAAAGCGTCGAATCCGTATCTATCCTGGACCACGTCCGGTCTGCGGGCATCGACTTTGCTCAGGGATACTTCATCCGCCATCCCCTGCCCGACCTGAATATGTAGAGGCCTCTCCTGACATCCCGTTCCTTCCTGAGCACACACGTTAATGTAAGCGTTTTTCCGATTGCCGGAAAAAGTGCTAGAATATAATTATACGTCTAAGCACAAGGACCATGCAGGTATGTCCAACGTATGCGAATTCGGAAAGGAGAAACGCCGGTATGTTAAAACACAGACTTACCAACCTGACCGTACTCATGGCACTGTCAGCGCTGGTCGTGACCGGATGTTACAAAACACCGGAACAGCGGGCCGAACATTTTGTCCAGTACATGGAGAAAGAGCTTAAAATGGACGACACGCAGAAGGCAAAGCTGGAGAGGATCAAGGATGAATTCCTTGCCCGACGGCCCGAGATGGCCAGGATGAGAGAAGAAACAGTCAAGGAAGCCAACGAACTGATGAGAAGCCCGGAAATCGACAAGACGAAAGTGGACGCATTGACGGCTGAAAAACCAGGCTCAGGCCGACGATATGATCCGGTTCGTGAGCGCGAAATTCACGGAAATCCATGATATGCTTACGCCGGAGCAGCGCGATAAACTGGTGGCAGTGATCGAGAAACACATGGGCGAGAAGCACATGGAAAAAAAGACCGGGACGGGCGGAGGATCGAAACCCGAGTATTAAAAAGAATTTGCTATTATGAAGTTCGAGGAAAGGCGGGGGAAATTTATCCCCGTCTTTTTTCTTACTGCACCTGTTAGGGGAGCCGAGAACCGCAGCTTCCTTACTCGCCGTCATGCATCGCGGCGCACACTATGGGGCGAAAAGGCCGGCATGCAGATTGCGATGTACTCCGCCCCCTCGTCTCCCGGAGTGCTGTACTGAACCCATTCTCCTTTGCGGCAGATGATCGCTTCGCCCTCCCGAACTTCAAACGAACCTTTCCTCGACGTCACCCTGAGCACGCCCCGGAGGACAACGGTGTATTCATCGAAATCCGGCATCTGGCCGGCCTCTTGCCATCCGCCGGGGCTTTTCATACGTGCAATACTCAGGTCCGGCGTTCCCGTATTGACCCGACCGACGAACTCCTCGATGCTCTTCGGCCTGTTCCCGGAAGCTGCGATCACCGTCGGGGCTTTTACGTGTATCGGCATTTGCTCCTCCTTGAACGACAACGCATGTGCCGCGTCATCCTGTATATAATGGAACTGCGATCAAATGTCAAATTCTTTTGCCGGCGGGGTTGATGAATCATCGGGAACGGGTTATAATTGGTCCGTCGTGCCAATACCATGCAGCATATCGAGGAGGTTTGCATGCCGAGAGTAGCAGTCATACTTGCAGACGGTTTTGAGGAGGTTGAAGCCATTGCCGTCATCGACGTACTGCGGCGGGCCGAGATTGATACCGTCATTGCCGGGCTGCATGCTGGCCCTATCACGAGCGCCCGGAACGTGAAGGTCGTCCCTGACACGGTCATCGACACGGTCAAAGCCGATGACTTCGACATGATCGTACTACCGGGCGGACAGCCGGGTTCGGACAACCTGAACGCAGACCCGCGGGTGCACAAACTGGTGAAAAGTTTTTCAGAGAAAGGCAAGCTCACGGGCGCTATTTGCGCCGCTCCCTACGTTCTCGCAAACGCAGGCGTACTGCAGGGAAAACGCGCCACCGCATATCCCTCGTACAAAGACAAGCTGGGCGGAGCGAAGTACGAAGAAAAATCCGTCGTGGTCGACGGAAGAGTGCTGACCAGCAGGGGGGCGGGAACAGCGCTTGCCTTCGGCCTCGCCATCGTTGAAAAGCTCATCAGCAAGGAAAAGGCGCTCAAGATCAAAGACTCGATGCTGGTCGCTGGTGATTGAGAGAGCGCGGTCACGAGACCGGGACAAGCGAAGCACGGAGGACCGCTACGGTTCAAGCGCCCAGAGACAGATCACCTACTGCCACGAAGGAGACTTACGGTGAAAAAAGTCATCCCCTATTCGCCGCAATAACAACTGCACTGATCATCGTTTCGTTCTCGTTCGCATAAATGGATACGAGGGTGGACCCACAAGGGACGACGAGCGCCGAACCTATGATGGGCGATATGATGATGAACATGACAGGGATGATGAAAGACTTGAGCCTTGGAAAAATGGAGAAAATGTCAGTGACGAAACACCTGGCAAAGGAAATGATGAACATGTCTGGCGTGATGGGCAGCGGCATGATGTCGGACAGGGAATTGGAAAAAATGCACGTCAGAATGGCGAAGATCCAGAAAAAGATGTCGGAGATGGAGATAAAGAAGTCAGAATGAGACACTCGCATCTCCGCACTTCGTAGTCGCAGTCCGCGATTGTTCCCCCCTCGTTTCTCAAAAAAATTTGATACAATTAAGCCAGCAACAAGCGCAGGCAGGCGACGTATGCGTACCGCATTTACATTTACGCGAATGTCGAACGGCGAGATGAGGGATGCTAAGCCACGTTGGACGGCCAGGGAGGAGCAATGGTGAAGATTGTGTTTGAGTCCGTTGAGTCCTGCCTCACGATCCTGAACCCACAGAATAATTTTATTGAAGAAACCCATAAAGTGGAAGTGCGTAAAGACCCGCTTCTCAAGGACACGAGCGTCTATAATCCCTTTCTCCGGGACAAAGCAAAGGCATTCTTCGGAGACAATGACCCTGAGCTGGTCCGGCGGCTCGTGGACGAAAGCTCCAAAACCTGCATCTTTTGCGGCGATCGGATCGAGAAAACCACGCCGAAATATCCGCCTGCCGTGGTTCCGGAAGGACGCATCAGACGGGGCGAAGCGCTTTTATTCCCGAACCTTTTTGCGATCGGGAAATACCATGCCATTGTAGCGCTCAGCGCAGCCCACTTCCTGAAACTTTCAGAATTTACGGCCGAGATCGTCGGGGACGGTCTGACTGCGGCGCGTGACTTTATCCAGGCAGTATACCGCAACGATGAATCAGTGCAGTTCGCCGCGATCAACGCTAATTATCTTTTCCCCGGGGGCGCCAGCCTGGTCCATCCTCATTTGCAGGTTTTGCTGACACCTGTGGCCTATTCCTACCATGGTCGTATGATCGAAGCCTGCAGGTCTTATCACAAACGGAATTTGACGGCCTACCATGCAGATTTGATCGAAGAAGAAAAGAACCTCGGCATGCGGTACGTTGCGCACTGCGGGAACTGGCACTGGATGACCGCGTTCTCTCCCCTGGGAAGCAATGAAGTGACTGCTGTGCACGAGACCGTCAGCGATTTCGCGTACCTCACTGATGCGGACATCGGTTCCCTGGCAGCGGGTACCTCGAAGGTGCTGGCTTTCTATGAAAGCCTCGGCCATTTAAGCCACAATTACTCGCTCTATAGTGTCCGGCAGCCGCAGGCAGGAGAAGGACATCGGTGCGTCCTGAAAATAGTCAACCGACAGAACCTCTATCCCAACTACCGGAACGACGATTATTTCCTTCAAAAAATGCTCCAAACGGAGCTGATCATCAACCTGCCGGAGGATCTTGCAGTGAAGCTTCGCGTTTTTTTTGAGTGCTGAAGTTTTCTCAGAGAGTTCACAGAGCCAGAGAGAATTAAAGAAGTGATGGTTTGAAAATGTTTTGAAAAGGAGAACAGATGGAACAGCAGGTGGTCATCATCGGCGGCGGTTTTGGAGGACTTGAGGCCGCTTTTATGCTGAAGGAGCTGCTGGGACCTCTGTGCACGATAACGCTTGTGGACAGGAACGCCTGCCACTCCTTCATCCCTTCTATCCATGAGATCGTTTCAGGTAAAATCAGCGCCGAGAGCATCCGGATCCCCTTTGCTGCCGTACTCGGCTCGGCGGGCATCCGGTTCGTGCAAGACGAGATGATCTCGTTGAACAGGGAGAACAAGGGGGTCCTTTGCCGCGGCAAGATGCTGAAGTATGATTACCTGGTCATCAGCACGGGCGCGGAAAACAATTTCTTCGGTATTCCGGGTGCAGAGGAGTTCTCCTACTGTTTTCGCAGACCAGACGATGCAGCGCGTATAAAAAGCGAAGTCGGACGTCTGCTCGAAGATCCTATCTCCTCCTGCCGCGTGGTCCTGGCGGGAGGGGGCACGGAAGGTGTTGAAGCGGCTGGAGAGCTGCTTGATTTGATCAAAGGGCGGGGCAGGGAAAACGATATGAAGACGGGAGCAATCTCGATCGATCTTATTGAGGGGAATGGGCGCCTGCTCATGGGTTTTCCGCCAAAAGCGCAGCAGTGCGCTGAGGATTACCTGCGTGCCCGGGGAGTGAACGTCATGACCGGAAACTCTATCGTTGCCGTCCGGAAAGACAGCGTAATGCTCGAGAGCGGAGAGCAACGGGCGGCGTCAGTCCTGATCTGGACCGGCGGCATCCAACCGGCGAAAATGATCAGAGACCTCCCGCTGCAGAAGGACCCGCGAGGATGGCTTAAGGTCACGACCCATCTTCATTCTCCTGACGACGACCGGATCTTCGGGATCGGAGACGCCGTCAGCATCTATAATGAAAAGGGGCCGCTCCCGCTGCAGCGGCTTGCCTCCCATGCGCAGGACCAGGCACGCATAGCTGCGCTGAATATCGACAATCATATGAACGGCCGGGACCTCGTTGCGTATACGCCGAAAAGCAGACCGCAGCTCATTTCCGTGGGCAAGGACATGGGGATTTTTTCCCAGGGGGACAGGGTCCTCTTCGGCGCGTGGGTCGTAGCATTAAAAAAAGCCGTAGAGCGTAAGTACCTTATGAGCTGCCTGACCAGACCCGTTACTTCTTCAATCCGGGCCCGGATCCCGGGAGCAGGTTTTCTTCAGAGATTGAGAATGCGTTTGCCATTCTGAAATTGAGGATGCTTTCCTGAATAAAGAACCCGGGGAACGTGTTCGGGCTTGCCGAATACCGGGAAGCATCTGGATTGCCGTTGCGGCTCAACTGTCCAGCGTTTCCCGGACCTTCTTTAAAAACTCCGTCGGTGAAATCGGTTTTGCCACGATATTTAAGTCCCGGTCGGAGATGTTCTTTTCCTCGAAAATGTCCGCCGCGTATCCGCTCATGAAAAGGATTTTGATGCCCGGACGGAATTTTTGGATTTCTTCAAACGCGTCCTTCCCGTTCATTTTCGGCATGATCACATCAAAAATGAGCAGACGAATCCGGCTTTCATTCTCAATGAATTTTGCCAATGCCTGTTCTCCGTCGGGTGCGCCTATTACTGTGTACCCGGCTTCGGCAAGAATGGTCATGGTCAATTCTCTGACCGATTCGTCGTCCTCGGCAACCAGCACCGTTTCAGTGCCTCCGAGGGCATCTGAAGTCCTCGCTGCTTCGGTTTCCTGCACCGATGACCGGACCAGGGGAAAGTATATTTCGAAGGTCGTACCGATCCCCGGCGCGCTCGATACCGCAATGTAGCCGTCGTGTTGTTTAACGATTCCATAGACCATGGAAAGGCCGAGCCCCGTGCCTTTCCCCATTTCTTTTGTCGTAAAAAAAGGCTCGAATATTCTCGCCTGTGTCATTCCATCCATACCGGCCCCGGTGTCCGAAACGGTGATCAGCGCAAAGTTCCCGAGGCTGCCGTAGCCGTGACTATTGATGAATTTCTTGTCGAGCTCGACCCGTTCCGTCCGTATGGTCAGCGTGCCGCCTTCGCTCATGGCGTCCCGTGCATTCGTGGCGAGGTTCATGAAAACCTGTTCGAGCTGTCCCGCATCCGCGAGGACCGTTAAATCGCGGCCTGCGAGGTCCATTTTGAATTCGATATCCTCACCGATGAGCCGGGCAAGGAGCTTGCCGACGCCGGCTATGACCTCGTTGACGTTCACGGGCTGGGGATTGATGATCTGTTTCCTGCTGAATGCGAGGAGGCTGTGGGTCAGATTGGCGGCGCGTTCCGAGGAGGAAAGGATCTGGTCGACATAGTTCTGAGCGGGATCATTGGCAGCGAGCTTCATTTTCACGAGGTTGCCGTAACCGATGATGGCAGTGAGGATGTTGTTGAAATCATGAGCGACGCCCCCCGCCAGCAGGCCCACTGCTTCCATCTTGTGGGACTGCCGAAACTGCTCCTCGAGTTTTTTGCGTTCCGTGATGTCGTAGGCAGTTCCCAGCGACGCGGGCTTCCCATCGAATTCTATGGTGCCCGAGGTGAAATCCACCCAGCGTTCCTCCCCGGCCTTCGTGACAATTTTGAATTCAAACCGGGACGAGCGCTTTTCAGACCGCCTCAGAGCGATGCTGCGGTCGTTTACAAGTTGACGATATGCGGGGTGCACGAGGTCCGTGATGTTCATGTGCAAAAGCTCGTACCGCGAGTAGCCGGTCATCTTTTCCATCGCAGCGTTGAAATAGCGCAGTGAGGTCCCCTGATAAATGATGATGGCCGCTGCCACGGTCTCCGTCAGCATCCTGAACTTTTTTTCTCCCTCGCGCAGTGATGTTTCCGCGCGCGTGTGTTCGGCCAGAAGCTGCGCATTTTCGATGGCAACGGCAGCGCCCGCGGCCAGTCCTTCCAGTATTTCTACATGGTGTTCGGTGAAAGGTTTGCGGTCAGCCGTGTCGTGGACAATGAAACAACCGAGGAGTTTCCCGCTCCGGTCGAAGATCGGGACTCCGGCGAAGTTGTAGAACCCTAGTTTCTCGCGAATCTCGGGCGTGGCAACGGCGTCGTGCAGCGCATCGTTGGAAATATAAGGCTTTCCCGTCTGCATGATCCGGCCCGGAACACCCGAGCCCGGCTCGTAGGTGTATTCGAAGGGGACAAGTGTCCCGCGCTGGTTGAATTCCCGGAACACCATGTTCCCGTTTGTAACGACGCCCGCGAGCCCGGACGTCGCACCTGTCAGTGCGAGAGCTGTTTCTATAAGGGTGCGCATCACCACCGGTGTTTCGAGGACCGTATTGATCTGCCTTATGCTGCTCAAAAGAAGTTCGAGCTGGCGACTGCGGTGTGCAAGCATTTCATCCTTCTTGCGGTACTCGCTCACGTCGCGCACGATCGCGAGAAACCGTCCGCTCTTCAACATCTTGCCGCTGATCTCGGCCGGGAATCGCGTCCCATCTTTGCGGCGAAGCCGCCGCTCGCTCAAAATGGTCCTGCCGGCGAGCATTTCTTCGAAACGAAGGGGCGTAGCGATAAGATCTTCGGGCGGAAAAGCGTCCTGAATATTCAGCTGCAGGAGTTCTGCTTCCGTGTAACCCAGCATTTTGCATTCATGCTCATTGACCGCGAGGTGGTTTCCCTGCTGGTCGAATATGACGATGCCGTCCGAGGCCTGTTCCATAAGCTCCCGGTATTGGTTTTCGCTTGCGATATGTGTTTTCTCGAAGCGACGAATCAGCAGAAAGAGAACGTACGCGGTACCGGCCACGTAGGCCCAGCCTTTTATGATCGCGATATGCATAATGGTGGAGGGATCATGGACTATTGCGTTGACAATAGAATCGGACAGGAATATCCACAGCCCGCCGAACACGGCGTAGAGCAGGGTGATTCTCAGCGGGGTCAGTTTCAAGAGAGAGACGACCAGCGGTTTTCGGGTATCGGCCGTATTCGACATTTTCCCCATGTGTTGCCCGGCAAAAATTTTTTTCGAAGAAGAGTAACTTTTGTATGACGGCGCTGCCGGAGTTGCCGCACACTATGTTGCATATTATACCGCAAATAAGAAAGAAAAAGGGAATTGAAAGCGAGTGCGTGAAAAAACAGGCTATCTGCATGCCGAGAGTAAAGAGCCGGTGCAAAGGCGACTTGCCTGCAGCGCTCATCGCGTTGAACTCTGGATAAACAAAAACGGGATTATTTCGGCTATCGTGCCGTTTTCTACGGTTTCTCCGCTGCTCCTTTTGCAAGGGCCGCGAGCGGCCCGCGTGGCGCGAGCCTGGCCATTGCAGGGTTTGTGGTCCCGGTTTTTTTGCCGGAAATAAAGACGGTGAGGGGAGATTCGCCAACGCGCCATGTGCCCTTTGCGATGTTCGTTGGCTCGTTTCCCTCAAAAACGAGGTAGCTGTACTTGTTATAATGAGGCAGCTTCCTGGCCAGACCGGGCAGGGCTTCGGGCAGATCGGAGGCGATGAAGAGCAGCGCAAAATTGCTGTCTTGTGCGGGACGCGCGGAGAGCACGACTGCGTGGTTCTTTCGCCGGATATCATCTTTCCCGATCGTGACCGACTTCGGGTTAAAGGCAACTCCATAGGAGGACAAGAGACGCGCCGCGCTGTTCGCGAAGCGGTTCTCCCAACCGATGACCGCGATTGCGCGGTCCTGCGGGAGGTCCTCGATGTCCGAATCGAGCTTCACTACGGCCTCATCGGGACCGGACCCTGCAAGGGTCTTGGCGAACACCCGATAGGCGCTCAAAAGCTCTTCATCGACGGTATCGGGCAGGACGATCAGCATCTTTCGCGCTCCGAGCGCCTGGGAGATGGACGGCGGCGTTTCACGCCGGTCGAGTCTGCGGAAGACGTCGAATTCGGGGTCAACGTCGAGTCTCATCGGCGGCGCCGGAACCGTGATTGTGAAATCGGACTTCATGTCCTTCATCTCAACGATGGTTTGAAATGCCTGCTTCTGTCCGGCAAGCGTCACGGCGACAGGAACGCGCAGATGATAGGCGTCTCCGGGTTGGGTCTGCTCGAGTCGTGCGGTCAAGATGTACTTTTTGTCCACGATCGAAACGGTCGGCGCGTCGATCTTCAACCGGGGCGCTCCAGCACGCGTTACCCACTGCTCGAATTCCTGCTTCAAGTCCCGGCCGGACGCGGCCTCGAAGCTGGTCCGGATATTGCTGAAAGAAGCGTATTGAAATTGGTGATCTTTGTAGAACTCCCGGAGACCCTTCTTGAACGCGGCGTCGCCGAGTTGCAGCCGCAGCATGTGAAAGAACATGAGCCCCTTGCCGTAGCCGATGGCTTCTGTGGACGGGCTGTGGCGCGACCGGAACTGTGTGAGCGGGAAGTCCTTGCTTCCCAGCACATAGTCGGCGTACTTTTGGAGCGTGGCCATGCGGTATTCCCTGCCTTCGCCCTGCTGTTCCTTCATGAGGTGGTCCGCGAGATAGGCCGTCAGCCCTTCCGACCAGTTGCCCTGCTCATAGTCGGGATAGACGCTGTTGCCCCACCAGTTGTGCAGGATCTCGTGAGGATAGGAGGTGTTGATGATGAAAGGAAGGCGGATGACCGTGGGCCCCAGGAGCGTGAACGACGGCATGCCGTAGCCTGTTTCCCAGAAGTTCTCGACAAGGGCGAACTTTTTATAGGGGTAGGGGCCGATGAGCTTGCTGTACAGGTCGAGATACCGCGCCGTGGCATAGAGATACCTTTCCGCAAGCGCCTGGTCTGGCGTGCGCAGGAACACCATCGCTTTGGCACGGCCTCCTGGTCTCGCGTACTCGAAGAACCTGTTGGCCGCGAGATAGATCTCTTCCTGCGGTTCCGGTGACATCCAGTGGACAAAGGTCATATTTCCGCCTTGATCGTGGCGAGTGCGCTCTCCCTGGCTGACCGCGTCCCAGCCGGGAGGCAATTGAACCTCCATAGTAAAGGTCAGCAGACCCGGCCCGAGATCGGGATACCACGATGAGGACCCGGAAAGAAAAACGCCGTTTTCGAAGACGATGCCTGTTTCAAATCCCTGCGCCTGTCCCTTACCCTGGTGTTCAATCGCTTCGTATATGCTCCCTTCATAAGAGACCGTGAAGGCATGAAGCCCGGAAGGAAGGACGACTTTATACAATTCAAGCGGGACAGCTCCGTCCTTCTGACCCAGTCTCACGATCCGCACGAGGGGAGACGAGGGGATCGGTTGGAGCCCGCTGCGGAGAACAAAGGTGAACGTCTGCGGAAAGTCTTTCGGCAAACTGACCGTATCGATAACGCTGATGAGCCGTTCGTTGGGGGCAAGCGTCACCTTGAGGTCGTGGTGGGGGTAGCCCTCCTGAGCATGTGCGGCAAGAGGCATTAACGCAATTAAAAAAAACAGCGCCCTCGGCAACAGGACTTTCCGGACACAGCCCCGGTAAAAGCGAAAACTCCGCATTTCCCCCCCGCTCCTGTCGCAATTGTTTCCGCGTACGTCTCGATATTCTCTGCTGTTGACTGCACCTGTCATAGGAACCACTCCTCTGCTTGCATCTGTATGCTCTTTCCCGTCGGCGATAAAGACGTCCGTCTCATGTGCTTATGCGGGTTCGGTCCAGGCTCAGGCCGGTTTCCTTTCGTCCGTCGAGAACGGAAGCTGTCGAAGACGCTGTTGAAGCGATCTCCGGCTCCCATGGCACAGTATTGATCAATTATAGTCGTAGGCAACAGTGAAGTAAAGGGCCTCTGCCGGGGATCAGGACAGCAGTCAAATTTCCGGATTCCCGTCCGGATTCCCATCTCCAATTATTCGTGCGAGGAAGACGCTCGCAAAACAGGGCAAAGAGAACTGTGCAACAAAGTGCATTGATCGCGGTGTGCCGCTTTTCATCTCCCATAATCATTGAGATTTCGATATACTTTAGCAGAGTGTTGAAAAAGTGTTTCGATCGTTTTGCCGAGGTCTTCCCGGCGATTTTCACGTCGCGTGAAAGAGGGGGGAATAATCTATTTTTATGCACAGGACAAGCGCCGGCATATTACTTTACAGAAAAGAAAATGAAGGATTGCGCGTTTTCCTCATCCATCCCGGCGGGCCCTTTTTTGCGAAGAAGGACGCGGGAATTTGGTCCATTCCGAAAGGCGAGATCGGCAAAGGCGAGGACCCGCTTGCAGCCGCGCTCAGGGAATTTGAAGAAGAAACCGGATGCAGACCTCGGGGCGCGTTCATTTCTCTTTCGCCCGTCACGCAAAAAGGAGGCAAGACCGTCATTGCCTGGGCAGCGGAAGGAGGCTGTGATGCGGAAACGATCAGGAGCAATACCTTTACGCTCGAATGGCCGCCCAGGTCCGGCAGGACGCAGGAATTCCCGGAAGTGGACCGGGCGGGATGGTTTACCATCGGTGAGGCGAAGCAAAAATTGCATCCCGCTCAGGTCGCGCTCGTGGACGAATTGCTCGACAAATTGTCATCCTGATGCCGATGAGGGGAGCTCAGAATCCCGGAATTGCCACGGCCTAAGGTCACTAATACTTCGCCGGAGTTAACTTGAAGTCAAAGAGTATGTTTGTAACTACGTTTCTCATTATTTGCGCCCTATGCTTCATTCAAGCTGCGTATTATTATCCCTTGCTCCCGGAAACGGTACCGTCACATTTCGGAGCATCAGGTCGGCCGGATGCATGGTCGCCCAAAAACTTTTTTGTGACGTTCTATCTCATTACTGTTGCCGTATGCTCTGTTCTCTTTTTAAGTTTGTCCTTCGGATTGTCCCGTATGCCGGTTTCGCTGATCAATCTGCCTCACAAGGAGTTTTGGCTCGTGCCTGAACGAAAGGAGAAGACTTTCGCGTATCTGTCCCAATACTTTCTTCTGTTTGCATCAGCCACCCTATTGCTCCTTTTCGATGTTTTTCATCAGTCTTTTCAGGTTGCTCTTGGCAAAGCGCAGGCGCTTTCCCACCCGTTGGTTAGTCTTGTTGTTTATCTCGCGTTGATATCGGTATGGACCATTCGAATGGTCGTCAAATTCAGCAGCACTCACACTGCATGACGTGAAAATGCTAAATGGAGGCTGATCCCGTCCCGTATTCTGAATAGCTTATCGGATAAGGTGGTTTAAAACTTTAAATAAGCTGAAAAAAAGTTTAGGCGGATTTTAAAACTTCGTTGACAGGACGTTTTTTCAATGATAATGTTCCCCCATGTTGCGCCGTATAGTGTCCATTGCCCTTCCATTCATTGACGGACTGCGCTATCTTGCTTTTATAATCGGTATACGAATATTCGGAAAGAGGAGGACCTGGACTGGTCATGAAAAAAATTATCATCGCCGAAACGCTTAAACTGATGCTGCACAAAGAAGAAGGCTTTCTTCGCAGGAATGGGGTGACCGTGTTCACCGCGGCAACGAACGACGATATCCTTGCCCTTCATCAGGCGGAGAACGCAAACCTCATCATCACACAGCTCGACATGCCCGGAATCAGCAGCGAACAGCTGTGTTCCACGATCAGGAAAGACGGGCGCTTGCGCTGGGTCTCCCTCCTTCTCCTTTGCAGTGACACGGCAGCAGGCCGGGAGCGCGCCTCGCGTTGCAATCCGAACGCGGTTCTCACGCATCCGTTTGACGTGCATGCGCTCCTGGATAAGGCGCAGCAGCTCTTGGACATTCCCTGGCGGGGGGCCTTTCGGGTCCTCCTGAGCGTGAACATCGAGGGGAACAGCAAGGAAAAGGCTTTTTTCTGCAAGTCGGAGAACATTAGTGCTTCTGGCTTCCTGATAGAAACAGACCGTACTCTCGTAAAAGGTGATCACGTGACCTGCTCGTTCTTTTTGCCTGATTCCCGGCAGCTCGTTGCCCATGGCGAAGTCGTCAGGGCACTCACACAGACCACGCAGAAGTCCCTCAACCGCTACGGCATCAAGTTTTTCGAACTTGCACCCGAGGTCAAAACGGCAATCGAAGCTTTTGTTGAAAAAAAATACCAGCAGTCTTTTTGGAAGCCGGCCTGATCGGCCGGGACCGGTAAGAGGATCGCTTTTCCGGCCCTTTCCCATGACCCTGCCGTTTGACTGGGAACACTCCTGCGGAGAATTCTTCAATCTGCGTTTCCCCTCCTTGACAGCGATATGACTCGGTGGTATCTTAAAATAAGATAGGATTTGTCCTGATAAGCCAGGAATATTCCATGGCACTGGCTGGAAAGTCTCCCGGGGGGAAAACCGGCATAAAGGACCAGAGACGGGGAACGGCTCCATACCGGCTTCGTTTCTCATCTGAAGTGCCGGTTTGTTTTTTGAGGAATGAAGGCGGGCCCCGGAGGACAAGGAGGTCATGATGTCATATGCACGAAAAACAGGGACGTCGAGCATAACCGATAAAATGGTTACGATCCGGCACGCGACGGACACGGACCGGGTGCGGGTAGAAGAATATCTTGCGAAACACGGGAAGAGCCAAAACCTTGCCGATGCCGAGGTCGTGATCGCGGCAGAAGATGAACGCATCATCGGATTTGGAATCATGAAAAAAGAGCAGGACGCAGGATGTGTATCGCTTTTCGAGGACAGCAGGCGGAAAGGGATCGGCTCGCCGATCGTGAAGCACCTCCTGTCCGACGAGCCTTTGAAGAAGGTCTACGCGGCGCATTATGCGAGCTATTTCACTAATTCCGACTTTGCGCGGGCAAAGCAGCAGCATGCCGCCCGATCGCGAAAGGGCGGCGCGCCCTGCCGCATGCCGTTGATGGAACGTATGGCTATTCCGGCATATGAAAAACCGTAGCTTGCCGGGGGAGCAGGCGATGAAAGAACATGTCTATGACTGTATCATCATCGGCGCCGGGCCCGGGGGGCTGCAGGCCGCCATTTATCTCGGCAGGTACAACCGGGACGTCCTGCTTCTCGACCGCAGCGGCGGGAGGACATGGCACGCACGGCGGATCGAAAATGTTCTCACTCACCGGGAAATAGCGGGAAACGAAATTATCGAGCGCGGGATGGAGCAGGCGAGGAGCTTCAACGTCCGCATCGAACGGAAGCTCGTCGTGACCGTGCAAAAGGACGGTGTGTTCATCGTATCAACAGCGGAAATGGTCTACCGGTCCCGCTATATAATTGTTGCGTCAGGCGTGTATGATATCCTTCCGCCCATCGAAAATATCTTCCGGTTCCTGGGCATCAGCTACTTTACGTGCATTGATTGCGACGGACATAAGACCACGAACAAACGCACCATCGTGATGGGGGACCATCTTGAGAGCGTGAATATTGCCCTTGCGATGAAGCAGATGTTTACCAAGGACCTCACGTATATTCCGTACCGGTTCAGCTTGCCTGATGCTGCGGAGGAAGTGCTGGAGGAGGAAGGGATCAAGGTCGTCACGGTCGATCCGGTGAGGATCATCGGCGAGCAGGAGATGGAGGCCCTCGAACTTAGGAGCGGGAACAGCGTGCCCTGCGAGGCGATCATGGCTTCATTCGGAATCAAATTGAACGATCAGTTTTTAACGGATCTGCCTCTCAAGAAGGACTCCCTGGGATTCAAATACGTCGTCAACAATGCCTACGAATCGTCGATGCGGGGGCTCTACATCGTAGGCCCCCTGAACACCGGCCAGGACCAGGTCGTGATTTCTGCAGGCGAAGGGGCCGTGGCCGCCATCGACATCAACAAGCGGCTTTTGGAAGAGAATTATGTGAGCAAGGAAAGGGCCGTGGAAGCAGGGTCCCGCTGATAATGACGTGCTGTTGCTAAAAACCGTTCTTCTGCAGCAGAAAAACAACGAACGAAGCGCAAAGGCAGTAGATGCCGAAAAAATGCCAACGGCCGCGTTCCAGCCAGCTTGAAAGCCAGCGAAGGGCAACAAGTCCGGCGACAAAGCTCAATACCATACCCAGAAGACTAGGATAAAAAAGACCTGCCGTGCCGGTGAAGTTCAACGAAGACGTATGTTGTGCCTTCAGCAATCGCAAGACTTCCCGTGCGATGACCGGCGGCGTCAGAACGACGGCAAGGGCGAAACTGAACTCCTCGGCCCGCGCTTTTGCGATCCCCAGCAGGAGCCCCGTGGATATCGTTGCCCCGGAACGCGAGAACCCGCGAAAGGGCAGGCAGATGCCCTGCACGACTCCGATCAGCGAGGATCCCTTCACATCCAACGAATTTTTTCCGACAGCACCACGGCTTCTCCGGCCGGCAACGATGATCAATATCCCCACGACTGCAAGCGATGCGGAGATCAAGGTCAGGTTGCCGAACAATAGCTCGATCTCCGCATGGGCATGGCCTGCCATGAAGAATTTCTCGATTATGTATTTCAACGATAAACCCACAACGCCCGTCAGGCCGGTGGCGATTATGATGAGCTTCACGGAGGCCCAAAAAACCTGTTGTGAGGCAAAGAAGCTTACCTTCCATGATTTCCAAAAATAAAAGATGACCGCGAACATCGTGCCGGTGTGCAGCATCACCAGGAGAAGCGTCATTTCCGGGCTCGTAGGGTCGAGCCCCATCAATTTTTCGGCAACGATGACGTGGGCTGAACTGGAGACCGGCAAGAGCTCGGCCGCCCCCTGGACAACGGCAAGTACGAGAATCTGAAATAGCGTCATGTGGCAACCTCGATTCGATTAATTATGAAAACATGTAACCACGGGTCTCGATAAAGCCGGGATGCACGGATGAATACGGCCTGAAATGGTTTTTAAAGGCAACAGTTGCAGCCTCATTTTAGTATGCAAAGTAGGGAGCCCTACCTAGGCTTTCTATTCCTACGTATATGTTTCGGCCGAAATAAAACGGGAGCCCCCAGTCGAACCAGACCGAAGTATAACCGCCAATATTGGAGAATACCTGGTTGGTTGGCGAACTCGTAAGGCTGACGAAATTATCAACCTGGAAGAAAACATCGATGCCCGGTGACCCGGCTGAGGCCCCGGAATTTGTTGCGGATAGTGTTACGGGGGACGGGGATGGACAGAACCAGGGCGAAGCAGAGCTACAGATCGGAAGCTGGACTAATGACGGCGGTGTGAAAAAAAGTCCGTTCGAGCCGCTGTCTACGATGCTGCCATAGAGTTTTCCGTTAAGAATCGTGCGGATTTGGCCGAACTGGTCCGCGTTGTAAGTAGTAACATTGGCAGGGGGCGTATTGTTCGTACTGGTCCCGATCCCGAGCACAAGGATACCATTGACCGAGGGTGCCCCGCTCGTTGGAGCGGTCGGCAGCTGAACGATCACACCGTTGTTGTCTGTGGGCAGACTCACTACGGGATTTGTAACCTGATTGGAAAGAGGAACCGTAACAGGGCTGCAGACTGCTCCGTTACATGAATAATATACCCCGATTGCGCCGGTCTCGCATTTAGAACCACAGTCTTGGGGGAAGACGCCGACGCCGAGTATGCCGTTAAATCCCGCAGCTGCCGGATTCAGGTCAGGACTACCGCATGACGAGGGGACAGTACCGAAGGTGGCATCGATGACCTGGATCGGGACGTTGACTGCCCGCTCGCTGTCGCTACCCAGGACTACGTCAGCTAATTTCACCGGCCCCCAGTCAGTTGAGCCATCACCGAACCGGGCGCAGTTGGCCAGAAAGCCCGAACCGCTTGCTACTGTTGGTAGAGAAACAGTCAAAAGGGTCGGCGTCGCGTTCGAGAATATCCGCAGGCCATAGCTTCCCGTATCCAGAAGGATGTCATCGATCGTTTGGCATGTTGTCGTTCCTGGTGTACAGACCTTGACGGTGACGCAGGGTTTGTTAAGGTAGCCGCTGGACGTGTTTGCGTTGCAGAGAGAACCATTTACCGTTATAGGCATCACATTAACGGCAACAGCGGGTGTCCCGCCGGTGACTGTCAGTGTTGTAGCTGCCGAGACGCTTCCTGATTTAGCCATTATTATCGTCATTCCGGCGGCAGCGGCAGTGACCAGGCCAGAGCCGCTGATAGTTGCAGCATCGGTGGTCGATGAACTCCAGGTTGCAGATATTGTAAGGTCCTGAGTGGAGCTGTCCGAGTACGTACCGGTGGCAGTAAACTGCTGCGTTGTGCCCATCGGAATGCTCAGGTCCGCCGGCGTAACCTCAATGGATACGAGCGCTGGTGCGGTCACTGTCAGGGTTATGGAATTGGAGGTAATATTCCCTGACGTGGCCGTAATGGTCGCAGTGCCCGTGGATTTTGAACTAGAACTAACGAGTCCGGCGTTGCTGATGGTTGCGACAGCCGTGTTTGATGAACTCCAGGTCACCGATGCAGTTATGTCCTTATTGGATGAATTCGAGAAAGTCCCCCGGGCAATAAACTGCTCGGTCAGTCCAAGGGCAATGCTCGGATTTGACGGCGTCACCGCGATGGATACCAGCGTTGGTGAAGGCGTGCTCGACCCTCCTCCTGTGCTGCCGCAACTCGTGAGCAATATAATAATCAGGAATAAAAAGGGCACTCTATTTGATTTCATCGATTATCACCCCTGGAGGGACCAATGCAGGCACATAAGCCCGGCCTTGCAGGTTCCGCATGTGCCCCCATGTCTCCACAACCACGCGGTTTGTTTTCACCTGCTGGGACCGTCGGCCGTGCTTACGGGGCATCTGACGTCGGGCCTCCCGGTATTCCCCTGAGTAGGAACCGAGAAGCTGTGTCAGATCAGGGTTGACCATACCGTTCCAAGCGACGGCGAAGACGATGCCGGAGGGTGATATATATTCCCGAACAGTAACTGCATCGGACTCAACCTGTTGAACTGTGTAGTTTGCATGGGTCGTCGTCGCAGCGCTCCGTATGGCTGAGAGGGCATTTCGGTCCGCCGCAACCGAGTCAGCGGGTTCTCCGAGTACTGCTTCGGCGGGTGGGGCCGCCGCGAGAACGGCAGTGAACAGGCTTAAGCCGAGAACCACGGCGTAATGCGTTCTTTTCATGATCAAAGGGTCACCTCCCGCTTTTCTGACTGCCACTACAAGAACCGGCATTTTCTCGGCACGTCCCCGATAACACAGCCGGCTTTCCGGTTTTTTCCCTTCAATGATACAATGTATCCCATCAACAATTCAAGATAAATATCATCAATGTAGCGCATCACAGGGCAAAATGCTATTCCCATCTAAATATAAATGATCCGATAAGGAGAAAAACCGCGGCCATGATGCCGAGTGCCGTGAGTTGCGGGGCTATGGCGACGAGCCCTGCGCCATCGGTCATGATGGCACGGGCCGCATCAACGATGTGCGTGAGGGGCAGGAACCAGGCTATCTTCTGAACGACCGGGTTCGTGCCTTCGAGCGAGAACCAGACGCCGGAGAGGAGCATCATGGGCCAGGTGAGGAGGTTCAATATTCCCCCGGCAAGCTCTTCACTCGACAGCCGCGACGAGACGAGAAGCCCCAGCGAGATAAGGCAGATTGCGCCGAGAAGGGAAACGAGAAAGAGGTTCACATAGGAGCCGCGCATCTCGAAATGGATGAAGTAGTTGCAGCCCGCGTACACGAGAACGGTGATGGTCTGGATCAGGATCAGGCGGGAGACCATCTGCGCGGAAAGGAACTCGAAAGGATTGAGCGGCGTTGCCTTGAGCCGCTTGAGGAACCCGTTCTTCCGGTACCGGACGATCACGTACCCGACGCCGAAGAGGCAGGAAAACATCATGTTCATGGCCAGAATGCCGGGCACGACCCAGTCCACGTAGCGGATCTGGCGGCCCTTGACCGTGCGGCGCTCATATCCCGTCCTGCCCCCCGTACTCCGGAGCATCCGTTCGAGCACGTATCCATTGGGCGCGTTCTCATTGATCCAGTAGCGCATGCCCGAGCGCACGTCCACAAGCATGTCGAGTTGAAAATGTTCGACCTTGTCGAGCGCTTTATCGAGGTCATCCACGGTGATGAACTGGACGTATTTCGTGCTAAAAAAATCCTGCTCCGATTTCGTGAGCCGGGACGTGTCGCCGATGACGCCGACCTTGAACATGGGCTTGGCCTCGCCGGAGAAGACGAAGGCAAAACCCAGCACGAGCAGAAGCGGGAAGAGGATGTTCCAGCCCAGGGACGATTTGTCGCGGATGAATTCCATGTTCCTGGCGTGCAGGATGGCGAAAAATCTTTTCATGAAAACCTCAAAAGCAAACTAACCCAGTAGACAAAAGGCAAAGCTCTTTTTTAACCACGGATGAACACGGTAAAGATCACAGAAAATGCCACGTCGCCGAAGTTTAAGATAAAATTATTTGCTTTAAACGTGTTCATCCGTGGTTACTCAGTCTTTTCTCCGTGCCTCAGTGTCTCCGTGGTGAAAGCTTTTCTCAGCTCCTCAAGTCCTTGCCGGTGAGCGCGATGAACAGGTCTTCGAGGCTCCAGGAGCGCATGTTCATCCGCTTGAGCGACACGCCCCGGTCCATGAGGGTCCTGATGGTATCGTCCACATCATGGGTCTGGATCTCGCACCACCCCGGCTGTTTCGACGTACAAAGGCCGAAGCCGTCGAGCTTTCCGTTCACGTCCTCTTCCGGGAGCTGCAGAATGACGTTCCCGAAGTGTTCCTTCAGCAGTTTTTCCGGCGTGCCCTGAGAAATGATCCTGCCGCGGTCCATGATGGCGATCTCGTCGCAGAGCGTGTAGGCTTCGTCCATATAATGGGTCGTCAGCACGATGGTCTTGCCTTTGGAGCGGACCATGGAGATGAGGTCCCAGAAGTTCCTGCGTGCCTGGGGGTCGAGGCCCGTTGTCGGCTCATCGAGAAAGAGGACTTCCGGATCATTTACGAGCGCGAGGGCCATGAGCAGCCGCTGCCGCTGGCCCCCCGAAAGTTTGCGCGTATCGCGGTCGAGGAATTCGTCGAGGCTCAAAAGCCGGACTACCTCGTCGAACGGCATTGTCCGGGGGTAAAGGTTCCTGAACAGCCGCAGCGTTTCGCGGACCGTCAGGAACTCCTGGAGCGACGTGACCTGGAACTGGATCCCCGCCTCTTTCCGGAACCGGCTGCCGACAGGTGTTCCCTTGTACAGCGTGACGCCGGCATCCGGCTTCAGGATACCCTCGACGATCTCGATGAGCGTGGTCTTACCGGCGCCGTTCGGGCCGAGCAGACCGAAGCAGATACCGTGAGGGATGGCAAGGCTCACGCCATCTACGGCCCGTATGCCGGGATAGGTTTTGACCAGGTTTTGTATCTCGATAATAGGAGGCATGATGGAAATGATCTCATTCAAAAGAGTGAAAGCCCAGAATGCAATATCTCTTGCCCGCTTCTCGGTTGTTGTCAATTGCGCTCGATACAGTATCACGCGGCTACTACACTGTCAAGTCGGGACGCAGGAGTCAAGCGCGATCATTATTAAAAATCCGGCGTGCGCGGCCAATGTCCGGGAGTGATATAATTTTATCATATATCTGGAGAGAAACTGCTGGAGGAACACGTGAACGCAAAAATGCCGGTACTCTTCATCGGCCACGGTTCGCCGATGAACATTATCTTCGATAACAGCTACACCAGGAGCCTTGCGGCGCTCGGCAAGAGCCTTCCGAAGCCCAAAGCGGTCCTGGTGGTTTCCGCGCACTGGCTCACGAAGGCTACCTCGGTCACCTGTACGGAGAAGCCGAAGACCATCTACGATTTTTACGGCTTTCCGGACGAGCTCTACGCCATGCGCTATCCCAGCCCCGGTGCGCCGCGCGAAGCCCGGCTGGTGACGGACATGGTGAAAAGTGTAAAGGTAAGCTGCGGCGACTGGGGGCTTGACCACGCTTCATGGGCGGTTCTCAAGCATGTCTATCCCGCTGCCGATATACCGGTGTTCGAGATGAGCCTTGCCTACACGTACAATGAATGGCACCCGAAACCGCTCCAGTATCATTATGATCTTGCACGTGAGCTGTCCGGGCTGCGGGGCCAGGGCGTGCTGATCATCGCGAGCGGGAACATCGTGCATAATCTCGGGATGCTGGACTTCGAAAATATTGATGCCCCGGTATTTGATTGGGCAGGCGAATTTGACGAGAATGTGAAGAAACATCTGGTCAGCGGAAACCACGACGCCCTGGTCCACTATCAGAACATCGGGCGCACGTCGCCCCTTGCCGTGCCCACACTCGACCATTATCTCCCGATGATCTACGCCATCGCTCTGCAGGAAAAAAACGAGCCCCTCAAGTTTACTCATGAAGGATTCCAGTACGGTTCGGTTTCGATGCGCTGTTTCCAAATCGGCTAAGCGCAGACAGTACTCAACACCTTCCGTTCCAATTTATCCAGCTCTGCATCAGAGAAACATACGGCACCATCATCTCAGAAATGCCCCCGGTCCCGGCGCTTCTCGCGCGCGGCGCGCTGTCTGAAGCCCGGGCTTCTCCCCCATGCGCTCATCTGCCAATTGTCGGTCCTGCTCATTTCGGGTATCCAGTGCGGAAGCGCCAATCGTAGCCTCAAGGACAGGGCATAGACGTAGGGTTCGTACATCCGGCGCAGTTCAATGAGACGCTGCTCGGTAGTCGGCCCCGGCCTGAAGACGCAGCGCTTCCCGGTCCAGAAATTCGCGCAGGGTTTCGAAGTCCTCCCGGGGGAGGCGGTCGATCTGCGGTTCCTGCGGCGGCGTGTGCAGGACGAGGGCGAGGTCTACGATCGCATGACGCGCAATGGCAAAGGTCAGCTGGGCCTGGCGCGCGCTCTCACCCTCGAGGTTCGTGATTACGAAAGCGCAGGTATCCAGGATCGACGTGAGCGCAGCGAGCCAGGACTGATTGTCATGCTGGGAGCGGAAGTAGACGAGCACGGGAAAAGACAAATGGCTTTCGAGCAGTTCCGCGGACCAGCGTTCCCATTCATGCAGCAGTCCGGTCAGTGCGCCTATCGCGTGGTCCCGGCTGTGGCGCCGGATGATCTCCAGGGCAGAGGGCGGAGAGCCGGCCCGCGCATCGAGAAGCGATATGTTGATTTCTCTGCGCGAGAATGACTGGTTCAGCGCAGGCAGGTAGCTGATGACGATCGCCAGGAACGCAAAGCCCATGCCTACCTGGAACACGATGAGCACTCTCGCGAATGCCGTGTTAGGAACGACATCACCGAGGCCGAGCGTGAAAAACGTCGTGCCGCTGAAATAGAGACAGGATCCGAACGTAATGACGTGCTCCGGGGTCTTGATGGCGTCGCCCGGCGCCCAGTACAGGAACGCATAGCCGAAAACGAGGACCACGGCCCAAAAGCAGAGGAGCGCCGGAAGAGACAGCGGGCCGTAATAGCTCAAAAACGTTTCCTGGGCCTTGGCGCTGGAAAACACACTGGCAAGCCTCGACCAGACCGGCCAGGTAAGCCGGTAGAAGAGGCGCACGAGACGGACCCGGCGCGTGACGCGGCGCGGGAACACGACAGTCTCGAAGGCGTCCACGAGGACGATCACGATGAGGGCTGCGCCCACGATGTATGCAAGTAGCGCCATAAAAACATCCCCCTGAACCAGACCATTTTCAATGAATCATGCAGCATATGGTCTTTCACAATCAGGTGCAATCAGGAACCTCAGCACCATAGATGATTAGATTATATCAAAGGAGGATGTTTTGCATCCCGATTGGGATCGGCCTGCAAGGAAGGGTGCTACAATAGTACGAGAGGACCTTTCGGTTTCACTTCAATATCTGGAACAGGTTGTTATAGTCGTCCGTCCAGGCACGGAGCCCGGGCCGCGTGGTTAGTTCTTCCGCGACGTTCTCGATGGCCGGATCTTCGATGGGCTGCGACGATACGAGCGCCCACTTTGAGCGGTAGAGATTGTGCTGCTCGTCGGAATCCGTCGAGATAAGAATAGCCTGTTTGCCGAGTTCGTCAGAGAGCTTTCGCACGACCGGTTCGAGGTCCAGGTGGGTATTCGTTATATGGAGCGCCAGGACGCCGCCCGGTTTCAGATGGCGGAAATAAAGCTCCAGCGCCTGTTTGGTGATCAGGTGCACGGGAATGGCGTCGCCGGAGAAAGCATCAACCACGAAGAGGTCGTACTGCTGGTGCGGTTCGCGTTCGAGCGAGAGGCGGCCGTCGCCCAAAACCACATCGACCTTACCACGGCAGTCCCCCAGATAGGTGAATTCGCTCCGCGCGAGCTGCTCTGCCAGCGGGTTTATCTCGTAGAACCGGAACACGTCCCCGGGCCGGGCATAGGCGGCAAGAGAACCGGCGCCGAGCCCGATGACGCCTACGCGCAGGGATGAGTGACGGAGATAGTGCTCGGCGAGAGCGACACCGGACCCGGGGCCATAGTACGAGAGTGGCGCGTTGCGGCGGGCCGGCGGCGTGTACTGAACGCCGTGTGTGACGGTCCCGTTAACGAGGACCCGTATTTCGTTGTTCGTTCCCTTATGATATTCATTCACCCGCAGGCCGCCGTAAAAATTTCTTGCCATCACGAGGACCTGGTGTCCGTAGGAGGTCATGTAATACGATGATGTGAGGATGACCGCGGTCGCCGTAATCCAGCCTATCACAAGGACTATGTGCGATCTGCGATACTCCAAAACGACGAGCAGAAGGAGTGAACAGAATATAAGGGTGAGGGGAAGCTCGAAGTATGCGGGCAGGACTTTGGGCGCAATGAGTCCCACGAACAGGCCGCCGAGCGCTCCGCCGATCGAGAGCATGAGATAAAAGGACGTCAGGTGCTGCGGCGCAGGTTTGCGCTTTACGAGTTCGCCGTGAAAGAACAGGCAGGAAATGAAGAGGCCCGAGGAGAAGGTCGCTATGACCAGCCCGATGTTGGCATGCGAGTTCCATCTCAACAGCCCGTAGGACATGCCGCCGAGAGCGAGGACGAAAAGCCAAACAAAAAACTTCCGGTTGTAGAGCCGTTCGTAGTTAAAGGTCAGGATAAAGGTAAGGAGATAGAGGCTGAGCGGAAGCACCCAGAGGAACGGGATAGATGCTACGTTCTGCGTCAGGTGGTTGGTAACGGAAAGCAGGAGCGTCGAGGCGCATCCCGCGAGCAGAAGCCAGAGGACATGTTCCCGCACTCTTGGCGGAGAACAATCCGTGATTGCGGATTTTGCTGGATCATCGCAGACAGCGGGGGCCGCAGTTCGCCGGCTCCGGAAGGCCGTCGTAATGCCGAGCGCGACAAAAAGTACAAAGGCCGTTGACCAGCCCAGGGACTGCTGCCTGAGCGTAACGTGCGGCTCGACAAAGACCGGGTATGCCAGAAGCCCCAGGAGCGAGGCGAGGTTGGAGAGGCCGAAGAGCCTGTAGGGCAGAGCAGCTTTGTTCGTTCGCGCATACCAGGCCTGGACGAGCGGGCTGGTCGTCGAGAGCAGGAAGTACGGCAGGCCGATCGAGACGGTCAACAGGCCGAGGATGCGCAGGACCGGATCTTCAGTGCCCGCAGGCTTCCACGCCAGCGACGGCGCCACGGGCAGGAGCAGGAGGCTTGTTGCGAGCAGGGTTATATGCACGGCAGCCTGCGACTTCGGCCTGAGCGTTCGGACGGACCAGTGTGCATAGAGATAGCCGCCGAGCAGCGCTGTTTGGAAAAAGAGCATCGCCGTGATCCAGACAGACGCAGAGCCGCCGAACCAGGGCAGGATCATCTTCGCTATCATGGGCTGGATCTGGAAGAGCAGGAAGGCGCTCAGAAATATGGTAAGGGCAGAGAGAAACATGACGAGCCGCGATTATACCACAACGCTTCGTGAGAATCTCAAAAAAAGAGGAAATCAAACAGTCAGAGGAAAACATTTAGCCGCATGAACGCCGATATGTTATACTCTAGTTCATCATTCGGAGGAACGCCGCATGAAAGCCAAAGGCACCAAGAAAAAAGCAAATGTCATCCACGGCGTGAGCCTGCTCACGGAGCACGATATCTATCTCTTTAAAGAGGGGAACCATTTCGGCCTCTACGAGAAACTCGGCTCGCATATCCTGCATGTCGACGGAGTCGACGGCACGCTCTTCGCGGTCTGGGCGCCAAACGCTGCAAAGGTCTCGGTGATTGGCGACTTTAACGGCTGGAACAGGGACAGCCATCCTCTTGCCGCGCGGCACGACGAGTCGGGCATCTGGGAAGGATTCCTTCCGGGGTTAACCGAAGGGACACTCTACAAGTACCAGATCATCTCGCGGTATAACCAGCACGCTGGCGAGAAAGGCGATCCTTTTGCGTTTTCCTGGGAAGTCCCCCCGAGGACAGCGTCCGTGGTACGGCAACTGGATTACGAGTGGAATGACGGCGCGTGGATGAAGGACCGGCATGCGCGGAATTCGCTGAATGCGCCCTTCTCCGTGTACGAGCTTCACATCGGCTCATGGCGCCGGGTGCCGGAAGACAACAACCGGTCGCTCACCTACCGGGAACTGGCGGACTATCTCCCCGAATATCTCAAAGACACGGGCTTCACGCACGTTGAATTCATGCCTGTGATGGAACACCCTTTTTACGGGTCCTGGGGTTACCAGGTCACCGGTTTCTTCGCGCCCACGAGCAGGTATGGGACGCCGCAGGACTTCATGCATCTGATCGACCGCCTGCATCAGGAGGGGGTCGGCGTGATCCTGGACTGGGTGCCGTCGCACTTCCCCGGCGACGCTCACGGGCTCGTGTATTTCGACGGCACGCACCTGTACGAACACGAAGACCCCAAGAAGGGCTTCCATCCCGAATGGACGAGCCACATCTTCAACTACGGCCGGTACGAGGTGCGTAACTTCCTCATTTCGAGCGCGCTCTTCTGGCTCGACAAATATCACGCAGACGGGCTCAGGATCGACGCCGTAGCGTCCATGCTCTACCTCGATTACGCGCGCAGGGACGGCGAGTGGATCCCGAACCAGTATGGCGGCAAGGAGAACATCGAGGCAATCGATTTTCTGAGGAGCCTGAACCGGGAGGTGTACCGGGCCTTCCCCGACGTCCAGACCATTGCCGAAGAGTCTACCTCGTGGCCCATGGTGTCGCGGCCGGCGCATGTGGGTGGGCTCGGCTTCGGCATGAAGTGGAACATGGGATGGATGCACGACACGCTGGAGTATTTTTCTCAGGACCCCGTGTTCCGCAAGTATCATCACAACGACATCACTTTCAGCA
The DNA here is from genome assembly GCA_963754875.1 of Nitrospirota bacterium. Taxonomy (GTDB): domain Bacteria; phylum Nitrospirota; class UBA9217; order UBA9217; family UBA9217; genus JAJYKN01. The sequence goes on from CAVWHO010000019.1 coordinate 48,802, forward strand.
TCTGGTATGCGTTTTTCGAGAACTTCATGCTGCCCTTGTCCCATGACGAAGTCGTGTACGGCAAAGGCGCCCTTGCAGGCAAGATGCCCGGCAGCGGTCTGCAGAAGATGGCGAACCTCCGGCTCCTCTTCGGCTACCTCTATACTCATCCGGGAAAGAAGCTCTTGTTCATGGGCGGCGAACTGGGCCAATGGGCGGAGTGGAGCCACGAACAGAGCATTGAATGGCACCTCCTCCAGTATCAGTCCCACTACGGCGTCTGGAAATGGGTGCGCGACCTGAATCATCTCTACCGGAGCGAGCCCGCGCTCTACGAGGTCGACTTCGAGAACGCGGGATTCGAGTGGGTCGATTTCAGCGACCAGGAGTCGAGCGTCATCAGTTTCATCAGGAGGGGGCGCTCGCAGGGCGAAACGATCCTTGTTGTGTGCAACTTTACGCCGGTGCCGCGCCTGAATTACCGGGTGGGCGTTCCCGAAGGCGGCTTCTGGAGAGAGCTGTTGAACAGCGACGCCAACGATTACGGAGGAAACGGCTTCGGGAACTTCGGCGGACGGGAAGCATTGGCAGAGCCGTACCATCATCGGAGCCATTCGCTTTTGCTCGCGCTGCCGCCGCTCGGGATCGTGGTGCTTAAAAAATAAAAGAAGGAACGAAGTTGCACTCCCGCGACTTGGAATCCCCGGCTCCTGCCGGAAGGGGCTCCAGTGTTCATGTTCTGTTGATTTTTTCAAGCACCTCCAAAATATCCAATCTCTCAAATCAAAAAGCGGAGTTACCTTGAAACCAGGGACCGCGAGGCGTTTGTGTGTACGGGATAATACTATGGGGAAACCGTTGAAGGAAGTGACGGTCTGCGCACGAAAGTTGGCGACAAACGGCTTTGCGCTGTGGTAAGGTGTGTGCAGATGATGCCTTTGGGCTGGCTGTCTCTTTGATGGCAGTCTGGAAAGGAGCCCTTCATGGAAGATCATTTACTGGCCAAGGCCGGTTTCCTGCGGGAAGTGTTTGATGCCATACCCGCCATGCTGCTCATTCTCGATGATGACGTCCAAATTTTACACCTCAATGCTACGGCGTCTGCCGGTCTCGGCGTCGATCTTAAAGATGTTTACAAGAAAAGGGGCGGCGAAGCTCTGCATTGTATCCACTCGACTGATGTTCCCGGGGGATGCGGCAGGGCAGCGGCATGCAGGGACTGCATCATCAGAAACTCCGCTATGAGCGCCATGCAGGGAGGCAAAACATACCGGAAGGCGACGCGGATGGAGTTCGTGAACGGCGGCAAAAAGACAGAAATGCATCTCCTGGTCACGGCAGCGCCGTTCAAGCACGAAGACAAAAGCTATGTTCTGCTGACCCTGGAGAACGTGAGTGAGTTGATACGGCTGAGAAGTCTGCTGCCTATCTGTATGCACTGCAAGAGGATACGGAACGACGAGGGCTACTGGAGCGACGTGGCCGTGTACTTCAGCGAGCGCCTGGATGTGGATTTTTCCCACGGAATTTGCAGCGAGTGTGCGGAAAAATTGTATCCGGAATATAGGAAACGCGACTGAAAATCATTTATCGCCAGAAGGTGAAGGCCGCAGAGAAGAAAGAGGACAGTGCCCTCCTGAACGATCAGAAAATCACCGCAAACAGAAGTTCCGGATAGGTCTCCGAGCAGGACGAATACACGGTCCTGTCGCAATTCAGATGGACCTCCTGCGCCAGGCCCGCGCCGAAGTAGGCGCTTCTTCCCGTTAAAAAAAAGACGCCTGCCCGGGCGCCGATGGTGTCGCGGCCCGGGTAACCCTCGATCAAGGTACGGCGGTAGAACGCGCCTGCATAGGGTTGGACGGTCCCCTCCCTCGTGAGGACGACGCGCACCTGGGGGCTTACCTGTTCAATACGCGGTGAATTTCCCGACCATTCTTCGGCATCAAGCCCCACCTCGACACCGTCTGCAATGAAATAACCTCCTCCGATGCCGAAGATCGAATAATTCCGGTTAAAGGCAGTCGCTCCGCCGAATGAAATAGACAGCCGCGCATTGCCGGCTGTGAAGGGAGCCGTCGAGAGGCCCGATTCGGCATGCACCGTCGTTGACAGTATGACAAGCGCCAGGAAGACGAAGACCGCTTTTCTGAGCCTGCAAGCAGGACTGTACCGCGCAAGTCCGTTCATGAAGGTCATGGTTGTTTCGTCCCTTCGCCGCACACCTTGTTTTGACCATCGGATCACCCAACGGGGGACCGGCTTCCCCTCGGCCGAGAGCTTTTTTTCGATTCTCTCCAGCACCTGGGAGGAAGGTGCGAACCCTCAGAGAGAAAATTTTTTATTGAAGCCGTACCACAGGTTGATGGCCGTTGCGCCGTAGAGAACGGCGAGGACGACAGCTAAGATGAATACAAGCGTCATAGTGCCCCCTTTTTTTCCGGATGCCTGTGATGTCAAGGTTCTTTTTACTTCGTTACAACCACGATGCCTGACTTGGTAACAATGCATCCCCGCATCCGGTCCTCTTCGGGGTCGAAGCCGATCTCCATGCCTTCGGGGATGGAGATATTTTCGTCGATGATGGCGTTCCTGATCCGGGCCTTCCTGCCGACGTCCACGTTCTCGAAGAGGATTGATCCTTCGACCAGGGCATAGCTGTGCACCCGGCAGGATGGTCCCAGGATGGAGCGACGCACGGTAGCGCCGCTGGTGATGCAGCCGCCGCAGACGAGGGAGTCGAGGTTCTGGCCGCGCCGGCCCTCGTCGTCGAACACGGTCTTGGCCGGCGGGAGGTTCCCCTGATTGGTCAGGATCGGCCAGCTGTAGTTATAGAGGTTCAACTGGGGGCTGACGCTGACAAGGTCCATGTTCGCCTCGTAGTAGGAGTCGATCGTGCCCACGTCTTTCCAGTAGCCCCGCTCGTTCGGTCCCATGCCGGGCACGCAGTTGTCGAAGAAACTATAGGCGAAAACTTTGTCCTCTCTGTTCGAGCATCATCGGGATCACGTGTTTGCCGAAGTCGAGGTCGTCATGTTTGTGTTTGCCTTTTTTCAGGATCTCGATCAGCTTGCCCGTGGAGAAAATGTAATTTCCCATGGACGCGAAGCAGGTGTTGCGGCCGGGGACCCGCGGCGGCTGTTTCGGTTTTTCCTCGAACGCGGTCGACCCTCAGGTCCTCATCGACGCAGAGGACGCCGAACCGCTCCGCCTCGGCAGGCGAGACCTCGAGCGCGGCAATGGTGATGTCCGCCTTGTTCATGCGGTGGTAGGCCATCATCTGGGCAATGTCCATCTTGTAGATATGGTCGCCGCCGAAGATCAGGACAAAATCGGCGCCCGACGATTCGATGAACCGGAGGTTGTGATAAATGGCGTCGGCCGTGCCGGTGTACCACTGCTCGCCGATGTGGGTCGTTTCCGGAGAGATGGTATCGTAGAACTCGCCGAGGCCGACCCACCGGCCCCAGGAGTCCTTGATGTGCTTGTTCAGGGAATATGCATGGTACTGGGTGAGGATGTAGGTCTTCCGGATGCCGGAATTGAAGAGGTTGGAGAGGACGAAATCGATGATCTTGTACTTTCCGCCGAAGGGGACCGCGGGCTTGGGCCTGCCGACCGTGATGGGGCTCAATCGCTCGCCTTTGCCGCCGGCAAGGACCATGGCGATGGTGTTTAGCGTTACGTTGCCGATCGTATACATGAGGCCCTCCTCGTTTTTTCAAGTATAGTGTATTTTTTAATGTTCTGCAATGTTTGCAGCCTTCATACGACAAACATTTAATTGACAGTGGTCAGCCGGTGTGTTATTCATATATCCTTCCTTGACGCACTCGCTCGTGACGGGAGAACCATGTCCGCACTCATTTCCAAAAAAACTATTATATTCCCGATGCCGTCCGACAACGACCGCCGTGCCCATGACCAGCGACTGCAGGAAGCACTCGGCCTCGGGCTGGTCGAGATTCCTCTTTCCGTCATGAAGCGGTTGCCTGCCCTTGTCCTGAGGAATACTCCGTTTCCGGGCATCATCGGCAGGATCGGGCACCGTCATCGGTTGATCGATATTGACGCCGAGCGTTCCTTCTCTATCGCGCTTGACCTCGGGACCACGAACCTCGTGGCGCTGTTGTACGATAACGTCGCGAAAAAAGACGTGTGCACGCGCAGTGTGGAGAACCCCCAGATCGCTTTCGGCAGCGATATCCTGACCCGCATGCACCACGCCATGTCTGAGCAGTGCCGCCGAAGTGTACCAGTCCCTCACTGACGGCATCAACAACCTCATCACCCTGATCTGCCGGGAGGCCGGGATCGAACAACGCGACATCCACGCCATGACCGTTGCCGGAAACACGGTGATGACCCATTTTTTTCTCGGCCTCGATATCAGCACGATTCCCGTTGATCCCTTTGTGCCTGTGGTGAGGACGCCGGGATTTTTTGCTGCATCGGAGCTGTCGCTCAACATCAATCCTGAGGCGATAGTGTACGTGTTCCCGAATGCGGGGAGCTATGTGGGCGGTGACATTACGGCAGGCATTGTTGCGTCAGGCATGTCGCAGTCGGACCGGACGTCCATTCTGATCGACGTGGGAACCAATGCCGAAGTCGTGATCGGAAATAAGGAGTGGATGATCGTGGGCGCGGGGGCAGCAGGTCCTGCGCTCGAAGAGGGGATATGCCGAATCGGGAAGCGGGCCAGGAAAGGCATCGTCTACGATATCGAAATCACCGAGGGGAACATCGCTTGCAAGACTTTTGATGAGGGGACACCCGAAGGGATCTGCGGCTCGGGCATGGTGAGCCTGCTCTATGAGCTCTACCGGGTCGGGATGGTAGACAAGAGCGGCACCCTGGTGGACAGCGAGCATATCACGACCGTTGGCAACGAGAGGGCGTTTTCCATAGATTGCGACTGCAGCGACGCGTTGTACATTACCCAGGCCGAAATCCAGAACTTTATGAAGTCCAAGGCCGCCATGTTCACGCTGCTTCTCGTGCTGACACGGTCCGTCGGTATTTCGTTCGGCGATATCAGCAACGTCTATGTCTCGGGGGCATTGGGTACGGGGATCAATCCCGCAAAGGCCGTCGGCATCGGGATGCTGCCTGCGTGGCCCGCGGAGATCGTGAAACACCTCGGCAATTCTTCCCTGGAAGGCGCCCGCATGGTGCTTGCTGACGCTGAACTGGTGAATACGGTCAATGCCGTTGTGGAGAGGATCACGTACAAGCATATGCACGACGACCCGGAATTCATGAAAGAGTTCCTCGGCGCCGTTTTCATTCCCCATACCAATCCGGACCTGTTGAAGGTTTCCTGAACCGCTTCCTTCATGTTCCCTGCCTGTTGTTTTTTCAGAAGAGCTGTGGTAGTGTGCAGCATTGTCGTACCGAGGCGGGCACGGCAGGCGCTCCGGTGGATTGCGCGCCAGTACTGAGCATTCATGAAGAAGATAAAAAGGAATACAACCAGCGGCCTTTCACGACGGCAGCACTTTCCTGAGGAGGAAAAGAAACTTCCCTGGCTCCCTCTTTTGCTCGATGCCTATGCCATTGCCGACACCGGCGTGTCCGTCGCCATACGGGGCGAAGAAAAACGCAGGAGCGTAAAGCTTGCCTGCGCGAAAGGCTGCGGCAATTGCTGCGTCCACCAGAAAGACCTGCCGTTCTATCCCCATGAGCTCGTCGGCATCTACTGGTATGTGTCGGAGAAAATGGCGCCGCCCCTGAGAGATATTCTGCGGGACCGTCTCGACAAACACGCTGCTGGTTCGGCCTGCCCCTTTCTGATCGACAATTCCTGCTCCATTCATCAAGTCCGGCCGATCGGGTGCAGGCAGTTCAACGTTTTCCAGAAGCCCTGCGTGGAAGGCGAGGACCCGTACTACACGAGGCGCGATGACGTTCTGGTCCCGATCCCGGATTATATTGACCGCGCTTTTTCCGCGGTCCTTCCTTTCTATAATATAAAGAAAGAAGGCGATCCGGCCAAGGCCGTCAGGATTGTCCGATCGCAGATCATGAACCTCCAGACCTATGATTGGAAAAAGCTGGTTGTTCTGCTGGACCAGGCAGACACGGGAAAAACAGCCGGCTAATTTCCAGCGGCAGTGACCTGCCGTACTACCTTCCCGAAAGCGGCCGATTCCCCACGTTTATAAGAGCCCACCATTTTCGCGGCCACTTAAACACAGCCATATAATCTATTGTATAATTAAAAACATTTTTTTTGTGAAATAAAAAAAATACTTGACATCTCCCGGAAAATGTGTTAAAAGCAAGGACAAATACAAACCAATATCCTTCCGGACCGGGAGATACTGAAAAATCCCGGATGGATGTGCGTCTTCATCAGCGGGTTGTTGCTTCCTCCGATCCACAGACCGATTAGCGTGAAAAATAATTGTCGACAGCATCACGATAGTGATTATCAGAACAAACAAAAAAAACGGTCACGATGAGGGTGTCATGGGGCGCCGCTTTTCGGTGATGTCCCGGATCAAGGTGATTGCCAAATGAAGCGGAAGATTATACTATCTTTGCTCGCAGTTTTTATTATTTCAGCAGTCGGCGCGGCCTTTGCCGTTGTGTATGTCGGAGACACGACCTCAACGCTCGGCCAGCTTATAGACCTGCACCAGAACGAGGGCATGAGACAACAGTTTATCATATCGATCCAGAGGGTGCAGTCTGATCTCAATTCCACCCCCATGAATCTTGACCGCATAACGAACAATGCCAAAGACCTTGAGCAAAGGGCCAAACAATGCTCCGCGTGCCACCATTCACCGGATATAGCAGGACAGATCAAGGGGCTGCAGTTACGCCTCAGCGACTATCAACAGGCCCTGAACCGGTCGATAAGCGCTTCGGCAAACCCCGGTAAAAGCGGCAAGCTGAAGCGTAAAGCTGACGCCATTGGAGACGATCTTCTCGACAGGGCCAAAGCCATGTCCGCACGGGCGAGCGCCAAGCTCGATCTTATGACGAAGCTGGAAATGAGAAAGATCGAGCGCGTCTGGGCGATCCTCTCGGCGGCGGTCACATTGACTTTTCTCCTGGGAGCCCTAGTTGCCGTTCGCCTGACGAGGTCCATTACCGGTCCCATCAGCACATTGGTCGCCGCCTTGCGGATGATCGCGGCAGGCGACCTCGGTTATACGATAGACTACAAGAACAGGACCGAGTTCGGCGAGCTCGCGAAGCATTTTAACATTATGAGCAGGTCGCTAAAGAACAGCTACCGCAAACTTGAACAGGAAATCAGCGTGCGGGCAGCGACCGAAGCGGTACTCAAGAAATCCGAAGCGTTCTTAAACACGATTTTCAACAGCATCGATGACCCTTTTTGCATCATCGACCGTGACTATCGGATCGTGCGGGCCAACGAAGCCTATGCGCAGATGCAGGGGATGACGCTCGCCGACCTCATCGGCGGAACCTGCCGCGAGGCCTTCCAAGCAAGGGGCAACACCTGTGGTGAGTGCAGCGTGCGGATGACCTTTGCATCTGGAGATCCCTGCGCCAAGGAAAAAGAAGCGCTCTCTGCTGATGGCGTCAGCACATGGCTGGCGATCTCTACCTACCCGATCTTGGACGGTGCGGGGAACATCTCCCACGTCATTGAATACACCAGGGACATAACGCAGCGGAAGAGATCCGAACAATCACTGCAGGAAAGTGAAGAACGGTACGCACTTGCAGCGCGCGGCGCGAACGACGGCCTGTGGGACTGGGACCTGAGGAGCAGTAAAATACATTATTCGCACCGGTGGAAAGCGATGCTGGGTTACGACGAACCGGAGATCAGCGAACACCCTCAGGAGTGGTTCAGCCGGGTCAATCCCGATGACCGTGACGAGTTGGAAGCGAAAGTCGCAGCGCACATCCACGGCGGGAACCCGCGCTTTGAAGCCGAATATCGCATCATGCACCGAGACGGAACGTTCCGCTGGGTGCTGAACCGCGGGCTCGCCGTACGGAACAGCGACGGCCAGGCCTACCGCATGGCGGGTTCGCAGACTGATGTTACGTCAAGGAAAAAGGCGGAGGAACAACTGGTCCATGACGCTTTCCACGATGCGTTGACGGGGCTGCCGAACCGCGCCCTCTGCCTGGATCGTCTCCAGCATGCAGTTTTGGCAATGAAACGGCGGCCCCATTCCCTCTATGCCGTTTTGTTCCTCGACATGGATCGTTTCAAGATCGTCAACGACAGCCTCGGCCATACCGTTGGGGACCTGTTCCTCATAGCCGTCGGCCGCAAACTCGTCGACTGCGTTCGTCCGGGAGATACGGTCGCGCGTCTGGGCGGCGACGAGTTTGCGGTCCTGCTGGAGAACATCGGCGACCTGGGCGACGCTATTGATGTTGTTGAACGGATCCGGAGCAAAATGGCGGTCCCGCTCCATATCAAAGGACACGAAATTTTTACGTCCGTCAGCGTCGGCATTGCGCTGGGATCGGACCGTTATGAACGGCCGGAGCAGGTCCTGCGTGATGCGGATATCGCCATGTACCAGGCCAAGGGGAGGGGAAGCGCGCACTACGAGATCTTTGACTCGAAGATGCATGCCAACATCCTCGACCGGCTCCGGCTGGAGTCCGATCTCCACGGAGTGCTGGACCGCCGCGAGTTGGTCCTTTTCTATCAACCCATCATCCACTTGAAAACGCAGAGACTGACCGGTTTTGAAGCGCTCGTCCGGTGGAACCACCCCACGCGGGGCCTGCTCTATCCCCGGGAGTTCATTCCCTTGGCCGAAGAAAGCGGGCAGATCGCGGCCATTGGGGAATGGATCTTCGGGGAAGCCTGCCGCGGTCTGATCGCAGTGCAACAGCAGTACCCGATGCAGCCGCCGCTTACCATGAGCATCAATATTTCCGCCAAGCAGTTCGCGCAGCCGGATATGGCCGATAAGACCGCCATGATCGTGATGGAAGCCGGAGTCGATCCCCGTTCCCTTGTACTCGAGATCACCGAGAGCATGATCATGGAGAACGTTGAATCGGCGGTAGCGACGATGCATAAGCTCCGGGACATGGGCATTAACATCCATATTGATGATTTTGGGACGGGATATTCTTCGCTCGGTTATTTGCATCGTTTTCCGGTCAACGCGCTGAAAATTGACCGGTCGTTCATCAATAAACTTACAGCGGACGGCCGCAACAATGAAGTGATCCTTTCGATTATTTCGCTCGCCAGCAGCCTGAACTTCGAGGTTATTGCGGAGGGCGTGGAAATGGCACACCAGTTACGCAACATCAAGGATTTGCAATGCCAGTACGGGCAAGGGTATTTGTTTGCCCGGCCCATGGAACCGGGCGAACTCGATGGGTGGCTGAAGGCTGAGAAAGTTCACGCAGGAGTATCCTGAAGCGGCTCAGGCTTTTTGCATCAGTTTTTTCATTGCAGTAAGAAAATCCTCTGCACTTTTTTTTGTCCAGTAGATGTTCACGATTTCAGCTCTCTCCCGTACAAATCGCTCGTACCCCTCACGCCGCGCCCTTTCCAGCGCGGTCCAGTCCTGGTGAAGGGAAAAGTCGGCATATGCCTCTTTTAGCTCCGGGTAGAGTGCTTTTCGGTATCCCTCCATAAGCGCAACCGACAACCCGAGAGCGCCGCGGTCGCGGCTTTCGATGATCTTTTTGAAAGGGCCCCGGTCAGACGTATCGGCGATGAGGTCTTTAACTGCGCGCAAATAGTGCTCCACTTGCCGGTCTCCCGCCAGGGTGAGGATGTCCTTCCATTCCACGAGCTCTTCCGAGGCTTCGGCGATTTCATGGCAGAGCAGCACTTCGGCATAGCGTTCGGTCATTTCTTCCAGCCTCTGGTAAAACGTAACGTCGATAAGCTGCCGGTGCTGAAAGCCGTAGTGCGCAAAGGCGTTCTCCAGAGCTGCTCCGCGCCTGACATTCAACTCCGAATGTTTGTACAGCAGGAGCGTCATGAGCGGTTCGAGCCGCAGAAACACGGTTTTATCCTGGAGCATGGCCGGGGCCGTGAAAAGATCGCGCACGTGTTCCGTTCCCGAAGTGAAAGCCGTCAGGCCGGAGATGAGGCGGACAGAGCGCAGTTCCGCAAGAAAGAAGGTGGGCTTCATATACATGCCGTAGCCGGCGCCGTAGGTGAGGCCCTCCTTATTCAAGGCCTCGTTAATTTTCGCGACATCGAAGGGATGATACGTTCTGCCGCCGATGGTAAGATTTCTGAACGCCTGCTGCTCCAATTCGGGCCATCGCGATTCCTTCTGTCCTATCCACGAACCGATCGCATCACGCCGGATATCCGCCCAAGGCTTCAGCCCCTTTTCCGAACGAAAAAGGTCGCGATACCGCATCAGGAGACCGCAGACCGAATAATACCCCCAGAATTGTGCATCGGAAACATCACAGTTGAATTTTATGTCTTCGAGTAAAGCCTCATTCATACCGCATTTTACCATTGCAATGGCATGAAGTCCATGTCCGATGAAAGAGCTGCCGAAGCTTGCCTCTGCGCCATGACTCATGACCTTGTCCCGGTTTTTCCCCAGACGCAGGAAACACCCCCATTTCCATTCCCAAAAAGTCCTTGCAACTGCTGAAAAAATAAACTATAATTCCCAAATCCCCTTCAGACAGGTTATTACCGCTATGTCAAATAACAAAATACCTGAACTCCGCAAGAAGATCGACGAGATCGATGACAAACTGGTCGATCTCTTGAACGAGCGCGCCAAGATCGTCATCGAGGTCGGGAACGTAAAAAAGACCGAGAAGCTCGACTTCCATTCTCCATCGCGAGAGAGGGAGATCCTCGAGCGCCTAACTGCACGGAACAAAGGGCCGTTCCCGCAGGACACGCTCAAGGCCGTGTATCACGAGATCCTTTCTTCGTCGCTCTCACTGGAACGGCCGATGAAAGTCGCTTACCTAGGACCGCGCGCCACGTTCACGCACCAGGCCGGTATGCAGCAGTTCGGTTATGCCGCCCAGTATGTGCCGACGGGGAGCATACGGGAAATCTTCGGCGAAGTGGAGCGCGGGCGCGCCGATTTCGGCGTCGTACCCATTGAAAATTCGACCGAGGGCGTCGTGAACTACACGCTCGATACGTTCATCGATTCGGACCTCAAGATCTATGCTGAAATCCTGCTCGAAGTGTCTCAGAACCTCATGAACAAATCAGGCAGGATCGAAGACATCAAAAAAATCTACACCCATCCCCAGGTCCCGGGACAATGCCGCCTGTGGCTGGAGAAGAACCTGCCCGGGATCCCCATCCTGGATGCGGCCTCCACAGCGCGCGCCGCGGAAATGGCGGCAGGTGACTCGTCCCTGGGCGCCATCGCGAGCGAAATGGCGGCCATGCTCTACGGCCTCCAGATGGCGGCCTGCAGGATCGAGGACAATCCCCACAACTTTACCCGGTTCCTGGTCATTGCGCCGAAATCGCCGGGCAGGACGGGCCGAGACAAAACCTCGATCATGTTCTCGATCAAGGACCGCGTCGGAGCGTTGTACGATATGCTCGCGCCCTTTGCCGCACACGGCATTAATCTGAACAGGCTCGATGCCCGTCCGTCGGGAAGGAAAGTATGGGATTATGTTTTTTTCCTTGATATGGAAGGCCACATCGAGGACGAAAAGGTCGCCGCGGCAATCGAACGTCTGCGGCAGGACTGCATGTTTCTGAAAGTGCTCGGGTCCTATCCGCGGTGCGGATAATTATGGAGCAAGCCGACCGTGTGGACCAAGCCATCCGTGATGGCGTGAATCACGGCAACATGGTTGCCTTGGTTCAAACAAACGGCAACACCCTGCACTCGCGCTAGCGCACTCGTAATCGCCGGGCGCAGGCATGGTTGCCTCGGTCCAAAAAGGAGTAAGAAACAATCATGATCACGGTTTCGGACAATATCAAAAACATCACACCCTATGTCCCGGGAAAGCCGATCGAGGAGCTTGAGCGGGAGCTCGGGATCAGCGGGAGCATCAAACTCGCATCGAACGAGAACCCCCTCGGGCCGTCGCCCAAGGCGATGGCGGCGATCAAGAAGGCAGTCGAAGGTCTCAACCGCTATCCCGATGGCAGCGGGTTCTACCTTTCCCAGGCGCTGGCGAAGAAGTTCAAGGTGGACCTTTCTCAGATCATTCTGGGCAATGGTTCGAACGAACTGATCGAGTTGCTGGTCCGTACCTTCGTGCAGCCGGGTGATGAGGTCGTATCCGCTGACCCGTCGTTCGTCGTGTACAAGATGATCACGCAGGCGGCTTCAGGCGTGAACGTCATCGTCCCGTGTAAAGACATGAGGCATGATCTCGATGCCATGGCAGAACGGATCACGCCGAAGACGAAGATCGTGTTCATCGCAAACCCGAACAACCCGACCGGGACCATGAATACCTTGGCCGAGATGGACCGGTTCATGGGCCGCGTTCCCGATCACGTGATCGTCGCTGTGGATGAAGCATACTTCGAATATGTTACCCATGCCGACTATCCCGATTCCCTGGACTACCTGAAGGAAAATAAGAACGTGGTCGCGCTCCGGACGTTCTCAAAAATTTACGGCCTCGCAGGCCTCCGCATCGGCTACGGCATCACGACCGCGGAGATCGCGGAACTGTTGAACAAGGTGCGCCAGCCATTCAACACCAATACGCTTGGCCAGATCGGCGCCCTCGCGGCTCTTTCGGACAGGAAGCACGTGGACAAGTCCGTTGCCGTAAATAATGAAGGAAAGCAGTTTCTCTATAAGGCATTTCAGCGGCTCGGCATATCCTTTGTCCCCACGGAAACCAATTTCATCATGTTCGAAACGCAGCTCGACGGCAGGGACCTGTACGGCGGGCTTCTCAAAACAGGCGTGATCGTCCGGCCCATGGGCGGCAAGAGGCTGCGGGTTACGATCGGGCTCCCTGAAGAGAATGCCCGGTTCGTGGCCGAGCTGGAGAAGATCGTCAAGGCGTAATTTTTTTCACCGCGGAGGATAAGTTCCAAAAATCTACTCTGCGGTTCTGCGCCTTCCGCGGTAAATTATTTTAAGAAAGGATCACCATGATCATCGTTGTAAGACCCGATGCGACCGAAGAGCAGGTCGACCACATTATTAAAAAGATTAAGGACCATGGTTTGCAGGCTCACGTTTCCAAGGGTACGGAACGGACGATCATCGGCGCGATCGGCGACGAGGCGATCCTGCAGAGCCTGCCGCTTGAAGCCATCCCCGGCGTCGAGAAGGTGCTCCCGATCCTGAAGCCTTTCAAGCTGGCAAGCTGGGAGTTTAGAAAAGAAAAAACGGTCATCACGGTGGGCGGTCAGAAGATCGGCGGGAAGCGGATCGCGGTCATGGCCGGTCCCTGCGCCGTAGAAAACAAAGCACTCCTCATCGAGATCGCGAAAGAGGTCAAGAACGCCGGGGCAAATTTCATCCGCGGCGGCGCGTTCAAGCCGCGTACTTCACCGTATGCCTTCCAGGGGCTCGAAGAAGAGGGGCTCAAGTATCTTGCCGAGGCGCGCGACCGCGTGGGTCTGCCGATCGTAACCGAGGTGATGGATCCCCGGGACATCGATATGATCGTGAAATACGCCGATGTGCTCCAGATCGGCGCTCGGAACATGCAGAACTTCCGGCTGCTCAAAGAAGTGGGGTTGTGCAAGAAGCCCGTGCTCCTGAAACGCGGAATATCGGCCACGATCAAGGAATGGCTCATGTCGGCCGAGTACATCATGGCCGGCGGCAATCACAACGTGATCCTGTGCGAGCGCGGCATCCGCACCTACGAGACTGCGACGCGGAACACGCTCGATCTCTCTGCGATCCCGGTCTTAAAACAGATGACGCATTTGCCGGTCATTGTTGATCCCAGCCATGCAGTGGGCAAATGGGACCTCGTGGCGCCCATGGCAAAGGCGGCGGTGGCGGCCGGTGCCGACGGCCTCATCATCGAGGTGCACTCGAACCCCGAAGAAGCGCTCTGCGACGGCGAACAGTCGCTGAAACCCAAGAGCTTCAAACAGCTGATGGAAGAAATGAAACCTATTGCCGCGGCAGTAGGAAGAGAAATCTGACGAATACGGAATTCACCCTGCACTCGCGCCAGGCACTCGTAACCGCTGGGCGCAAGCGGAATGCAGTGTGCGGAGTATTAGCAGTCGCAGGCGTTAGCCTGCGTTGAAAATATGATGGCCAAAGGGAATGGATCGTTTAATCAAGAAGACTGTACTAATATCCTCTTATTCCCTTAATTCTACTCCTTGCATCGTCTTATATCAGTAAATAATTATGATTCACTTTAATAAAGTCACCATCATCGGCGTAGGGCTTATCGGCGGTTCTCTTGCCAAGGTCCTCAAGACCTCCGGACTGGCCGGTTCGATCACAGGTTCGGGCAGGAGCAAGGAAACGCTCGAACTGGCGCTCCGGCTAGGTGTAATCGACCAAATAGGGCAGGGGCCCAAGCATGCCGTCGAAGGGGCTGACCTCGTGGTGCTTGCATCGCCGGTCGGAACTTTCGAGGACGTCGTGCGCGAGATCGGGCCGTACCTGAAAACAGGCGCAATCCTTACCGATGTGGGGAGCGTCAAGGGTAAACTGGTGCACAGGATCGAGGAAATCCTTCCCACGGGAATTTACTTCGTGCCGGGACACCCAATAGCGGGTAAGGAAAAATTCGGCGTATCCGAAGCAACCGAGACGCTGTTCCGGGGTGCTAAGTGCATTCTGACTCCGACGGACAGAACCGAAAATGCCGCCGTCGATGCTCTCCGGGAGGTCTGGACCAAAGCTGGCGCGAATGTGATTATCATGGATCCGGACCTGCACGATACGATATTTGCCGCCGTGAGTCACATGCCTCACGTCGCTGCTTTTGCCATGATGTGCGCAGTGGCTGAGTTGAACACGGGGACTGAAAATTACCTCAATTTTTCCGGAGCGGGGTTCAAGGATTTTACACGTATAGCCGCGAGTTCACCGGAGATCTGGAGTGATATCTGCCTCATGAACCGGGATAATATTGTCCATATGCTCGACCGGTTCCTCTTCTCGCTGAACCGGCTAAAGCGGGACCTGGTCGCGAATGATGCCAAAAATTTCGAAAAGCATCTTAAGATCGCGAGCGATGCGAGACGAGGTTTGGGCTAGCCGATGTCGGATCTCGTCATAAAGCCGTCGTCCGGACTCCGCGGTACGATCATGCTGCCGGGAGACAAGTCACTTTCTCACCGGGCGGTTTTATTTTCCGCAATTGCCGAAGGCGAAACCGTTATTACCGGATTTCTCACCGGCGAAGATACACAAAATACCGCGAAAGCGGTGCAGACCATGGGAATCGAAGTGGCAGGTTTGGGGACCGAGCGTCTCGTTGTGCACGGCAAGGGGCTGGACGGTCTCTCCGAACCTGTCGACGTGCTCGACCTCGGAAACTCGGGCACGGGCATGCGTCTCCTGGCCGGTTTGCTTGCAGGGCAGAATTTTTTTTCCGTTCTCTCCGGCGACCGGTACCTGAGAAACAGGCCGATGGCCAGAATTGTCGAGCCGCTCCGGCAGATGGGCGCGGTCATTGACGGCCGTTCCAACGGCAGGTTCGCCCCGCTCTCCATCAGGGGCGGCGGCAATGCCATCAAGCCTATCGACTACGTAAGCCCCGTTGCCAGCGCCCAGGTCAAGTCCGCGGTTCTCCTTGCAGGACTGTACGCGAACGGAACAACGTCGGTACGGGAACCGTCGAAATCGCGGGACCACACCGAGCGGATGTTCCGGTTTTTTGGACTGGACGTCAAAGAAGAGGGAACAACCGTGGCGGTACGCGGCGGTCAGCGCCTGCGCGCACAGGGGCAGCTCGACATTCCGTCAGACATTTCATCGGCCGCGTTCTTCATCGTAGCCGCATCGATCGTCCCGGGCTCCGACGTGACGATACGAAACGTCGGGGTGAACCCCACGCGCACCGGCATCATCGATGTCCTTCTGCAAATGGGCGCTGACATTACACTCCACAGCAGGCGCGAACAGGCAGGCGAACCCGTGGCTGACATCCGGGTACGCCACCGCAAGCTCAACGCCGCCCGGATCGACGGGACCATGATTCCCCGTGCAATCGATGAAATCCCCGTCTTGTCCGTGGCCGCGTCCTATGCTGCGGGAAAGACCGTCATTCGGGACGCAGCCGAACTTCGGGTCAAGGAATCCGACCGGATCTCGACCATTGCCGGGGAACTCCGCAGGATGGGAGTGACGGTAACAGAGCTTCCCGACGGCATGGAGATCATTGGCAGGGACGTGCTTGACAGCGCTGTGTGCGAGAGCCACGGGGATCACCGAATCGCCATGTCCATGGCCATTGCCGGTCTCGCTGCTCACGGAACTACAGTGGTGCGCGATATTGGCTGGATCGATACATCGTTCCCGGGCTTCGAACGGATCTTGCGGCAGACAGCGTATCCGCCGGAGTAGCGGTCGACAATTAAATTGTGCTTATCTGAGGCGAACAACCTTGAACATTTGACAGGATAACAGGATTGACGGGATGGAGGGTTATTTTATCCGATTTTATTCTGTGATCCCGTCAAACTGTTATTTCGGTTTTATCCGGATCTGGTCATCATGAAGAAAAAAGGATTGGTAATAGCCCTTGACGGGCCATCGGGCGCGGGCAAAAGTACCATTGCCCGGCTCTTGGCTCGGAAACTGGGTTATATATATATAGATACCGGCGCTATGTACCGGGCAATCGGCTGGAAGGCGAAGCAGGAACACATCGACCCGGCCGATGAGCCGAAACTTGCCGAGCTCTGCCTGCGGACCGAGGTCTTGATCAAGAACGACGACAGCGACCCCAGGGTTTCCGTTGACGGCAGGGATGTGAGCGGCGAGATACGGACCCCGGAAATGGGAATGATGGCGTCCTCCGTGTCGAAGTCTCCGGCGGTCCGGGCACGGCTTCTTACCCTGCAGAGAGAGCTCGGCAGAAACGGCGGCGTGGTGATGGACGGCAGGGACATCGGCACGGTCGTATTTCCCGACGCTGAGGTGAAATTTTATCTGGACGCGAGCGCCGAGGAACGCGGCCGTCGCCGCTACCTTGAGCTGAAGGCAAAGGGCATGGACGTTGATCTGGCGCAGATCACGAAGGAAATCCAGGACCGCGATAAACAGGACAGCGGCCGCGCCCTGGCCCCGCTCAGGAAAGCCGAGGACGCCCAGCTGCTCGATTCGACGGGAGTGAGCATCGATGATGTCCTGGCCACGATGCTGTCGGCAGTGCAAAAGGTGCAGTAACGAACATGGAAATATTTCTTGCAGATAAAGCGGGGTTCTGTTTCGGCGTCAAACGGGCGATCAATACCGCATTCGAAGCTGTCGGTAAAACACGGGTGTATTGCCTGGGACCGCTGATACACAATCCGCAGGAAGTTGATCGTCTGCGCCGTGCAGGCGTGCAGACCGTTGAAGATTTCAGCACCCTGAGCCCCGGTGATACGCTCATTATTCGTTCGCACGGGGTGCCGCCGCGCGTGCTTACGCAGGCCCGCGATATGGGGCTCTCCATCATCGACCTTACCTGTCCTTTTGTGGGGAAGGCGCAGCGTTTCGCAGAGGCGCTCTATAAGGAAGGATACCAGGTTGTTGTCGTAGGGGAGAAGAAGCACCCCGAGGTTCAAAGTATTCTGGGATACGCCGGTGAGAACGCCGTTGTCGTAGAAACAGCAGAAGATGTGGAAAGTGTGAAGCTCCAGGGTCGGCTTGGCGTCGTTGCGCAAACTACGCAATCATATGGTAATTTTTCAGAAATTGTGCTAACATTATTGCGTATTTCCAAAGAATTAAAGGTCTTCAACACTATCTGCAGCTCAACCAAGGAACGTCAGGAAGCTGCCCGCGTGCTTGCGAGGCAGGTTGACCTTATGCTGGTCGTGGGCGGTCGCAACAGCGCCAATACCAGCAGGTTGGCAGACTTGTGCCGGAAGGAAGGAAAACCCACCTATCATATCGAGGTGGCAGACGAGATACGGGCTGAGTGGCTTAAAGGCGTTACCAAGATAGGAGTCACTGCCGGTGCTTCCACGCCTGACTGGCTCGTGGATGGTGTCATCGAAAAATTGAAGCTCACTCGTCAGTAACGTGAGGCGCAGAGTATCAAAGCGTTATGAGGAAAAAACAAATTTCACATTTTGTCTGAAGAATTTGATGATTACGGAAGAGTTCACTTTCAGGAGGTAGGGACGTTTCATGGGAGATACGCGAGAAGATATGGAGCACGAAGAGAACACCGCAGCAGCCGGGCAGGAAACGGAGTTCGAGCAACTGTACAACCAGTCATTGAAACGTTTTAAGGCTGGGACGCTTGTCCGGGCGCGGGTGCTGCAGATCCGGTCGGGTGTCGTGATGGTGGACCTCGGCTACAAGTCGGACGGCATTATTCCCGTGGAACAATTCACGGAGGAAGAACTGAAAGTTCTGAAACCGGGAGATGAAATCGAGGTGCTGCTCGAAGCCGCGGAAGACACCAATGGGAACATCATGCTCTCCCGGGATAAGGCAAAGAAGCTCCAGGTCTGGGACGATTTAAACCGCGCCTATCAGAGCGGGACGCCGGTCAGCGGGAAGGTGCTCTCGACGATCAAGGGCGGCTTGAGCGTCGACATCGGCGGAGTGATCGCGTTCCTGCCCGGGTCCCAGGTCGATGTCAAGCCCGTCCAGAACCTCGGCAGGATGGTCGGGCAGAGCATGGACCTCAAAATCATCAAGATGAACTCGGGCCGCGGCAACATCGTGCTCTCTCGAAGAGCCCTCCTGGAACATGCGCAGAACCTCAAGAAGGAAGCAACGCTCTCCGCCCTCGCCGAGGGACAGATCGTGAGCGGGGTCATCAAGAACATTACCGACTATGGCGCCTTTGTCGATCTTGGGGGCATTGACGGCCTGATGCATATCACCGATATTTCCTGGGGCAGGATCAACCATCCCTCGGAGGCATTCAAGGTCGGCGACCGCGTAGAAGTCGTAATTCTCAAGTACGATCGGGAGAAGCAGAAGGTATCACTCGGCATGAAGCAGAAAACGCCGGACCCCTGGCTGTCCGCGGCTGAGAAATATCCCGTGGGCGGAAGGGTGCGCGGCAAGGTCGTGAGCCTGACCGATTACGGCGCTTTTGTAGAACTGGAGCACGGCATTGAAGGGCTCGTTCACGTGTCCGAAATGTCCTGGGTCCAGAAAGTCAAGCACCCTTCCAAGATCGTTTCTTTCGGCGATATGATCGAAGCGCAGGTGTTAGCGGTTGATCCGAATGCGAAACGCATCTCGCTCGGCATAAAGCAGATCCAGCCGAATCCCTGGCAGACCATCGGCGATCGCTATCCCGTCGGTTCTCAGGTAGAAGGCAAGGTCAAGACGATCACGGACTTCGGCGCCTTCATCGGTCTTGAGGAAGGGATAGACGGTCTGGTCCACATTTCCGACTTGTCCTGGACAAAACATATCAAGCACCCTTCCGAAATGCTCAAGAAGGGACAGCAGACCAAGGTTGTCGTGCTTTCCATCGACCCTGCGAAAGAGCGCATCTCACTCGGTCTCAAACAGCTGACACCGGACCCCTGGGACAAAGCCGTCCCCGAGCGGTATAAGGTCGGCCAGGATGAAACGGTCAAGGTGACGAAGAAGGCCGATTTCGGGCTGTTCGTGGATCTGGAGCAGGGGATCGAGGGTCTCATTCCCACATCGGAGATCCCCAAAGACGCCGAGGAAATTAAAGAAGGTGCTGAAGTGACCGCACGTGTCATCAAAGTAGACAGGAACGACCGCAAGATCGCGCTTTCGATCAAGGCCCATATTAAGGGCAGAGACCGGTCGACCCTGAAGGAATACATGAACCAGCAGCAAAAGCCCGACACGACGATTGGCGCACTGTTGAAGGAACGGAGCTGATCGCATGAAACGGAATCCCGTTTTGACGGTGCTGGGGACCGCGGTTGCGCTTGGGGTGCTGTTCGTTCTTCTCCTCGCTCTTGCCTCGTATCTCACGGGGGGCAAGGGCCGATCTGCCTCCCTCTCGGTCGTCGGTTCAGACAAAGTAGCGCTCGTCAAGATAGAAGGATTGCTCGTCTCCTCAGACAACATTGTAGAGGAACTGCATGATTACACTGAGGATGGTTCCATTAAGGCCATCGTTCTTCGGATAGACAGCCCGGGCGGCGGTGTGGTCGCTGCCCAGGAAATCTATAATGCGGTGAAGAATGCGCGAAAAGAAGGAAAGAAAGTCGTCGTGTCCATGGGGTCGGTGGCTGCGTCGGGCGGCTATTACATTGCGGCGGGTGCTGACAAAATCGTCGCCAACCCCGGCACGCTCACCGGAAGCATCGGCGTCATCATGGAGTTTGCCAACGTTGAAAAGCTCCTGGAGAAAATCGGCGTAAAAGGGATGGTCATAAAAGCGGGACAATTCAAGGACGTAGGATCTCCGTTCCGTGAGATGACCGACCAGGAAAAGAAACTCTTGCAGGGTGTGATCGACGACGTGCACGCCCAGTTCATCGATGCGGTAGCCAAGGGGCGAAGCATCCCGCTTGACGACGTTAAGGCAATAGCAGACGGCCGTATATTCACGGGACGCCAGGCGCTTAAGCTCAAGCTCGTCGACAAGATGGGAGACCTGACCGAAAGCATCCAGCTGGCGGGGACGTTGGCAGGGATCAAGGGAAAGCCGACGATCGTGGAAAAAAAGAAAAAGATTCCGTTCCTTGACTATTTGAAAGAAGAGTCTGCAGCATGGATCGGAGATGTTCTTACACGTGGACTCAGCAGGAACACTGTGTCATTACAGTATCGATAATCGATAGAGTCTGTTGCACTTCTAGGAGGGTATTGCATGACAAAGGCGGAACTGGTTGACAAAATAGCCGAAAAAAAGCCGGGTTTAACCAGGAAACAAGTGGAAGTCGTCGTCAATACTGTGCTCGACGGAATAAAAGAAGCCTTGTCCCGTGAAGACAAAGTCGAGATCCGGGGCTTCGGCAGTTTCCGTATCCGGCATCGGCGGGCAAAAGAGGGCAGGAATCCCAAGACCGGTGAGACCGTCCAGGTGCCGCCCAAGAAAGTGCCGTTCTTTAAAGCTGGCAAAGAGATGCGTGAAATGGTCGATGGCAAGCTCTAGCGCACGATTCGTGCTGTATGGCTGCTTATCTTTCCCCGGGTAGTTGCCGAACAGCCTTCAGCAACGCTGAAATGCAAGAGCCACAAAGACGTCCGAAACGAAGGAGCATTCAGTTGGTGAATCTCTATCGCATCGGGTGGCTTGGTGGCTCTTTCGTTTTGAAGCATGAACACCGCCGGCCTGAGAGATGATGCATACTGAATATTTTGACGTGCTGGACTGCAGTGCCAGAAAGACCGGAGAAGTAATCGCCCGCCACGAGGCGCACCGGACCGGTGCGTGGCATGGGGCGTTCCATTGCCTTATTATCGGGGAACTGAACGGCCGTGGTTATGCGCTGTTCCAGAAGCGGTCGATGGCGAAAATGATAGCTCCGGGCAAGTTTGATGTAAGCGTTGGCGGACATTATGCAAGCGGCGAGGACGTTGCGGCCGCGGGTCCACGCGAAATCAAAGAAGAACTCGGCATCGATGTGCAATTTGCCGAACTCCTGCCCGTCGGGCGCAGGGTCTTCGTATACTGCTTCGAGCCTGGTGTCCGGGAGTGCGAATTTCAGGATGTGTTCTTTCTTCCCCGGAGTATCCGTCCCGAGGAGTTAATGCTCCAGCGCGAAGAGCTGGACGGAGTCATCACGATGAACGTGGAACAGGGCATATCTCTTTTTTCGAGAACGATACTGCAGACTGAAGTTTTTCTGCACGGGACCAACGGCCGGCGGGAACATCTCTGGGTCGCTGCTGACGATTTCGTCCCCTCGCTCGACAACTATTACCTCAAGCTGCTCCTTCTTACGCGCCGGTATTTGAGCGGCGACCGCGAACATCTTCTCATTTGAACCTGCCTATTGCTTCATTTTAGCAAAATTTTTTTTATCCTCAAATAATCAATTACCGTACACTCAACCTTTCCGCCATCACCTGCGTCGTGCTCTCCCTCAGGGAGCCTCGTACGCTGGACTTTGGACCCTGAACTTTCCTCATCTCTGACTTGACTATCAATGCAATTCAGGTAAACTTAAAAAAGATTGTGTTCGGCGAGATCCTTGCGACAGGAGGGTAGGGGGTAAAACCGCAGCGGTAGTACTCTGCGCGAACGTCGGTTTCTCCCTCGCAAACGGCATGAAACTAACGTGGCTTATCAGCGGGCTGCTTGTCGTCATTATCGCTGCTCTCGCCGTCCTTGCGTTCATGTACATTCTGCCGCTCGATCTTCGGGACCGCTCCCCGCTCCAGCCGATAGCGTTCAGCCATAAGAAGCACGCGGGCGACAACGCCATTCCTTGCCTTTTCTGTCACCGTTATGCCCCGAAGTCTTCGGTCGCCGGCATTCCCGCAGTTGCGGACTGTCGCGCCTGCCACCTGTTCATAGCTCAGAACGCTCCCGAAATCAAAAAGCTGATGATGTATTGGGATAAAAAAGAACCGGTCCCCTGGGTCAGGGTCTACGGCGTGCCCGACTTCGTCTATTTCCCGCACATGATGCATATACGAGCCGGGCTCGATTGCGGCACCTGTCACGGTAACGTGGCATCTATGGAACGGATTACCCGGAGCGTTAAAATCAAAATGGGTTGGTGTCTGAATTGCCATCGCCGGCACAAGGCAAGCATCGATTGCTGGACGTGCCATAAGTGATTTTGGACCGAGCCGGCCATGTCGGCGTGATTTACGGCAACACCCTGCATTCGCGGCATAGCACTCATAATCGCTGGGTGCAGGCACGGTTGCCTTGGTCCAAAAAAGTACAGGGAGCCTGAATGGATCGCAGAACCTTTTTGCAGTTAAGCGGCATCACAGCAGCCACCGCTCTTTTGGCAGGGTGCAAGTCCGCGAACGAGAAGTTGATCCCCTACCTGATCCCGCCCGATGAGGGGGTTACGCCGGGGATAGCCAACTACTATGCCAGCTCCTGCCGGTCCTGCCAGGCGGGGTGCGGCATCCTCGTGCGGGTGTCGGAAGGGAGGGCCAAAAAAATCGAGGGGAACCCCCTCCACCCCGTTAACAAGGGAAAACTCTGCGCACGGGGGCAGGCCGCCCTTCAGGAGCTTTATCATCCCGATCGTGTACGGCAGCCGCTCAAGCGCAGCGGACCCCGCGGTTCGGAAGAATTCACGAGGATTTCCTGGGAAGAGGCGCTGACTCTGCTCGTGGGACAACTCAAGAACCTCCAGCGGGAAAAGACGACTGACCGTCTTTCCTTCATGACACCGCAGCTTGCCGGTACGCTCTCTGAACTGACGACACGCTTCATGCATTCGTACGGTTCGCCCAACCATGTCTCATACGAACTGCTCGGTCCGGATTGGCTTCGGCTGGCCAACCGTAAAAGCTTTGGTCAGAAGAGACTTCCCTATTATGATATCAGCGAGACCCGTTATTTGCTCAGTTTCGGCGCAGATTTCGTAGAAAACCATTTATCGCCTGTTCAGTACGGCTACGCCTTCGGCAAGATGCGCCAGGGCAGGGATACGGTCCGAGGCCATTTCGCCTATGTAGGCGGCCGGATGTCTTTGACCGCTGCATCGGCTGATCGATGGATGCCTGCGAAGCCGGGAAGCGAAGGGGCGCTGGCCCTGGGTATGGCGCGGCTCATCCTTGCCGAGTCCCTTTTTGATCAAGCTTCAACCGCAGCGAACGGGCTTCACGTGGAAACACTGTTACAGGGGCTGAAGGCGTACGATCTTCCCCGTGTCGCCGAAGAGACCGGATTGGCACAGCAGGCCATTGCCGAAATTGCCCGTGAGTTCGCTACGACCCGTCCCTCGCTCGCTATGGCAGGCGAGGCAATTGCCTTTCAGAGCAACGGTTTGGAATCGGTCCGCGCAGTCCAACTCCTGAACGTGCTGGTGGGGAACATGAACCACACCGGCGGGATCTACCCGGACAACGGGCCTTCGGATGGCCCGACCGACTCTTTTGACAGGCTTCTTCCCCTTGTCAAGAAAATGAACTCCGGCGGTATCCAGATAGCCCTGATCTACGGCGATCCTGTCCATACCGTTCCTCCGGCAACCGGTTTTCAAGAGGCGCTCTCCAAAGTCCCGTTCATCGTCAGCTTCTCATCGCTCATGGACGATACCGCTCTTCAGGCTGATCTGGTCCTCCCCGACCACGCCGCTTTGGAGAGTTGGGGGGACGTGATCCCGCAGGCCGGAACGCGGGAAGGAGTAATCGGGCTTATGCAGCCTGTGGTGACGCCCGTGTTCGACACGCGCCAGTTCTCCGAGGTGCTGATGACAGTGGCGAGCGAACTGGGTGGGAAGATGAAGGCGGCATTTCCCTACCCCTCCTATCTGGAAATGCTGCGGGCTGAAGTGAGAAAGCGTGCCGGCGTTTCCGGCAACAAGGATTTCGAGGCAACGTGGGTAGACCTGCTCCGCAAGGGGGGAATGTTCAAAACGAACCTTGGCCGGGTCAAAGGTTATAATTGGCTGAGAGGCGCGAGAATCCCCGAACCCGCGAAGCCCCGGTTTGCCGGGAATGAAAAGGAATTTCCGTTCCATCTTTCAATTTATCCTTCAACAGCCTTTTACGACGGACGTGGTGCTCCGCTTCCCTGGCTCCAGCAGCTTCCTGATCCGATGACCACAGCGGTCTGGGACAGTTGGGTCGAGATCAACCCCAAGACCGCTGCCGAGCTTGGAATTAACTTCGGCGATCTGGTCGAGGTAACTTCTTCTCAGGGCTCGCTGCGTGTACCCGCGGTGATCTACCCCGGTATACGTCCCGACATGGTGGCAATCCCCCTGGGACAGGGGCATAGGGACATGGGACGCTATGCAAAGGGAAGGGGAGCGAACCCGCTTCAGCTTTTGGCGGTGACTATTGAAGGATCTGCACCTCAACCGGCGTGGAATGCCACACGCGTGCGCGTGACCCGGATTTCGGACAAGGGGGGACTCGTGACTACTGGTCATCCGCAGGGGAGCTACCGGAGCGACTTGATAGAGATATAAATCTTGGAAAGGCGTTTTTCGCGCAAAGCCGCAAAGAACGCAAAGGAAATCAGACAATACAAAGCTTAAATCAAAAAAATGCTGATTGGCTGTATTCTAAATTCTCAAACCCATTTGAATTTCTTTGCGGCTTTGCGCGAGACGGTTTTTTTAAGATAAGGATTTTATCAATATGGAAAAAATGACAAGTCCGTACAAATGGGGAATGGTGATCGACCTCGACCGCTGCACCGGCTGCGGCGCCTGCGTGGTTGCC
This sequence comes from Nitrospirota bacterium, assembly GCA_963754875.1. Taxonomy (GTDB): domain Bacteria; phylum Nitrospirota; class UBA9217; order UBA9217; family UBA9217; genus JAJYKN01. The sequence continues at coordinate 74,139 of CAVWHO010000019.1, forward strand.
TGTCAGGCGGAAAACAACGTGGCCATTTGCGAGAAAAAGGAGATCGCCGAAGGCCGCAACATGCATTGGCTCAGGATCGAGCGATTCTGGGTGGGCGAGTACCCTGACGTGCAGGTGCGCTTCCTGCCTGTGCTCTGCCAACACTGCCACGACGCTCCTTGCGAGCCGGTCTGTCCGGTCTTTGCCAGCTACCACAACCCCGACGGCCTGAACGGCCAAGTCTACAACCGCTGTGTCGGCACCCGTTACTGCGGCAACAACTGCCCCTATGCTGTGCGTGTTTTCAACTTTCACGACCACGAGCACGCCTGGCCGCCGCCGCTCGACAACCAGCTCTCCCCGGACATCACCGTGCGTCCCCGCGGGGTGATGGAAAAGTGTTCCTTCTGCATCCAGCGGATTCGCAGGGCAAAGGAAGGCGCCAAGGCTGAGGGACGGCTGATCCGCGACGGAGAGGTGCAGCCTGCCTGCGCCCAGACCTGCCCCGCGGATGCCCTGGTCTTCGGCAACATGGCCGACCCGCAGAGCCGCGTTGCAAGGCTTTCGCGCAGCCCACGCAGTTTCCGGCTCCTGGAGCATCTGGGCACGCATCCATCGATCAACTATCTCAAGGGGGGAGGACGCGAACATGTCTGAGCATACACTCGCGGCAAAAAGCGCCGGACAGTTGAACGACGAGATGCTTTCGTCGATGCGGCCGCCGACCTGGCGGTGGTACGGGCTCGCGTTCTTTCTCGGTGTCGTGGTCGCCTGGGGGCTCGCCGCCTTCACTTACCAGGTGATGACTGACTTGAGCGTAACCGGCCTGGACCGGCCGGTCATGTGGGGAATCTATATCGCCAACTTCGTGTTCTGGGTCGGCCTTTCCCATTCCGGCACCATGGTCTCAGCCATCCTGCGCCTCTCCCAGGCCAACTGGCGCAGGCCGATCCTTCGCGCTGCCGAGGCGATGACGGTTTTCAGCATCACCGTAGCCGGTCTTTTCCCGGTCATTCACCTGGGCCGAAACTGGGTCGTCTACTATTTCATGCCCTACCCCAATCAGCGGGGACTATGGCCGAATTTCCGGTCTCCGCTTTTATGGGACGCCACGGCCATCACGACCTATATCATCGGCAGCAGCCTCTTTCTCTACCTGGGAATGCTCCCCGATCTTGCCGTTGTCCGCGACCGGTCTACGGGCTGGCGAAAAAAAATTTATGCCGTCCTCGCCATGGGGTGGCGGGGAACGGCCCGCGAGTGGGTGGTGTTCCGCCAGGCCTCGACGCTCATGGCGGCACTTATCATCCCGGTGGCCGTCTCGGTGCATTCGATCGTTGCCTGGGATTTCGCCGTTACGGTTATCCCGGGCTGGCACAGCACCATTTTCCCCCCTACTTCGTGATCGGCGCAATCACCTCCGGCGTGGCCGCGGTCATCACGCTCATGATCATCATCCGTCGCGTCTTCCACCTGGAGGACTATCTCACCCCGCTTCACTTCGACAATATGGGGAAACTCTTGCTCGTCATCTGCCTGCTCTGGTCTTACGCCTATTTCGTCGAGGTCCAGACGACCTGGTACGCCCATGAGCCGATCGAATGGGAGGTCTTCAGCTTCATGTCGGGCAAGTACACGCCGCTGCTTATCCTCATGCTTATCGGCAACTCGGTGCTACCGGTCGCAGGCCTCTGTTTCAAAAAAATCAGGCGTTCCATCAGGGCGATGCTCGTCATCACCGTTTTCGTCAACGTGGGCATGTTCATCGAGCGCTACCTCATCATTGTGCCGTCGCTCTCTCACAAGAACATGCCCTTTATCTGGGGCAGCTACTCGCCCTCGTGGGTGGAACTCTCCGTTACCGCGGCTGCATTTGCCGGGTTTACGCTCATGTATACGCTCTTTGCAAAATTCTTCCCCATGGTGGCGGTGACCGATGTGCGGGAACTTGGGGTACGCCATACCGATGTCAGACTCGGCCGGGCAAAGGTGCATTCGATTTCGGAAGAGGAGTAAAACGATTATGGATTGCACCCTGCACTCGCGCTACGCACTCGTAAGCGCGGGTGTAAACGGAATGCGGATTTTTTGGACCGAGGCCACCGTGCCAGCATCCAGCGATAATGAGTGCTATGCCGCGAATGCAGGGTGTTGCCGTAAGAGGTAACGCCGACGCGGTCGGCTTGGTCCATAAAAAGGAGTAGTTGGATGGAGACTCTGGGGATTTTTAAGAATGTTGAGACAGCAACCAGGGCAGTGGACGGCCTGATCAAGGCGGGATTTTCCGAGGAAATTATCACCTCGCTGACGTCTGCGCCCTATCCCGACGGTGTGCTGGTGAAGACCGTCCAGCGCACCTGGTTCCGCTGGTTGTCCGTGGGCGGCGGAATTTTCGGCGCCTGTGCGGGTTTTCTTTTGGCTGCCGGCACTGCTTATATGTATCCGGTGCAGACAGGAGACAAGCCGATCATCGCCTACTACCCGACCGGTATCATCACCTATGAGCTCACTATGCTTTTTGCCATTCTCGGGGCCATTGTTGGGATGTTCGTAGAAATGAAGCTGCCGCCGAGAAAAGGGCGGCCCTACGATCCCGCCATCGCCGAGGGGTACATCGGCATCAGTGTGTCCGTCCCTGCAGGTGACCGCAGAAACCGGGCGGAGTCCATCATGAAGGAAGCCGGCGCCCTTCGCACAACAGCAGAGGAAACTCTATGAAGAAATCTTTTTCTTTACTGATTATTCTGGCAGCGGCACCTTTACTGATGGCTGCGATCTGGATGGACGATCAGCAAACCTACAAACCGTACAAAGCGCCGGTCCTTTCCCCGCCTGTTGGTTCTGTGCCCGTATCGGGCAAGGAGCTCGTTTCGCCGGACTCAGAGCTGCGAAATCCCATCGCCCCCACGCAGGAATCCGTGGCCCGGGGCAAGTCACTTTTTGAAATCAACTGTCAAATATGCCACGGTCAGACCTCGGCGGAACGCGGTCCGGTCGGAAAAAAACTCGTTCCGCCGCCTCCCGGCCTCGACCATGACATGGTGAAGGGCTTGAGCGACTCGACTATTTTCAAGGCAATAACCTTCGGATTCGGACGCATGCCCATTTTCAAGGACAAACTCCTGCCGGAAGAGCGGTGGAGTCTGGTCAACTTCCTGCGTACTCGCAAATGAGGTGGCCGGCGTTTTTGCCGGCCCGTTGCTTCCGTGTAGATATTGCAAAGGCCTCCCCAGGGCGAACCTAGCCCGTGTTGAGGGGAAAAGGGGTTGTCGCTGGCTGTTCCGTAACTTCAGAGACCCGAAGGTTGTTCGGCCGTATCTATCATGACAAAGTGACACAGTCCGAGACAGAATTGACGGAGCTTATTATTCGAAGCGATTGAAGTATGCGAAGAGGGCTGTTGAAGCAGATGACCGATTGGGTAACACACCGCTTTTAAAGCCGGCATGCTCGAATCGTTCGTAATCGGAAGATGGCTTCTTTACGCCTGCTGCGGGCCGGTCTGCTTGAGGTAGTTGATAATGATGCTGCCGATCTCCTTAAACTGAAAGGGCTTGATGATATATCCATGGATGCCGAGCTTTGAGCAATCTATGATATCATGCTTTGTTGACAGGGACGTTGCCATGACGATTTTCGTGGTCTGGTCGTGCATCTTTTCTCGAATTTCCTTCAGCACGGAATAGCCTGTCATGACCGGCATCACGATATCGAGAACAATAATGTCCGGTCGCCACTCCTGATAGAGACCGAGGGCCTCCTTGCCGTTCGCGGCTAAGCGCATATCAAAAAGGTCCTCAGCGAGCCCTTTTCGGTAAAGTTCCAGCGTGTCTTTATCGTCTTCAGCTATAAGTATCTTGATCTTGGCCATCCTGCTTCTCCCGACAACGACGCTTTGTAGTATAACATAATCAATGGAGGTCGGCAATCAACGGGAATTTTATCTACTCGAAGGTGACCCGTACGAGATCGAGGTATTCCGACAGCTTCGTGATCATTTTCCCGCACTCCTCATGATCGCGCTCCTTCGCCGCCTTTTCCAGCTGCCGGCCGATTTCGGTAATAGCGTCGAAGCCGTAACCGCCGCCCGACCCTTTCATGGTGTGTCCCAAAATACGGATAGTTTCATAATCACATTGCCCTGCAGCTCGCAGAAGATTCTCGACATCCACTCGTCTTTTTTGTAAATATCCGGGAACGAGATCCTGCAGCTCCTTGTCAACTCGTACATCAATGTCCTGTCTTCCCCGGGATGGTCTCCTGCCGTGATGCGCATACTGCCGGATCGAGGAGAGGAGTGCTTTTCGCGAAATGGGCTTGGTAAGACAGGTCGTGCAGCCGGCGTCCAGGCAGGCCCGGTTCTCTTCGTTCGACGTAATGCCGGTCAGTGCGATAATCGGCGTCGTGGCCGCTTGGCGGTCACGTTCCCATGCCCGAATAGACCGGCAGGCAGTGAGTCCGTCCATGACCGGCATCTGCATATCCATGAGTACGATGTCATACTTTCCGGTCTGGTATTTATCGACCGCCACCCGGCCGTTTTCGCAAAGGTCCAGTATATACGGGAATCCGCCAACATATTTTTTTACGAGCAGCCGATTTGCTTCATCATCGTCAGCATAAAGAATGCGCATGCGGTCGTTGTCTACGGGCATTGTATTTCTGCCGGAATCGCCTCGATCCAGCACTTCGCGTACCTTGTTCGCAAGGGTCGCGGGCATCAGAGGCTTCTGGATGAGGACCAGATCGGGGTTGCCGTCGCCGCGATTTACCAGGGCATCGCCGGTGTAACCGGACATGAAAATCACTTTGATGTTGGGACGCCGCTCCCGGAGCCGATCCGCCAGCTGTGCCCCGTTTATTCCCGGCATGACAACGTCCGTGAGGAGGAGATCTATGGAGCCGGGATAGACATCACCGGTCTTCATTGCATTCTCTCCCGAGGACGCTTCGAGAAGGTTGTAGCCGAGCGGCCGGAGTGTACTTGCCACCAGTTTCACAATGGTTGGTTCATCATCCGCCACCAGTACGGTTTCGGTGCCGCGAACGGGCACGGACTGCTTATACTCGACGGTCTTCTCCACTCCGCGGTCGATCAGGGGGAAGTAGAGTTCAAACGTCGTGCCCTGACCCGGTTTGCTGCGGACAACAACGTGACCGCTATGCTGCTTCACAATCCCGTATACCGTGGCGAGTCCCAGCCCCGTTCCTTTGCCCCGACCTTTGGTCGTGAAAAACGGCTCGAAAACGCGTTCTTTTACTTCAGCGCTCATGCCTGTGCCGGTGTCAATCACGGATAACAGAATAAATTGGCCATTGCCAATGTCCTGGTCATGCTCTTTGGGAGGACCGGTTTCCGCAGTCTGGATCGTGACGTGTCCCCCAACGGGCATGGCATCCCGGGCATTCACGAGCAGGTTCATCAGAATTTGCTCTATCTGTCCCACGTCTGCCACGATGTTTTTGAGTGGTTTATGGAGTTTCAGCTCCAGCACTATCTGTGCCCCGATCAGACGGCCGATCATTTTTACCATGTTTTCGATGACGGTGTTCAGATTGACGACTTTCATCTCGAGGACCTGCTTCCGGCTGAACGCCAGGAGCTGTTTCGTGAGAACCGCGGCCCGCTCGCCCGATTCACTGATGATTCTGAGGTCTTCCGCCACGGGATCGTGGTCGGACACTTTGTTCAGCGCCAGCCTGCTGAAACCGATGATAGCCGAGAGGATATTGTTGAAGTCGTGGGCGATGGCGCCGGCCAGGCGGCCGATGGAATCCATTTTCTGTATCTGCAGAAGTTCGTCCTGCAGTTTCCGCTGCTCCTCTTCGGCTTTTTTGCGGTCCGTGATGTCCCTCACAATGTGAACCGTTCCCAGAAAGCGGCCCTGCCGGTCCGTTCGGGGAAGCGCCTTGGTTTCCAAGTACCGGTTCAGGTGGGGCTCAAACATTTCCGAAACGCTTGATGCTCCGGTCAGTTGGGTCCGGCAAGTGGCGCACGATGCAGGGGGCTTATCTAGGCCGTGGTATGCTTCATAACATTTTCTCATTTCAATGTCATGAAAAGGACCACAGAGGAGGTCCTTTGCCGCTTTGTTTGCCTGGATAATGTTGAATTTGTCATCATGGATTGTGATCGCATCATTGATGACATTGAAGGTTTCCTCCCATTCATCCCGCGCCTTGCGGATAGAGTCCTGCATCCTTTTAATGTCGTTGATCTCCTTGATGATGACTACGGCCCCGGCCAGCTTTTTTTCATTGCTCAGCAGAGGATCGGCTGAGGCCAGGACCCAAAGGTCCTTATCGGCAAGATACAATTCGCGCTCTTCATGCTTTCGGGACTGCATCATGAGGGACAGTGGGTCCCTGTGGCGTTTCATTTCATCGCAGCGGAACAAACCGGAGAATGGTTTTCCGTTGATCTCAGCAAAGGTGCAGTTCCAAAAGACGGTCGCGGCCCTGTTAGTCCTCACAACCCGGAGGTCCTGATCGAGCAACATGATGACGTCTTTCGCGGCATCGAATATCACCCTCCATTCCGTGGAGGCGTTTTCCAGAGCTTCCTCCGCATGCGTTCGGTCGACGATTTCTTTCTGCAGGTTATCGACGGTTTCGGTCAGTCTCTCCGTTCGTTCTGCAATCAGCTGTTCGAGCCGGCTCCGATGCTCTTCCAGGTCGAACTTGAGGCTGAGCTCACTGATGAGCCGGTTGAAGTTGATCGTGCGAAGTATCAGGGAACTCGCCAGGAGAGCGACGAGGAAGGTATTCGCAATAACAAAGGTTCGGGCGTCCGTGATCCGCTCCGAGACGAGAATTGGAGCCAGATACACGAAATAGACCGTTACCGCGTTGAGCAGGGAAAACAGGAAACTCGTGGGTAAAAAAATGACGACCCAGATGCCGATGAGGCCCATTCCCATGTAGTAGGGAGAAGCGTAGCCCCCTGTCTGCAGGACCATGCTTTCTACTGCTATGGACGCTCCGAGAATGCCGAGATAAACAAGATTTTTATGGAAGCGAATACCCCGATGTTTGTTTTTGATCGTAGTTAGGTAGACGGCCAGCAGACCGCCGGCAATCGAAACCCGCCAGGCGAGAAATGTCCTGAAATTTTCCGGCGTGGTCACGAAATCCAGGCCGGCAAAGAGCATGAACAGTATTGCGCCGCCCAAACACAGGATGGGTGACCAGAACTTAAACAATTCGGCAAGGTTGTCTTCTATGTAAGAGTTCTTGTTCATGCGGGAATAGGAGTTCGCTGCCGGAAATCTCTAAGTCGAAAGGGAGCATAAAAAAGCGGCCTTTCGTTTCTTATCGTCAGCACGATGAAAAACTTAAATAAAATCTGCTACAATATCTCCAGAACGTGAAGAGGGAAACGAATAAACGCAGTCATTTGTGATCTATTATGCCATCCTCCTCATACGACGCAATCATCATCGGCACCGGGCCTGCAGGCATCTTTGCTGCGCTTGAACTGGTAAAAAACAGCCGTCTGAAAATTCTCATGATCGAGAAAGGCGGCGACCTTGAGCATCGGGCCTGCCCCATGATCGAATCCGCGGTCCCCTGCGTCCAATGCGGGCTTTGCGGCATCCTCTGCGGCTGGGGCGGCGCAGGGGCTTACAGCGACGGCAAACTGACGCTTACCTCGGATTTTGGAGGATGGCTCAAGGACTATCTTTCCCCGGGCGAGCTCACAGCTTCAATAGACTATGTCGATTCCATTTATCGAGCCTTCGGCGCAGGCGGCGACGTGCACGGTGAGAACAAGGATGCGCTGTCCCGTCTCCGGAAAAAGGCGGCAGGGTACGACCTTGAACTCATTCCGGCCAGGATCCGGCACATCGGAACGGACATGTGCCGGGAAGTCCTGAGGCGGTTTAAAAACGAGCTGGACAATAAAGTAGATTTTCTCTTCGATACCACGGTGCAGCAGATCAGGGTGAACGACGGGACTGCAGCAGGCGTGACGCTCAACGGCACTACGACGATCGAAGCAAAGCACATTATTGTTGCCGCGGGCAGGGAAGGGTCCTCGTGGCTTTCGGGCGAAGCGAAGCGGCTGGGCCTCGCGGTCAAGAAGAACCCCGTAGACATCGGCGTACGGGTCGAGCTCCCGGCCCAGATCATGAAGGACATCACCGACGTTGCCTATGAAGGGAAGTTCATCTATTATTCGAAACGGTTCCGCGATCGCGTGCGCACCTTCTGCATGAATCCCTACGGCGAGGTGGTCAAGGAGTACAGCGAAGGCATCTACAGCGTGAACGGCCACAGCTATAAGAACCGGAGAACGGAGAATACGAACTTTGCCCTTCTCGTGAGCACGGACTTCACCGAACCCTTTGATGATCCTATCTCCTACGGCAAGTACATTGCCGGCCTTGCCAATCTCCTTGGCGGCGGGGTGATCGTCCAGCGACTCGGGGACCTCAAGATGGGCCGGCAGGTCCACGCCCGGGAGAATTGCCGAGGCTTCGGTCCGGCCGACGCTGGAAGACGCGACGCCCGGGGACCTCAGTTTCGTGCTGCCCTACCGTCACCTGCTTAACATTACGGAAATGCTCGAAGCGCTCGACAACATAGCGCCGGGCGCAAATTCAGGGGATACGCTTCTTTACGGGGTAGAGGTGAAGTTTTATTCCATGAAATTGCAACTTTCACCGGGCCTGGAAACTGAAGTGAAAAACCTTTTCGCAGTCGGCGACGGTGCGGGCGTGACGCGGGGGTTGATCCAGGCTTCCATATCCGGAGTTGTAGCGGCAAGAGAAATACTGAAGAGGAGCTGATTGCAGATAATCGAAAATTCGGTGGATCAGCAGACGTCCCTGACTCAACTGACCGTCTTCACTTCATTCCTCCCCCAACCTGTTTTGTCCTCACCTCTATAAAGAAATCGCATTTCTTGCGGCCGCCGATCTTCGTTGCATGGAAGGTCTGCATCCTTTTCCTGCACAGGGCCCCGCAATCTGCCGGCACGTCTTCCCTGCATGTCGCGTGAAAGCAGAACAATTGCGGTCCTGTTCTTCGGGACAATGATAAAATTCCAGCAATTCGGCGGAGCCGCTTGTCGTTGCGTTTTTTGGCTGTTCGACGCCAGCTTGGAAAAAATTTCAATCCCGCGACTTGGAATCCCCCGGCTCCAGCCGGGTGAGGAGCGCCCGTAACCGCGGGAGGTCGTGTTATTAGAAGGAGCCTCCGCAATCTGCAGGAGGGGCTCCACTAAGCTTGCTCATAGTGCTCTTATTGAATTGCTGGCTGATCTCAATACCCGGGACCGGGTATTCTTAGGGTATGAGCAGAAGATGTTAAAAAGCCGGGGAGCAAGTCAGGATCGTGTAGAAACTATCCTACCCATAACCCGTACAACACTATCAGCGCGAGTCCCGGCAGCATGTCTATGGTTTTGATGGTTTTTATTTTTAACAGGTTGAAACCGATCGCGAGCACGATAATGCCACCCACACCGTCGATGTTGTTCATCATCCGCTCCGTTGCGAGGAAGGTAAGCGCTCCGGAGAAAGTCGTCAGAATGCCCTGAACGACAAGAACTGTGATCGCCGAGATGGCGACCGAGGGCCCGTAACGCGAAGCGAGAACAAAAGAGGCAAACCCGTCCATCACGGACTTTGTCTTGATAAGCATACCGTCGTTGTAGAGCCCGTCCTTGAGCGAACCGATGATGGTCATGGACCCGACGCAGAAAAGCGTGCTCGCGACGAGAAACCCCTCTATGTCGTATTTGCCTGACAGATAAGAGTCGTTCAAACGGTTGAGAGTTCCGTGCAGCCGATCTTCGAGTTTCATCATACTGCCTGCGAACGTCCCGAGTACGAGCGCAAATACCAGGGGAACGATGTCGCTTCCGTGCAGGCTCATCTTGATCCCCACGAATGCGGTCACCAGCCCGAGCACGATAAAAACTTTTTCTTTTACATCGTCGTGGATCTTTTTTCCCGCAAGAAGGCCGAGCACGCTTCCCGTGGCGACCAAAATGCCATTGAAGAGATACCCTTTCATGGGGGCCTATTATAATCACATCCGTTATTTATTGAAACAGAAATATAGGGATCATGGGTGACGGATTTTGGATTACGCAATTTTTTGTTACTAATCGCACGCATGGGATTACTTAAAATTTTAATTGAGTAATTTTTAAAGTTGTGATATGGTATGCAATCACATAGCTGTTATAATGCAATTCTCATTAAGGAGGGGAAAAGGATGAAGAAGATCGGAGTAGTGTTCGCAGTTGTGATTTTTGTTGTATCGTTGGTTTCTCTGGCGTTTGCAGCTGGCATGCAGAAGGGTACTATCAAGAGCGTAGATGCAAAGACCGGCACGGTAGTGTTCTGTGAAGAAGGCACCAACAAGGATGTGACCCTGAAAGCAGACAAGTCCGTTGATCTCGGCAAAATAAATGCCGGAGAAAAGGTAGAGGTCTCCATCGAGAAAGACATGCTGAAGCACGTGATGGCCGCTCCGGCCGCAGCGAAGCCGAAGGCACCGGTGGGTTGCTAGGCTAATAACGCATTCATCAGTAAGGGAGTCCCCGTAAGGGCGACTCCCTTTTTCTTTTGTGCGCCCGCGCCATATTTCTTAACGAACATTCTTGTAAATCGAACAGTGTATGAGACTTTGGTCGCCGCACCCTCGATATCTTGGTCCTCAGGGATTGTTTGCCCTCTGGCGGGAAGGACTGCTTGCACAAAAGGTCCTGCAGGGGAAAACAGCAGGATATCGGAATCATCCGCAGCTTGAACGTTTCCATCCCCAGCCCCGGTCACGGCTATTGCAACCTATCTGCATGCTGTCCATGGAGAATCGTTTCGAGGCGGCTACTCTTTCAACTCGGATAAAATAGCTGCCCTTGATGTTGTCGAACAATTCCCTGTACCCGTGGACAACTGCTGTTTGAGGTTACGCATTTGAAAAAGAAACTCAGAGGCCGGAATACCGAGCGATTCCGCAATTTGCTGCACGACCAGGAGATTGGCTTGCAACCCCTTTTTTCCCTGAGAAACGGAGAAGTCGAACTGTGGGAGCAACGGCCCGGGAGCACGACCCTTCAACAAGGCGTACAGAGAGGGGCGTCCCACAAAATACCTTGATTTATAGGGGAGTTTGTTTTATTATTGTCATCCAATTGCGGACAGATGAGAACCGTAAAAACAGAAACAACGAGGAGGAAGCAGTGATCAAAGTGAACCAGGAAGAGCTCAAACAAAAGATCGAGAAACTGAAAAAGGCGGCAACGGAAAGGGCGACGAAGGCGGAAGGCAAAAAGGGGGCCGACACGGGGGTCCGCAAGGCACGCAAACAGGTCAAGCGGGCACAGAGAAAACTTCGTGCTGCCAAGGCGTACAAGTCTGCGGGTAAGAAAGCCGGCGAAGCGAAGCCGGCCGAGGAAAAGGCGTCCGCGTAGCCGGAAGGCAACAGCGTGTCGCGCGTCCCTTCTCATAGGATGATGCCGTTGCGCAGGGCATGCGTGCTCTTCGCGGTCGTGGTGTCGGCAGCAGCATGCGCGGGTACGGTCGGCCCGTCGGCGCGGAGGGCTGCTCCGGCGCCGTCCCAGCCCATTGCATCGTCGGTCACTTCATCGGTAACAGCACCTGCCCGGGGGCCTGCCCCCGTCTCCCGGGAAACAGGGACCGCAGCCTGGTACGGCAAGGAGTATCAGGGGAAGAAGACGGCGAGCGGAGAGGTCTTTGACATGAACAGCCTCACTGCCGCCCACCGGACCTTGCCGCTCGGCACGGTCATTCGAGTTACTAATCTTGAAAATGAAAAAAGCGTTACCGTTGCCATAAACGACCGCGGCCCATTCACCAATAATTGCATTCTGGATCTTTCCTACGCGGCAGCCAGGAAGCTGGGTATCGTTGCTCAAGGCACGGGGCGCGTGCAGATCGATATACTGGAAGCAGGGCGTGAGCCGGCGCAGTATACGGTGAATGCCGCGACCTTTACCGAGGAAGAGAATGCACGACTTCTGAAATTCCGTCTATCAAAAAAGTTCGAAGTGGTTACCATCGTACCGTTCGAGACGAATGTTGCCAGGTTCTATCGAGTACGCGTCGGGTCCTATTCATCAGAAGAGCTTGCGGAACATGTGGCAGCGAAGTTGGCGCGCGAGGGGCTTGAAGCGGTCGTCTTGCGAAAAGACTGAACTCACTCAATGAAAATTAGTGACTCTGTAAACAATACGGATTTAACCACGAGGCATACCCTGCTGTTGCCAGGACGCGGGCACAAGCAGAGAAAACCTGTTTATGTGTAATAAGCGTTTTTTCCCTGTCTCCGTGCCCTGCGGTAGATATTTTTTGCAGTTTTTACAAAATGAAGATGATAGTGGAGAATCCAGGCAGGTCCTATGAAGATTAACGTCAGTGCAGGCACGCTCGAAAAACACAAAACAGACGGTGCAGCCATCCTTCTCTTCGCAGAGGAGAAATTCGGGGCTACGTTGGCGCGGATCGATAAAGCGCTCGGTGGGACTGTGGCGCAGCTCATAGAACGCGGTGATTTTAAGCCCAAGCCGGGAGCAGTCCATCTTCTTTACCCCGAAGGCCGGATCGCAGCAAAGCGGCTGGTCCTCGCCGGACTGGGCAAGCGGAGCGAGTTCACGCTCAACCGCCTGCGGCAGGCTGTCGGCAAGGCAGCTCCTTCGTTGCGGGCAGCCGGAGCACGGGATGTCACTCTCCTCGTTGAAGATTACGGCCTGGATCCTGAAGGAGTGTCCCAAGCCCTGGCCGAAGGGAGCATGCTCGGCCTCTACCGCTTTTTGAAATACAAAACCAACGACGAGAACGACCGGAAGAAAGATATCATGTCGATCATGCTTCTGACCGAGACCACTGCTTCGGTCAAAGCCCTTCAGGCAGGCGCCAAGGCCGGAGAGGTGATTGCCGACTCCGCCATCATGGTTCGCGACATGGTGAGTTCTCCGCCTGTTGATATGACGCCGACGATCGTAGCCGCTAAGGCGCGGGAGCTTGCGCGGCAGTTTGGTTTGACCGTACAGGTGCTCGAACGCGCCCAGATGCAGAAGCTCGGCATGGGCGCTCTTCTCGGGGTCGCTTCGGGGAGCGTGCAGCCGCCGAAGTTCGTCATTATCGAGTACCGGAAGGGCGGGAAAAAACCTGTTATCGCACTTGTGGGCAAGACCATCACTTTCGATTCCGGCGGCATATCGATCAAGCCTTCCGAGAACATGGACAAGATGAAGGACGACATGTCAGGCGGGGCAGCGGTGCTCGGAGCGCTCCGCACGGCTGCAGCACTCAAACTCCCGCTCAACATTGTCGGTCTGCTCCCGGCAACGGAGAACATGCCGAGCGGCAGCGCGTACAAGCCCGGCGATGTGCTCCGGACAATGTCCGGGAAGACCATCGAGATCATCAATACTGATGCGGAAGGAAGACTTATCCTGTCCGATGCTCTCGCGTACGCATGCCGGTACAAACCGGCGGTGATCGTGGACATTGCAACGCTCACCGGGGCCTGCAGGGTCGCCCTCGGCCAGGAGGCCACGGGCATGGTCGGCACGGATGAGAAACTGAAGCAGAAGATCCGCGAGGCCGGCGAGAAGACGGGCGAGCGCGTCTGGGAAATGCCGCTCTGGGAAGGCTACTACGACCAGATCAAGAGCGACATTGCAGACATGAAGAACGCCGGCGGCAGGGACGGCGGCGTGATCACGGCTGCAGCGCTTCTTTCCAAGTTCGTGCAGAAGTATCCCTGGGTGCACCTTGATATCGCGGCAACTGCCTGGACCGAGAAGGACCGGCCATATACGCCGAAAGGCGCGACCGGCATCGGAATGCGGCTGTTAACGCAGTTTCTCAGGGACTACGACAAGAAAAATTAGCCACAGGACACGGAGGAACTGAGAAAGACGAGAGCATTAAGCATCAGGGACGAAAAAAACAGGAATATATTCTTCAATTGCTTTCAGTACACAATCGTTCATGATTCTCTCTGTGTCTCCGAGTCTCTGTGGCGGAATTCCTTATGGACCTCCATCAGATCGAAATATTCTGCACCCTCATCAAACTCTGCAGTTTCTCAAAAGCAGCTGAAGCACTCTACCTCACCCAGCCGACCGTGAGCGGCCATATTAAAAATCTTGAACAGGAACTGGGAGTAAAACTTCTCGACCGCCTCGGCAAACAGGTCATGCCCACAGAGGCCGGGGATATGCTTTTTCGGCACGGGCAGGAGCTTCTTACTCTGCGCGATCGGGCCCGAGAGGAAATCGCGGGCCTGTCAGGCCGGGTGAGCGGCCTCCTGAAGATCGGCGGGAGCACAATACCCGGCGCCTACCTTCTTCCGTCGTTCATCGGAACATTCAAGAAACAACATCCCTCCGCTACCATTCAGCTCCTTATCGACGATACCGTGAAGATAACACAAGCCGTGTTGAACGGTGATCTCCATCTTGGTGTCGTCGGCGCACCTATGATTGACCCCCAATTGGAGAGCCACCCGTACCTGCGGGATGAACTCGTTGTTGCGGTACCAGCGACGCACGCCTGGGCCAAAAAACGGACCATCACGCCCGAGGCCCTGTGCGGGGCGCCGTTCATTCTCCGTGAAACAGGTTCGGGTACGCGCCGCACCATGGAAGAGCGGCTCGGGGAAACGGGTATCTCAATCGCAGACCTGAACACGATTGCGGTGATGGGAAGCAGCGACGCTGTGCGCCAGTCAATAAAAGGCGGGCTCGGCATATCGATCCTCTCGATCCGTGCGATCAAGGATGATATCGTTGCAAAAAGGCTTGCTGCAGTGCGGCTCAAGGGGATGCCGATCGAACGGAATTTTTCCATTATCTTGCGCAAGGGCAAGAGCCGTTCGACTTTGTGCCAGACCTTCCTCAATTTTCTTCTTAAAGTGAAGTCGAGCGCCTGATGCCGTCGACTTCCCACGCCGCAACTACACAAGCCTCTCAAAATTTGCAAGTAACTTCTCCTGTTTTCAAACCCCTTCATTGACACGTCTGTTCCATATGGAGTAATATTTATTCATGACGAGATTTAAAATCGTATCAGACTTTAAACCTACAGGCGACCAGCCGCAGGCGATCGATAAACTGACCGAAGGCGTCGTCAAGGGCCTTCCGCACCAGGTGCTTCTGGGTGTGACCGGGTCAGGCAAGACGTTCACCATAGCAAACGTGGTGGAGCGGGTCCAGAGGCCCACGCTCGTTATTGCCCATAACAAGACCCTGGCTGCGCAGTTGTATAACGAGTTCAAAGAGCTCTTTCCCGAGAATGCGGTGGAGTACTTCGTCTCCTATTACGATTACTACCAACCCGAAGCGTACCTGCCCACGACCGACACCTATATAGAGAAAGATTCTTCCATCAATGAGCAGATCGACCGCATGCGGCACTCGGCAACGAATTCACTCTTCGAACGGAGCGACGTGATCGTGGTGTCTTCGGTCTCGTGCATCTACGGCCTGGGCTCGCCGGAAGCATACCACGGCATGTTGCTCTTTCTGGAAAAAGGCCAGCAGCTCGAACGGAACGAGATCCTCCGGAAACTCGTGGACATCCAGTACACGCGGAACGACTTCGATTTCCAGCGCGGCACGTTCCGGGTGCGCGGGGACGTGGTGGAAATCTTTCCCGCGTCCTTTGAGAATACGGCAATCCGCGTCGAGCTGTTCGGCGACGAGATCGACGCGATCTCGGAGTTCGACCCGCTCCTGGGCACGCCGCTCAAAAAGCTCGAAAAAGTCGCCATTTATCCGGGCAGCCATTATGTGATCCCGGAATCGCGCATGAAAGCGGCCATTGACGGCATTCACGAGGAGCTCCGAGAGCGAATCCAGCATTTCCGCAAGATGAACAAGCTGATCGAGGCCCAGCGCATCGAGCAGCGGACCATGTTCGACCTCGAAATGATCCAGGAAATGGGCTACTGCCACGGGATCGAAAACTACTCGCGACACCTTTCAGGACGGGCGCCGGGGGAAGCTCCGCCGACATTGCTCGATTACTTCCCCAAGGATTTCCTGCTCGTTGTTGACGAGTCCCATGCCACGGTCCCGCAGATCGGCGGCATGTACAACGGCGATCGGGCGCGCAAACAGACGCTGGTGGAGTTCGGCTTCCGTTTGCCTTCGGCCCTCGACAACCGTCCGCTCAACTTTGAAGAGTTCGAGGCACGCGTGCACCAGACCGTGTATGTTTCCGCTACACCGTCGGATTTCGAGACGAATAAATCCGGCAACCGGATCATTGAGCAGGTCATTCGTCCGACAGGGCTCACCGACCCGCAGATCGCGATCAGGCCCGTCAAGGGACAGGTGGACGATCTTTTGAACGAGATCAGGAAGCGGGCCGAAATAAAAGAGCGGGTGCTCGTGACCACGCTCACAAAGAGAATGGCGGAGGATCTGACCGAGCATTACAAGGAACTGAATGTGAAGGTCGCCTATCTGCACTCCGATATCGATACGCTCGAACGGGTGGATATCATCCGCGATCTGCGCCTGGGCAAATACGACGTGCTCGTCGGCATCAACCTGCTCCGTGAAGGGCTTGACATCCCCGAGGTATCACTGGTGGCGATCCTGGACGCGGACAAGGAAGGGTTCCTGCGCTCCACGCGGTCGCTCATCCAGACCATGGGCCGCGCTGCCCGGCATGTGAACGGCGAGGTCATTCTCTACGCAGAGCGGATCACCGATTCGATGAGGAATGCGATCAGCGAAACGAACCGACGGCGAACGGTCCAGGAAGAGTACAACAAGAAGCACAACATTACGCCGATATCCATCAAGAAGAACATCCAGGCCACGCTCCGGACCGTGTACGAGCAGGATTACTTTACCGTGCCGATCGCTGCAGAAGATGCCGGAGAATACGTGCCCACGGTGAACATCCCCGCGCTCATTGCATCGCTCGATAAACAGATGCGTGCAGCAGCCAAGGAACTGGATTTCGAAACAGCAGCAGAGCTTCGGGACAAGATCAGGTCACTCAGGCAGCAGGAAATGGCGGTAGGGGTGAAAGTGGAGTAAAAGGCAGGGGACAGGGGACAGGGTAACAAGGGCATGGCTGTTGCGGATGAAATCTAAGGTCCTTTCACCTTAATATCTTTGCGGCAATTCGTTTTTTCCTTTTGAAAGATCCAGATGCACGGTAACGTTGTCATCAGACAGCCAGACCTGTCCGTCTTGAATCGAACAGTGAAGCTGCATGGTGCGCTGTGCAAGTTTTGTCAACTCCTGGCCGGCCCCAACAGGCAGGTTGATGACAACCAGGTTTTTTAAACTTTCGAGGCCGCCCTTTACCTGCTTCCACCAGACATCTGCGCTATGGCCGCTGAAGCTGTAGACGACCACCTGCTTCGCTCGTCCGCAGGCCTTGCGGAGGCGTTTTTCGTCAGGCTGGCCCACATCGATCCAGAGCTCGATCGCCCCGGTCAAATCCTTTTGCCACAACGCAGGCTCGTCATCAGTACTCATCCCTTCCGCAAACGCTAAAGCTTCATGGGCGTGAAGAACAAAGGCAAGCAGCCGCACCATCATGCGTTCGTCGTTTTCCGATGGGTGGCGGGCGATGGTGAGGAAATGGTCCTGGTAGTAATTGCGGTCCATGTCGCTTATATGGAGTGCAGCTTTAAAGATCGTTGCTTTCAAAGCCATATCAAAGATTCCGTTTCCGGACGAAGGGAAATCTTCCCATCCTTACGAGAGAACAGCTTTCACCCGTCCCACAGCTCCGCTCTCAAGCCTTACCTTGATCCCGTGCGGGTGCGTGGGAGATTTTGTCAGTATCTCAGCCACAATCCCTTCGGTCAAGTTACCGCTCCGCTGGTCGCTCTTCAATACGATCGAAACACGCAAGCCCCGTGTAATGTCAGCACGTCTCGTCCCATCCATAATACATTTCTCAAAGTAACGTATCGTTACGGCTCGATTGAGTAGTGCAGCCTACCTTATGTGAACATGAAATGCAAGAATTTTGAAAGGCAAGGGCCAGTCCGCAAATATAGCTAGCCCCTTGCCCCTTAGGGGAACCTAATGTACGCTAAACATCGACCGCTTGTTGCAACCAGCTACTTTTTTACATCCACCATTAAAAGCTCGGCATCGTTTTCAGCAACTACGTCAATCTCTGCTTCCTCGGTGATCATTGCCGCGCCCAGGGTCGGCACTTTCGTGCTATTCACGGTTATCGGTCCTCCCTCCAGCACGTAAAGATAAATACCCCGTCCGTCCTCAAGCTCATAATGCTCGGTCTTCCCGGCATGAAGAAAACTGGAAAGCACCCTGGCATCGGAAACGATCGGCAGGGTGCCCTTATCCCTGTTCGATACCAGCGGCAGAAACCTGTCAGTCCTGCTCTCCTTCTCGATTGCCTTCTGTTCTACGGCGGGTTCGAGGCCTTGCTTGGACGGGTAGAACCACATCTGGATGAAGCGCATCGGCTCGTCCGGACAGATTGTTGATCTCCGAGTGCCACATGCCGCGGCCGACCGTCGTATGCTGCACCCATCCTTTCTTGAGAACGCCGCCTTTGCCGCGCTCGTCCGCGTGCCTGAATTCCCCGGCAGCAACGTAGGTGACGACCTCGTTGTCCTGATGGGGATGGAGCGGCCAGACTGCGCCGGGTGTCAGCGTGTCATCATTAAAGACGCGAAGCTCTCCAAAATCTTTAAATCGGGGATCAAAGTAATCGCCGAAGGAGAAATGCCATCTTCCGTGGAAGTCTCCGTTCTCGATCTCGCCATCGATCTGATATATGTTTTTGGGATCACGAACCTGTATCATGGTTTGCCTCCTTTTCCTTAAAAGAGGAGCTATATCCTCTCGTTGCATTATACATCAGAGGCATACCGTTTTTGCTATGAAAAAAGTGTCTGGTTTTTATAGGATTCATCGGCACGCGCGCTGCCTACCTTTTTAACGGATTTTTTAGACTTTCCCGAGAACTCAATTCCGCGTTCCGCAATGCGTCCATCCGTGGTACAATAATCATGCAATGACCCTCGAAGAAAAACTCCAGAACCTCCCGGACGAGCCGGGAGTCTATATGATGAAGGACAGCCGGGGGCACATCATCTACATCGGCAAGGCCGTGTCCCTCTGGAACCGGGTCCGTTCGTATTTTCAGAAGGGCAGCAAAGGCGAGAAGACCGAGATCATGGTACGCCAGATCGCCGACCTTGAGACTATCGTGACCCACACCGAGCTTGAGGCCCTGGCGCTCGAATCGAACCTTATCAAGAAACACCATCCCCGGTACAACATCATCCTTCGCGACGACAAGAACTATCCGTACCTCCGGTTCGATCTGAAACCCGAATATCCCCGGCTCGAGGTCGTGCGCAGGATCAAGAAGGACGGCGCTCTCTACTACGGTCCCTATGTCCCGGCCGGCGGCATGTGGGAGACGCTCGCGCTCATCCGCCGCACGTTCCCGATCGCCCCGTGTAAGATCGAATTCAAGGCGGACAAGCCGGGGCGTCCCTGCATCCAGTTCCAGATCGGCCGCTGCTTGGGGCCGTGCTCGGGAGAAGTTGACAAGGCAGCATATTCCGACGTCGTTTCCCAGGTCCGTTTTTTCCTCGAAGGCAAGAACCGCGACCTCCTCGATATGCTGAAGCAGCGCATGGAAGAAGCATCAGAGAAAATGGAATACGAGCGGGCTGCCGAGCTCCGCGACCGGATCGCGAAGATAGAGGGCGCATTCGAAAAACAGAAGATCATTTCTTCCGGCTTTGAGAACCAGGACGTGATCGGCATGGCCTTCGAAACCGATCGCGCGGACATCCAGGCGCTCTTTATCAGGAACGGCCTGCTGCTGGGGCGGAAGGATTTTTATCTCGACGACGTGCGGGGCATGACCGAAGAGGAAGTGTTGAACGACTTTCTGCGCCAGTTCTATGCAAAAGAGATGATCGTGCCACCCGAGGTTCTTCTTCCGATCGAGGTTCCTGACCGCGCGACCATCGAGCATTGGCTCATGGACAAGCGTGACGCTAAAGTGGAGGTTCTGGTACCGCAGCGCGGCCGAAAGCGAGAGCTCGTCCAGATGGCATCGGACAATGCGGCGCAGTCGTTGCGGGAACACACCCTTTCGCAGAGGAGCAAAGAAAAGATCCTGCTGCGGCTCCAGGAGGAACTGGGGCTCCTGAACCTGCCGCGCAGGATAGAGGCCTTCGATATCTCGCAGATCCAGGGCACCGAGTCTGTCGCGAGCATGGTGTCCTTCGAGGACAACCTGCCGGACAAAAGAAACTACAAGAAATTCAAGATTCGGACCGTTGCGGGCCAGGATGACTTCGCGAGCATGGCGGAAGTCATCAGGCGGAGGTATACCAGGGCGAAGGAAGAGGGCGTCCTGCCCGATCTGATCCTGATCGACGGAGGCAAAGGCCAACTCAACGCGGCACTCGACGTGCTGAAGGAATTAGACGTAAAAGGTCCCGATATCATCGGTCTTGCCAAGGCCCGGAGCGGCGACGAGGGTGCTGAACGGGAATTTGAACGCGTATTCCTGCCCGGTGTTGACGAGCCGGTGATCCTTGATCCGACGAGCGCTGTTACCCACCTGGTCGCGCGGGTGCGCGATGAGGCGCACCGGTTCGCGATCACCTATCATCGCAAACTTAGGGAGAAGCGAGCCGTGCATTCGGAGCTCGATGATATTACCGGCATCGGCGAAACGAGGAAAAAAGCGCTGCTGCGGCATTTCGGGAGCGTCGAAAAGATCAAACAGGCGACTGTGGAAGAACTGGCAGTGGTGAAGGGGATGTCGAAGAAGGTAGCGGAGGAAGTAGCAAACTATTTTCAAGGCGCCAGGGTTCAGGGACGAGGGTCCTGGTAATAGAGGGGGAGATTATAGAGGGACATGGTTGTTTTTCCTGGCCCCGGATAGTGCCCCCTTTTCATCCAAGGAGTTTTCATGACCAACGAACAATGGCTGGACATATTCAAACAGATCGGGAAAAAGATGTGCGACGGGATCACTGCGACCCTGAGAAAGGAAGGCGGCACCATACCGCTGGGCAAGGGTGCGGGCGGCGACAAGACCTTTCCCGTGGACAAGTGGGCGGAGGACATCGTCATCGCGGCGCTCGAGAAAGCGCACCAAGAGGGCGAGACCTTCACGCTCATTTCCGAGGAGCTCGGCGTCAGGAAGTTCGGGGAAGGCAAAAAGATCGTGCTCGTCGATCCCATCGACGGGAGCAACAACGCAAAGAGCGGGATCCCGTTTTTTTCCACGTCCCTCGCGCTGCTGAACAGCGACACGCTGGATACGCTTGCCGTGGGCTACGTGATCAACCTTGCGGCAGGCGATGAGTTCTGGGCGCTGCGCGGAAGCGGCGCCTACAAGAACGGCATGGCGCATCACAGACGTCGGCGACCGAGGGTATCACGATCGTGGCATACGAGGCATCGTCCCCGAAAGTCCGACCTGCCGCGTCTCCTGCCGCTTCTTGGCGCAGGCGAGGCGGACTCGTTGCTTCGGCTCCACGGCACTCGACCTCGCGTACCTTGCTTCGGGAGCGACGAGCGTGTTCGCGACCGCCACGGCGTCCCGTGCCTTCGATTACGCGGCCGGCATGCTGATCCTCACGGAGGCGGGCGGTGTGATCACCGATCTCTCGGGGGGGCGCTCGACCGTGTTGTCGTCGGTCTTGAACGGACTGCTCCGCTGCTGGCGAGCAAGAACAAGGCGACGCACGCGCTGGCGTTGAACACTCTTACTGCGCAAGGCGGGATAATAAATTCGCTCAGTATTGACATGTAATTCTTTTTATGTAATTATGAAGCATGGCATTAGTGAACCACACCACGCGCGAAATTAACGCGAAGATCGTTTATTACGGACCCGGCCTTTGTGGTAAAACGACGAACATCCATCTGATCTATCACCGGATTGCGCCGACACAGCGCGGCAAGCTCATTTCACTGGCCACGGAGACGGACCGGACGCTGTTCTTCGATTTTCTGCCCGTTGAACTCGGGACCATCAAGAATTACAAGGTTCGGTTCCACCTCTATACGGTTCCGGGCCAGGTTTTTTACAACGCGACCCGCAAACTCGTGCTGAAAGGAGCGGACGGCGTGATTTTCGTGGCCGATTCCCAGCGCGCCATGGTGGACGCAAACATCGAGAGCCTGACGAACCTGCGAGACAACTTTGCCGAGCAGGGCGTCAACCTGGCTGAGTTCCCTATGGTCATCCAGTACAACAAACGTGACTTGCCCGATATTCTTCCCGTCGAGGAATTGAACGCGGTGATGAACCCGCGCAGAGTGCCTTTCTACGAAGCGGTTGCAAAAACGGGCGAAGGCGTACTTAAAACGTTTACCGCCATATCAAAACTCGTGCTTCAGGACATGCAAAAATATCCTGAACGGCATAACTTCACGTTGACCGACATTGTCGGCAATGCCGAAAAAAAACCGGAGACGCCCCAGGACATTATGCGGGAAATGCCTGCACCGGAACCGTCGATGCCCGGAGCTCCCATGGCTGAGGCAAAGCCGGAAATGGCGGCCTTGGAGCAGGCCGTGGACGCCGGGATGAAGGTGAATGTCGGCAAGGCGGTCATGGAAGACGGCCAAATCGTCCTTCCCTTCGATCTCATGACACGTGACCGTGAAGATCAGTACCAGCTGCGCGTTGCGATCGATATGGCGGCGCCGGCATCCAAGCGGTTCAGGATTGTCGTCAAGAGTTTCAGAAAATGATCTGCTCACGCAGACGAAAGCAAGGGCATACGGCGGGTTTCGGTCTCTGTAGTATGAACATTGTGCAGTGAACTCATAGTGAGGTTCCTATGTCAAAAGTGACGGCACTCATTCCGGCGGCCGGCGTGGGAAAACGCATGGGCAAGGCCGTTGCGAAGCAATTCCTTCCTCTCGGCGACATGCCCATGCTTGCGCATACCCTCCTTGCATTTCAGCGGACCTCCGAGGTCGACGAAATCATCCCCATCCTTTCCGAGGAAGACATGGAAGGGTGTTTGAAGGACATTATCGAACAGTTCCATATCACCAAAGTGCGGACCCTCGTCGTCGGCGGCAAGGAACGGCAGGATTCGGTCGCCAACGGCCTCCATAAGTTGGAGAAGGACACGGCAATCGTGCTGGTGCATGACGCCGTCCGGCCTTTTGTGACGCCTGAGATGATCAGGGAGTCTATTGATTACGCGAAAAAAGGCGAGTGTGTAGCTGTCGGCGTTCCTCTCAAGGACACGGTCAAAGAGGTGAACGCAAAAAGTATGGTGGTCCAGACACTCGAGCGGAGCAGGCTGTGGGCCATCCAGACGCCGCAGGCATTCCCGGTCAAGGTTATCAAGCATGCTTACGCGACGGCGCACAAACAAAATATGTATGGCACCGACGACGCGACGCTGGTTGAGCGGGCCGGGAACAAGGTCCGAGTGATCATGGGGAGCTATGAGAACATCAAGATCACCACACCTGAAGATCTCCTGCTTGCGGAAGAGATCCTGAAAAGGAGATATGATGCGGATCGGCACAGGGTATGATGTCCACCGTCTCGTTTCGGGCCGCAAGCTCATGATCGGCGGCGTCGAAATACCGTCCGAGCAGGGACTGCTGGGCCATTCGGACGCGGATGTCCTGCTCCATGCCATTTGTGACGCCTTGCTTGGTGCCGCGTGTCTCGGTGACATCGGCAGGCATTTCCCGGACACGGCGCCGAAATACAAAGGGATTTCCAGCCTGGTGCTGCTTGGGGAAGTGCATCGGCTTTTAGGGGAAGCGGGATTTCGCGTGAACAATATCGATGCCACGATCGTCGCGGAAAAGCCTAAAATGGCGCCGCACATACGGGCAATGGTGGAAAACATTGCAACGGCAGTCAAAACCGAACGTTCGCTTGTAAACGTGAAGGCTACGACGACGGAGGGACTCGGCTTCACGGGACGTGGCGAAGGAATGGCGGCATATGCGGTCTGCACAATCAAAAAAGTGGAGTGATTCCATTCGGTTCGCTTTTTTCATCGCGGCCTGTTTTGTGGTTGTCGTGACGCCGTCGTTTGTTCAGGCCGACGGAAAGGCTGTCGAGCAGGAACAAGGGCAGGCGAAAGGGCAGAAACAGGAGAAACACGTTCTCTACGAGTGGACCGACAGTAAGGGAGGCGTGCACATTACCGATCAGCCCGGCACGATCCCGGAACGATACCGCTCGACGGTACATCAAGTGGAGGCCCCGCCGGGTGAAAAAACAGAATCAATTGAACAACGCAGTGCCCCGGAGTCCGGAATTTCCGATAACGCAGAGAACGAAGCAGATCTTAAGGAGACTTGGCAGCAGCGGATGCGGGGAGCAAAGCGGCATCTTGCAGATCTCGAGCAGCAGTACCAGGCGCTCGATCAAAAACGGAATGAGGTGCTGGGAAGATGGGGAGGCGTTGCTTCCGGGCGTCTTGAGGATAAAGAAGAAGCAGAACGTATCGGCCTGGAAATGAAGCACGTTCAGCAGGAGATCAGTGACGCCAGGAACCAGATTGACGTTGTGATCCCGGACGAAGCGCGTAAGGCGGGAATCCCCCCGGGATGGCTGAGGGAATGAGGACAGAATTGCACATTTCCCGATTTTAAATCGTCGAATAACAACGAAGTCCATTGCGCATTTTCAGCCGACAATCGAACATCTCTCATCTAAATCAAAAAATGATCGAGACTTTTCGCAAGATAAAAAAAGATTTTCATGCCGCGCTCTCCATGGATCCTGCTGCAACGAGCAAGATCGAGGTCGCCCTTACCTATGCGGGTTTCCACGCCCTGTTGTTCTACCGTTTGGCGCATTGGCTGCGGAAAAAACGACTGCCCTTTATTCCGCGGGCGCTTTCGCAGTTTGCACGGTTCCTCACCGGCATAGAAATCCATCCGGGAGCGATTATCGGCTCAGGTCTGTTTATCGACCATGGCATGGGTGTGGTGATTGGAGAGACCACGGAAATCGGGGACAACGTCACGCTCTTCCAGGGCATCACACTGGGAGGGACCGGCAAGCAGCGCGGGAAGCGCCATCCCACATTAGGCAGCCATGTCGTCGTTGGTGCCGGCGCGAAGGTGCTTGGTCCCATTAAAGTCGGTGACTATGTAAAAATCGGTGCGAACTCGGTAGTGCTCCAGGACGTACCGGACCACTCGACCGTGGTCGGCATACCGGGACGGATCGTGCGGATCAAAGACGAGCGTGTGCCGGATGAAGCACTCTTGGATCACATTAATATCCCTGACCCCATAGCCGACCGGCTTATTGATCTGCAGCTTCAGATTGATTTACTGAAGAAGGAAATGGAGAGCATCAAAAAGTCGAAGGGCTGATATGGGATTTATTGACGGGAAGACAGTTTGACGACGTGCTTTTGCTATTGCGCGTCATTCCGCCATGATTTTGTAACTGTGCGTTATAGCCCCTGTCTTAGCGAGCGTTGCACCGACTGAACAATATTTTTCCAGGGACAGCTTGATTGCCCGTTCCACTGCTTCTTTCTCGACGCCCCTGCCTCGGACCACATATTCGATATGAACTTCCTTGTACACCTTCGGATAATCGTCGGTCTTTTCTCCCCTGACATTGATCTCCAGTCCGACGACGGGTTGACGTTTTTTCCGCAGAATTGATATCACATCCATGCCCGAGCAACCGCCGAATCCGACGAGCAATAGTTCCATGGGACGGAAGCCTGCGTTGTGCCCCCCCGATATATCGTCCGCATCCATGTTCAGCGTATGTCCGGATGTGGCATTTCCTGAAAAATGCATATCCTTAACAAGCGTTACTTTAGCCTCAACCATTGTCACCATGCCCCTTCATATATGAATTATTTCGACCATGATAGCAAAAGGGACGGAGCGTGTCAACATCGGATGGAATTACGGAGGATATCGAGATTGATCATGTTTACCAGAGGAGCATTTTTCGTACTACATTCAGTTACAAAAAAAATAGTTAAATTACCGTTTGTAACTTTTCATAGGTGTCTTTTATTATATTTTTCTATTATCATTGTAGGAATACCGGATTAATAATAGCGCTGACAAATTATTATTTGATCTAAGATTTTGATTAATAAATAGATTATTTTTCATGGGTTTAATCTATTCTCTGGCAAGTTATTTGCAATAAAAAATCGGTTCCTTAATTAGCAAAGTAACTTAGTGTAAGTTATTGTATTTGCATGATTGTTTTCTTAAATATTCTAAACGATGAAAATTATCCGGGATTATGGTCCGATTAGTATTTTTTATTTGACTAATCTTGTTGCTAAACATACAATCTGTTGTCCAAATAATGGCTTCGAGTAAAATTTTATAAGAGTATAGCATTAGATGTCATTATCGATGCACTTCGTTAGACTGTTTTAATCCTTACATTTTCTATAATAATTATTTAGAAAGGGGGCCGTTACACCTTAACCGACAACGTGTTTTCGGCAGATTTCAGGAAGCACGAGGAAAAGAGTTACGGAAAGCGCGATCCAGTTTTCGTTTTGTTCAGCAAAAGAATAAGCGTCCCATGAGCATTGATAAATGTGAGATAAATCAATAAGGAGGATTTCCTAACATGAGCAATGATGGCAAGACCCCGATGCTTGACGACCTGGAAAAAGGCGTGTGGCCAAGTTTTGTAAAAGAAATTAAAAAGGCCGCCGTGAAAAGTAATACGGCGAAAGATCTGCTCAATATTTTGGAGCGATCATACCGAGATAAAGTGACCCACTGGAAGCATGGCGGTATCGTGGGTGTTCTCGGTTACGGCGGGGGCGTTATCGGCCGTTACTGTGATCTTCCGGCTGAATACCCGGGTGTGGCTCATTTCCACACGGTCCGTATCAACCAGCCGTCCGGATTCTACTACACATCCAGCGCGCTTCGTGATCTCATGGATATCTGGGACAAATATGGAAGCGGTCTGACCAACTTCCACGGATCCACGGGAGACATGGTGCTCCTCGGAACGCAGACTGATAAACTCGAGCCGATTTTCGCTGAAACAACGGCAAAGGGTTGGGATCTCGGCGGTTCCGGTTCCTGCCTCCGTACCCCAAGTTGCTGTGTCGGCATGTCCCGTTGCGAATATGCTACCATTGATGCAATGGATATATGCAACACCCTTACCCATAAGTTCCAGGATGAACTCCATCGTCCCGCATTCCCCTACAAGTTCAAGATCAAGGTTTCCGGCTGCGCAAACGATTGCACCGCTGCCGTTGCGCGCGCTGACATGTCTATCATCGGCACCTGGCGCGACAATATCCGGATCGATCAGGCCGAGGTAAAGAACTGCGCCAAGAACATGGACATCAAGACCGAAGTGACCGACATGTGCCCGACCAAGTGCATGAACTGGGACGGCAGCACGCTCAAGATCAACGACAAGGACTGTAACCGCTGCATGCACTGCATCAACCGCATGCCCAAAGCCCTGCGCCCCGGCAAAGAGAAAGGCGCAACCATCATGCTCGGCGGTAAAGCACCGATCGTGACCGGCGCACTCATGAGCTGGGTTCTTGTTCCTTTCATGAAGCTTGAAGCCCCCTATGATAACATCGAAGCCCTCATCCGCAAACTTTGGGAATGGTGGGATGATCACGGAAAGAACCGCGAGCGTATCGGTGAGTTGGTAGATCGTATGGGCATGAGATCCATGCTTGAAGCAACCGGCCTGCCGCCCGTGCCGCAGATGGTGAAAGCCCCGAGGTCGAACCCGTACGTATTCTGGTCCGCGGACGACGTGAAATAATCTAAGGAGGATAACTTAAAATGGCCGACAAACCAAAGAGAATAACCGATATTGGAGCCCCTCACTTTAGCAAATTCTTGCCTCCCGTGATCGCGAAAAACTACGGGAAGTGGAAGTATCATGAAGTTATCGATAAAGGCACCATGAAACACGTATCTGAGACAGGCGAAGAACTTTATACCGTACGTATTGCAACACCCCGTCTCGTCAGCAGCGATTATATCCGCGAGATGTGCAATTACGCTGATAAATTCAGCGGAGGCCACCTTCGCTGGACAACCCGTCACAACATCGAGTTTTTCCCAGCAAAGGACCAGGTAGAGTCGCTCAAGTCAGCGCTCAAGAAGGAAGGACACCTCGTTGGCGGTATCGGCTACGGCATCAGCAACGTGGTGCATACCCAGGGCTGGATCCACTGCCACACCCCGGCAACGGACGCTTCCGGCGTGGTAAAGGCGGTCATGGACGAGCTGCATGAATACTTTACGACGAAGACCCTTCCGGCCCGCGTCAGGATCGCCTTGGCATGCTGCCTGAATATGTGCGGCGCCGTTCATTGCTCCGATATCGCGATCCTCGGCATTCACCGTAAGCCCCCGAAGGTTAACGAGGCGACCATTGCGAACCAGTGCGAGATCCCGACGACTATCGCATCCTGCCCCACGGGCGCTATCAGCCCGAACCCGGCAGCGAAGTCGGTCAAGATCAAAGAAGAACGCTGCATGTATTGCGGTAACTGCTACACGATGTGCCCGTCATTGCCATTGGCTGATGCGACGGGCGATGGTATCTCCATCTATGTAGGTGGTAAGGTTTCGAATGCACGTGGTCCGGCGCGTATGTCCAGGCTTGCCATACCGTTCCTGCCGAACAATCCGCCGCGCTGGCCTGAAGTCGTAAAGGCCGTGAAGCACCTGGTGGAAGTCTACGCCAAGGATGCACAGAAGCATGAGCGCATGGGTGAGTGGATTGAGCGCATTGGTTGGGAGCGGTTCTTTAAACTGACCGGCCTCGCGTTTACGTATCAGCACATTGACGATTTCACCTTTGCTCGCGAGACGTTCAGAATGACCCCAACCTTCAAGTGGGAATAATGGTCTGAAAGGTGTATACTATCAATCCGGCCCTGGATTTACTCCGGGGCCGGATTAGCTGTTGTTACAACTTATTGGAGGGGACGATTATGGACGCTGTAGAACTGCAGAAAAAAGTGTATGAGCTGGTGCAAAAGAGCCAGGGTAAGAAAAAGCTGAAGCCCAAGGACATCAGCAATGCCATGGAGGCGGAAGGCGCGACCCAGGCAGAGGTTAAAGCCGCGCTCCGTGAGCTGATAGACGGCGGCAAGCTGGTATATTCCTACTTCGGCGGCACTGCTGTCGAAATCCCGCACACAGAGGGTTCGGCTAACCCGCAGTCATAATGCAGACCGTACCGAGGCTGGTGATTTCAGCCGCGAGAGGCGGGCTCGGCAAGACGACCCTGTCCCTCGGCATTGTCACTGCCTGGAGAAGGCGGGGGCGGCAGGTTGCGGTTTTTAAAAAAGGACCGGATTTCATTGATGCGGGCTGGCTCGGGGTTGCAGCAGGAAGACCCTGCTATAACCTCGATATGTTCATGATGGAGCAGGATCGCATCGAGCGTTCTTTCACTGACCATGCAGCTGGCGCAGACGCGGCAATCATTGAAGGAAACCGCGGGCTGTACGACGGCGTAGACGAGTCCGGAATTTACAGCACAGCCCGATTAGCAAAACTTCTGAAGACGCCCGTTATCCTGATCGTCGACGGGACGAAGGCATCCGCGACGGTCGCGGCTGTCGTTCTCGGATTGCAGCACTATGACGCAGACGTTCTCATCGCCGGGATTATCCTGAACAACGTATCGTCTTTGCGCCATGAAAACGTTATCCGGAAGGCAATTGCAGCGAGCAGCAGCATCCCCGTAGTCGGCGTCGTACCGAAGCAACGACGCGGCGAGTTTCCTGAGCGGCATATGGGGTTGACGCCGTTCCACGAACACCCGGAAGTAGAGCAGGCGATAGACGCTTCAGCATCCATTGCAGAAAACCATCTCGATCTTGAAGCACTGTGGAATATCGCGTGTACTGCTCAGGTGATCGAGAACAGGGGAAACACGAAAATCCAGCCGCCCGTGCGAAAAGAGGACCGGGTCGTTGTGGGAGTCATCAGGGACCGGGCATTTCAGTTCTACTATCCCGATAATCTGGAGGAGCTCGAACGACACGGGGCGCTGATCAGAGAAATAAATGCATTACATGACAAGAGACTGCCCGACGATATCGACGCCCTCTATATCGGCGGGGGGTTTCCTGAGACACAGGCTGCGGAGTTGGCGGCGAACCGGGGTTTTTGTGCATCGCTCAAAGCCGCAGCAGAAAACGGAATGCCCATTTACGCGGAGTGCGGTGGTCTGATTTACCTGGGGAGGAGCCTCACCGTCGGCGGTGAACGATATGCCATGACGGCGGTGCTGCCGCTTGATTTCGTTCTTGAGAAAAAACCCCAGGCGCACGGGTATACGATACTGGAGACCAACGACAAGAGTCCGTTCCTTGACAAGGGAGTCACTATTCGCGGCCATGAGTTTCATTATTCTCGGGTCGTCAATCTTGACGGTTTGCCTCCCATGGCGTATCATGTTTCACGGGGCAGCGGCATTGACGGGAAAACCGACGGTATTGTGTATAAAAATGTACTGGCATCATATACTCATCTTCACTCCCTCGGCACACCCGAATGGGCGCCGGCTATGATTCGAAGCGCCCTTGGGCATCGAACAGTGAAGCGGCCCGCATAGAAGGCAGGTATTATTGAGGTCCGGACCAAGGGAAGGTAGGGAGCCGGTTTGCCCTTTTTGCAAGGCCAGCCTGGCTCGCCCGGCAACGATGACCGTTAATAGGATGGAACGGGTAAGCGGAGGAACGTGCGGCACCTGCGGAGCGATGTACATTGTCGATCCCACGAGCAAGAACGTGGGAGAGGTGATGATGCAAGCTCTCGGCATTGCGGCGGAAAAACTGTCGAAGGACATGTCCGACCTCGTTGCGGGAGAAGATTACGAAGATGCATTGCTCAGCTATGATTGGCGGACGCATCGATCGCCCGGCATCAGCAAAGGCTTTATGGATGGGTATGGACGGTTATATATTATCAAGGTGAAACAGAAGCCGGCCTGAGGTGCGGTGTTATAGTTTGAATGGGTTATCGTGTAGTTTCAGAGATGTACTATTAGATGAGGGACCGATGAGGCGTCCGACTATTTTCATGAAAGGGGAACAACAATGGGAACGGTTACAGTAAAAGGCAAGACTATTGAAGTGGATGAAGACGGATTTTTGGCGAATCTGGACGAATGGAGCATGGACATTGCCAAATATTTTGCGGAGGTCGAAGGAATCGATATGACGGATCAGCATTGGGAAGTCGTCAATTTCCTCCGCGACTACTACAAGCAGTATCAGATTGCGCCGATGATCAAGATCCTCGTAAAGGAAATCGGCAAGAAGCTGGGACCCGAAAAAGGCAATACTAAGTATCTGTATGAGCTCTATCCGGGTGGCCCGGCAAAGCAGGCATGTAAAATCGCCGGTCTTCCGAAGCCTACGGGCTGCGTGTAAGATCGTTTCTCCTTGTTCTATCTCCTGCCGGCAGCCTTACCTGTGGAAGGCCGACCGGACAGAGGGATCAAAGATTCCGGTCGTCCCTGTCTAGCGCATGCACGAGAGCTGCCGCAGTTTCCGTGCGACTGTGTTTTCGATACGGAAGCGTTGCATGTAGGCGCTGAAAGAGAAAGGTATCAATCATGTACATGGTAACCGTTGACAAGAACAAGTGCGATGGAGACGGCACCTGCGTAAATGTGTGTCCGCAGTCCGTGTTCAAAGTTGAAAGCGGCAAAGCCGAGCCGGTGAATATGTCGGAATGCATTAACTGTCTGACCTGCGTGGAAAGCTGCCCGCAGCAGGCTATCACGGTCTCCGAGATCTAACGCAGTGAAAGACCAGTACACCAAAAGGGGATAGTTGAACGACTAGTCCCCTGTTTTTTTATCATGATATCGCCCAGGGAGGTGAGAAGATGAAATTAGCATTATTCTTAAGCGACTGGAGAAGAACGGAAGACAGTTTTGAAAGAATTAAAGCCGACAAGATGGGAGTAATCCTCGTAGGCAATGGTGTCTATCATGCCGTTGTCAAAGAGAACGGCAAGGATTCACCTGTGCTTTCCAAGGCAGGGGCGAGCTTTTACGTGCTGTCCGATGATCTGACCACGAGGGGATATACATCTGCAAACGTCAACTCAAAAGTGAAGGTTGTCAGCTACGGCGACATCGTCGATCTTATAATGAATGATTACGAGAAAACGGCCTGGATATAGGACGATAAACAGAGGTGAGCGAGGGGCAATGCCGGATAGGATATGCGCTCCCTCATCCATCATACAAAGGTTAAGGAGGATAGAATGGGAGAATTAACGATAGGAGTATTCTCTTCCCTGGTCGGTTCGATGTCGCTTGATTTTTCGTTCAAGCTTGCCGATGCCGCAATCGCCAAGGGTCATAAGGTGAATATGTGGCTGTCCGGCAATGCCGTCATGATGGCCAAGAAGGGACAGAAGCAGTTCAAGGATTACTCGCATAATGAAAAGCTTATGAAGGAACTGATGGGCAAGGGCATGGAAATCACCGTCTGCGAGGCTTGTGCAGAAGCCCGGGGGTACCATAAGGAAGATGTTCCGGAAGGCATGAAGCGTGCCAGCATGGACTGGTACCTGGCCAAGACCGTCAAGACCGACAAGCTGCTTCATATCGGAGGTGAGTAATGGGAGCCGTAAATTTACTATTCGTTGTGCAGAGACCGCCGTACAAGAGCGAGAACCCCCGTCTTGCGCTCACCCATGCCATCGCGAGCCAGACGGCAGAGATCTACATGGACGACGGCGATTCCGTTGTCCCGATCATCGTGTTCGTCGGCGACGGCGTCTTGAACGTGGTGAAGGACCAGCAGGCCATGAAGGTCTACGGAGTGACGAGCACGGAAAGCCATATCAAGAGCTGCCTGATGATCGACCTCCCGGTCTGGGTCTGCAAGGAAGACATGGCACGGCTCGGGCTCAAAGAAGAAAACATGATCACCAATGCCGAGGAGTTGGGCGCCGATATGAAAACAAAGTTCGTCTCCTTCGCCGAGATCCAGAAAGAAATGGATTCAGTGAAACATTTGCTGTTCTTTTAACGACGCAGCAAACGCTGCAGGCGTGCTTATGACTCACGGGGAAATGAAACTCAACAACTATTTGCTGGGGAAAAAAACCGCCATTCTGAAAAAATGGTTCGATGCCGTTGTGGAGACGTATCCCAACGAAACGTCAGCCTTTTTAAAGAAGCAGAAGGCCCAGTTCACCAACCCGGTCGGCTATACGTTCGCGGAAGGACTCGAACATCTTTTCGACGCGCTGCTCCAGGGGATGCTTCCCGACACCGTCTCCCGGTTTCTCGACAGCATTGTCAGGCTGCGGGCGATCCAGGAGTTCGAGCCGTCTGAAGCGGTGATGTTCATCTTCCGGCTCAAGAAGGTGGTCCGGCAGGAGCTTGGCAACGAACTTCTGCAACAACAGGAAATCATCGAGGGACTGGCGACCTTCGAGTCCTCCGTTGACGACCTGGCCCTGTACGCTTTCGATCTTTATGTAAAATGCCGAGAGAAGATTTTTGAACTCAAGGCAAATGAAGCGAAAAATATGACCTTCAGGCTTTTGCAGCAGGCGCGCCTCATCGTCGACAACCAGGATTGAGACTTAAGGAGCGAGATGGCTGAGGCTGCTAACCTAAATTGAAAAGAGGTAACGAAATGAAAGCCATAATTTCTTTCATTGCAGTGCTTATCCTCGCAGCGATAGCTTATGTGGGGGTCGAGATGCTGAACGCCCGATACGTTTTCGGTGTCGTTATCCCCTACCTGGCTGTTGCGACCTTTATTATCTTCATGATCGTCCGTATCCTAAAATGGGGCAGTTCGCCGGTTCCGTTCCGTATTCCCACAACATGCGGTCAGCAGAAGTCATTCCCCTGGATAAAGCACAGCAAACTGGAAAATCCCTCCGGCGCTCTCGGCGTGATGGGCAGGATGGCCCTCGAAGTGCTGTTCTTCCGTTCGCTCTTCAGGAACCTGAAAACGCAGCTGCGGGATGATTCTCAGTTGACCTACGGTGAGGCCAAATGGCTCTGGGCGGCAGGGTTGGCCTTCCATTGGTCGTTTCTCATTATCCTGATCCGACATCTCAGGTTCTTTACTCAGCAGGTCCCGGCAGCAGTGCAGCTTGTAGAATTGCTTGACAGCTTCCTGCAGATCGGTGTGCCGCTCCTGTATATAACCGATGCGGTGCTTCTTGGTGCGGTAACCTATCTCTTCATCAGAAGGATCGGGCTTCCTCAGGTCCGTTATATATCCCTCATCAACGATTACTTTCCGCTCTTTCTGATTTTCGGCATAGCACTCTCCGGTGCGCTCATGCGGTACTTCTTTAAAACCGACATCGTCAGCGTCAAGATGCTCACGATGAGCCTGGTCAGCTTCAATCCGCAAATTCCCGAGGGGATCGGCGTTGTTTTTTACATCCACCTGTTTCTCATCTGTACGTTGTTCGCCTATTTCCCCTTCAGCAAGCTTGTCCACATGGGCGGCGTCTTCATGAGCCCTACCCGCGTCCTGGCGAACAACAGCCGCGTAAAGCGGCATATCAATCCCTGGAATTATCCGGTGCATGTCCATACCTATGAAGAATATGAAAATGACTTCAGGGCGAAGATGAAAGATGCCGGCCTGCCGGTAGAAAAGGAGTAATCATGGCGAAACTTCCGAAACCAGAAGAATTAGCAAAAATTGATTACACGCTGCCGAAAACGGGCTGGATGGATACGCCCGTTGTTTTTAAAGAGGGTATGTTCTGCCATGGTTCGAAGCCGAAGAGCCTCGAGCTCGTCAGCTTTCCGAACCCCCGAGAGTGGAGACCCGCAGACGCGGACTGGAAATTGCCTGAAAACTGGAAGGAGATTCTCCTCAAGGGGATCGCAGAGCGGCTCGAAAAGTACCGGTCCTTCCGGCTGTTCATGGACATCTGCGTGCGCTGCGGCGCCTGTGCGGACAAATGCCACTTCTTTATCGGTACCGGCGACCCGAAGAACATGCCGGTGCTCAGGGCCGAGCTGATACGCTCAGTTTATCGCAAAGAGTTCACCCTGGCAGGCAAGATCTTCGGTAAGATGGCAGGCGCGCGCGAGCTTACCATCGATGTACTGAAGGAGTGGTGGTACTATTTCTTTCAATGTACCGAATGCCGGCGCTGCTCGGTCTTCTGCCCCTACGGCATCGACCAGGCCGAGATCACGATCATCGGCCGAGAGCTTCTCAATCTGCTCGGCCTGAACATTGAGTGGATCGCCGGTCCGGTCTCGAACTGCTATATGAAGGGTAACCACCTGGGTCTCGAACCCCATACGATCGTCGGCAACCTCGAGTACATGCTCGACGATATCGAGACCGTCACCGGCAAGAGGATCAAGCCGACCTTCAACCGAAAGGGCGCAGAGATCCTGTTCGTAACGCCGTCGGGCGATTTGTTTGCGGATCCCGGTACGTACACGTGCATGGGATACCTTATGCTGTTCGAGGAACTGGGGCTCGACTATACCTGGAGCACCTATGCTTCTGAAGGAGGAAACTTCGGTTTCTTCACCTCGAACGAGATGGGAAAGCGGCTCAATTCCAAGATCTATGCAGAGGCCAAGCGTCTCGGCGTAAAATGGATCCTCGGCGGAGAGTGCGGCCACATGTGGCGGGTGCTCTCCCAGTACATGGATACCTGGAACGGTCCGGCGGATTTCCTGGAAGTCCCGAAATCGCCGATTACCGGTACAGTGTTCGAACAAGCGAAATCGATGAAGATGGTCCATGTTGCGGAGTTCACCGCTGATCTGATCAGGAACAATAAGCTCAAGCTCGATCCGAAGCGGAACGACCACCTCAAGGTCACGTGGCATGATTCCTGTAACGTTGCGCGCGGCATGGGCATGCTGGAAGAGCCGCGCTATGTGCTCAAGAGCGTGGTGAACAACTTCTATGAAATGCCCGAAGACACGATACGCGAAAAGACCTTCTGTTGCGGCAGCGGCACGGGCTTAAATGCCTCGGAAGACATGGACCTCCGCATGAAAGGCGGGTTCCCCCGTGCGAACGCGGTCAAGTTCGTTGCCGAGCACCACGGCGTGAACATGCTTGCCAACGTCTGTGCCATCGACCGGGCAACACTCAAACCCTTGATGGATTACTGGGTCCCCAGTGTGAACGTATGCGGCCTCCACGAACTCGTGGCGAACGCCCTGGTCATGACAGGGGAGAAGGAGCGGACGACCGATCTCCGCGGCGAACCCCTCCCCTCTGCCCAAGCGAAGGAGGAAAAAGCCTAATGAAACTCTATGACGGCGGTAAAATAATCGTCGGGCTTCTGGTGTTCATCGGGATAGCGACGTTCCCCTTTTACTACAACATCGGCAAGGTGAATGCGAAGCCGGATCCGAAAACGGACACGCCTGCGATCCAGGAGTGGGAAAAACTGAATGGAAAAAAAGAGTGCATTGAGTCCAAGGAGTACATGCGGGCCGAGCACATGCAGCTGCTGAACAACTGGCGGGACGCGGTCGTACGCGGGACCTACCGTCAGTACACGAGCATGACGAGCGGCAAGCACTTCAACATGAGCCTGCAGAACGGCTGCATGAAATGCCATTCGAACAAGAAACAATTCTGCGACCAGTGCCACAATTACATGGCGGTCAAGCCCTACTGCTGGGACTGCCATATTCAGCCGACGGAGAAGGAGGAGAATAAATCATGAGCATGGACAGGAGACAATTTCTGAAAATTGCCGGCATCTCCTCCATTCTGGGGTTCGGCGCATCGGTGGCATCGGCCACGCATACGGTATGGCAGAAGGGCCTGGAGCCCCCTCAGGTGGAGCCGAACAAGGAAGGCCTGATTGCAAAGCGGTGGGCCATGGTCGTCGACATGAGCAAGTTTAAGTCCGAGGAAGACATCAACAAGGTCACCAGCGCCTGTCACTTGACACATAACGTGCCCGACTTCCGGAACCCTGACGGGACGGTAGACAAGAAACTCGAAATCAAGTGGATTTGGGAAGAGCCCTATGAACGGACCTTCCCCGGCTCAGAAAATAAGTTTATGAACGAGCACATCAAGGACATGCCCTTTATCGTGCTCTGCAATCATTGCGACAACCCTCCCTGCGTTCGGGTTTGCCCCACCAAGGCCACGTTCAAGCTTGAAAACGGCGTCACGATGCAGGACATGCACCGCTGTATCGGGTGCCGGTTCTGTATGGCAGCCTGTCCCTACGGGTCGCGGAGCTTCAACTGGGTAGACCCAAGGCGGGCACTCAAGCCGGAACTGGAAAACAAAGAGTACCCGACGAGGACCAAGGGCGTTGTGGAAAAGTGCACCTTCTGCACAGAGCGACTCCAAGTGGGAAAGATTCCTGCTTGCGTCGAAGCCGCTCCCAAGGATGCAATGTTCTTTGGGGACATCGAAGACCCCAATTCCGAGGTCAGGAAGATCGTGACGTCGCAGCTCACCATCAGGCGCAAGCCCGAACTGGGCACCGGCCCGGCGGTCTATTATCTCATAGGAGGGAGCGACCATGCTTGAGAAAGCATTTGAGGGAGGGAAGAAATACTGGGCGTGGCTGATCTTTCTCGGCGCCCTGGCAGCAGTAGGCGTATATTACTATATCCAGCAGTTTCAGTATGGGTTGGGACTTACGGGAATGCATCGGGACGTGTCGTGGGGCCTGTACATCGGCCAGTTCACGTTCCTCGTTGGAGTTGCGGCTTCGGCGGTGATGCTTGTTATACCCTACTATTTGCACGATTTCAAGAAATTCGGCAAGATCGTCATCCTCGGTGAATTTCTTGCAATCTCGGCAGTGACCATGTGCATCCTCTTCATTTTTGTGGACATGGGTCAGCCCATGAGGATCATGAATGTCATCCTGCACCCGACGCCGAATTCGGTCATGTTCTGGGATTCCGTTGTTCTATCCGGCTATCTTGCCATCAACGTACTGGTCGGCTGGGTCACCTTGAGCGCCGACCGGAAAGGCGTTCCGCCGCCAAAGTGGATCCGGTTTTTCATCTACCTCTCGATTCCCTGGGCAGTGAGTATCCATACGGTGACGGCGTTCTTGTACTCAGGACTTCCGGCGCGTCATTTCTGGCTCAGCGCCGTGATGGCGGCCCGGTTCCTCGCATCTGCATTTGCTGCAGGTCCGGCCCTGCTCATCATCCTTGCCCTGATCGTGAGAAAAATATCGAAATTCGATCCGGGAAAGGAGGCCATTCAGGCAATTGGGCAGATCGTGGCCTATGCCATGTTTGCAAACGTGTTTCTCCTCGGGCTCGAATTCTTCACCGCGTTCTACAGCGGTATCCCGGGCCATGCGGCCTCCTTCATTTATCTCTACCAGGGGCTTGAAGGCCATACTGAGCTCGTACCGCTCATGTGGACGTCTACGATACTTGCAGTTGTTGCGCTTCTCCTGCTGGTGTTTCCGGCTGCGAGAAAGAAGGAAGGCCTGCTCTCTTTAGCCTGTGTGTCGCTTTTTATTTCGCTCTGGATCGACAAGGGGTTCGGTCTGATCATCGGCGGTTTCGTGCCGAATCCCTTTGAAGAGGTGCATCCCTACTGGCCGACCATGCCGGAGTCTTTGATCACCCTCGGCGTCTGGGCCATTGGGTTCCTGGTCCTTTCCATGCTGTATAAGATTGCAATCTCTGTC
This sequence comes from Nitrospirota bacterium, assembly GCA_963754875.1. GTDB lineage: Bacteria > Nitrospirota > UBA9217 > UBA9217 > UBA9217 > JAJYKN01. Next base: position 112,747 of record CAVWHO010000019.1, read on the forward strand.
AGAGAAAGAACAGCGGGAATAGAAATAGACCATTAAGAACAAATACTTGCAGATTTGTAAGGGCCCTCCTGATAATAAGGAAGGGCCCTTTTTTAATCTCAATTTCTTACTTGATTTTATCGGCTCTGCCGGGTAATATATGACGTTTTTGGAATCATACTTCAACTGAAGGAGGAACTAGGCACCATGATGATGGTAACGATCGACCAAGCAAAGTGCGACGGAGACGGCACCTGCGCGAACGTCTGTCCGCAAGCGGTGTTCAAGATCGAGGGTGGCAAAGCCGATCCGGTGAACATGTCCGAATGCATCAACTGCCTGACCTGCGTGGACAGCTGTCCCCAGCAGGCAATAACTGTCACCGAGATGTAAACAGCAAAGTCAAACTGGATTTACTCATGCAAAAGGGGACCGGCTATTCGCCAGTCCCCTTATTTTTGTACACTCGATGATGCGCTGAACAGTTTGGCGTATCTCCCGTTCTTACTCTTTAGTTATCAGCTTTTGGAATGCCGACATAAATTCGATCGGAAGGGGGAAGACGATAGTCGTATTCTTTTCCGTGCCGATCTCGGTCAGTGTCTGGAGGTACCGAAGCTGAAGGGCTATCGGGTTCTTACTTATAACCGCTGCGGCTTCGCCCAGTTTCGCCGATGCCTGGAGTTCTCCTTCGGCGTGGATGATCTTAGCGCGGCGCTCGCGTTCCGCCTGTGCCTGGATGGCGATGGCACGCTGCATCTCCGCGGGCAGGTCCACGTTCTTCACTTCTACGGTCGCGACCTTCACGCCCCACGGTTCGGTCTGCAGGTCAATCACCTTTTGAAGCTCGGCGTTGATGGCCTCGCGGTTTGAGAGCAGGTCATCGAGCGAGTTCTGGCCGAGAATGCTCCGGAGGGTGGTCTGGGCGATGAGCGACGTGGCATAGTAGAAGTCCTCTACCTCGATGACGGCCCTGCTAGGATCGATGACCCTGAAATAAACCACGGCGTTGACTTTAACGGTCACGTTGTCCTTCGTGATCACGTCCTGGGCCGGGACGTCCATCGTTACGGTTCGCAGGCTCACGCGCACCATCTTCTGTATGCCGGGCCAGAGGAAAATGATCCCCGGTCCTTTTACGCCATGTTCTTTGCTCACTTTGCCGAGGGTGAAGATGAGGCCCCGCTCATACTGCTTCAGGATCTTCACGATGTTGTACAGGATGGCTAAGAAGATGATGATTGTGAAGATAAAACTGGTTGCAAATAGTTGCATGGTGAGTCCTCCTTTAATGAGTGACAACAGGTCGTTAATTGTTACGTGATCTTTTTTACTTTGACTTTCAGCCCTTCCACGGCAGTGACCGTTACTCGTTCTCCCTTCTGAATCGGCTCGTCGCTCCAGGCACTCCAGTATTCACCCCTCATGAAGACCTGCCCGCCTCCATGGACATCAGTTTTGGCTACAGCCTCCATGCCGATCATCCCTTCTTTGCCGGTAGTCGGTTTTTCCCGGTAGACGCGGATTGCGACGGTCATGGTAATGATGAACAGGAGCGCAGACATGGCAACGGCCGGAATGATTACGGCCCAGGATATCTGCAGGATGGGTGAAGATGAGTTGATCAACATGACTGAACCGAGAAGCATAGAGATGGTTCCTCCGATTCCCAGTATCCCGTGACTCGTGATGAAGGCCTCCGCTATGAAGAGACTGATGCCGAGGACAATGAGAAGGAGTCCGGCATAATTGATCGGCAGTGTATGGAGTGCGTAGAACGCGAGGACCAGGCAGATTGCACCGGCCACACCGGGGAAGATTGCGCCGGGGTTCGAGAGCTCGAAGTAGAGACCGTAAAAGCCGAGGATCATCAGGATATAGGCGATGTTGGGATTGCTGATGATTTCGAGCAGCCGGTAGCGGAAGCCCATGTTGATTTCCTTTATTTCTGCGTTTTCCGTAGAGAGTGTTTTTTTGCCTATAACGAGTTCGACCGTTTTTCCGTTCAGGTCCTTTACCAGGGTCGGTACATCAGGCGCGATAAGATCGATCACATGGTCTTTCAGCGCTTCGGTGTCGGTAATTGATACGCTGTTTCTCACCGCGTCCTCGGCCCACTTGGCGTTCTTGCCACGCTTTTCGGCAATGCCGCGCGCCATCGCGGCCAGATCGTTTACGACTTTTTTTTCCATGGTCTTGTCCATGTTCCCCTGCATCGTAACGGGATGGGCGGCTCCCATGTGCGTCGTCGGCGCCATAGCGGCGATATTGGCTGCAAGGGTTATGAATACTCCGGCCGACGCTGCCCTGGCACCGCTCGGAGCAACATAGACCACGGTCGCCACATCGGCCGCCATCATTTTCATGACAATCTGCTGCATGGAGTCAACGAGTCCGCCGGGAGTGTTCAGCTGGATTATGATCGCCTCGGCCTTGGCTTCCGCTGCTTTGTCGATCGCTTTGAGGATATATTCAGCGACTACCGGCGTAATCGGCGCGTCAATAGTGATGAGGAATATCTGATTGCGCTGTGCAGTAACGGTCGGAGAAGGCTGTTTTGCGGTCTTGTCTTTCTCGACTGACAAAGCGTCGTGTTCGAACGACGATAACAACAGCAGGAACGAGAAAAACAGGATCATCCGTCTCGTATTTATTTGCATTACTCTTCTCCTTTTGATAGCAAAGTATAGCTGCTATGCCATGTGCTGTCAAGAAGTGCTTGACTCTGAAAAGGTTTTTCTGTAGCATCGAAACAGTACAACGCGATATGAGAGTGACAGGAGGCATAGGCAGAGGGCAGCGATTAAAGGTCCCGACGGGGTCAGGCGTCAGGCCCACATCGGACAAGGTAAAGCAGGCTTTGTTCAACATTCTCGGCGACAGGGTAATTGATGCTTCTTTTCTGGATCTCTTTGCAGGTGCGGGCGGCATAGGCATCGAGGCCCTCAGTCGAGAAGCGGGAAGCGTGGTGTTTGTCGATTCCTCGCAAGGGTCCCTTGCCGTTATTAAAAAAAACATCGAGCAGACCGGGTTCGGGGAACGGGCACAGGTCGTCTTGGACAAGGCAGAGAATTACCTGAAAAAGCCATCCGGGCCCTATGACGTCGTTTTTCTCGATCCGCCCTATGCCGAAGACATACAGCCGCTCCTTGATCTGATCGCGGGGGCAGGGATCGTGAAAGCCGATGGTGTCGTGATCGCAGAGCATTTCAAGAAGCAGCCGTCTCCGGAAAAAGCCGGCACCCTCATTCTGTATCGCGAAGCGCGCTACGGCGACACGGTGCTGGCGTTTTATAAAATGGCATAACGAGGTGCGGTGGGGTCAATCAGCACGAGGTCACCACGCTCCAAAAATCCTGTACTGTCCTATTGTGCGGTAACAAGGAGGTCGCATGAAACATGTCGCTGTCTATCCCGGCACTTTTGACCCCGTTACCAAAGGGCATGTCGATCTTGTCGAGCGGAGCCTCAGTATTTTCGACGAGCTCATCGTCGCGATTGCCGCAAATCCGAGGAAACAGCCGCTCTTTACCCTCGACGAGCGCATCGATATGTTCGCGAAAGTGACAGCGCAATTCAAACGGGTGAAGATCGAGGGGTTCGACGGGCTCCTGGTCGATTATGTAAAACAGAAGAAGGCCGTGGGGATCATCCGCGGTCTCCGCGCCGTGTCGGACTTTGAGTATGAGATGCAGATGGCTCTCATGAACCGGCGTCTCGATAATACCATTGAGACCGTCTTCCTGATGCCGAATGAGGAATACTCCTTCATCACCTCGACGATCGTAAAAGAGGCTGCAAGTTATGGCGGCGATGTCTCAAGCCTCGTGCCGAAAATTGTTGTAGAGAAGCTGAGGAAGAAGTTCCGAAGGTAGGGCTACCATCTTCACCTTCGGGTAACACGCATCTTGTAGTAAACCGGGTAGAAAATACAACGTGGATCACACCAGCAGCTCGTCAAAAAACAGGCACACTGATTTTTCGGTGTGCTCACTAAAAAACCGCTATTCATAACACTTCCTTGTTGCTTCTTGCCAGCCGAAAGCCTTCTGGATGGGAGTCTCGTTATACCATTATTCCGCCTGCCATGAGTAATCTCCGTTTCTTGGGTGTAGGTTAACTGTCTCAAAATGTATTCTGGCGCAGTCCTGCCGTTTTTTTGCGAAAATAGGTCCTGCTTGTTCTTTTTGGGGAACAAAAAAACGCTTTCCTCTGTCTAATGGGTGGAAAGGGCAGGGACGTCTGACCCTGCCTTAAATACCGAGAAGGAAAAGGAGAAAAATATGCGTTACGCAGTTATCGGCACAATCATCGGTTTTCTGGTATCAGCAACAGCATTGGCCTATGGCCACGCCAGGCCCTTTCTTGCCGGAACAGTCTCGGTTGAGATCGTTTCGGACAATGGCGCCACGTTCCAGAGCTTCCTCCACCAGGACTTCAGGAGGGGAGAAACCCGGGTAATCAAGAAATACCTCGAGGCGAAAAAAGGGGAAAACTACGGTATCGTAATCAGGAACAACACACCCGAGCGGATCGGCGTGGTCATCGCCGCGGATGGCAGAAACATCATTTCCGGCAACAGGTCTGATCTGAAAAACAGCGAGACCATGTACATCGTGAACCCGTACGAGTCGGCGCGGTATGACGGCTGGAGGACCACGGAGAGCGAGGTGCACCGGTTCTACTTTACCGAACCCGCGGACTCCTACAGTGTCAGGACGTTTGCTGACTCATCGGCGATGGGGGTCATCGCCGTTGCAGTCTTCCGCGAGAAGGAACGGCCGCAGCCGCTTCTGGAACAGAAACGGAGCGAATCCGCACCTGCCGCTCCGTCAATGGAGGGTGCAAGGCGTGGTCAGGGAAAGGCTCTGGCCGACGAGAGTGCCGGCACCGGTTTTGGCGAAGCCCAATACTCTCCGGTCGTCCGCGTCGAGTTTGAACCCGAACGCATGCCAATTCAGAAAACACTGGTCAAGTATGAATGGCGGGAAACGCTGTGCAGAAAAGGCATTCTTCAGTGCGGGCAGAACCGGAAAAACCGCCTGTGGGATCAGGAAGCGTATGCGCCCTACCCTCCCGGTTATCCGGGGAATTAGTATGACGCCGTGCAGGATATATAATGGCCCGGAAACGAACCTCTCCGGGCCTTTCGTTCTGTTTTCCAATCCCCAATGACGGGTTCTTGCCGGGACAATTTACCGGAATCAATTAAATAACGTGAATCTCTGACGGTCCATTCAATTGCGCTGCAATTATCTTGGACGAGGCTAAGTGTGGGGAAAATAGCTATTCAGAAAATTTGGCGGAGGATCTTGCTGGAGCCAGGCAAATGATTTTCGAAAAATGAACGTCTCATAAACGCAGCTATACCAGTAAAGAGCCATATTGTTTCCTGACCGTTTCCTGGACCGTTGCAATCAGCTTAAAAGACTCTTTCAACATTGCTCTCTCCATCGTGCTGAGGCATTGGGGATTGATGAAATTATCCGGCAACGATCCTTCCTTGATTTGCTCGTATTGGTGCCTGAGCCTCAGGGACATCAGAAACTCGAAGGCCTGTTCGAGTTCAACGGAAAACTTGGCTGCTATGCACGGGCGGTCCTTCATTTCTGCAAGCCGTTCCATCGTGGAGGTATGGAACGCTTTCAGTTCCAGTGCGGAGAACCGTGCAGCGTCGATGATGGGGCTGAGCCCCGTGATCTTGATGTTGAACGTTCCCTTATGGACACCTTTCTTTTCACATTCGAATTTCCCGAGGAAATCCAGGGGCGGCTTTTTGTTTACCAAGGCACTTGCCAAATGGGCGAAGAAAGGCACCTCGTCCTTGAGCTCATGCCCCAGGAAAGCCCTGAGCTGTTCGGCGAGCAGGGTATTCCCGTGCACCGGCCGGAAATCAAAGAAGATCAGGGACCTGAGAATAGCTTCGGTCGTGGGTATGTTGATCCAGTTTGAAAAATATTTTTTCCAGACACTGAGCGGCTGGCACCACATCGGGTTGCTCGCCATATAGCCGGCGCTGCACGGCGGGAACCCGCACCTGGCCAATGCCTGCTGCATCTGGATGGCGAACTCGGCAAAATATTGCGCAGCATCATCCGCCTTGCTGCCCCTGTCGTCATAGATGATTGCGTTGTCCTGGTCTGTTTTGAAGGTCTGTTCTTTTCTCCCCTCACTGCCGAAGATAATCCAGCAGTAGTCCACGGGCGGCTGCCCCATCCGGAACTCGGTGATCTCAAGGGCCTTTTTTAACAGACGGTCATTGATCTCGGTGATGATCCTGGTTATGGTGCTTGCCTTGGCACCTTCTTTGATCAGGAGCGTGATGATCCGGTTGATCTTGGTCGCCGCAAACACGAGCCCGTCAATTGTGTCCTGGTTTTCTATCTCTCGTGCTAGGGACAGCGGCGACATGCCCTGCAACATCATGAGGTCGTGGCTGGTCAGTATCCCTTTCAACTCGCCGTTGCCGACAACGAGGAGGTGGTGAATATTGTACCGCATCATCTTCAGGAGGGCCTCGTAGCAGTAGTCCCGCACTTCCGCTTTGATGAGCGTAACGCTCATGATATCCCCCACCCTTCCGGAAATGTCCCTGCCCCGGGAAACTACCTTGTTTCTGAGGTCCTTGTCCGTGATCACTCCCGACGGCAGACCGTGTTCATCGAGCAGGACCAGTGAACTGATGCCATGGTTTGCCATGATCTCCGCCGCCTGCTGGATCGACACCTCCTCCGACGCAGTGACTACCTTCCTGGTGGCCAGATCGCCCAGGAGGTTGGTGAACAGGAGCTTGTCTCCACCGCCGTAAAGCAGCGTGCGGTCGTTCATCTCCTTATAGGCCATATGCATGAGCCGTTTTAATATGGATCTGAGACAGAATGCGGAAAATTCGGCGTTCGTTTTCAGCAGTCCAAGGACCGTTTCCCTGTGCACCAAGTAGACCGAGGTGTCTTCCGAAGCAACGATCGTGTCCAGCGAGATTTCGCCAAGCAGGAAGGAGCGCATGCCGAAAAATTCGCCTGCGGTCCGGCTATCGACCAGCACCTCCTCACCCTCCTTCGTCCTGACGAATACCTTGACCGCGCCGCTCCGGATCATGGTGAGGTGCTCCGCCGCAGGACCGTTCTGACGGAGGATAACCTGTCCCCGGGGATGAAACGCCAACGACGTGTCCTTCATGATGCTGGCGAGGACCGTGTGATCAACGAAGCTGAAGGGAGGTGTTTGTTTGAGGAACATGAGTGCGTCGTCAATCGGCATAAGTGCATATCCGCTATCTATTTTGAAACGGATGCTGTCAACCCGTGATTTCAAGGGCTTTTCTGACAGCTCTCTTCATCTCATCATGCATGAGGGGCTTTACGATGAAATCGCAAGCCCCTACCTTGATGGATTCTACGGCGGTTGCCAGGGAGGCAAAGGCTGTGATAACAATGACTTTTTGTGCAGGGTTGATCTTGCGGTATTTTGCCAGAAGCTCAATGCCGCTGATGCCGGGGAGGATGATATCGGTGATGATGAGGTCGTAGGATTTGTACTCGAGCAGTTTGGATGCTGATTCGGCGCTGTCTGCGATGTCCACCTCGTAACCTTCGCGGGATAATACTCTTTGCAAAGATGCACAGAGGGTATCTTCGTCTTCGACTATGAGCAGCCTCTCGTCCATGTTTCCCCTCCGTTCTGTTTCGGGGTGATGGCGCGCCTCTACTACTCGTCCAAGAAACGTTGCAAAGATCACGATAGGTAAGTGTCGTTATTATACCATTTATACGGGAATAGGAAAGAGAAGAATTTTGCAGATCAGACCATTGCTGAGATGTTTTGACGAAGTCGGTCGGTTTCCCTTGAGCAGATAAATTTAAGACAAATAAACGCATAGCATATCTCAAGGGGTCTTGAGAAAAAACCGTTAAAAAAATTGTATATAGAGTGTTAATATATTACAACGAAAATGGGAGATTCATCTCCATTTTGAATCTGGCCTTCAGTGTTGGGACCTATAAAATGACACGATATATTTACAAAAAACTTAATAGAACTCTCACGATATCAGTTGTCCTGTGGTTTCTCATTCTCGTTGCAGCGTCTGTCTCTGGGACGCTCAGTGCCCAGGAAGAAGCAATAGCATCTTCCCTGCCGCCCATCGAGGCGATCCAGCCTGGAGAAACACTGGTTTACGATGTCAGCTGGTCAAACATCATCGCTGCGGGGACTGCGGTAATGGAGGTCAGGGGCGACACGCTGCCGGATGGAAGGGAGGTCTTTAAGTTTCTCGTGACAGGCCGTTCCTCAGGAGTGGTAGACAAGTTCTTCAAAGTGTACGATGCCGTCCAGAGTGTCTTCGACCCGCAGGTCATGCAAAGTTTGACCTATAACATCGATGAGAATTATGGCAAGAAAAAGAAACGCCGTGCTCTTATTTTCGACCACGCACATAAAACGGTGATGAGCAGGGTGAATGACGACCCACCGGAAACCCTGGTCATCCCAGAGCACGTGCAGGACGCTTTGTCGTCGTTCTACTATCTCAGGGCGGTGGAAAATTTTAGTGGGAACAAGGCAATCGTTTTCGACGTTTATGACAGCGGCAAGATATGGACTGTCGAAGTTTATACGATGGGCAGGGAAATCGTGAAAACGCCAGCAGGGGAGTTCTCCACGATCAAAATCAGGACCTATCCTAAGTATAAAGGGGTTTTTATGAACAAAGGAGAGGTCTTCATATGGCTCACGGACGACAGCCGGAAGGTCCCGGTGCTCATGAAGAGCAAACTTACTGTCGGATCTTTTGTGTTCACCCTGAGGCAGATGCAGCGGGAAGGAAAGGCGCGATGATTATCCCATAGCATGATAATTGTTGCCTCTGCCTGCGCTGGAACAGATAATCATCGTAGTGAGGTAATTTATACTCTTTGTTTCTCTATTTCTCATGATACGCATCATGCGAGTTCACTGAGCCGTGAGAGCACATCTGTAATTTGCGGTTTTGGACAAAAAGTGTCAGCTCCGGCACCGAGAAATTCCTTTTCCTTGTTATCCAGACTAAACCCGATGATGAGCGTATCGGGACTTCGTGTTCGAAGTAGGCTGGTTATCTCGGCACCGTTCATCCCGGGCAAATGATAATCGACTATGGCTGCCCGAAAGCATTTGTCCTCCAGAAGATTCAAGGCCTGTGAGCCGCTGTCGCAGCAGCTGACGTCGAACCCGTCTGCTTGCAGGATCATTTGTATCGTGTCCGAAAACAATTTGTCATCATCTATTAATAAAAGGTTTTTCATATTGCTCATTTAACATAAATCATTCATGGAGTAAATCACCCGGGATGGGTATTTTCAGGGTATATCGATCCGTAAGTGCGACTTTCGTATGCAATATGCCTATTAACCAGTATCGAAACTGCGGAAGAATCCCGTCTGAAACCAGTGCCGCGCTCACTGGCTGTTGTGGAGTCTCTGTCTCATCGCCTCATAGAGAACTACAGCTGCGGCTGTGGCCACATTGAGTGAGTCGATCGTTTCCGCCATGGGGATTCGGACGCGAAGATCGATGGCAGCCATGATGTCCTGGGAGAGGCCCGCACCCTCCCGACCCACTATCACAGCAGTGGGTTTGGTCAAGTCAACTGCAAAATGCGCTTTGTCACCGTTCAGTGCCGTTGCAACGGTCTGAAAGCCCGTCTGTCGGCACTTTTGAATGAATGTGGCAATATCTCCGACCTGCACAACAGGGAGGCGCAGGATGCTGTTCATCGAGGCCCGGACCGCCTTTGCGTTGAACGGGTCAACCGTGTTTGAAGTGATTGCAATGCCCGATGCGCCGACTGCTTCTGCGGTTCTGATAATGGTGCCGAGATTTCCGGGGTCCTGAAGCTGGTGGGCGACGATGATCAAGCGGGCCTTGTGCTTCAGAAGTGATTCCTCCGTGTGTTGTTTCATCTGAACCACTGCCATTATTGGCTGCGGCGTCTTGCTTTCGGCGAGCACGTCCATCAGCCGATCAGATACCCAAACGATATCGATGCCTTTGTTTTCCGAGAGCTTGAGCACGCCTTTACCATGGTGCTGGGTGAGTGATGGTGTGGCGACAACAGTCTTGACCCCGAGGTCGTCGCGGACCGCCTCTTCGACCATTTTGACGCCTTCAATGAGAAAAACCTGTTCCTTTTTCCGGCGCTTCGGGTCTGAGAGAGAGCGAAGGTACTTTACCGTGCTGTTGTCTCTGCTGGAGATGGGGTTGAAGGAGCTGGTTTGCCGCATGAGCGGAAGTATAGCATAAACAAGGAAAGAACAAATAGAAAATTCCGGAAGAAGGGGGGATTGACACATTTGTTGGCGTACGAACTGACAACGCGACGACGGCTCAAAGACATCAATTCGTTCACGGCATTTTTTTCCCCCGGGTAGAAGATTTCCCCCCCGATACCTTCATGATGCGGAGCTGTTCCTGATACTGCCGTTCCAGGTCTTGCCATTGTAGGAGTGATTCATAACTGCCTTCCCAGGCAGCGTAATCGTCCCGGTTGTCCGGGTCATCGTTCAGTCTGCCGGTGCGATATTCATCGATGAAACTACCTGTGGTTTTGTGATGTTTCTGTTCCATAAGGGCGAGAGTTTTTTTAATGCGCTGAATCGTATTGCCGCAGACCTTCAGTTCCCGGAGCAGGGATATTTCGAATTCATCTGTATGCATGTTCGATCCTTGGCCTTTGTGATGAAAATACATTAATATAAAGATTTACGAAAAACAAGGGGTAATGTATGCTTTCGATTTATGGCACCCATATCATACAGGTTTTGTAGATTTTTGTTACAAGTTATGTTAATATATGTAACTTAAGGTGTTGATTTTTCGGCTTCCCTATGCCATTAGTCAGGTGTGAGGAACATAATGTGCAGAAAGGTTACACGGCTAGAGGTGATCAGATCATGAAACGGGATATCTGGGGCTTTTTGTTCTGTCTCGGTCTTGTGCTGTTCTGCGGACCTTTTCTGAATATCTTCCATAATAGTCTCGCCTATTACCTGTTTATCATCTGGATCGCATTTATCGGGCTCATTTTCCTGGCCTCGACTTTTTCGGAACGGGACGATGGAGGAAACTAAGTGTTTTCGCCCTGGCTACTTCTGTCTATTATTCTCGGTTACCTTCTGCTCCTTTTTTCCGTAGCGTATTTCGCGGAGCGGAAGGAACTGCAGGGGAAGAGCCTCGTATCAAATCCTTACATCTATTCTCTCTCTCTGGCCGTGTACTGCACCTCATGGACTTTTTACGGCAGCGTCGGCAAGGCGGCCAATGCAGGCCTGAGCTTTCTCACGATCTATATCGGCCCCACGCTCATGGCGGCGCTCTGGTGGATCGTGCTCCGGAAAATCGTCTACCTTTCCCGGGAGAACCGGATTACCACGATCTCGGACTTTATCTCGTCCCGCTATGGCAAATCCATCGGTCTTTCCGTTCTCGTTACCATCGTGGCCGTCGTCGGCATTACCCCGTACCTCGGACTCCAGTTGAAGGCCGTGATGACGTCATTCGCCCTGCTTTCGGGAAGGCCGGAAGGCAGCCACTTCACCGGGGCGTTCATCTCATTGCTGCTCGGCGTGTTCGCCGTGATTTTCGGAGCCAGGAGGCTCGACGCCTCGGAACGCCATGGCGGACTGGTCTTTGCCGTGGCCTTCGAGTCCGCTATCAAGCTTGTGTCGTTCCTCCTTGTCGGGTTCTTCGTGACCTACGGTCTCTTTCACGGTTTCGGAGACATTCTAGGCAAAATACAGCAGGGGCCGTATGCGTCCCTCCTGAAAATCGGGGACGGGTCTCCGGTCAGTTTCTCTGAATGGGTTTCGTTGACGTTTCTGTCCATGATGGCCATCATGTTTCTCCCCCGCCAGTTCCATGTTGCCGTTGTGGAGAACTATTCCGTGGACCACATTAAGAAGGCCATGTGGCTCTTCCCGCTGTATCTCTTCCTGATCAACATCTTCGTGCTGCCCATCGCCTGCGGGGGGCTGCTCCTCGGTGATCTCCCGCCTGCGGCGGACTATTTCGTGCTTAGCATCCCCATGCACTACGGCCACCCGCTCCTGGCGATTATCGTATTCATCGGCGGTTTTTCCGCGGCCACTGCCATGATCATCGTCGAGTCCATCGCTCTCAGCACCATGGTGATGAACAGCTTCGTCGTGCCCACTTTGTGGGACCTCTCCGCGATCAAGAATTTTTACGCCGTAGTCCTGAACATCAAACGCCTGGTGATCCTGGGATGTGTTTTCCTCGGCTATGTGTTTGCCATTTACATCGGCCAGTTCGACAGCCTCGTGGACATCGGCCTCAAATCGTTCGAAGCAGTCACCATCTTTGCGCCGTCCATCCTGCTCGGCCTTTACTGGAAAGGCGGAAACAAAAAGGGCGCAATCGCCGGCATTCTGGCCGGATTTTCCGTCTGGATATACACGCTGCTCATCCCGGCCCTCATGCGGGCGGGGATCATTGAGAAGGGCAATATTCTGAATGCAATCTTCAACTCAACGCTTCTGAACCCTACGGCGCTCTTCGGGCTCGGAGGCCTGGACCGCTGGAGCCATTCCCTGTTCTGGGGACTGTTTTTGAACATCTGTTTCTACGTCGGGGTTTCGCTTCTGACCCGTCAGTCCGATGACGAGACGCACCAGGCCATTGTGTTCGTGGATTCCTTTTCACCGCTCAACCTCGGACCTTCGTACCGGCCTTCGGGGATCGCCGAGGTCGAAGACATCCTGGGGCAGTACGTCGGCCCCGATGAGGCGCGTGAGGTTGTGAACGGCTTTCTCAGGAAGAACGGACTGACCCGGACTTCACTGTCAGGCGAATGGCTCATAAAGCTCCGAGAAGAGGCCGAGAGGGTCCTGTCCGGAGCGATGGGACCGTCCATCAGCACGCTCGTGTTCCAGGACCGGATGGTCCTGACCCACGACGAGGCTTTGCGCGTCTCGGACTCGATCCAGCATATATCCCGCAGCCTCCGGCTGTCGCGCCAGGAGCTTGCCGAGGCGAACCGGCAGCTTGCCATGCTCAAGGAGTTCAGCGAGAACATCATCGAAAGCCTTCCACTCGGCGTGGCCACGCTGGATGAGGCGTTGCGCGTCACATACTGGAACAGCGGCATGGAGATGATCACCGGCGTCGAGAAGTCCGACTCCCTCGAATGCGACGCCTCGGGCCTGCTTACGTGCCTGGAGCCCAGGCTCTTTACCCCGGAGGTTCGCGAGGGAGAGATCACCTGCAGGAGAAATTTCGATCCCCAAATCATCCTGAAGGGATATGTGAGCAGACTCACCGGCGCCCAGAAAGGATACGTGCTCGTACTCGAAGATATCACGGAAAAGAAAAAAATCGAGGAGGAATTGTTTCGCGCAACGAAACACGCCAGCGTCGGGAGGCTCGCGGCGGGCGTGGCGCACGAGATCGGGAACCCGCTTGCCTCCATCTCATCGCTGGTGCAGGAACTCCAGACCGAGGATGTTTCGTCGTTCACCAAAGACTCTCTCACCACGATCAATGAGCATGTGCACCGTATTGCACGCATTGTCCGAAGCCTCGGCGACTTCGCGCGGCTCTATCCCAGGCAGAAGGTCGCGACGAGTCTGGGAGATATTCTGGAAAACACGCTCAACCTCGTCCGGTACGATAAAAACTTCCGCAAGATCGAGATCCGCACCGACGTACAGGCAACGCCGCCCCTCACGATCGACCCGGACCAGATCCAGCAGGTTTTTCTGAACCTGATTCTGAACGCGCGGGACGCCATGCCGAACGGAGGCAGTCTCGACATCTCCGTGAAGCATATTGACGGCCATGTTCTGATGCTGTTCGCCGATACCGGATGCGGCATTGACCCCGAGGTCAGAGACAAGGTTTTCGACCCCTTTTTCAGCACCAAGGGGCCCTCTAAAGGTACGGGATTAGGGCTTAGCATATGCTATAGCATCATCAAGGACCACGGCGGTACGATCGAGATCGATTCCGAAATAGACAAGGGAACGCGGTTTACGATTAAAATTCCCGTTGGTTCATAACGCTGGTTTTCGGATCGAGCGATTTTTTGACAAGGTTACAGGAAAATTTACATAACCATGCGGGCGTAACCACGAAAAGGACAAGTTTATGAGATCATAGTTCCCGACTTCGTCCCCCCAAGCAAGACTGGCGGCACACACAGAGGGGCGGCTGCAAGTCTTGAATCTGTTTTTTTAATCCCCGTCCCACGTCCTCCACCCATCCTCTGTTATCGTATGCAACGGAGCGGGGCGCGGGACTGTGGTTCATGCTTTGTTTAATCTCGGGAATCCGCATAATGTGCGGATCACGGCAAAAAAGGGGCTTAATGTCGAAGAGCATACTGATCGTAGAAGATGAAGAGACCTTGCGGGAGTCCATCAGACGGATCTTCGCAAAAGAAGGGTACGTCGTAGACGGCGCGGAGTCTGCCGAAAAGGCGCTCTCCCTTCTTGAGACGAGCGTGTACGACGTGATCATCTCGGACATCATCCTTCCGGGTATGGACGGCATCGAAATGCTCACTCAGATACGTGAGCAGATCCCGGACCAGATCTTTATCGTGGTCACCGCGTACGCGTCGCTCGACACGTCGGTGAAGGCGCTCCGTGCCGGCGCCTATGATTACATCATGAAACCGATCATCCACGAAGAAATCAAACAGATCGTCCGGAATGCGCTGCGGCAGAAGAGCCTGCAGACCGAGAACGTGCTGCTCAAACGCGAGATCGGGAAGGACTATGACTTCAGCAGTATCATCGGCGAGACGCCCTCACTGAAGACGATCCTCGACGAAGTGAGAGAAGATCACGGACACGAAGAGCACGGTGTTGCTCCTCGGCGAGACCGGAACGGGCAAGGAGCTTTTCGCCCGTGTCATCCACCACAACAGCACGCGCCGCGACATGCCTTTTGTGCCGATCAACTGTTCCGCCATCCCCGAGACGCTCCTCGAGACCGAGCTTTTCGGCCACGTGCGCGGCGCTTTTACGGGGGCGGTGGCGACCAAGAAGGGCATTCTGGAAGAAGCCGAGGGCGGCACGGTGTTCCTCGATGAGATCGGCGACATGAGCATGTCGCTCCAGGCAAAGCTGCTGCGGGTCATCGAGGACCAGGTTATCCGGCCCGTGGGCAGTACGAAGGGGACAAAGGTCGACATCCGGCTGGTTTCCGCCACCAACAAAGACCTGAAGGCCGCGGTGCGGGCCGGGACATTCCGGGAAGACCTCTATTACCGTATCAACGTGATCGCCCTCCAGATCCCGCCGCTACGGGAGCGGAAGGAAGACATTGAAGCGCTGGTACGGCACTATCTCGGGACGGTATGCGAACGACCTGGGGAAACCGACGAAAGACATATCGCCCGAAGCCATGGATGTCCTGATGAATTACGAGTGGGCCGGGAATGTGCGTGAGCTCCAGAACGTTATGGAACGGGCCATCCTCATCTCCGACGGCGACCTGATCCGGCCCGAGCACCTGCCCGGCGGCATAAAAGAGCAGGCATCGTTCCATCACCAGGCCTTTGACCAGAAACTCTCGATCGAGGACTATACCAAGGCGTTCATTCTCCGCTACCAGATGGAATATAACGAACAACAACTTGCGGACATGCTCGGGATCACGCGCAAGTCGCTCTGGGAAAAACGGAAAAAATGGGGCATCCCGAAAGAGCGGTAGCGGGACGAGCTTACAGCCCAAAGTTCATGGCCCGACGTTCAGAGCATTTGTCTGCGGCCCTGTCGTCATGTGCGAAGGCCCATCAGTGTTTGAACTTTGAAGTACGGACGATGGACGATAATCGGAACTATGTCTCTGAAGAAAAAAATAGCCCTCAGTTTCTTTATCAGCGCCTTCATCATCGCCATCCTGGCGGCGTTTGAATATGTGAACTTTCTCGAGATCAAGAAAGAGATCCGCTATCTCGAGATCACGGATACGCTCAGCCGTAAATCACTCCAGCTCCGGCGCCACGAGAAAAACTACTTTCTGTACAGCCCTCAAAAGGCGGACGAGGAATCCGCTGCCGTGCATGCCTACATCGACGAATTGAAACGCATGCTTGACCAGAATCCGCGCATCGACCGGGCGGAGCAGCTTTCCCTGCGCGAACGGATCAACGAGTACGAACGCCGTTTCGCGAGAATCGAAGCAGAGGCAAAAAAACTGTCTCCCGCATTTCAGAAGGTCAGAACACGAAACCGGGCGAACGGGCACGTCATCGCACTCGTCGAATCCACGTTCCTGGAGCGGCCGGTGCAATCGGCCGATTTTCTCGCAAAGGCGTTCCTGCTTCCACGGCTCCATCCCCTTATCACCGGGCTGCACGAACTGAACGCAGACATCCTGTCGCTCAGGAAGACCGGCGAAGAGATCCTGGTGCTGTCGAAGGACCTTGACAAGGTCGCCCGGGAAAAGACCGAGACGGTGATCCGCGTTTCCCAGATCGCCATTCTCATTTTTTTTCCGCTCTTCTTTCGTCGTGGGCATCGGCATGCTTTTTTTTATCACCACGAACGTGGTCAAAAGACTGATGCTTCTGATCACCGTGGTGGAAAAGACCGGCAAGGGTTCCTATCCGCACCTGGCCGTTGGCGCCCGGCGCAGAAATCCCGGTGATGAAGTGGGACTCCTGATCGACAAGTTCAACGACATGGAGGACCAGCTCGCCCTGCACGAAGAGGAGCTTGAGCGGAAGAACAAGGAACTGATGCAGACAAAAAAACTTGCGGCCATCGGCACGCTGGCATCGGGTGTGGCGCATGAATTGAATAATCCACTGAACAACATTTATCTTTCGGCCCAGGTGCTGGCCCGGGAAGCCGGCGGCATGTGCTCGGCCGAAGCAACAGAGGCCGTGCACGATATCCTTGGCCAATCGGAGCGGGTGAAGCGGATCGTGAGCGAACTCCTGGAATTTGCCCGCGGGAAGGAGCCGCACTTCAGAGACGTCGATTTGGGCGAACTGATTAGCGATACCTACCGTCATCTCGGCAGTTCCCGGGACCTCGAGAACATCCGGTTTCTCCGGCAGTTTTGATTCGCCGTCGATCATCCTGTCCTCTGATGAAGGCCAGCTGGAACAGGTGTTTACGAACCTGTTCGCAAACGCGGTGGATGCCATGCAGCTGCAGGGCGAATTGACGGTCCATGCGAGACAGGAAACCGGTGCAACCGTCATTATCGTTTCGGACACGGGCAGGGGCATTCCCCGGGAATCGCAGGACAAGATTTTCGAGCCCTTCTTTACGACCAAAGACAAAGGCACAGGCCTCGGTCTTGCGATCGTGTATAATATCATCAAGAAACACAAGGGCAACATCGTTGTAGAGAGCGAAGCAGGCAGGGGCACAACGTTCACCATTACCCTTCCCTCGGGAACGTGAACGGAAGAGACAGGCATAGACGGATAGTCGGTGACGCAAGAGGGAATTAGCGTGCTTCGTCGACGCCGGATCCCGGTTTCTTTCGTGACGTTGCTGTTTGACCCGGGCAGGTACGAAAAATATGGCATTTAAGATACTGATAGCCGAAGACGAGGAAATTACCCTCAAACACTTGACCAACGCCCTCCAGAAGGAGGGCTATGCGACAGTCGGTACGCAGAGCGGTCTGGATGCGTTTCAGCAGCTCGAGGGCGATCACTTCGACCTGCTGATCACCGACATCAGGATGCCCGGGTTGAGCGGTATGGAGCTTCTTGACAAGATCAAGGAGCGGCAAGCCGATGTGGAGGTGATCGTCATCACCGGCTTCGGCAGCATCGGTTCCGTGATCGAGGCCATGAAAAAAGGAGCCTACGACTACGTCACAAAGCCCTTCAACCTTGACGAGCTTCTGCTCAAGGTCAAGAAAATCCGGGAACAGCGCACCCTGAAGAAGGAGAACATTGCGCTCAAAGCTTTTGCCGGCGCCGACAAAAAGGTGTCGATCATTGCGAAGAGCGCGAGCATGCATCACATCCTCGGCATCATAGAAGGCATGAAGGAGTCGGATTGCAACGTGCTGTTGACGGGCGAGACCGGCGTGGGCAAAAGCCTGCTGGCCAAGATCATCCACTATACGAGCAGACGGCAGGACATGCCCTTTCTTTCGATTAACTGCGCGACATTAACCGAAGAACTTCTGGCGAGCGAACTCTTCGGCCATGAAAAGGGGGCCTTCACCGGCGCGATCAAGACCAAGCAGGGGCTCGTGGAGATCGCTGACACGGGTACGTTGTTCCTGGACGAGATCGCCGAGATGGCGCCGAGCCTCCAGGCAAAACTTGCTCAAGGTGATCGAAGAAGGCGAGTTCTACCGCGTGGGCGGGACCAGGCCGATCAAAGTAGATGTTCGGTTCATCGCCGCCACGAACCAGAACGTCCGCTCCGTGATCGCCGAAGGCAGGTTCCGCGAGGACTTGTATTACCGGTTGAACATTATGGAAATATTCATTCCGCCACTACGCGACCGCAGGGACGACATCCCGCCGCTTTGCAGCTATTTTCTGGAGAAGCACCTGCCGAGTTCGCGCAAAAAGATCACCGGGTTCACGAAAGAAGCGATGAGCGTACTGATGCACTACAGTTATCCCGGCAACGTGCGCGAATTGGAGAACATCGTCGAGCGTGCCATCATACTCGAAAAAAGCAGTCTCATCACGCCTGAGAGCCTGCCTCAGACGATCAAAATGTTCCAGATCGAGACCATCGAACCGGACAAAATCAAGACCATTGAAGAGCTGAACAAGGATTATGCCGAGAAGATTATCGATATGCTCGGCGGCAACAAGTCAAGAGCCGCCGAAGTCCTCGGCATTTCGAGGACGAGCCTGTGGCGGATATTGAAGGAAGATTAGTTTCGCCTGCCGTTGTTCTCTTCCAGATACCAAAAAAATCAGGACGCAGACAACGGCGGCGAGGGTAGATGAGAAGTAGTTCGAAGGAGAAAGTCTGTTCATGAGAAACATTTATTCATCATTTTACGGAGTCATCATAGCGGTACTCACGGGCTCGTTAGTGTTGACGTATTTCGTGCATAGTGTCTGGGGCAATCTTTTTTTCGTTAATGAGCCTCTCCATACGACTATGGAAGCATTCGGGTCCATCCTTGCAATGGCGGTGTCGCTGATCCTGTTCAGCAAGAACCAGCACTACCGTATCCTGAAAAAGAACTTGCTAGCGACAGGTTTTCTTGGGATGGGCATACTAAATGGTTTTCATGCCGTCTCCAGTCTTGGTCAGGGATTTTTTCTGCTTCAGTGTTTAGGCGGCATTGTCGGCAGCCTCTGTTTTGCCCTGTCCTGGCTGCCGCACTTCGATACGTATACAAGCGAAAAAAAATGGATCCCCTGGACAGTAGCCGCTTGCAGCGTGATGATCGGCATCTGGATCATCGGGTTTCAGGAACTGGTCCCCATTATGTTACACGACGACCAGATCACCACTGTTGCACTGGCAATGAATGTTCTTGCCGGTACATTATTTCTTGCGGCGACGGCATTTTTCGCACTCGACTTTCATCGTCACGGCAGGTTTGAATCGTATCTGTTCGCCTGTACTTTTCTTTTATTCGGCCTCGTAGATTTGGAACTTCCTTTTGCCTCCCTCTGGTATGCCAGTTGGTGGTTTTGTCATTTTCAGCAGCTGGCTCCGTACTTTATCATCGGCTATTTTTTGTTCCAGATCTACCAGCGAGCGGAAATAGCGCTGCGAGGGAGTGAGGACACGTTCCGCACGATAACAGATACGCTGAAGGATGCCATTATCATGATGGATGATGATGAACGGGTATCTTTTTGGAATCCCGCGGCAGAAAAGCTGTTTGGGTATCCACGCCATGAGGCGATCGGCATGAAGCTGCATACACTGATCGTGCCCCACAGATATATTGATGCTTATCAACGGGGATTGACTGCATTTAAGTCCGAAAGGGTCGGCCCTCTCATTGGCAAGACCTTCGAAATAGAGACTCGCAGAAAAGATGGAAAAGAAATCCCCGGAGAACTGTCTTTTTCAGCGATCCGGATAAAAGGGAAGTGGCATGCTGCAGGCATCATCCGGGACATCACGGAACGCAAGCTTGCCGAAGAAGAAGCCAGAACTGATGAAAAACGGCTGAGAAGCCTGGTGAAAATATCCCAAGCGAGAACGGCAACCCTGCAGGAGTTGCTCAATATCTCCCTTGACGAAGTCGTTGCTTTATCGAACAGCAAAGAGGGCTACCTTTGTATTTATAATGACGACAAAAAGGAAGTTGTCCATCGGGCTTGGTCAAAGGAAGTGATAAAATCGTGCTCCATCACCGATCCGCCCACGGTCTGTCATATTGCAGAAACGGGGATATGGGGAGAGGCCGTCCGTCAACGCATACCTCTCATTATAAACGATTTCAGGGCATACCATCCCCTGAAGAAAGGTTTCCCCGAAGGACATTCCCCGCTTGACCGATTTATGACGATTCCCGTCTTCAACTATGACCGCATTGTTGCCGTCGTTGGCGTTGCGAATAAGGAGAAAGAATATACAGACGGCGATGTGCAGCAGCTCAAGCAAATCATGGAGGCTGTATGGAATATCGCCGAGCGTAAGCTCTCCAGAGGAGCGGCTGCGTAAGGCCTATGACGAGTTGGAGATTCTCGTAGACGAACGGACCGCAGAATTGTCGATGGCGAACGAGCAGCTGCGAAATCTTTCCGTATATTTACAGAACGCGAGGGAAAATGAGCGGACGATGATCGCCCGCGAGGTCCATGACGAATTGGGCCAGTCGCTGACGGCGCTTAAGATAGATCTCGCTCTCCTGACAAAGAGACTGCCCGCAGACCAAAAGTCCAGTCATGGAAAAGGCGGAGTCCATGGCCCAGCTCATTGAAACGACGATGCAAAGCGTAAAAAAAATTTCCACGGATTTGCGACCGGGGATCCTGGATCATCTCGGGCTCACCGCAGCAATTGAGTGGCAGGCTGAAGAATTCGAAAAAAGGACCGGCATACCCTGTACTGCCGTCTTCGAGCCCGATGAAATCGTGCTTGACAAGGACCGTACGACAACGGTTTTCCGTATCTTTCAGGAAACGCTGACCAACATAGCCCGTCATGCGGAGGCGACAGAGGTTTCCGTGGTCCTGAAAAAGCGCTCCGACCGTCTGGTGCTTCAAGTTAGGGATGACGGCAAGGGGATCAGCGAAAAACATATGTCCGATCCCAAGTCCTTAGGCCTCATCGGGATCAGAGAGCGTGTACACTATTGGGGGGGGTCGCTGACGATCCGCGGCATACGTGACAAAGGCACGACGGTAACCGTACAACTTCCCCTTGACAGCAGGAGGGAAGCGTCTTGATAAAACTGTTGGTTGCGGACGACCACGCTATCGTTCGGAAGGGCATTGAGCAGATCATCGCGGAAACGGCCGACATCGTCGTGTCCGCTGAAGCGCGCAATGGTCAGGAAGTGATGGAAAAGGCGACAAAGAACGTTTATGACCTGGTATTGCTGGACATTGCAATGCCGGGGAGAGACGGCCTCGAAGTCCTGAAAGAGCTCAAAAAACAGCGACCGAAACTTGCCGTGCTTATGCTGAGCATGTACCCTGAAGAGCAGTATGCTATTCGTGCGTTGCGTTCCGGCGCTGCAGGATACTTGACCAAAGAAAGTGCGCCAGATGAATTGATAGCTGCGATAAGAAAGGTATCGGCAGGCGGCAAATACATCAGTTCCTCACTTGCTGAGAAGATTGCCCACAAACTCGGGAATCATTCGGACTTGCCGCTTCATGAGCAGCTTTCCGACCGCGAGTACCAGATTTTGATCATGCTTGCCAGCGGGAAAATCACTCACGGAGATCGCTGACGAGCTGGCGTTGAGTGTAAAGACGATCAGTACCTATCGGGCACGATTGCTGTCAAAGATGAACATGAAAAGTAATGCGGAGGTTACTCGATACGTTATTGAGAATAAGCTCGTGTAAGCAATGCTCAGGCTGATGCCAGTTAATCCTGCTGATGAATAAACGATCGGTAACGAATACCCGTTCACTATTTCTTACTGCACAACAAATGTCATCCCTTTCAAAAAGCGGAAATACTGCACTCGTCTTTGTAGGACTGATTCCTACATAAAAAGTAGAATAATCCTACGTAAATATCAGCCTTTTCTCATCTTACCTTTCTCGTGACTTTACGATATGCTCTATGCAACGAACAGCTCAAGTTGTCACCCATCTGCTTTAAATATGTAACGAAAGGCGTGAATTATGCGATGCCCCCATTTAACGGAACACATATTTCCGCTTGCGCTGTGGATAAAGGCAGTTTACATCCCGAGTTTGTTCGAGCTCGAAGAATACTGCAAGACCTCCAGACATAAAAAATGTCCCCTTTCTTACGGCAGAGTGCAGGGGAACGGCTTGTTCACCTTATCGAACAATCTGCAAAAGCACGTTACTGAGTAAGGCTATATCTTCCAGCTCGATTGCAGAAGAGCGTGACACACCCCTGCAATTGACGGCGCTGGTCATCAGAATGAGCCAGGAAAAATGAATCAGCTTACCGTGACAAAGTGGATTCTCGTGATGGATACTGATGACTCGCGAGGTCGAACATGCGCTCCATGCTCGAGCAGGCGGGGTACAAAGTTTGTTTGGCGGAAAACGGAGACGAAGTCATTGACTGCTACAAAGAAGCACAAAGATGCGGTTACCCGTTTGATGCCGTTATTGTCGATCATGCATGTCCCGGAGGAGCCGGAGTGACAAGGAAACAATCAGATAGATTGATCGAATGTGACCCCGCCGTGAAGGTGATCGCCACGAGCGGCACAGCGGCCGATGTTTTTTTAGCTGATTTTAAAAATCGAGGGTTCAAAAGCGTTCTCAAGAAAGCCGTTCTACAAGCGGATTCTGAAACAGACCATGCACAGCGTAATCAACAGGGAAAGTCGTTTTCAGTAACACAATTCGCGGCATTGATGGCAACTATACGGATTTAGCAGAACATCCGAAAAACAAGAAGTGAAATTAATTTTAAGGAGGAGATGAGCCATGTATAAGATTGAGCTACTTGAGAGAAAGCGGCTGGAAAAAGGATTGAGCTATACGGAAATTGCGGATAAACTCGGCATCCATAAAGTGACGGTGTCGAGAACGCTAAAGGGCGTGACAATGAAGCCGCGTACCGTAAAACAGCTGGCGGACTATCTGAATGTGACGATGGAAAGTATCGTCCAATAAACTTCAGTCGAACACAGGATTTTTACAAGCGACAGCCATGTCCCCTAGTACTGCGGTCTCGCATGACCCGGCTGTGGTTACGTGAAACGCCGAAGATAGTTTGGGACATGGCTGCTGCCAAGCGGCCATAACACATTCCAGTCTGTATCAGCATAGGCGAATGCAGAGTTGTCGATACTTCTGCGGTCGGCTGCATGTGTATGGCTGAATAGACCGTGAGATTGGAGAGGGGAGGAACCTGTCCCTGAGTGGCTGTTATCTTACAGCATGATCAGCACCGTCATCATTGCTACGGACCAGATGATGTCGAGAGGCATCTGCAACTCGCAGGTGGAGTCGAGTAAAAGGTCCGCCCGAGCCGGGAATTCATCGTCTTCAAGCCAAAGTGTAAGAGTAGCCGGTATCCGCGGAAGGGGGGAGAACCGAAATGCGACATCGCCGTTCTTCACGAGTTCGCCGTGGAACACTGCCCCCCTTTCTATAAATCCCTCTTTGTTCTTCCTGTACTTGTTCGCCATGGCATCGAGCGGCAAAACGTGCGACCCCCGAGTAAAAAAATCGCCGCCTTTAAGATGTTCGAGCTTTACGGGTCGGCCCGTGCAGGCAATGTCCTTCGCGTTGACCAGGTACCAGAGGATCGAAAGCCTGAAGAAGTAACTCAGGCGTTTGAACAGCGCCTCGCTGCCAGGTGAAACACTCGTAATAGTCCTGTCTTTCACGGAGACAGCGAAATTCAAGCCGAACGAGGATACTGTGTACGTTGCTGCAGAAGCATCGTATGTAACGGCTGCTGCTTTGCACACCTCTTCAGGCTTGAGCAATGCCAGGATCTCCCACGCCTTGTCCTCTCCGGGATTACTGCCTTCTGTCATGAGTCTCCTTAACGATTCCTCTAAACTCAATAATAGTATCAGATTCCTTCCAAATTTAAAAGTTTAAAAGCACATTGTTGTTTCATATTTGAACAGGTATTCCTCTCCATTTCGCTTTAGATAATCATTGCTCGATATAGTTGTTTAATTGTATTTTCGACCCGCAAATAGGGCATTCAGTGACATTTCTATTTCTTCTTCATTATAATCACCATTCCTAGGCTGTTTCACTTATGTTCATATTTGAAACATTTACAATGTGATCTCAGAAAAATTAATAAACAAAAACATATAGTTATTTATTGGCATTATCATTGCATTTGTACTGGGTAGATAAGCACAGTATAGGGAGGTCTGAAAATGGGAAAGAGACAGTTGTTGTTCGTTACCTACCGTGATGAAAATCTCGAAGAGGGCGTTTCATACGCCATCGAACTGGCCAAGGCAATGTATGAGGACATCACGCTTCTCCTCGTCCAGAAGAAGAGCAACCTCATGGACAAACTCGGCAACCTCATGACTGCCGTGAGCTTCGCCGAAGCTGACGAGCCTGAGACTGCCCGGGAGATCATGGCAGGAGGACGTGCTGAGGCCGAAGGGAACTATGAAAAGGTGCTTGCCGGGCTCGTGGAAAAGTGCCGTAAAGAAGGCATCCAGGTGAGCGTTCAGAATACGGAGCTCGATGCCGTATCGGGCATCAGGACGTTTCTGAAGAACCATGCCGGGGTCGACAAGGTCGTGTTGAGCCCCGCCGTAACGGGGAGCGACAACGTCTCGGCTAAGGACTTGAACCGCCTCGTCCGGACCGCTTCTCGGCCGATCGTGACCATGACCAGACAGGCATGCGGTGTTGCGTGCTGAGCTTTTCCCCTGTTAGCGAAGGCAAACTATTCGAACAGAACGGAAGAAAAATAGAGCTCATATTTTAATTAAATTCGACAATAGGGAGTAGGACAATGCATTTGTATTTACCGGTAGCACTGACAAGCATCAACATCTTGATTCCCGTAGGTCTCGGCCTGCTCGTAGGGCTGCTCTCAGGCCTGTTCGGCGTAGGTGGAGGGTTTCTACTGACGCCGCTCCTCATCATGTTCGGCATCCCCTCGACTGTGGCGGCGGCGACTGATTCCAACCAGATCGTGGCTGCGTCAACATCCGGCACGTATGCGCATTGGAAGGTCGGCAACGTGGATTTCAAAATGGGGCTCTACCTGCTGGTCGGGGGATTCTTAGGCGGCATTGTCGGCGTTCAGGGTATCAAGGTTCTCCGCGCCATGGGCAACGCCGATTTTGTCATAAAGATGACTTACGTGCTCATGCTCGGCATCGTTGGAACGTACATGTTCATTGAGAGCCTTCAAAGCATGCGGAAGAAGAAGGACACTGTTGTGACCGAGTCGAAGGAACAGAAAGAATCGGCGCTCAGCAAATTCTTGAAATCGCTACCCCTTCAGACCCGGTTTGAGAAATCGGGTGTGACCCATTCCGCGCTCGTGCCGATCGTCCTCGGCTCCTTCGTCGGCATTCTGGCTGCGATCATGGGCGTCGGCGGCGGCTTTCTCATGGTGCCGGTGATGGTGTACATGCTCCGGATGCCGATGCATGTAGTCGTCGGGACCAGTTTGTTTCAGATCCTCTTCACCTGCATCGAAGTGACCTTCTTGCAGGCCTACACGAACCACAGTGTGGACTTTCTGCTGGCCGTGCTTCTGCTCGTCGGATCGACCTTCGGCGCACAGGTGGGCACCGTTCTGGGCAAGAAGCTAAAAGGAGAACAACTCAAGATTTTGCTTGCCGTCATCGTGCTTGTCGTGACCGTTAAAATCGTATTTGATCTGACGCTGACGCCGTCATTACTTCTTTCACAGGTGGGAGGACACTAATGCACATTCATTCATTTATAGTTCATTATGCGAGATTGTTCGGCAGTGCACGATTCATAGGCACGCTCGTGCTCATGCTCGTTTATTGCCTGATCCAGCTGGTCAATGCAAAACCGGCTTCAGCCATGCTCACGGCCAAGGCAAATCATGACCATATCACCATCGACTTTTTCTACCACGGCAGCACCGTGAGCGTGCGCGGCGAAGCCGATCCGAATACGGACCTCGTCATCAAGATAACTTCCCCTGAGGGCCACCAGGTGCTGAAGCAGAAGGGCAAGGTCGGCGGCGTGCTCTGGATGAATGTGGGGCAGCTCAAGTTCGAGAATACGCCCAACTTCTACGAGGTGTTCAGCACGAAGAAACTCGATGAAATGCTGAGCAGGGAGGAGATGGAAAAATATACCATCGGGTATCCCGCGCTTCAAAAACATGTGGAAATCATCCCCGTCGCGAACGAAGAGGAAAAGGCAAAGTGGTTTGACGAATTCGTTAAATTCAAGGAGGCGTCAAAGGTCTACACCAGTTCCTTCGGGAAAATTGAGACGACAACCACCAAGGACGGAAGGCAGGAGTATTACATCCTTACCGACTGGCCCTACCAGGCGGCACCCGGCGATTACCTAGTGACGGTTTATGCGGTCAAAAACGGCAAGATTGTCGAGCAGGCGGAGGCCAAGGTGAACGTGGAGCAGGTCGGTATGGTCAAGACGCTGGCGACGATGGCAAAAAACAGAGCCGCGTTCTACGGGTTCCTATCCGTCGGCATCGCCCTGGGTGCTGGCTTCGGCGTGGGCCTTGTATTCAGGAAGGGCGGAGGCTCTCATTAATCATGTATAAATCAATCGTCGTCGGATATGATGAATCGCTTTCGAGCAAGGCGGCACTGAAGGAGATTTCACTTCGCGTCAAGCGGGACGCTAGTGCGATCTACCTCGTTCATGCCGTGTATTTCGACCAGGAGGAGTTCGCTATCCTTCCCGCCCAGATGGAGAAACGGTTCGAGGCGGGCTCGCACATCTGTCTGGAGGCAAAAAAGAATCTGCAATCGGAATTCGGGCTGAACGGAAACGTGGAGTCGATTATCTGCGAGGGGGAACCGCCGGAAGTGATCGTCGATGTGGCGCAGGGCAAGAAAGCAGACCTGATCGCCCTCGGGACCTACGGCAGAAAAGGACTCAAGCGGCTGCTCATGGGCAGCGTGACGTCTCAAGTCGTCCTGAACTCCTCCTGCGACGTGCTGGTGGTGAAAAGACCCTGCACCGAGTGCGCGGGAACATATCATTCGCTCCTGGTACCCTTTGACGGGTCGGAGTCCAGCAAAAAAGCGCTGGGCCGCGCCTGCGACCTGTCGAAATCCGACGGCTCCGAGCTTTCGGTCCTGTATGTAATCCCGCGGTACGAGGAGATGATGGACTTCTTCAAGACCGAAACCATCAAGAAGAGCCTCTACCAGGAGGCTGAGAAGATCGTCGATGCAGCCAAAAAACTCGCCGCCGGACAGGGCGTGCAGATCAAGGCCGTGGTGCAGGAAGGTCATGCTGGCGATAAGATAACGGAAATCGCCGACAAGATGAAGCACGATCTGATCGTCGTCGGGACCCACGGATGGCGCGGCGTCAACAAGGCGATCATGGGGAGTACGGCGGAGCGGATCATTGCGCATGCGTCCTGCCCCGTACTGATCGTTAAATAGGAGTTCAAGAAAGCGGGTACCCCGTTTAAGAAGAAATGGGAAAGAGAGGGCGAAAGGGAGATTAAGGAGCAATTTTCTTGATGGGATCTTACCTCCTTTGCCAAATCATTCTCCATTTCTCTTGAAAGATTCGCCGGGTGTTTTACCGAGTTCGGTAATGAGAGCGGAGTTGGAAAATATGAAAGGTTATAGAAAAGTTCTTATTGCAGTGAACGGGTCCAGGGAAGTCCTAAAGCAGGGGATCAAACTCGCGCAGGACGAGAAGACGTGGATCACGGTCGTGAAGGTCGTGCAGCCCTATGAGGGCGACCTCGACCTTACGGGCATCAAGAACCTGCATGACGTGTTTGAGGACGGAGGGATCAAGGCCCTTGCCGATATCAGCCGAATCGCAGAGGCTGAAGGGGCGCTTGTCAAGACCAGGCTGGAAGCAGGAGACGTGCCTGACCGTATTGTGGAGGTTGCACAGGAGGAAAAGTGCGATCTCATCATCATGGGGTCGAAGAAGAAAAAAGGCATTATGAGCAGGCTCTTCGGCGACCATATTGTCGAAAAAGTCATTGATCGCGCACCGTGCCCGGTGTTTGTTGTTGGGATATAGAGCGATTTAGTTGTTAAGAGCTGCTAGAAACAGTACATTTTTTTTTGCCAGCGACGATGGAGTATGGTAAATTACAGGATATTGCAATAGTCGGCGGTTACGCCGTTCACTTAGTTTATCCTAAAAAGAGCCTGACGAAGGAGTAAATGAACATGTTTGAAGGTTTATTTCAACCGATGCACCTTATCTTGATTCTCCTGATTGTCCTGATCATCTTCGGCCCGGGAAAGCTTCCTGAACTCGGAGCAGGACTCGGCAAAAGCATCAGGGAATTTAAGAAAGCAATGAAGGAAGGTCAGGAAACTGCAGCAATAGAAAAGAAGAAAGAAGAAACGAAGGCTTAATCCGTGCCGCGCGAACGATCGAGAAACTGCGTATAGGTGTATATTAAGGAAAACGGCACCTCAGATAGATTGAACAGTGCACAAGAAGATGTTTCCTCTGCTTGCCCCTCTACGGGTTCAGATCGGCACCCTTCTCAATGCGTCTGTTGTTTCGAGGCTCGAAAAACGCCCCCCTTCTTTCCCGGAAATGCCGGACACTTCCTTTTTAAAAGCATTTCTCTTTCGTTGCGCAGGGCTCGCGGAATATCATGACAGTGATAAATACTAAATTTAAAAGACTTCTCAAACGCGGTACCCTTTGTCAGGCAGAGTTGGAAAAACTCGCCAGGGAATCAGCGGAAACCAACACCCCCCTGGAGGAGCTCTTGCTGTCGCGGGGCGTGCCGAAGCACGAGATATTGTTCTGTCTCTCGGAATATTATGGCCTGCCCTTCGTAGAATACGATGAAAGCGTTATCGCCTCTTATTTCATCATCCTGCGGCTAGACATGGAGAAGCTGAAGCAGGCGCTCTGGTTTCCCCGATCGGTCCGGCAGGGGCGAGCGGAGGTAATTGCATATCGCCCCGACGACCCCCGGGTAATTGACGATATAAAAAAGACGCTTGGAGTTGAACAGATCGATTTTATCGTCGCCTTTCCCACTGATATCATCCGCATCATCGAACATAATTTCGATGTCAATCCATCATTTGGCTTCTCCGGGGGAAGGACACCCCTTGCGCGCGTAAGGACGTATTTCGCTTACCGACGATCAACCTATGCACATTACCGGACGTTATTCGCCAAGGGCAGGACCGGCCTTGCGTTTATCAGGACCGGCGTGTCCTTCATTGTTATCGCATTGTTGTTTCTCAGGGTCTTCGGAGTAGGGCTTTACACCATCATCGAGGCGCCGCTGTTATTTGCCGGCATTGTCATGCTCTATGACGGAATGAAATGGTATTCCCCCGCGCGAAGAATAGCAAAAAAAACGATTGAGGCCTCCTGCACCGAGCCCACGTGGGGAACCTGCGTCCTGGAAGAGTCGAAGACCCCTCAGGGAGATCCCGCGTTCAATCGCAGCGGTATTGTGAATGGCGCAGCTGAACTCAGGGCCGGGTGGGAAAATCTTTCTCCGGTCATGAGACGAAGGTTTCTCGCCTCCGACAGGACCGATATGGCAGAGGAACGGACATCACTTGCGGGACATAGGACCAAACTCGCGCGGGCCAGGACAGGGCTCGCCTTTACGCGGACGGGCATTGCCTTTATCGGACTCGGCGTCGGATTACTACGGCAATTTCACACGAGCAGATGGACGATCCTCGACGTGTCGCTCATCATGGCAGGTTTCTTGATGTCGGCAGAAGGATTTTACTGGTATTTTGGCGGGAGACGGTCTGGAATCGAAAGCTTTAAAGCGGTGATGGAAGCGGTCAATAAGGAAAGCATCTGGGACAAGGTTTTCCCGCTTCGGCATAACCGCACCGGGTCCAAAAAAGACAATACATATCCGCCGGTCCGTGCTTCTCATATACCGGGCATATGGGCCACCACCGGACTCGCTCTCGAGCGGACTGTTCTTGCAGACCGGCGATGCGTAATGGCGAGGCTTCGCTCAGTCATGGCGGTGACCCGGACGGGTTTGGCATTTGTCCGGACCGGGATGAGCATTACTGCCGTCGGTGCGGGCCTTATGGTATATTTCGGTGAGGCGTCGGTCGGCTGGACGATCTTTAATATTTTTTTGATCCTCTCGGGCCTTGCATTGATCATCGACGGATACTACTGGATCACGCCGGCCGAACGAATTCGGGCGCAATACCCCTACTGCTATGGGGATATGGAAATAACCATACCCGATTACGGAGTACCCGCGAACACCTGGGGTACGGTTATTTTTAATCACTATGAATAATGAGCTATTGAACATGAGCAATGGTCTGGCGGATGCCGATGTGCAGAGAGGTCCGGAATTTTCCTTCCTTGTTGAGACGGGAATCCTGAGCCGGAGCTCGCTTGACGAGGCGACACTCGTCGCCAAGGCACGGGGGATCGATCTCGAGAAGCTGCTTCTCACGGAATACGGCGTACCCAAGCACCAGTTGCTCGAAGCGCTGGCTGCATATTACAAATGCCCGTCCATTGAATATGACGAGCGTCTTCCCATCCCCTCCGAGCTTTTGACCGGGCTCAGCGCCGATGCGCTTTCGACAAACCAGTGGATGCCCGTGATCAAAGACTGGAGCGGAACCGTGGTTATCGCGGCAAGAAATCCAAAAAGTCCCGCAACGAGGGAAGATGTTAAAAAATACCTAACGGCCGATCGGTTCGAATTCCGGGTCACTCTCGATTCCGATATACAGTGGTTTATCCAGGACTATCTTCATGCTAAGCCTGGACTGTTGATCGGCACGGAACGGACGGGCCTCGCCTACTGGCGCAATACCATGGCCCACTGGAGGACGCGGCTCGCCTGCTACCGTACCGACCTTGCGAGCGCCAGGACCGGACTTGCCTTCCTCAGATGGGGGTTGGGCACGATTGCGCTCTCCAATACCTTGCTCCAGACGAAAAACGCCAGCAATTCCCCTTATCTGTATTTCGCCGTACTGATTATTGGGGTTGTAATCGCTTTTTACGGTCTCCCCAAGTACCTTAACGTGCGGAAATCCCGCATGACGCCTCCGGGCCACCAGACGCTCGTGGAGGTAACTGCGGCAACCATTCAATTCCTCGAAAATTATCATCTTTTGGAAAACACGGGAATCAAGCGCCAAACGCAGGGCACGATGCTCAGCCGGATGGGAGATTTCCTTGCCGACCACAGCACCTATCTGTATCCGTCTCCGTCGAGCAAAGTACGCACCATGTTTGCGCGTGAACGAAATGTTCTGGCGGCCCAGCGGACGATAGCCGCGTGTTACCGCACCATCTATGCACGTGCAAGGACAGGCCTGGCCTTCATCCGGACCGGAATATCCTTCCTGAGCATCGGCATCGGCATCATAAGCTATTTCGGGTTCGGCCTGCTGACGTCATTCAATCTCTGGCTCATTGCCGCAGGGCTTCTCATGGCGATAGACGGGACGCTCTGGTACTGGCCCGTGCGGAAGGAACAGGCAGAGATCCCGAGAGGGATCGCTTATCCGGAGTGACCGGCGGGACACGAGTGGGCCGGCGGTATCGGAATCGGCGGTGTCACAGGTGAGGGAGCACTAATGCACATCCATTCATTCATATATTTCATACATTATGTCAGATATGCCAGACTGCTGGGCAATACGCGTTTCCTCGGTACGATGGTGCTTATGCTGTTGTTCAGCCAGTTCCAGCTTGTCATCGCCAAACCGGCGTCAGCCATGCTCACAACAAAGGCGAACCATGACCATATCACCATTGACTTTTTCTATCACGGCAGCACGGTGAGCACGAACGGGGAGTATCGAACGGATCCGGCCCCCCCGGTTGCAATTGATAAAAAAACATATATGAGCGTTTTCTATCGGCTCAAGCCCGGGATCGTCATGGTCCCGCGGATGAACCGGACCCCGAAACCGAAAAGCGTGTACGGATTTTTGCACGCGTGCGCCCGGCATCGGCCATTGCCGTGAAGCGTGACACTTGAGTTATTTCTTTGGACGGGTTTATACTATTTTTAGAGAGGAGATGTACACTGTTATGAAGAAGTTCTTGCAGTTTCCCCATCCGTTTTTTTCCGCACGCCCCACCTGGAAATGGTTCATTCTGATCAACGTCCTTATCGGCGCGACCATGTCGGCCCTGGACGTCAGCATTGTCAACGTTGCCATGCCGACCCTGAAAAGCGAGTTCAATGTTTCCATGTCCCTCATCGAATGGGTGGCGATGTCATATATGCTTACGCTCACCATTTTTCTTCCCTTTTTCGGAAGACTCGCCGACATGTTCGGCAGATCGAGGCTGTATAACGCCGGTTTTGTTGTCTTTACCGTAGGGTCGCTGTTTTGCGGCATGTCAACGTCCGCAGTGATGCTTATTGCCGCGCGTGTCATTCAGGCGGTCGGCGCCGGGCTCCTGCAGGCCAATTCCGTTGCGCTGATCACGCAGGCTTTCCCGGGGACCGAGCGGGGCAAGGCCATCGGTATCCAGGGCGCTGTCCAGGCCATTGCCATGGCCGTTGGTCCTTTCGTAGGAGGCGTGCTGATCGCTACGATCGGCTGGCGTTCAGTGTTCTACATCAATATTCCGATCGGCATTGTCGGCACGATCGCTGCCCTGTATATTCTGCCGCCCAATGAAAAATCGGCGAAAAAGGAGTCAATCGACTACCTCGGCACGGTGTTTTTCGCTTCGGGTCTTGCATTTCTCGTCCTGGCGTTCAATGAAGTAGTCAATCTCGGATGGGGTTCGAATACCATCATGGTTTACTTCCTGAATGCCAGTATCCTGCTCGGTTTGTTTGTGGTAACGGAACTCCGCGTCAAGCATCCGTTGATCGATTTGAAACTGTTCAAGAACAGCACCTTCCTCATCGGCAACCTGACCGGCATGATGTCCTATTATGTCCTTTTTGCCGTCCTGTTCCTGATGCCGTTTTACCTTGAGAAGGTGCTCAGCTACAGCCCTGCGCTTACCGGCAGCCTGCTTACCCCCATTCCTCTCGCCATGGCGCTTGTTGCGCCCTTCGCGGGCCATATTTCCGACAAGTACGGTGCGAGGATCATGACGGCGAGCGGAATGTTAGTATCCGCGTTCGCCTGTTTTGCCCTCATGTTTTTGGGAGCGCAGGCACACTTGCCGCTGCTGATCGGTGAACTAATACTGCTGGGCATCGGCATGGGCATGTTCACTCCGCCGAACAACAGCGCGATCATGGGAGCCGCTCCCAGGGAAAAGCTCGGCCTGGCCGGTGGCGTTCTGAACATGATGAGGTCCCTCGGCCTGATCTTCGGCGTGGACATCTCCGGTTTGATCTTCACCAAACTAGAGCACAGATATCTTGCTGATAAGGGGTATGGGGATGTTAAACATATCTTTAGCAACAACGCCATCCCGCTTGGCATGAAAGACCACGCTTTTATGCGGGGCTTTATCGTGGTGATGGGCGTGCTTCTGGTGCTGAACGTGGTCGCCGCCGTGCTTTCAACCGCTAAGAAAGAAACCAAAGTGGATGCCGAAGCAGCGGAGGCAGCCAAAGAATTTGCGGAGGTCTAGTCGCTCAGTATATCTGGCATGGAGGACCTGCCCCCGGAGGTAGAAACCCGGGGGCAGGCTTTTCGTGAGCTATACGACTGAATTGCAGCGTTCCAGAAACGACTTCTTTTTTCCCACGGAGCGTTTACCGTCTACCATGAGATGCTCAACGGTACAGATTTCTGCGTCTTGTATCAGCCAACTTGAAGAGAGTAGGATCGCGGTTACCGTCCCAAAAGAGGATATCCGGCGGATCAAGCTGGCCTATGACTCACAAGCGCGCCATCCGTTCCTGCAGTTTCTCGTCGGCTTTGGCCTGGTCGCGGCTGGGTTGGTTTTACTTATTGCAGCGTTCATGATGATGGAAGTCGGTGCCCTCTTTTTTCATATAGCCTCCCATATCTTCGGCATTCCCGTGGTCCCTATCGGCCTTTGGCTTATGGTCGGCGCCGGCCTTTGGCTCTTGATCGGAGTATTCCGGGGAAGATATAATTTGTTAATCAACACGGAACGAGGCATCCGCAAGATATTCTTTGGAGAGTCGACGGACATCAGAGATATTCTTCGCTTCGTCGGGAGAGCGAATCAGGAATTAGGATATGACATTGACTTGTCCATTACAGAAACCATGTACATAAAAGATGTCCCTGCCGACCATCAAACAAACCTGAACTCGATACTTTAATTTGAAGTGTCCGGGGGACGCTCTCCATTCATCCCAGCCCTCTTCTTGTTCATGAAATTCTTTTTGTATTCTGCATAGACGAAATAAAACGCAACCCGTGAAACACGATGGGAGCTCCGCAAAC
>CAVWHO010000020.1:0-465404 GCA_963754875.1 Nitrospirota bacterium
CTGCCCCTATGGCGTCCGGTTTTTCCACCCGGTCTATCATACCGCGGAGAAATGCACGTTCTGCTACCACCGGATCACCAAGGGGTTGAAAACCGCTTGCGTGCAGGCCTGTCCCTTCGGCGCTCGCCAGATCGGCAACATTAAAGACCCGAACGACCCGGTGACACAGGTCATAAGGTCACAGCGGGTAGGCGTGTTGAAGAGTGAATACGGCACAAAACCCCAGGTTTACTACCTCGGCCTGGATGAGGAGGTCAGATAACATGGTACACGGAGAACTTTGGACCGTAAAAGAACTGTTTGTTTTGCCGAACGAATATATTTACTGGAGCATCCAGGTCGTGATGTATCCTTTTATGACGGGGCTCGTTGCCGGCGCCTTCGTGCTGTCGTCGCTTTACCACGTGTTCGGCATCCAGAAGCTTAAAGACATGGCGCGTTTTGCGCTGGTATTCTCTTTTGCCTTGCTTCCCTTCGCTCCTCTGCCCATCATGCTCCACCTCCAGTCGCCGTTTAGGGGCATCGAGATCTTTATGACGCCGCACTTCACCTCGGCCATTGCCGCCTTCGGCGTTGTGTTCTTTTCCTACGGCGCCCTCGTAGCGTCGGAGCTGTGGTTCCTGTATCGCAAACACTTCGTAGAAGTGGCGCTCAAACTCCGGGAAAAGCAGGACAAAACATTGATGGAGTGGCTCGGCTACCTGCTTTTCTGTTCCCTCACGTTGGGCGTGTACGACATCAGTGAGGAGGCGCTGCACAAAGACGAAAAGGCGATCAAGTTTCTCGCAAGTCTCGGCATTCCTGTGGCCTGTTTCCTCCATGGATATGCGGGCTTTATCTTCGGATCGGTGAAAGCCAATGCACTCTGGATGACGCCGCTTATGCCGGTCATCTTTATTATGTCCGCCATCGTGTCGGGCATCGCGCTCTGTCTGCTTACCTATATTGTGACCATGGAAGGCAAAAAATTCCTGGCTCATCGCAAGAGGGCCGCGCTGGGTACGTTCCATTCAGAGCAGGAAATCAAGAGCGTTGAGATCAGTGTCGTTCAGATGACGTCCAAATACTTGCTGGCCTTCATGGTTGCGGCAATCAGTCTCGAACTCCTGGACATCATTTTCCGGGGCTATACGGCCGTGAAGTCCTGGGACATCCTGCGAAGCGTCATTTATGAGCGCGATTTCGCCGATATCTTTATCAAGCAGTACGCTATCGGCAACCTCCTGCCGCTCATTATATTCCTTATGCCAGGGCTGACGATACGAAGAACAGTAATCGGCACTCTTTTCGTGCTCTTCGGCGTCCTGATGATGCGGTGGAACGTCGTGATCGGCGGTCAGGCATTTTCTCTGACCTTTGCCGGATTCATGCATTATCACTTGCCTATAATCCCGCACAATTATGAGACCTTCAAAGAAGGACTTTTCGGAGCTCTAGCCATCTTCATCGGGCCTTTTGTCACATTCTGGGTCATGAGCTACATCTTCCCCGTATTCGATTACGAAGAAGCCCATTAAGGTAGTCCAAAAGAATGCATTCTCCCGGGAGTCTATCTCCCGGGAGAATATCTCAAATTGAAAATTTAACTTGCTTTCTGGGCCGTGGCTCCTTAAAATGTTGCAACATTTTGCTACTAAACAGCGACCTCAAACCGGAAACGGGGAAATGATATGGAAGAAAAGAAAGTAAACCGTCTATTCTGTTTTATCGCATTTATGTTTTTTGTCCTCTTTTCTGGGCATCTTTATGCTCAGGAACCGGACGTCCCGAAAAAGTTCTTTGTTCCGCCCCCTCCCTTTACCCCTGGTATTTTCCCCTGCTCGCAGTGCCACCAGGGCATGCCCGTTAACAAACACCGGCGCAAACTGGAAATGCATCAGGAGATCGCGGATAATTTTAAACACATGCCCGGCGGCTGGTGTTTCGACTGCCACAACCCCGGCAACCGGGATAAGTTGCGACTTGCGAACGGCAAACTGGTCAGTTTTGAGGAATCATATATTCTCTGCGGCCAGTGCCACGGCGTGGTCCTGCGCGACTGGGAGGTAGGGCTCCACGGCAAGAGAACGGGAATGTGGAACGGCAAAAAAGAGTATCGTCTCTGCGTAAACTGCCACTGGCCTCATAATCCACCGTTCAAGCCGCTCAAGCCGCTCCCGCCGCCTGTAAGGCCGAATGACATTAAGTAATAAAAAAAAGAGGACGAGGAAATCGATGGGAAAAATTGAGAAGAA
Source organism: Nitrospirota bacterium (assembly GCA_963754875.1). Classification (GTDB taxonomy): domain Bacteria; phylum Nitrospirota; class UBA9217; order UBA9217; family UBA9217; genus JAJYKN01. The sequence continues at coordinate 2,235 of CAVWHO010000020.1, forward strand.
AAAAGACGGAATCCATCTCGACCGGAGGACCCTGCTGAAAGGTGCGGCCCTCGGACTTGCGGCAACAGCGCTCCCCCTGAAGAATGCCGATGCTTCTTTCTGGGAGGCGTTCTTCCAGAAGCGCTTCATAGAAATGAACGATGCCGAGAAAAAGCAGGTTCTCAGCCGTCTTGAGCAGGAGTACGAAGAAAAATATAAGAAAGCGATCAAAGTGGGCGCTGAACCGCCCATGCCGGGCGTGCTCTTCGGCTACGGACTTGATCTCTCCCGGTGCATCGGCTGCAGGCGGTGCGTCTATGCCTGCGTTGACGAGAACAATCAGTCCAAAGATCCGCAGGTCCAGTGGATCTCCGTTCTTCGATTCAAGAAGGGCGAAAAATGGGCTGACCTCGAGGATTCGGACAGGTACTATAATCCGGACCTCGTGCCGGAAGAGGGCTATTTCACGATGCCCGTGCAGTGCCAGCAGTGCGAGAACCCGCCCTGCGTTCGAGCCTGCCCGACACAGGCAACCTGGAAAGAGCCTGACGGGATCGTGGTTGTGGATTACAACTGGTGCATCGGCTGCCGCTACTGTATGGCAGCCTGTCCTTACGGAGCGCGTCACTTCAACTGGGCCGAGCCGGGCCGCAAGTCCGAGGAGATCAATCCGAATACGCACTACCTCGGGAACCGGCCGCGCTACAAGGGAGTGGTGGAGAAGTGCACGTTCTGCATCCAGCGTACACGAAACGGACGATACCCCGCGTGCGTGGAGATCTGCCCGGTAGGTGCGCGAAAGTTCGGCAACCTCCTCGATCCCAACAGTGAAATCCGCTACGCGATCGAGAATAAGAGGGTGTTCCGACTGAAGGAAGATTTGAACACCAATCCCAAGTTCTATTATTTCTTCGCATACGGCAGGTAGGAGGCTCTCGCTCATGGGCACGTTGATCAAAAACTTTTTCATCGCTTTACGTCAGATATTCATCGGGAACCGCGCTTACTATCTCTGGATCGCGTTCCTGTCATTTTTCATCCTGCTCGGACTAAGCGCCTACATTGACCAGTTCAATCGCGGCCTGATCACGACAGCCATGCGGGACCAGGTATCATGGGGATTGTTCATATCGAACTTCACCTTTCTGGTCGGTGTGGCTGCCGCCGCGGTCCTGCTCGTCGTGCCGGCGTACCTCTATCATTTTAAACCGATAAAGGAAATCGTGCTGTTTGGAGAGTTGCTGGCCATAACTGCGATCTGCATGTGCATCCTGTTCATCCTCGTGGACATGGGGCAGCCGACGCGCGTCTGGCATATTCTTCCGTTCATCGGGGCCATGCACTTTCCCGCATCACTCCTGGCCTGGGACGTGGTCGTTTTGAACGGCTATCTTGCCATTAACAGCATTGTTGCCTTTTACGTGCTCTACCGGCTTTCGATCGGGAAAGATTACAGCATGTCCGTGATCGGCCCCCTGATCATCCTCTCGATTCCATGGGCCGTCAGCATTCACACCGTGACGGCGTTCCTCTATAACGGATTGTCGTCGCGGCCGTTCTGGAACGCCTCGATTCTGGCGCCCCGGTTTCTCGCTTCAGCGTTCTGTTCGGGGCCTGCCATCATGCTGGTATTATTCCAGATCATCAGAAAACGGTCGGATTTGGAGATCGATAACAGGGCAATCTTTAAAATCGCCGAGTTGATGGCCTACGCCATGGGTATCAACCTCTTCCTCCTGGGCGCAGAGATGTTCAAGGAATTTTATTCGGGCGGCGTTGACAGCTATTCCATCCAGTATCTCTATTTCGGACTTCACGGGAAATCTGGCCTGGTGCCCTGGATGTGGTCCGCGACCCTCATGAACATTACTGCATTCTTTATATTTCTCTTCCCGAAGACCAGAGAGAATTTTACGACGCTCAACATCGGTTGCGCGCTCATAATCATGGGCATATATATCGAGAAGGGGATGGGGCTCATCGTGCCCGGTTTTATCCCCGATACGCTCGGTGAAATCTACGAGTACTCGCCCACGAGGTCGGAAATCCTCGTTACGATGGGAATCTGGGCGTGCGGTGCGCTCCTCTATACCCTCTTGCTGAAGTTTGCTATCCCGATCTACACGGGAAAGCTGCGGTTCGAAACAAAAGAATCCACGTAATACTGATTCCGCGCGGCTGCTGGTACCACACCAGGCTGTGATTCCGCAGCTCATCGAAACCGACCCTCGCTAAGCTCTCCTCCAGGGGCAGTCCAACCAGACTGTCCCTGTTTTTTTTCTCAGCCTTCGGGACATCTCGAACGGCATCGATATAGTTTCCTCGTGCCTGTTTCAAAAAAATGAGCAGGCTGATGCACAGCCTGCTCAATGAATGACGGTCTTATTCCACGAAAATCCTCATCGGTTTTGCGTGGAAGGAGATTACCTGCTTATATCCTACGGTGCGTCGGCAGTCCTGCCGGTGAAATCCGTAACGCCGTTAAAGGGCTCATTCTCAACGCCTTCAACGCCGCCGGCACTTAGCCACCTGCACCGGAGCTTTCTACGGGTGCACTGCCCCATGAAAGGGCTGCAGGGCCGATGTCCGCCGTGGCATCAGGTGTTCTGCGTGAAATCCGTGATGCCGTTATGCAGATCCCCTAGTTCAGCTGATAGACCCAGGCCGCCTGCGCCGGAACCTTCATCTTCCGGAGGCGGGCTGCCGATCAAATAGTCCGACGAGCCCATGTCGGCATTGTGTCGAGCGTTCTGCCGGAGAAATCTGAGGCCGGGCTCTCTACCAGGACGCGTTACCGGATCAGCGGCAGAGCAAGCGCCATCAGCGTTGCGGTGATGGGGGGGCATTCCGGACCTGCATGGGCGTTCACGTGGTCATACGGGGAACAGTACATTATTGGAGGGCGAGTAACAGGAAGACCGCGCTGGCCGGGAGTAGAACAAAAAAGGCCGCCGGTGCTTTGCACCGGCGGCCTGCTGCTCAAAAGGTCTCTCTTTTCTTTATTCCTTCGTCTGGTTCAGGAGGAAGATAACAATGCCCATGCCGGCAAATGCCAGCATCAGGAACGCAGAGAAATTCTTTCTGAACTTCAATTCTCGATTGGTTGCCTGGATATTGTTGTCGATCTTATCAAGCCGGGACGTAAATTCGTCGGTACGGTCTTTGACGAGTTTGACATCAACGGTATGGAAAAGCGCCCGGAATTCCGCCTGCGTGCTGAACAAGTCCCTCTCATCAGTTACCGGATAAATGCCTTCCCGCTTCAAGTCTCTAAGATTTTTTTCGAGCCCTTCTATTTTGGTTTCAGTCATGAAGAGCGCCTGTTTCATTGTTTGTGCCCGTTCATAGGTATGGCACCTGGTGCAGAGCTGCTCGCTGATGATGCTGATGCTGGCCTTCTGGATATTGTGGGACCCATGGCAGGTCACACAATTAGGGGCCTTGTGGCCGGCCTTGAGAGCCTTGCCATGGCCGCTTTCCAGGTAATTGGCGACAATCGCGATATGGCATTTCCCGCAGAATTCGGGGACATTTTTTGGCTGCGGGACGCCGACGAAACCCCGTTCTCGCGACATGGCCATCGCAGCGTCCTTTGGATCGCCGCCGTGGCAGTTCTCGCAGGATATGTTGTTCTGCGCATGCCAGCTCGCCTGCCACGCTTCGGTGATCTCCCTGAATTCGGGCGTCATCTTGTCAGATGCATGGCACGAGATACAGGCGTTCTGTTCGATCTGTACGCCGGCCCAGGTTTTGGTCAGAAATTCGTTTTCAAAATCCTGCTTGTACCCTGCTGTTTCCGCTGTTCCCAAGGAGGGAAGCATGAAGAGCATCATGATAGAAACGATAAGATATCTCATTATGACCTCCCCCAGAACAGCAGTACGACCCATGCGCAAAGCAGGAATACGAACACGCCCCGCAGTACTGGCCGCTTCATGACGTTCTTCTCCTTCTGTGTATCAAGGAATGGCCAGATGAGAAATACCACCAGCAGGATCAGCTGCAGCGTGATACCGATGAATTTATTCGGAATGAGCTTCATGAGCTGGTAAGGCGCCAGCAGGTACCAGGCCGGCTTGATCTCCTGCGGCGTCCTTAAGGGGTCTGCCGGTGAATTTATCTCGTGGGAAAAATTGAGGGTCGGCAGGAAGGTGATGATGAAGAACATGACAGCAAAGTACGCCATCATCATGTACATTTGCTTCTGGAAAAAGCCCGGATAGTACGGATACCCGTCAGAATAACTTTTTCGCTTGTATTCCGTCTCGGGCCGTTGCTCTTCGTCGATTTTCCCGAAGGGGGTCGCCGAAATACCGGTCCGGTTTATCAGGAACAGGTGGATGCCGAGCAGCGCGAGAAAAATAGGGGGAAGGATCGCGACATGGAGAGCGAAAAACCTGCTGAGCGTCATCGCCGTGACCTGGTCTCCGCCCCTCAGGATCTGGGCAATAGGTTCCCCGATGAGGGGAAAGGCCGTCGGCATCGACGTTACAACGGTGGTCGCCCAGTAACTCAACTGGTTCCAGGGAAGCAGATAACCGCTGAACCCGAAGATGACCGATAGGATGAGCAGCAGGCCGCCGCCGAGCCACGTGAGTTCCCTCGGACGTTTATAGTTGCCCATAAGAAAGACCGTTATCATGTGCAACAGGACGACCAAAATCAAGAGGTTACTGCCGACGGTGTGCATTTCCCGGAACAACCAGCCGTAGGGAACCTGCGTCATGATTGTTTCCTGGACGCTGCTGAACGCATGGTCAGGATGGGGGATGTAATAGATCAGCAGGATTATGCCTGTGAACGCCTCGACAATAAAGGCGATGACGGCCAGAAAGCCGAGGGTATAGAAAATGTTTGTGTTTTTAGGGATCCGATAATCGATCACCTGGGTCTGAATGATTGCGTCCAGACCGATCCGCACATCAAGCCAACGTCTGAAATTTTTCCACATAGTCTCACCCTATTATAATAGTATCGCCGTCAATTCTCAGCGGTATGACCGTCAGCGGTTTCGGCGGCGGACCAGATACGACGCTTCCATCAAGGTCATAGGTGCCGGCATGGCAGGGACAGATTAATTGTTGCCTGTTTTTGTTGAACTCAACAAGGCAACCGAGGTGCGTACAGGTGCGGGATAAAGCGATGAACCCCTTGTCGGGCCGGTTGATCAACACAGCCGGAGCATTCTGGTAAATGAAGTTCTTTGCTTCGCCCGAAGGGACTTCGCTCTTGCGAACGACGGCCTTCTGGGCACCCACAGCTCTGGCGGGGAGCGCCGTGAGAAATTTCAGGATGGAAAAGACAAAAGAGAAAACTGTAATTGATCCGAGAAAGGCCAGGATGACTTTCAAAAATCTGCGCCTCTTCATCATACCTCCAATCCACTGGTGAAATTTTTTTTCGTTAGTCAAACTAACAAAAATGCAAGTTATTGTCAAGTTAATAAGTTGCAGCACGGTATAAACTAATTGAAAACAGCCCTGTGGAATTCGTGAGAAAGTGTTGACTTTAACTTTTTCGTATGCTATAAATGTCGCTTAGTTATTCGATAACTCAAGCTACAATTTTGCTTTCCTGCAACAAGTACGGGGGGGGAACATGAAGCTGACCGAATTGTTTAGAGAAAAGATCGCGAAGTTTTCCGAACGTCTCAAGGAGCCAATTTCCCTGAGGGCTAAAATCCTCATTTCAGTGCTCCTGCTCATCATCGTCTTCGGTGGAGGTTTTGTCGCTTACAAGTTTTACGATTTCACCCAGAACAATCCCAAATTCTGCGTTGGCTGCCACTTGATGCAGTCTGCGTATGACAGCTGGTCACAGAGCGAACATAAGTCTTTGAACTGCCACGAGTGTCATCATCTGACGATCCCCGAACAGAACCAATTGCTTGTCAGTTTCGTATTGCATAGACCGACGAGCGTTCCTGAACGCCATAAAGGCCAGGTTATCGTGCATATGGATACTTGTGAGAAGTGCCACACAGCGGGCCAGAGCAAGACTGCGCCATCCATAAACAAGTCGATATTCCACGCCAAACATGTTTTCATGGAGCAGATCGAGTGCACCCAATGCCACGGGGAGGTTAAGCCCGACAAAAGCGGTTTGCATCACTTCCTGCCGACCGAGAAATTTTGCGCCAAGTGTCATAAGGGAAGGGAAGTGCACGGCATTGGCATGGGCGGCCTGGCCTGCATCAACTGCCATACGGACCGGACGAAAGATATGAAGCCAGGTCGATTAAAGTGTCTCTATTGCCACAGTTCGGACGAGAATATCAAGAAGCAGCTCAAAGAGGAAAACTCCATGGATGTGAGGTTCTTTACCCCCGATCCCGCGACGGTCAAGAAGGCGATAAAAATCGCACTCGACAAGAACGCTCCCATGCAGTTCTACTGCTATGAATGTCACAAGCCCCATGTCCAGGGAAAAATGAAACCAAACAACGAAGTATGCCTGAAATGCCATACCGGCATACCGAAGACCAGCAAGCACAAGCTGCACCTTGATATGGACATGAAGTGCAAAGACTGCCACAAGCCGCACCTCTGGACGGTGACCGAGGCATCGGCCAAAAAAGACTGTGTAACGTGCCACGAGTACCGGAGCCCGAAGGCGTTTCTCTAAGTCTTTTACCACCGCGCAGGATGTTCGATGTCGTTACAGAAGCATCCTGCGCTTGTATCTTATGAAATGATTTTCAATTTCAACATGGAAGGAGGTGAAACAAGAATGAAAAAAGTTTTCGTATTGGCCCTGACAGTAGCAATGGTGCTTTCCCTGGCAGTGGTTGCATTTGCCGTTCCATCGGGCAAGACGCTTGAGTTCGAGCCCAAGGGGGCCGGCAAGGTCGTGTTCAGCGGCAAAGTTCATGCTGAAAAAGGTCTCAAGTGTGCAGATTGCCATCCGGCTGTCTTCAAGATGAAGAAGGGCGCTGATGCCATCACCATGAAAGACATCAACGAGGGTAAGTTCTGCGGTCATTGCCACAACGGCACCAAGGCCTTCAGCACGAAAGAGGCAGCTAATTGCGCAAAGTGTCACCAGAAGTAGAATTAGAATGTCATTATCCGGCTGTCAAACCCTCACGAGAATCTCGTGAGGGTTTTTTTGTGGTGCGCCCGGCAGGGCGCGCTCACTTGGAGGTGTAAGTCCTCTACGGACCCTGATGACGGGAACCGTTAGCCGAACCGCAAGGGCTGCCGCCGCGAGGCGGGGTCTGAAGGAAGCGGAACGCAAATCCCCGGCCCGAAGTACATGAAGCGCATACGAGACAGCCGCGTCTGGGCGAGAAGGCCATAATATTCAAAGCCCGATAGTCATTCGGAAGACGTGGAAGTAGATGCGACGGGTATATGGGGAGAAAGTGGGTGCGCAATACCCGGGGAGGTCTGCAAGCTTGCTATGGCTACCACCGTCAAGAGACGGCGGGATGAGCTTGCAGAAGTCAGCCGAGGGCATACTAGTCGCTGCGCACAGCGATGAAGGCCCGAACATGGAAGGACGGAGGGGTGCCGAAACCTCGATGGACGAAGCAGACGCGCGAAGGAAGGCTGAGATGCCAGAGGACTCCCGGAAGGTAGCGGGCGGAACCCGTAAGAATACGGCGAGGGAGCGTCAAGCGTCCGCGGCGGCAGAGGAGAACGCCCAGCCGGAAGCGACGAATCTCTTAGAGGAGGTATTGCGCCGTGAGAACCTGATAGCAGCCTTACATCGCGTCCAGTCGAACAAAGGAGCGCCGGGAGTAGACGGCATGACCGTTCTTGAACTCACGCCCTACCTTAAGACGAACTGGCCGCGCATCCGGGAAGAGTTGCTGAGCGGACAGTACGACCCTGCGGCCGTCCTTCGGGTAGAAATCCCGAAGCCGGACGGAAAGGGAATGCGACTGCTCGGAATCCCCACCGTGCTCGATCGGTTCATCGAACAAGCAATATTGCAGGTACTCACCCCTATCTTCGATCCACAATTTAGCGAAAGCAGCTATGGTTTCCGCCGTGGACGGGGCTGTCACGGCGCAGTAAAAGCAGCTCGCGCCCATGTGGAAGCAGGCTACCGCTTTGTGGTGGACATGGACTTGGAAAAGTTCTTTGACCGCGTCAACCACGACGTACTTATGGTGCGGGTGGCCAGACGGGTCAAAGACAAGAGACTCCTCCGACTCATAGGCCGCTATTTGAGGGCAGGCATCATGATCGGAGGGATCGTTCAAGCCCACGAAGAAGGGACGCCACAAGGTAGCCCACTCTCGCCGCTTTTGTCTAATATCATCTTGGATGATCTGGACAAGGAACTAGTATTGCAACAAGTTAATTACGAAACATAATGACGAGATAGCTTCTGATCAGCATCTTGTCGCGTGAATCTCCAATCTATTGTTGATCGGGCTTGATTGCGACGGTCACTCCACGCGACAATTTCCGCCCGAAGGGTTTGTTCGTTTGGCAATCGACACCCAGTACATTGTCGATCCATGATTCCGATTTCAATTTCGGCCATATTGAGCCAACTGGCATGCTTGGGAGTGTAATGAAATTCTACCCTGTCCAACAATTGGGTCGCTCGTTTAACACCCAATACTTCTTCAAAACTGCTGCGGAAATGAGTATTAAGATTATCCAGCACCAGATGAATCTTCTGCGCTCTTGCATAGACTTTTTTCACCAAATGACTGATGAACTGCACAAAATCACTCTTTGTGCGATGGGCTGTTACTTCCGCCTGCCTGTGTCCGCCCTTAGGTTCAATCGCCATGAAAATGTTACGGGTACCAGCACGCTTATACTCGTAATCTTCTTTGGTCGGATTTCCCGGGCTGGCTGGAATCGGTGCCCGTGGTTGTTCCAAAAGTTGCTTGCTCTTTTCGTCTACGCAGACCACCGGCTCGTTCTCCTGATAAGGTCTTGCGTAAAGATCCAGCAAATCATACATCCTTTGGCGATATTCCGTGGTCAATTTACCAATGCACCACATCAACCTGCGCCAGGGTTTGCAGTCGTTTTTTTTAGAAAGAGACGAATGCTTTCACGACTAATATTTTTAAGTTTCGGTCGCCGTCTCGCTGCTTTGGTCAACAAGTCGATTGTCCAGCGCTTGGCGCCCTTCGGAGGTGCGCTACAGGCCAAAGCCACGACCTCGGCCTGCTGATCGGTTCCATATAGTATCGGTTGCCCAGGCCGCTCGACATCATGCAAAGCATAAGCCAAGCCTTTTTCCAGGTAGGCAGAGCGGGTGCGCCAAATGGCGGTTCGACCAACACCCAGAACTAACATGATTTGCTTTTCAGGTACGTTTTGGTCTAAAGCCGATAATATATGTGCGCGATTGAATTCTCTGGCCATATGCTGCCCCTTGGCACGAAATGGCTTTAGAGTGGCTCGATCTTCTTCGGTAAGTTGCATTTTAACTTGTCTCATGAAGTATAGTATAATGTTTCGTTATTAATTTGTCAAGATACTAGAGCGAAGAGGCCACCACTTCTGCCGGTACGCCGATGACTGTAATATCTACGTCAAGTCGAAGGCAGCCGGAGAACAGGTGATGCAGTCAATCACCCGGTTTCTTGCAAAGAAGCTACGCTTGACGGTTAACAAAGAAAAGAGCGCGGTAGACCGTCCTTGGAACCGCAAGTTCCTCGGTTACACCATGACATTGCATCGTAGCCCGAAACTCAAGGTGTCGCCGAAAAGCATCAAGAGAGCCAAGGCGCGTGTTAAGGAGATCACCCGAAAGGGACGGGGACGCTCACTGCCGAAGGTGATTGCCGAACTTACGAAGTACCTTCGGGGATGGGTAAATTACTTCCGGCTGTCCCAAGTGAAGATCGCTTTCGAGGAACTGGATCAATGGATACGGCGGAAACTGCGCTGTGTCCTCTGGCGACAATGGAAGAAGCCGCGAACCAGAGCCAAGAAACTTATCCAGCTAGGGATAGAAAAGGCAAGAGCTTTTGCCTCAGCCTACAATGGCCGGGGTCCATGGTGGAACGCCGGCGCGTCACATATGAACGCTGCGGTAACCGCCAAAGGGCTACAACAACAGGGACTCATGAGCCTTCTCACAGAGCATCGACGCTTTACAGACCTTGCGTGAACCGCCGTATGCCGAACGGCACGTACGTGTGGTGTGAGAGGCTGGGGCCGGAAGGCCCCCGCCTACTCGATCCGTTAAAAGACACTAAAACGCAATTTCCCGCGACTTATCAGCGACGAAATGCTACGGTTGCGCGGGACATCGCGGAAATATTTCTCCATCGTATCTCCCTTTCTTGACAGGTTCGCAGTTTTCTATTAGGCTATCCCTAGTACGTCGAAAAAATTCGACCAGTTCTTCTGTTTCATCTTCGAACCATCAGTGGTACAAATTTCCGGAAATGAGAGGAGGTGAACGAGCCCATGAAGAAAAGTATTGTCACAGCACTTGCATTTCTGGCTGCATTTGTGTTGGCAGTCCCGGCGTTCGCGGTCGCTCCCGGCAAAACCGTGGAGTATCTAAAAGGCGGCAAGGTCGTTTTTGACGGGAAAACCCATGCAAAAGCAAAATGCAATGCCTGTCATCCGGCCATCTTCAAAATGAAAAAAGGCACGGCTGAGATGACCATGAAGGACATGGAGGCGGGAAAATTCTGCGGTGCGTGTCACGACGGCACCAAGGCATTCAGCGTGAAGGACACCGCCAAGTGCGGGGAATGCCACAAAAAGTAGGATGGCTTCATTGGTCAAGAAAAAAGCCCTCGCGATCCATTCGTGAGGGCTTTTTTGTATTTATACGCCCGCGAGAAAGGTTCCGAGGGCTTTTGCTGCAGAAGGTCCAATCTATTCGGTTCTACGTCTTTCTTCTCATCTTACTCCGTGAGCCATTGAAGCGCGAAGGCGAGAGATAATCCAACTTAAAAAATCTCAATGGCCCATTTTGTTCCAGATAGGTACGGGGAAAAACATGATAGTTATTATAAGAATAAAGTACTATTGCATTCATCGAAAGATGTGCTAACTTTATATGAAGAAGGTTGATGCAATCTGATACGTTACTCATCCACTAAAAAGGAAACATGCTTCAGAACCATCGGGCCGCAAAGATGAAGGAAGCAAAAGCATGGCTTCAGGATTTGCTTTTGTGCCGATCTGGCCCCATATCGGTATGAGCATTTGCGGTCATAACTGTGAAGTTTTAGCATCGATTGAATCCCTCGACTTGCAATCCCTGGCTCGTGCCAGGGTAATGCGTTGTAAACCTCGCCTTGCACACGTGCTTTGCATAGCCTGTATTCGCGCTGCGCACTCATTATCACTGGTCATAGGCTCGTAAACGCTGGGCAGGAGGTCGCTTATTTGAGGGACCCTCCGGCTCTTGGGGGAGGGGACTTAAGTGTTTCCGATCGATCCTCCTTGGCAAGGGCGCAGGCCGAACAGACAATTGAAGATGCCGTCGCTAAGAGTCCGTATCGCAAGTTGTTAATTTTTGCGGTAGGTCCTTTTGTTGTTAAGTGACATGCTCGCTTTTCCCAATGAAGACCTTTCTGACTGTTCATAAAAAACATCCAATAAAAGGAGGAACATCATGAAACAGTTGTGCGTGATCTTGACAGGATTTTTTCTGGTTGTGGCCCTTGTTGCTGTCGCGTATCCAGTTGCGGCACGATCGGCGGCTCCTTACAACTTCAACCCTCCCTTCGGGCACAGCCTCGAGAAACGGGTGACTGTCAAGGACGGGGCAGGAAAAAGCGAGACCCTCTATGATCCCAAAGACCCTTACGCCATTTTCATTAACTATGAACTGGGGATGCACTGCGTGGGGTTTGATATTTCCTACTGCTGCGTCATCCCCCCGTACAACAGCATCCAGGCCCAGACGGTCAGGACCGGCGAGCAGGGCCAATTGCCGCGTCTGCTCTCGCCCGACGACGGTGTCAAGCTTTCCTACTCGGTCAGGGACAACAGCTACAGCGAAGGGAACAAAATGCGCTACTGGCAGGTGACCAAGGACGTTTACGGAACGGGCAGGAGCGATGATCCCGGCGACACTATGGCGAATTACGTCTGGACCCACCTTTTCATCTACAAGGACCTCGAAGGCACTATCCCCCCGGGCGCCACCGACGCGCAGCGACTTTCCGTGGGCAAGCAGATCCAGGTGCCCATCGATTCCGGGCCGACGGGAAAGAATCTCTCCGGCGGCGAACTGACCTACGCGGGAAGCACGGGGAGCAACAAGGTTTTTACCGACTCTCTCATCCCCGAGGTCAAGAACATCCAGTTGACTCTCACGGCGTCGTACCTGTGGGACGCGCTCGGACTTCCCCTGACCGCGTTCAACGACAGCAGAAGGAAAGGGACCATCCGCACCGTATCGGACTTCGACTTCCAGCCCTATCAGTACTCCACGGTCCGCTTGGAGGATGCAAAGGGGAAGCCGATCATGGCCACGGGAAAACAGGTCGTATTTTTCGGGACAAACCCCGTCGATATCCCGAACTGCTATGTTTGTCATTCCGGCGAAGGCAAGGCCGCGAAATTGTCCCGGCAGGAAGGGTTGTCGCTTTTCGACAAGGAATACGACTATTGGAAAAAGCACTATAACGATATGTCGGAATTCATGGCGCGGTCGTCCGCGGCGAGCATCAATATCCTCGAATTGCATGACAAGCATTACGGCACAGCTTTCCTCAGGGACTACCGGGCTGATGCTTCCACGAACCGTCTCGGAAATGTAGGTCCTGTGTATTGCGCCGACTGTCACGGCGACAACGTCTCCGGCAACTTGCAGTCCCCGCGTCCGACGGCAACGGGGTATAAAACGGTTAAGGCAAAGGCGTTGACTGTGGCGATCCATGGAGCGCACGCCGGGTTTATCTCCATGCCCGATAAGGCGGGAAGGACGCAGAGCTGCCAGGCATGCCACCCCTCGCATTGGCAGCCGGAAAAGATGAACAACATGGCGGCAAATCCCTATCTGGTCGTCGACAGGGAGGGCAATCCCCGATTTTCGAATGCCGATGTCAGGACAGCTGGCGGAGGTTGCTACCTGCGCCGCGATGCACACACCAACCCGAACGTAAAGCCTCCCTTCTTCCTGAACAGCATCGGGAAGTGGTATCTTCGTGAAGTGAGCATGAAGGACGAGCTGGGAAAGCCGGTCAAGGAGAAGAGGGGACTTTACTGTACAAATTGCCATAATCAGCTCGCGCACGAGTTGTACGATCGGGATAATCTGCAGAATGCAGCCACCCAGGAAGGGACCTCCCTGCGAGACAAATCCCTTGCCGAGGTCGTCAGCGCCGTGGCAAAAGGAGACGAAACGAAGTTCAAACAATACTATGCCGATCCCATCGTGGGAGCTGAAGGAGACCCCCTTGCCGCGTATTACGTGAACCATACCGGTGCAACACTTGTGAAGGCCACAAAGGACAGTGCAGGCAAGTTGGAGCTCCTTCCCTGGAATGTACAGGAAGGCGATGCCGTACCCTATGACGGAGCCTCGGGAGGCCAGGATTGGTGGCTTGCGGCAGGAGAGCCCCACTGCGCCGACTGCCATGTCGCTCCTTTTGTCGAGAGTGCAGGCGGGACGTATTTCCCCATCGACCAGCCGAACAAGTATTCCCTGTACCGGTATTCAAAGGCGCACGGTAACATTGCCTGCCAGTCCTGTCATGAGTCGATCCACGGTCTCTATCCGGTGCGCTATGAAGGGGTGGAAGGCACAGTGGACATTACGACACACGAGCAAGCGCTCCAGTTCAGTCCTGACGGAAAATATGCCGGGCCCGTGACCTGCGGGACCTGTCACCGGGTGAATAAAAAGGGAGTGCCGAGCCAGCTGAAGAATACGGGATACTACAACGATTATTGGGCTGCGGTTGCGCTGCTCCATTATATGCGGGCAGGAGACGAGAAGCTTCCGATCGACAAGCTTATGGAAAAGTTCCCCTACCATCAATCCCAGAAGGTCGTGCAGGAGGGATGGGAATAAACAGTCAGCGCGGTCAGGGAGACAAGTTACCCCTCACCGCGCCGCTTTTTCCAATGTCGACGTGCAAAGAGGATATTGATCAGTATCGTATTCTTGACCATTCCGCCGAAAAAGAAACAGTACTTGTCTGACCATATGCTTATAAATGATACCTAAGCCCTCCGAAAAATTGCAGGCCGGCCGATAAAAAATAAGCAGGCTGTCCCCAGATAAAATCCCCGCAGCTGAACAGTGCTCCTTAACAGTGGTAAAATTCTATTGAAAGGGATTGCCGGGCGGCAACTCCCGAAAAACTGATCGAGAAGTAAGGCCATACGTGGAGCTTGATCACGTTGGACCGCGGCTCGCCGGGGCAAAACAGAATTGAACGTACAGGACTGTGGTCCCAAGCAGAATCTCCTGGCGGATACGTGGTAAGGACGACGAACATGAATCTTAAACAACGTTTGATGGAAAAGAAATTTTCAGTTGTGACGACATGGCGTGATGCCGCTGTCGTGGTCCCCGCTGGTGCGGGGCCGGACTTCCTGGAAAAGCAGAGAACGCTGGTCGTAGATGCCATGGGGTACGACCTGGAGCAGGGCATGGGCGGACTTTTCGACGCGCTGCTTCAGGGGGTCATTTCTGACGACGTGTCGCGGTTTCTAGACAGCATGATCAGAATACGTGCGGCGAGTGATTTCACGGCTTCTCAGTCCGTGGCGTTCATCTTTGAAGTTAAGAAGGCCGTCCGCAAGGAGCTCGGAAATGAGGTCCTGAACGATTTGCAGTTACAGGAAGGTCTGTCCGCCTGGGACTCCGCCGTTGATGACCTCATGTTGTTTGCCTTCAATATTTATGTGCGGTGCCGCGATAATGTTCTTGATGCCAAGGCCAAAGAAGAAAGCCAGAAGACGCTTCGGCTTCTTAAAAAGGCCAAGCTGATCCCCGATGATCAAGAATGAGGAGCGGCGAGAGTTCACTCGTACAAGAACAAAAAAAGTGATGCTCGCTCCAAATTATTCGCTTGTCCGCCAGAAGCAAGGGGAGGGTAATGCCATGATAAAGATCAAACGAGTTTATGATCAGCCTTCACGAGATGACGGGAAACACATCCTGATCGACCGGTTATGGCCGAGAGGCCTCAAGAAAGAAGATGCACGGGTCGATGAATGGCTAAAGGAAATCGCCCCGAGCAGTAGACTCAGGAAATGGTTCAATCATGACCCGAACAAGTGGGACGAGTTCAAGAAGAGGTTCTTTATGGAATTGCTGAAGAAGCAGAACATGGTGGAGGGGATCCTCAGCACCGCGCGGAAAGGCACCGTAACATTACTGTTCGGATCAAAGGAAGAACGTTTCAACAATGCCGCAGCGTTAAAGGAATTTATCGACACCGAAATGAATGTATCGGGACAGAAGAAAGCCGCGTGAAACCACCGGGGCAGCCAAAAGGCAGGTTAAAACGCAGGACATCATGAAATGGGTTGAAAGCTGGTATATTTCGTATGCTTTGCTCGGGCTTTCCGCAGCCGGGCTGGTCCCGATCCTGCTGCCCCTTGTGATCAGCCGGACAAACGGGGCCGCAGACATCGGCCTTATCATGGCATCATTCAGCCTGGGAGGGCTCACGTCGCCGGTTTGGGGCGGACTTGCCGACCGCTATCGGCTCCACCGAAAGCTGCTCGTCGGGGGCCTTTTCGGGGCGGCTGTCGGAGCAGCCGTCTTTCCATTGACCTTGTCCCTTTCCCTTCGGACCGGGCTGGCGTTCGTAGCCGGCATCGGTTTGGCCTCGGCTTCCACGGTCGCGAACCTTTTTATCGTGGAGGTCCATCCGGAGTCCGAATGGGACGCGCGCATCGGCTGGCTCCAGACCTTTTACGGCGGCGGCCAGGTCATAGGACTGGTGCTCGCAGGATTGATCGGTCAGAGCAGGCCTGAGTTCGGTCTTTGGCTGGCCGGAGGGATAGGAATTGCGGCAATCATTCCGGCCTCGCTCGGAACGCGCCAAGAGCCGCATGTTCTCCTGCAGCGCCGGCCTGTTCTCTCGCGGCCCGTGCACCATGCCGAATGGCCTGCCAGCTCGCCCCAGCACCTTTACCACCATCCGACCATGCAAGGCCTCAGGACGTTCTTCGCGCCTTTCCGGACGTCCTTTGGGATTTTTTTGATCGCCTGGTTACTAAGTTTTTCAGGCAGCGCAGCATTCTTTTCCTTCTATCCCGTTTTAATGCAGAAAGTGTACGGAGTTCTGCCGGGGCTGTCGTCAACAGGATATGCCCTGGCCGCAGGGCTGGGACTCATCCTGTATGCTCCGGCCGGAAAGTGGTCTACACGGAGGGGGCCGCTGCCGATACTTCGGGACGCGCTGGTCCTGCGCATGGCCGCCTTTCTTGTGCTGACGGTTCTGGCAATCGCGCCGATTGCCGGACGCGGCTGGCCAGCAATGCTGTTCTTTCTCTTTGTCGTGCTTGCATGGTCATTGCTCAGCGTGAGCAGCACGGCACTGGTTGCTTCCCTGTCTCCGGAAAACGAGGGAGAGGGTATGGGCATCTTTAACGCCGTTACTGCGCTGTCCGGCGTCATCGGGGCCGCCGTTGGAGGATGGGCCGCGAATGTGTGGGGGTATGCCGCCATTCCCGTCATGGGAATAATCGGAGTCGGCGCGGGATTGATCATGCTTTTGGCAACTCGAGTAAAATTGATGCATTCGTAAAAAGTCGTTCTCACACAAAGATCACGGAGGACACACACAGAAAAATCCGAATGTTTTCAATATGCCTTTCTTAGTGCCTTTGTGCCTTCGTGTGAGAAAGTGATTTCTTACGAAATAATCAAAATTGAAAGAAGGAGAAGCTGAGAATAAGTGAAAAATATTGTCGCATGGATGCGCGAATCTTGAACAAGAAAAAAGAATCTTAGACACATCCTCCACTCGCGCATACGCACGCCCTGCATTCGCGGTTCCACTCATAAACGCGGGTGCAGGCTCGTAATCGCTGGGCGCAGGCGGCTAACAGCGGATTTTATTTATGAAGAAACGGGACTATGTCATTGACTTATCCGGTTTGATCATGGCCTTTATCGGATTTGATCCGTGTCCAAAGGTTTGTTCTTTGGTTGTGCGGCTGGAGGCCGAGTTATGTAATAACCTATTTGATCCAAAATCGAACGAGGAGGCATTCGAATGAAAGCAGTCGCACTTACACCGGGAACGAACAAGATCAGACTCGCTGACCTGCCCGAGCCGGCAATTTTTGCGCCGGACGATGTAAAGGTACGCATTCTTCGCGTTGGCATCTGTGGCACGGACCGTGAGGAAGCATCAGGCGGACGGGCCCTGGCCCCGCAAGGTCAAAAAGAGCTTGTGATCGGCCACGAGATGTTTGGCCGGGTCGTGGAGACCGGGAAGGCCGTGACCCGGGTGAAACCCGGTGATTATGCTGTGTTCACGGTGCGCCGTGGATGCGGTGGATGCCTGCCTTGCCTGATGAACCGCTCGGACATGTGTCTTACCGGCAACTATCATGAACGGGGGATCTGGGGACTGAACGGGTATCAGACAGAATTTGCCGTGGACAAAGAGCAGTACATTGTCCGCGTTCCCGCTGATCTTGAGTCTGTGGGCGTGCTTACTGAACCGCTCTCGGTTGCAGAAAAGGCAATTGACGAGTCTGTTCGTATCCAAACAGCACGCCTGCCTGAAGCTGCGGCAACGCCTAACTGGCTCTATGGCCGTCGGTGCCTTGTGGCAGGTCTTGGTCCGATCGGGCTTCTGGCAGCCCTCGCTTTGCGCCTTCGCGGGGCAAAGGTCTACGGACTCGATGTCGTGGACGCAGACAGCGCTCGGCCGAAGTGGCTCGCTCATATTAACGGCTCGTACGTTGACGGCCGGAAAGTTCCGCCTGACAAGGTCGAGCGCGAATTGGGACAGATGGACTTGATCCTCGAGGCAACGGGTGTGGCTACACTTGAGTTCAACCTGCTCGACGCGCTCGGGGAAAACGGCGTCTATGTGCTCACCGGTATTCCGGGCGGCGACCGGCCACTCCAGCTTGACGGCGCAGAGTTGATCAGAAGGCTCGTGCTCGGGAATCAGGTGATGATAGGCAGCGTGAATGCTGCCCGCGATTATTTCCAGATGGCTGTTGACGACCTCGTTCGCGCACGGCTTGCCTGGGGAGACCATGTAATGCGCCTCATTTCTCATCATCGGCCCTATACTGAATTTCAAAATACCTTAATGCGCCATGAGGCGGACGAGATCAAGGTTGTGTTGGAATGGAAATGATAAAATCTGTTTTCGCGCAAAGACGCTAAGACGCCAAGTAAGGCTAAATCTCTTATTTTTTTCTTTGCGTCTTTGCGGCTCTGCGCGGGGTGCTTTTCCTGTTTTTTGTTCCGGCGTGACCGGTTTTGGAGGATCGATCAATGAGTACACATAATTACGCTCCCGGCTGGCCCGGGATTCCGCCACGCTGGACATCCAGCGCAAAGGACGGCGTAGGCACGTCCCTGAACCCTGCGAGCCGCGTCTGGTTCACGTTGAGTCACGGCATATTCAACGAGATCTACTATCCCCGGGTGGACCAGGCATGCACCCGCGACATGGGTTTGATCATTACCGACGGCGCGGACTATTTCTCCGACGAGAAAAGAACTGCGCGGCATAGTATTGCCCAGCTCGCTCCGGGCGTACCCGCCTTTCGGATCGAGAATGTCAGTGAGGACGGCCGATTTCGTATCGAGAAGGAAGTTTTGACCGACCCCTTGCGTGAGGTACTGCTGCAGCAGACACGCTTCGTGCCGCTTCAGGGAAAGCTGGAAATGTACCGGGTGTACGTACTGCTTGCTCCGCACATCGCGAACGCGGGATGGGGAAACACGGGCTGGACAGGAGACTACAAGGGGGTGCCGATGCTTCTTGCCGAACGGGCCGGGATAACCCTGGCCCTTGCCTGCTCGGCACCATGGCTCAATCGGTCCGCGGGTTTTGTCGGCACTTCCGACGGGTGGCAGGACCTCGCACAGCATAAACAGATGACCTGGACCTATGACCGGGCAGAGAACGGGAATATTGCACTCATTGGAGAGATCGACATTCAATCTGCAAAGGGAGAGTTCACGCTTGCCCTCGGCTTTGGCAGGAATGCTGCGGAGGCAGGAAACCGTGCTTTGGCGAGCCTGTTCGACGGGTTCGATCGTGCAAAAAAGGATTACATCAGCGAGTGGCAGACGTGGCAGCAGAAACTTCTTCCACTTGGTAGAGACGGGCAGGGTACACGCGATCTCTACCGGATAAGCACGGCAGTCATGCAGACCCACGAGGCCAAGAACTTTCCAGGCGGTTTGATCGCGAGCCTCTCCGTGCCATGGGGATTTTCCAAGACCGATGACGATCTGGGCGGCTATCATCTAGCCTGGCCGCGTGATCTTGTAGAAACGGCGTCAGGGCTTCTGGCGGCAGGCGCGCATGAAGACGCGAGAAGGGTGCTTCATTATCTTCAATCCACACAGGAACCGGACGGCCATTGGCCCCAGAACATGTGGCACGACGGCACTCCTTATTGGGGCGGCATTCAGATGGATGAGACAGCGCTCCCCATCATGCTCGTCGATCTCGCGAGGCGGGAAAAAGCGCTCGATCAGGGGGAACAGCAGCGGCTGTGGCCCATGGCGAAACGGGCGGCGTCCTTCATCGTCCAAAACGGGCCGGTAACGCAGCAGGACCGGTGGGAGGAGGACCCGGGCTACTCTCCCTTCACCCTTGCCGCGGAGATCGCAGCCCTCCTCTGCGCGGCCGATCTGGCAGACCTGAATCGTGAGCCGGAAATTGCCTCTTACTTGCGGGAAACGGCGGACTTCTGGAACGACAGCATCGAACAATGGATCTATGTGAAAGGGACGGATCTTGCGAAAAAGACGGGAGTGGAAGGCTACTATGTGCGGATCGCTCCTCCTGAGGTCTCCGACGCATCGTCACCGGCTTCCGGCTTTGTGACGATCAAGAACCGGCCGCCGGGCCAGAGCAATCTGCCCGCTTCGGAGATCGTGAGCCCCGATGCCCTTGCGCTCGTTCGCTTCGGGCTCCGCTCAGCAGATGATCCCAGGATCCTGAACACCGTCAGGGTCGTCGATTCCCTGCTCAAAGCAGACATGCCTTATGGCCCTCTTTGGCACCGGTATAATGACGACGGGTACGGCGAGCATGCCGATGGTTCTCCTTTTGACGGGACCGGCATCGGAAGGGCATGGCCCCTGATCGCGGGCGAGCGGGCGCACTATGAGCTTGCCGCAGGCAGGAAAAGCGAGGCGGAAAGGCTTCTTCGTGTATTGGCATCCACGGCGAATGCGGGAGGTCTCATCCCCGAGCAGGTCTGGGACGCAGGAGACATTCCCGGAAGGGAACTCTTTTTCGGCAGGCCATCAGGCTCGGCCATGCCGCTCGTGTGGGCACACGCGGAATATGTGACGCTGCTCCGCTCCCTCCGCGATAACAAGGTCTTCGGCATGCCTCCCCAGACCGTGCAGCGATACCAGGTCGAGAAGAGAGGTCCTCTCCACTCCCTCTGGCGTTATAACCACAAGATCCGCAGCATAAAAGCGGGCAGGACATTTCGCATCGAAGTGCTGCAGCCGGCCGCGGTCCACTGGAGTGCGGACTATTGGCGGACGGCAAAGGATATCCGGACGCGTGATACCGGACTCGGCGTTCATGTAGCGGACCTCCCTTCGAGCGACCTTCCCGCTGGCGGCATGATCTTCTTCACGATCTACTGGCCTGCTCAGGATAGATGGGAAGGCGTCGACTATATGGTCGGCATATCGACGTAACAGGGATGTTTTTATCAGGACTGACGAAAGAGTCATTTTTTACGCAGTAGGGGAAGAAAAATACGCGAAGTCGCAAAGAGCGCAAGGACGTCAAAACAAGTCGGAGCTTTGCTTTAGTGCAATACCCGCAAGATTCACTTCGCGACTTCGTTTAGGGCCGCGCTGTGGCAACAGCTTATGCCCGCGCTATGACAACAGCAGGGTAAGGCTACGTCCGGGCGGTTCCAAAGGCTTTGGCTCCGGCTTGTCCGGGTAAGGACGGATTAATATGGAAAAAAAATACCGATTCGCAAATGCAAAAGGTTTTACTTACTGGCTTCTTCCGCTCATCATGGGAATATTTATAGGGGCCCTTCTGCATAGCTCTATTCTGCCTGATCCTTATCCGTCAACGTCAATCCCGAAGAAAGCTGCCCCCGACTTTAGCTTGATAGCGGAAGCATGGAACGCGATCAACAGTTATTATGTGGACCGGCCCAGCATTCAGCCGCGCACTATGACGTACGGCGCCATTTCCGGCATGGTTGATTCCCTGGGAGACACGGGGCATAGCGGTTTCCTCACCCCGGAGATGGTCACGGAGGAGAAGACCATTGAGGTCGGGCGGTTTGCAGGCATCGGGGCAGAAATCCAGATGAAAAAAGACCGGGTGACCATTGTGGCTCCGATGGACGGATCACCGGCGCAGAAGGCGGGTATCCGCCCCGGGGACATTATTGTCGAGGTCGACAACGCGAACACCGCCGGCCTCTCCTTGCAAGAGGTGGTGAGCAAAATCATGGGTCCTGCCGGGACCCGCGTGACGCTCACGCTCGAGGACCCGTCCACGGGCGGGAAAAGGACCGTCACCATCAAGCGGGCGAACATCGCTCTTCAAAGCGTCACGTGGCGTATGCTGCCTGACCTGCGTATCGCGCATGTTCGGATAGCACTCTTCAGCAAAGGCACTTCGCAGGCTCTTGAAAAAGCGCTTGCTGTAATTGAGCAGCAAGGGGCAAAAGGCGCGATCCTCGACCTCCGGAACGATCCGGGCGGGCTCCTTGACACGGCAATCGGCGTGGCGGGCCGGTTTCTTGAAAGCGGGACGGTGCTGCAGGAAAAGAACGCAAAGGGCAAGATGCAGGCCGTTCCCGTTGAAACAGGCGGAAGGAAGTGCGGCCTCCCCCTCGTTGTCCTGATCAACAGAGGGACCGCCAGCGCCTCGGAGATCGTTGCCGGCGCGCTTCAGGACGCGAAGCGCGCAATCATCGTCGGTGAGACGACCTTCGGAACCGGGACGGTCCTGAACATCGTGCCCCTCTCGGACGGGTCGGCGCTGCAGCTTGCCGTCATGGAATGGCTTACGCCGAATGGCCGCACCATCTGGCACAAGGGCATCGCACCCGATGTTACGGTCTCTCTCCCGGCGGACATCTCGCCGCTGTTGCCGGAGGCGGAGTTGGGCATGACTCTTGCGCAGCTCCGGTCAAACAAGGACCTGCAGCTCCTACGCGCGATCGAGATCCTTAAAATCAAAGGAGACGTCATTCCATCAGGGCGTTAAGAAGAATTGGACATGAGGGGCAAGAACTGGCATTGCCCAATTGATTTCCGTGGTTACAAGCCCATGTGTCCTTCCTATCTGCAAAAATGAAGCAACAGCATTATAACAGCCGTGAGAAGGACGATGATAACGACCCGTGGAACGAACTTGCTGCTGTTTCCTTTCTTTTTTGGAGAGACGGCCTGCTGCTGATACTGATGGGTGCTGGAAGACGGAGGGGTTGATTTGAATGCACGTCTTTGCATCTGGAGAAAGATAACCTTGTTGTTGGAAATGGGGCCTCCCGTAACGGTAACTGTCTGACCAGTTCCTCCCGGCCCCATGTTTTGAATTATTTCTGTATTTTTTACTGACTGTACAGATGGTTTTGCGGTTGATGATTTACCTTCGCCGGACGAGTTCAGTCTATATTTAGCTTCCTTCTCATCAATTATGTAAAGTTGACTGCTCTCTGCCAGGGTGATTGATAGATTAGTATATCTGCGTTTATTCTTATCTTTGCCCACATTCCCCGTATAGGGCGGGTCCATCAAGCCGACGACTCTCACCCATTTCCCAACCCAGGATCCAGATGGGCGTATTTTCATTTTCTCCAAGACATCCGACCAAATAGTAATTTTGAGGCTTTCTTTTTTCCAGTCATCGAAATTAACAAAAAAGTACGGTTTGTCGAATTTGGTTTTGCCTTCTTTGATCGCAAATACCCGGCCGATTAGTTCGACACGGTCGCCGACGTGTTGCAGGCACAAAGAATAATTTCCGGCATCGAGAATCGGATACTGAGAAATATATGCTTGAGCAGCTCCTTCCGCCGGAATTGAGGAAATCGATATTGCTTTCCGCGGGATGTTCTTCCCTCGTATGAAGTCATCGAGGCTTGGTACGCTTTCATAGGGGGACTCACAGACAGCGGCGAAGTTCTGGACAGGCTTCTTGAGTGCCGGTTTTGAAAAGAGCGCTGAGAAGATCGCAGAACCGGCAGGCATGGCATAGTCGTTTGCTTTAAATAATATCGATTCCCCGTCCGGTTGGGATTTCGCCCAGAGGTTCTTATCATTTTCGAGGGCGTGCAGGGCCAGATAAATGCTGATCAAAGAAAATCTGTCCAGATATTTGTCGAATTGGGATGACCGCCTGGGATGTTGAAAGTTCTTATGCCCGCATTCCGAATTCCCAAGGTCCTTGATTTCGTCGACAAACATTCCATCATAGTCCAGGAGCCGAAGTTGCAGTCCTGAATTACTTATCAGGACATTGCCGCTTTGTATGTCTCCGTGTGCTATTTCCTTGCTGCGCAAAAAAGAAGATAGAGACAGGAATGATTTTTTCAGGTTTTGAATTGCTTTTTTTTGGTGGAAATTATTTTCTATGAATATGCCGAGTTCTTCCCCGGTCCCCCAGTTCATTTTGACAACAGGGAAATAATCGTTATTGAGCCTCACTCCTTTCGGTTGGAACTCAAAATCCAGGAAATAATCGCTCGACAAGGCATGCAGCTTCTTCGAGATGGCATTGTATCTTAGCTCAAGGGCATTTGACCTTTTGTGGAAACATCTCACCGCGTATTTTTTATTGCCGCAACTAAGCGTATAGGTAAGCGCGAACCCCCCGCATAATGCAAGCGGCAATCCCAAGCCGTTTTTCTTAACGACCCCGGTTTTTAGCTCTTGATCGAGTAATGCGAGGCCAGGACTTTGTAAGGCCTCGTCATACTGTTGAAAGGTGGGATAATAAGACATTGCGTCTATCCGTTCATATTTATAACGATGAGCGTTGTATCGTCAGTCCTGATAGATTTCTCCTTCCGTAACGCAGCAACAAACTCCTGCATTTCTGCCTCGCGACGAAAGGATAATAAAGACTCCAAAGCAGTTGTGTCTGATGGATACGTTTTGAGAAACCATTGCCCAAGGGCATCTGTCATGCACAGCACAAGCGGATTAGTGAGAGGCTGAAGATTCCAGGTAACTGAATGAGTCAAGAGGAAGTCTTGCTGTTTGATAAAATCGTTAAGAAAATGATTTGTAGAAAGCAGTGTGGGGTTTTGATCGAAATCTTCGAATGAAGTGTAGGGATACGATTTATCGAGGTTTCCGTTGCTGATCAATACCGCAAGGCTATCGCCAATTGCAAGAACTTCGACAGAGTTAGATTCCTGATGGAATTTAATTCCGAGAAGAGTCGCAAAACTCCCCCTGTCAAAAGAGGCTTGTTTTGCCCATGAGAGTTCCTCCCGATTGTGCAAGCTTGAATATTCGTTAATTGCTCCGACGAGCCACGATTCCCTGAATTGAGATAAATTAACAAACCTGCGTACGAGGATCTGTGCCCAATTCTTCGCATCGAATGACTCGGAGGCTCCGTCGCTGATGGCAACAAAATTGTCTTCTATTAAATATGCGTCCTCATTGTTATCAGGATATTCAAGCTCTTTCGGGACAAAACCTTTAAAAACTATTTGCATGTTGTGAAAAACCCTATCGCTGCGCCTGTAGTTGTAATGCCCGTGTGCCTATATCGAAAAAATCAACGATCTCCGCCGGTTCAGCGTTAAAAATAAAGCCTCGTGATGCGAAGCTGACAGGAACACCCTTATTATGAGCATAGTCGATTAGGTGCTTGGGCAATTGACTGGACATGCGGAAAAGAAGTTTGGCATATTGATCAACCAGGTTGCTTTCAGAAGCTGTGAATTTTGATCGTTCTGACCCTAATGTGCTTATATGCAGATTGAACATCAAAACAGCTCCATCGCTTGTGGATATTTGACAGAGCTGATTAGCCAGAGCTTCCGGGTCGCCGTCAGTTGATTCACCATCGGTAACATGTAAGACAGTAGGAGGGTAGCTGTTCGGATGAGAATCGCACCACTGAACCAGCTCTTTTGCCGCAGTCCGGATTGCCCGACACATTGGTGTTGATCCGGAAGCTTGCGGTTTAAACCATACGGGGAATTTGATTTTTTGCTCGATAATGCCTCCCGCTCCATCATCGATCTTCTTCATCCGTTCTTCTATCATTACCGGGCACGACTCGATATTTGATATCGGATGAAGAATTGTGCCGTCCAGCGTTCCGCTGAAACCATTATACGAAGAATCTCCGCCATAACCGATAACGCCGATATCAAAATAATTTCTTACGCCATCTGACTTTGTGCATCTCGTAATCAAAGTAAAGAGCGTTTTATTTAAGACATCAGCCACAACTTGCGATTTTGACCTTCCGCCGCCGGGAAATTTATCCTCCATTGAACCTGATTGGTCTACTAAAAACAGAAAGCAAGTCGGCTGATTTCTGCTGATCTCGGCTGAGTACGGCATAGAGCTCTCCTACTTTAATTTATAAGCAAAACTTCGCGGAATGGCGTCAGTTTAAGTAATATTTCTTCACAAGTCAAGCTGTTCTGGAAAAATACTCATTGCAGGGAAGGGTTGTAGAGGGTCGAGATGCTTGCAGTTGGGTGAGGTGGTTGACCGTGACCTGCCCATTCTGCTTTCAGTACCCGGAGCCATATAGCATGTCACCTGCCGGAGGAATGATCGAACAGACATCTTGCCGGTCGATGAAAATCGGGAGCGTTTTGGGGTCGCGGATTTAAGAGGCAGCCTTCAAATGAGTGCCCGCTGATTTCCTGAGCAGCATCACCTGCCCTATGAAATTTAGAAAGCAGTAACGCCCACGTTAACGAGTAGGGAATCCCGATACGTCCCCCAGCGTACCTACAGCAGGTTATATGTGACACCCAAAATGCAGTTGCGTTTATTGTGGGCTCTCGATTTTAGCAATTGCGAAGAAGAGGGGAGTTCATGATAACAACAAATGAGCATGCGTCAGAAAAAGAGTCCTGTCAACGGGGTGACAACTCCGAAGATAAAACAACGGCGAAAGGATGAATGAAGCTTCTCTTGACATTTATATTTAAATGGGGCATATATTCGTGGTACCTTTTCTTTCGGCGTGTCCACTCTTCGCTCTTTGCATGATGAGGGAACCCGCGTAAAAACATGATTATGCGTGATTGAAGGTAACCACATGAGAGAGCGTAAGGCGGACTTGCAGAAAACCATAATGGAAGACCTCCTCGACGAACATGTATCCGAGGTCGTTCAGTGCCGGAGTCTGGACAGACGGGTGAAGTGAATGACAAAAATGATTGACAAACCATCGAGAAGCCACGGCACGAAGCTTCGCGGGAAACGTTCAAACAACGCGCGTCCGCCCGCAGCGGGAACCACCGTCCCTTCCCAGATATTGATCGTTGACGAGGACAAGGGGTACGTCGAAAGCCTTTCCGACGCATACCGGGTCGTCGCGGTTGAGACCGGCCGGGTTGCGATCGAGCGGGTGAAACGGCGCAGCGACATCGATCTCGCGGTCATCGAATACCGGCTGTCCGACATGTCCGGCATCGACGTCATGAAAGAGATCAAGGACGTTGAGCCCTCGATTCTCGTCATCATCGCCACGGCATATGGCGACGAGGAGGTGGCGGTCGAGGCGTTCAGGAGCGGCGCCCGCGACTACCTGAAGAAGCCCTTCAGCATATCCGAGCTTTCCACGAAGATAGATTTCTATCTCGCGCTCAGGCAGGCGGACAAACAGCGCAGAAAGAACATCCTTCCGGGGTCCGATACGCGCGCAGAGCCGGGAGGACCGCCTCCTGCCGTCACCCTCAGCCAGTACCATAAGATCCAGCAGGCCGTTCGTTTTATCAACGACAACTACCGAACCGACATCCGTCTCGACGCCGTTGCGCGCGAAGCCGGAATGTCGCCTTCCCACTTTTCGAGGATCTTCAAGAAGGTGATGGATTTGTCCTATCAGGATTATCTCAATAACCGCAGAATCACGAAAGCCAAGAACCTCCTTCGCACCAGCGCCCAGAACGTCGCCGAAATCGCCATCTCCCTCGGTTTTGCCGACCCGACCGGCTTCGGCAGAAATTTCAAGAAGCTGACCGGCCAGACGCCTTCCGCCTACAGAAGCCTGCCCCAGAAGTGATTTTTCTTCACCAAAAAGCATAAGAAGCCGTGAGAATGTCATAAAAAGCCGAGACAGGAGCGATCGATCTCTGTTAGTGTTATCCCGTTGCGGACTTTCTTGATATGGCAGCAGACCCTGCCGAGAAAAGGGTGAAGGGGTAGAGGGTCGTGGAGGGCGGCTCGCAGCCGGTTCTCGAAGGCTGTCGCCAATCCCGCGACACCGGTGATTTCTTAAAACAGATCATGTCACAGCCTATGAAAAAGAAAGAAAAGCACGCGATGTGTTCCAACCGAAAAGCCTGGTGGGAGGGTTTCCTTTCCGGCATCGACGTCATGAAAGAGATCAAGGACGTTGAGCCCTCGATTCTCATCATCATCGCCACGGCAAATGGCGACGAGGAGGGGGCGGTCGAGGCGTTCAGGAGCGGCGCCCGCGACTACCTGAAGAAGCCCTTCAGCATATCCGAGCTTTCCACGAAGATCGACTTCTCTCTCGATCTCCAGCAGGCGGACAAACAGAGCAGAAAGAACATCCTTCCGGGGTCCGATACGCGCGCAGAGCCGGGAGGACCGCCTCCTGCCGTCACCCTCGGCCAGTACCATAAGATCCAGCAGGCCGTTCGTTTTATCAACGACAACTACCGAACCGACATCCGTCTCGACGCCGTTGCGCGCGAAGCCGGAATGTCGCCTTCCCACTTTTCGAGGATCTTCAAGAAGGTGATGGATTTGTCCTATCAGGATTATCTCAATAACCGCAGAATCACGAAAGCCAAGAACCTCCTCCGCACCAGCGCACAGAGCGTAGCCGAAATCGCCACCTCCCTCGGTTTTGCCGATTCGACCGGCTTCGGCAGAAATTTCAAGAAGCTGACCGGCCAGACGCCTTCCGCTTACAGAAGCCTGCCCCGATAGCGATTTTCTTTACCAAAAAGCATAAAAAGCCGAGAGCATGTCATAAAAAGCCGAGACAGGAGCGATCGGTCTCTGTTAGTGTTATCCCATTGCGAACTTTCCCGATCACGGCAGCAGATCCTGCCGAGGAAGAAAGTGAAGAGGGTGGACGGTCGTGGAGGCGGAACATCGCGGTCTCGGAAGCCGTCATCCATCCCGCGACACCAGTGATTTCTCACAACGGATTATGTCACGACCTATGAGGCAAGAGGAAAAGCATTGGATGCGTTCGAACCGGAAGACCTGCAAGCGGGGACATCTTCTCAACGGTGCCGACAAGGACAGTACTCGCGGGCGGTGTTTTTTTGATGAGAGATTCGCAAAAACAGAAAGGCCGCGTCAAGGCGAACGGAACGATGGAGCGGTTAATTCGTTGAAGACGAAATTGTTGTCAGTTGTTGCGATGCATCTGGTCCGATCGGCAGCGGCCCTCGTCGTCCTGCTGCTGACTGTCAGCGCGGCGTTTGCCGCTCCCTGCGACATTAAGAACAATGCTCCTCCATTCATTACCCATGACCTGACCGCGAACGCAGGCACGAGCGCAAGCTATAGCGAGCTCTGTGGGTACGGCTACGTCACGATTGTCATTGCGAACCCCTACTCCGGCGCGACGATGTCAAACATGACGGTTGCGGAGAACCTGGGCAGTTCGGGGCTGACCTACGATCCGACCGCGCCGACGCCCATGAGGTACAGCGTCAACGGCGGCCCCGCAGTGGCCGGCACAGCCCCAAGTATCAGCGGCGGCGGTTCAGTGTTGACCTGGATCCCAGCCCAGATTCCGGCCCTGAGCAGCCTGGCCTCGGCCCCTGGGCAGGGAAACAGCGTACAAACCATTGCTCTTACGTTTGCTGTTCGGCGCGTCGCCGGTCCGGAGGGTTTAGTCAGCGCGAGCCGCACCATCCAGGCGACCCTGACCTTCAGTACCGACTCCGGCTGCACCGACTCACCGCAGAGCGCGACGGACACCCTGCCGCTGCGCGAGCCGCTCCCCAGCGTGACAAAGACCGGTTGGAATTACGACGCGAACCAGCGCGAGGGGAGCCGCAGCAACCCGGTGTACGGCAATAACAACGACGATGTCGTCTGGCGCATCGACGTCAACAACACCGGGCTCGCGGGCCTCCAAGACCTGCGCTTCGACGACGTCATGCAGGCGAACAATCTCGTCGTCAATTACGCATGCCCAACGGCCGCAAGCGCCAATGCCATTGCCGCCAACAACGGTTTGCTGCCCGGCGGGTCCCCCTGTGTCGCCGCAAGCAACACCATCAATGACTTCATCGTTACGAATCCCTTTGGCGACATGGCCACTTCACCGGACGGCTACGAAGTGGATGTCGTTGCCGGCGGCACCGCTTCCTTCTATCTCGTCGGTAAGATCACGGCTGACGGCTCCTGCGTAAGCAGCAAGTCCAACACGGTGAGCGACATTCAGTGGGGTTGTGGAGCGCAGCCGCCCGCCGGGGGCATTACCGCTACGTCTACCGGCATTACGCCGGGGGCGGTGGCGACCTTGTACACGATGTATGGCGACCGGGCCCCCCTTACGGTGCAGCGCGCGATCACGGGCATCAATACAACGCAGCCGGTGGGCAGCAAAGGGTTGGTGACCATTACCATCACCAACAACTCGGGCGGCACGGTCAAGAACATCAGGCTGACGGACCTTCTTCCGCCCGAGTACGTTATTGACCCCACGTACTGGGCAGGCGGGTTTGCCAAAGCCCTGCAGGTGCGGGCCGCTGCCTTTGGCGTCAACACGATTCAACCTGCCTACGGCAGCTATCCCGGAATGATCGATCAGATCACCTGGGCCGATCCAGCGCCGGGTACGTTGACGTCCACCGACCCTGCCGTACCTCTGTCGAATACGCAGCCAATATTCATATTAACCAGCACGACGGCCAACCCGAATTATCCCAACCAGATCAACATGTTGCGTGAAGGCGACGTCTTGACGGTGACTTTTCCCATCGTTCTTGTCAAATCGTCCTTTTATGACAAAGTCGCGAACCTGGATGTCCGCACCGAGGCCCCGAACAGCGATCCGCCCGGAACCGATCCGGCCAATCAGACAACGTTAACGAACACACTCACGGTTGAGTATGACACCTTCTGCACTACGCAAGGCCACCAGACCCGTTCCTTCACCGACAACAGACCGGCTTTCCCGGAGGACCTGGATGTCGATATCGTCGGTTCAGAGCTGATCTTCATTCTCACCAATGATCCGACACAGCCGCTGCCCTTGACGGTCGCTGTCACGAACAACGGTGGCCACGATGCGAGCAACAACAACGACAGGAGTCAATACCATACCTATGTTTCTTTCGGGCAGGGCATGGTCGTTTCTTCGGCGCCGGCCGGCTGCACGAGGACAACAAACCCTCCGCCGTTACCTGTCTGGACGCTTCCTTCACCCATACCGAACACAGCCGCGATTTATGACTGCACCGGAGGGAGGATAGCCCCCGGCGCGACCGTCAATTACGGCTTTCAGGTCATCAAGAACACCGATCCCAGCGCGGCCGACGATCTGACGTTCCGCGCGGACACGGTCGGGCAAATCAGGTTATGGGACGGCACGCCGCTGTGGTTCCCGGCGCCGACCCCGCGACCAGACGGCATCACCGATCGCGCGAACAACTATACGCTCGACGGCATACGCGCGCGCGTCATCGGCTTCAATCTATTGAAGTCCGAGTACGGGACCTGCACGGAGAATAATCCGCCGCCCTCGCTGCCCGATCGTCTGGTGCAGATCGGTGAGGACTGCACGTTCCACATCGATACCGGCGGCTGGTTCGGCTTCAAGACCCCGGGTTTTACCTATATTGCGGTCCAGAAGATTCAGGTCGTCGATCAAGTGCCCGCAGGACAGGGATACCTATCTTCCACGGATCCCTATGCGAACATCGACCCCTACGGCAGCACGACCAGCGCCATCAAAAGCATCGGCCTGAACAAGGGGACGAGTCTTGCGCCGCCACCACCCCAGCCCCTGGATGAGGGATGGTTTAACTGGACGTTCAACCAGGCCGTTCCCGCGGAGCGCATCACCGTCAAGGACGAGTGGTTCCGAGTCAATGTGACAGACCGCATCATGAATGACCCGATCAATGTCAGCGCGGCACCGAATCAGCACGCCGCGCTCAGCAGCAACGTCCTCAATTCATATTTTCAGGCCGTCTTCTTCAATCCCAACACGAACCAGGAGGAAGTGTATGACCTGGGGCCCAACACCGTGGGTTACCCGCACGAGGCGGCGCGAAGGGTCGACCTGACTATCCAGGAGCCAAAGCTGTCGATCGTCAAGGAGGTCTGTAACGAAGCGCTCTACGGCGTAGGTCCGGCGTGCAGCCACTTCGTGCCGCTGGCCGATGACGGTGATGCCTACGACTCCTACGTCTACCGCCTCACGCTCACCAACGAAGCAAGCAGCAACGGCGTCCCGCGCGCACCGGCTTACGATGTCTCCACCACCGACATCCTCGACCCGAGCGATTTGGCCTATGTCGTCCCGTTCAACAGCGATGGCCTGGACAACGACGGCGACGGGCTGATCGACGGCGCAGACACGGACGGCGAGGGCGCGATCACGACTGACGACGTGGTCAAGAACGGGGTGCCGGCGACCATCCAGTTTTCGTATACCAACAGCAAACCCTTGCTGCGTATCGATGCGGGAAAGTCCGTCACGCTCTATTACCGCGTCGACTACGACGACAGCGCTGCTCCGCTGCAGCAGTTCGTCAACAAGGCGAAGGCGACGTACGACAGCCTCGAGGGGCCGTCCGGTCACCAAAATGCGCCGCAGCGATTGAACGGCGACAAGGGCGGCGCACGGGTGTATGAGTCCGCCGAAGCCTCCGCGACGGTCAAGATCATTCCCGTTTTGACGCAGCCGAAAAAAATCGTCGCCACGTCCAACACCCCGCTGAGCGGCACCAGCCCGCAGGGGGCGTCGATCGGTGAGGAGATCAAATACGAGTTCACCACCTCGATCCCGGTCGCGCAATTGCGTAACTTCGTGGTCCGTGATGAATTGCCCGTCGGCATACGGTGCACCGAGGCCCCGGTCGTCAATCTGAGCGCAGCGCCGTATTCCGATGCCGGCTTCGTGCCCGGCGGGACGATTACGCCGACCTGCACCAACAACGTCGTACAGTGGAACTTCGGCGATCAACAGGTCACGAAGGGGACGACCAACAACCGGTACGACTTCAAGATTTCGTTCATCGCACGAGTCGAGAACACGACCAACACCAACAGCGGGGGCCTGATTCGCAACGGCGGCAGCGCGACCAACGTGACCGCGAGCTACGTCGATCAAGCCGGGCAGCAGGTGGTGCTCACGTACGGCGAGGCGGCGGTGGTCGTGCAGGAGCCGAGGATCACGCTCACCAAGGCGTTCTCAGTTGCAAGCGGCGATGCCGGCGACATCGTGACCGTGACCGTGACGGCCGCCAACTCGGGCACGGCAACCGCTTACAACCTCCGGGTGCTGGATGACCTCGCGGCTGTCAAGGATCTGATCTATGTGGCGGGGAGCACGGGCGGCACTGATCCGCCTGATAGTGTCGATGCGACCACGCTCGGCGCCAATCGCCCGATCTTTCGCTGGAACCTGTCCGACCCGAAGTACGCGATCGCTCCGGGAGCGGCCCGAAGTTTCACGTTCAAGGTTCGCATCGATACCACGGCACAGCCGCTCGAAGATTTTGAACAACACCATTCAAGCGAGCTGGCAATCCCTGCCGAGCCAGGCTACGGCGTTGAACAGCACCGGGAAAATAGGCGCGGATGGCGGAGACATGGGAATGCGCAACGGCGCCTTGCCCAACATCGGCAACGCCATCAACGATTACGAAACGACCGCCAGCGCCTCATTATCGGTGCCTGCCGTCCAGATAACGAAAACGGACTTGTCGTTGTCCGTCGTTCCCGCCATCGGCGCGCAGAAGCAGTTCCAGATCGAGTTCCGGCTGCCGGAGGGCACGACCAGGAATCTGGCAATCACCGACAACTTGGCCGCGACGGGTCTGAGTTACGTGCTCGCGAACAATGGCAGTTACGACATCACCTACGAATTCGCGGGTATCGCGAGCATCAATGGCCGGACGCCGGTTGAGGCGTCCTTCCTATCCTTCCCGGCCGACAACACCTCCGGCAACGCGATATGGAACATCGGCACGGTGGTCACTGCCACCGAGGATGACACGGTCTCCAACACGCTGAATCCGGTCATTCGCATCAAGTATTACGCACGGGCCAATAACGATCTCCAGACCCAGGCAGGCGGTACGCTGCAGAACTCTGTCAGCGTTACTTTTACGAACGGCGCGACCGGAACGACGCAAACGCTGACCGGCTCCACGTCGCCCGTTACCGTGGTAGAACCGAAACTGACGCTCACCAAGACCGCAGCCAACATGACGCCGGGCAAACAACCGGGCGATGTGGCCGTGGGGGGCGACATCCTCGAATACCGTGTTACGGCGACCAATGCCGGCAACTCAACGGCCTTCGACGTCAATGTGAAAGACACGCTGCCGCCCGGGCTCGCGTGGTATTCCGGTTTTGCGCCGACGGCAACGATCAACGGCGTCTCCGTGAGCGGGTTCGTCCCGACACCCGCCGGTGCGCCGAACGGTCCGCTCATCTGGGGGCAGGGCAACGGCGACGGGAGCCTCGACATCCCCGACGGCCAGACCCTGATACTCACGTATCGTGCCACCGTCGTTGTGGCCAATAGCCAGATCGAAAACGGCGTTCTTGCTGACTGGACCTCGCTCGACGGCCCGAGCCCCTATGAAAGAACCGGTGCGGGCTGCCCGAATGTCACGCCGCCCAATGTCTACTGCGTGGGGCCAGCGTCCGCGACTACGCTCGGCGTGCAACCCGTGCTGGTATTCCAGAAGACCGTTACGAACGCGACGCCGGGCAAGCAACCGGGCTCGATCGTCACTCCCGGCGATACGCTGCGGTACCAAATTCTGATTAAGAACATCAGCACGGCCCCTGTCAGCAATTTTTCGATCGTCGACGAGCCGGACAGGCTGAACGCCACCCCGATGTTCGTCCCGGGCACGCTGCAACTCGTCACCGTGCCCTTGGGGGCGAATACCTCGAACACCAACCCGACCGGCGGTACCAAGGGGACAGGGCTCATTGACATTCGTAACCTCAGTATCTCGGCCGCGGGCGGGTCGAATGACACGATCGTCATCGAGTTCGATGTGAAGCTTGCGCCCGTGATCACGAACGGGACGGTCGTGCTGAATCAGGCGCAGTTGATGGTGTCCGGCTTCCTGTTCGGCAACAGCGACGATCCCAACGTCAACGGCGTCGACAACCCCGCGATACAGGGCGACGAAGATCCGACGCGCACGGTTATATCCTCCGCACCGGCTTTCCGCATCCAGAAGACGGCGCAGGATATGACGGGAGATCCGGCCGTGCTGATGACGGGGGATACCGTGCGCTACACCATCACGATCAAGAACATCGGCACCGAGAACGCGACGGGCGTCACCCTGCGCGATCTGATTCCGGCGAACACGACCTACGTCGCCAACACCACGACGCTGGACGGATCGGCCGTCGCGGACCCCGCACCCGGTGTTTCGCCGCTGCAAAACGGCATGTTGGTGCACGCACCCGAAGACGCTACCTCGGGCGCCATGCGCGCCGACGCCACCTCGACCTCGAGCAATGTCGCAACCATCACGTTCGATGTCGTCGTCGGTCCGAATCTCCTTAACGGCGCGGCCATCTGTAACCAGGGCTTCGTGAGCGGCTCGGGATCGGGCAGCGGCCCCTTTCCCGAACAGCCGTCCGATAATCCGGCCACGCCGGCGACCAATGATACGACCTGCAAAGTGCTTGGCAACATGCCGCTCGTGTACGCGCAGAAAACCGTGCAGCTCGCCGTCGACAACGGATCGCCGGGCGTCGTCGATCCGGGCGACGTGCTGCGCTACACCATAACGGTCAGCAACTCGGGGGCGACGCCGGCGACGAACGTCGTGCTGACGGATATTGTGCCCCCGAACACGACCTACGTTGCCAACTCCGCAACGCAGAACGGCGCGGCAGTGCCCGATACCGGCGGCTCGCCGCTCGCCTCCGGTCTTCCCATTAGTTCTTCAAACCTGACGCCGCCGCTGCCGGGAGCCGGCGCCGGCACGTTGTCACCCGGCGCCGCAGCGACCATCACCTTCAACGTCCAGGTCAACGCGGGGGTCGCGTCGGGGACGATCATCAGTAACCAGGGCAGTGTTGCCACCAACGAATTGCCTGCGCAGCTCACCGACGCCGACGGTGATCCATCCAACGGTTATCAGCCGACGCTCGTCGTGGTCGGAAGCGGCCAACAGCTCACAATCACCAAGCAAGTCGCTGTCGTCGGCGGCGGGGCCGCCGCAGTCGGCGCCGAGCTCGAATACGTGGTGCGCGTAACCAATATCAGCGTCACGGCGGCGACCAACGTAGTGATCACCGATGCCCTGCCCGGCCAACTTTCGTATGAGCCGGGATCGGCAGCGCTGAACGGGTCGAGCGCCGGGATCACGGTCGCAGGCCCGGTCATCACCGCGGACTATTCGTCGGTCTACGGCAGCCTGCCCTCGAACGGTACCGTGGTCCTCCGGTTCCGCGCCCGGATCGTGTCGGGCTCGATCGGCACAACGGTGACCAATACGGCGCAGGTCACGTGGAACACGCCGAGCCAGAGCGCCTCGGCCAGCGCTTCCGTGGATATCGGCGGTACGCCCGGCAGCGCAATGCTGAACGGCCGTGCGTGGCACGACGCGAACTTCAACAATACCTTTGACAACGGTGAAAGGGCGCTTGTGGGCTGGACGGTTCAGGTCTATCGGAACAGCCAGCTGCTGGGGAGCGTGCTGACCGACGGCAGCGGCGCGTACGGCGTGAGCGGCCTCGCACCCACGACAACGGGCACCGATCTGTACGAAGTCCGGTTCCGCGCGCCCGGTGCAACCACGAGCACGGCGTTGCTCGGCCTCGCCGACTCGGCGTTCACCAACAGCCTGCAACGGATCTCCGGCATCACGGCTGCTTCGGGCAGCAATCTTCAAAACCTGAATCTGCCGATCGATCCGGACGGCGTGGTCTACAACGCGATCCTGCGCACGCCGGTTGCCGGAGGCGCCGTAACCATGGTGCGGGCATCGACGAACAGTGCGCTTCCGGCAAGCTGTTTCGATGATCCGGCGCAGCAGGACCAGGTGACGCTCGCGCAGGGCTACTACAAGTTCGATCTGAACTTCAGCGACCCCTCCTGTCCATCGGGGGCCGACTACGTCATTCGCGTCACACCGCCGGCGAATGGGTACGGCCCCATGCCTTCGCGCATTATTGCGCCCGCGACGAGCGACGCCACCGCGCCGTTTTCGGTCCCGGGATGCCCCGGCAGCGCCAACGATGCCATTCCGGCGACGGCGTCGTACTGCGAAGCGCAGCCGTCCGAGTTCGCTCCGGCGACGAGCGTCCCTGCGGGTTCGGTGGGTACGAAGTACTACCTGCACTTCACGCTCAGCAACCCCGCCGAGGGCGACAGCCAGCTCTTCGATAATCACATTCCCGTAGATCCGCCGTTGAACACCGCGGTCGCGATCACGAAAACGGCGTCGCTGCTCAATGTGACGCGCGGACAAATGGTACCGTACACGATCACGGTCAAGAACACGTTGGGTGCGCCGTTCCCGAACGTGACTATCGTCGACACCTTCCCGCCCGGCTTCAAATACGTCGACGGTTCAGCCCGTTACGACGGCAACCCGCTCGAACCGGTGAAGACCATGCGCGACTTACGTTGGGAAAATCTGCAGCTCACCAGTGAGGAGCAGCACGCGATCAGACTACTGCTCGTCCCGGGCGCGGGGGTAAAGGAAGGCAACTACGTCAACAACGCCCAGGTAACGACCGGCTTGACGGGCGAAGCCGTGTCCGCCCTGGCGTCGGCGACGGTCCGCATCGTGGCCGACCCAACCTTCGACTGCACGGACATCATCGGCAAGGTGTTTGACGATGACAACGCCGACGGCTACCCCGACCGCGGCGAGAAAGGCCTGGGTGGCGTGCGGATCGTGAGTGCGCGCGGTCTCATTGCGACAACGGACAAATACGGCCGCTTCCACATCACCTGCGCTGCGGTCCCCGATGAGGATCGGGGCAGCAACTTCATCCTGAAGCTCGATGACCGCACCCTGCCGACGGGGTACCGCATCACCACCGAGAACCCGCTTGTGCGACGCCTGACCCGCGGCAAGGCGATCAAATACAACTTCGGCGCGACGCTGCATCGCGTCGTGAGCCTGGACATTGCGGACGGCGTGTTCGAGCCCGGGTCCACGGAGATGCGGCCGCAATGGAAGCCGAGAATCGAGATGTTGTTGAACGAATTGCACAAGGCGCCGGCTGTACTCCGTATCTCGTACCTCGCGGATCTGGAGGATCCGAGCGTTGTGAAGGCTCGCACGGAGGCGGTCAAGCGTGAAATCGAGAAGCGATGGAAGCAGGGAAGCTACGAATTGACGATCGAAACGGAGATCTTCTGGCGGCGGGGCGGGCCTCCTACAAAAAAGTGAACTGCGGGCAATAACGTGTCGCCGTCAAGATGCCTCATTAGGGGAAATTAAGGGGAATGCTGAAACGGATTTCACTCATCGTCGCGACCTGTCTCGTTTCCGCCGTTGCCATGGCGGAAACGAACGCCACGTCTGTTTCGGCTTCGCCGGATGCTTCGGAAACGCGCGTATCGGAGGCGACCGCTCTGGGCCAGGCGGTCGAACAACAAGCGGGAACCGATGAGCCGCGCACCTTATGGGTGCGCGACGGTGACGCGGCTGGCAAGCAGGGCGACAAAGTCCAAATGGAGAAGGTCAAGGAGAAAGCGGTTAAGACCATCAAACTGCAGAACCTCGTCCCTCCGATCCACTTTGCATCGGGGGAAGCGGAGATTCCCGAAGGCACTGTACAGCGTCTGCGCGACGTGCTCGACAAGATGAAAGGGCGCAGCAACGTCCGGCTGCATTTCGTGGGGTACACGGACAACGCGCAGCTCTTTGGCGGAGTGAAGCAAAAGTACGGCGACAATCTCTCGTTATCGCGGGAACGAGCGGGAGTCGCCGCCGAGTATTTCCAGAAGGCCCTCCATCTTTCGCCCGAGTCGATTACCTATGAAGGCATGGGCGAATCCCAGCCAATAGCGAGCAACGCCACCGAGGAAGGCAAGGCGCTCAATCGGCGGGTCGAAGTCGAGGTCTGGTACGACGAGTTCACCGATAAGCTCGTGGATAAAGAGGTGGTGGTTCCGGAGCAGATGAATCGCGTAAAGGTGTGCCGCGTCCAGACGGTGTGTAAGCTGCGCTACAAGGAGGGGCACGCAAAGCGCGCGCGCATCAAGAATCTGGTGGAGCCGCTTCACTTCGACGATGACACGACGGCCATACCCGAGGATTTCGTCCAAAAGGTGCGGCAGGCGCTCACCAACCTCGGAGCAAAACAGCACGTCGTCGTCAAGTTCATCGGGTATACCGACAACCTGCCTCTTACGGGGCGGGCCGAGCGCGTGTACGGAACTGCGTTGGCGTTGTCGAAGGCGCGGGCGCGGCGGGCGGCGCTGGCCATTCAGGATGCGCTGAAACTCCCGACGTCGGGGATCGACGTGGATGGCAAGGGCGGAGCCAATCCGATTGCCTCGAACGACACCGAGAAAGGTCGGGCGCTCAATCGGCGCATCGAAGTCGAATTCTGGTATGACGACGCGCTGCAGGAGCTGTCGGACGAGCCGCAGCTCTGCCCGGAAGCCGCGGGTGCGGAAACGGTGACCCGCGTTTACGATCCGCCTTCCGGCGGCGTCAAGCCGGTCCTGTTTGAGCAGGGCAAGCCGGTCATTACGCCGGAACAGCTGGAGCGTCTGCGCAGCAGCATGGACGAGATTCGCGACAAAACGAAGGTGCGATTGCGTTTCATCGGCTATACCAACGACGAGCGCCTCGACCGCCGCACTGCGATGGTGTACGGTGACGATATCGGTCTTTCCACCGCCCGTGCCCGCCGGGTCATGAATGCCGTCAAAGAGCAGCTGGGTCTGAAGGACGGGCAGGTGGAGTTCGAGGGGCGCGGTTACGTGCAATCGGATGACGTGGTCAATACGGGCTTTGTCGAGTCCGATACGGCGCGCGTCGAAGTGCAGATCGTATATGACGAGCTGTTGGCGCTTGACGACACCGAGGGGCTGGATATCACGCGCTTCACGCGTGAGGTCACTCCGAAGGATCCCCTTGCGCTGAACCTCATGCGCATCACCGTCGACGGCAAACCGGTCGATGATCCCAACAAGAGCATCGCCGATATCGAGCGGTGTACCGACGTGGCCCTGGACAAGGCGAATGTGCAATTCAAGTTCGACAATCTGGAGCTAAAACCCCGGCTCAATGCGACGGCCTGGCCGAATTTCATTCGTTATCAGGACGACCCGAATACCGAATACCCGGAAAACCTGATACGGTTTCGCACGTACACGAACTACGCGGCGTTTATCAGGAAATCGGAAATTCGCATCTTCGACGCGCAGGAGTCGCTCAACGATACACCGCTGGCTGTCATCGAGGTCAACAAGGACGGCCGGGCCGAGTGGCAGCCGACGCTTCCCAAACCGAAGGCCCCCGGTGACTCATTGAAATACGTGCTTCGTGTCTACGACGGGTCGAATCATTTCGACGAGACGAAGCCACTGCCGATCTGGATCGTCGACCGGCAGCCTGTGGAAATTCAGGACCACGATGCAGAGAAAGAGTTGCTGGTCGGCTACGGCGAGAACCACCTCGTCGTAGACAACATTCCGAAGAACGGCGGGACCATCAAGGTGTATGGCAGCGCTGTCCCCACGGATCATTCGGTGTTCGTGGCCGGCCGCGCAGTCCCGGTCGGAAAGGAAGGCAAGTTTGTCACCGAAGAAATTCTGCCACAGGGCATGCACACCGTTGAGGTGGCGATACTCGATACAGCGGGCAACGGCGACCTGTTCCTGCGCGATCTCGATCTGAAAAAGAATGACTGGTTTTACGTCGGCATCGCCGATGTGACGGTCGCCCGGGATTTCACGACCGGCCCGGCGGAGCTCGTCACGAACGATCAGACGCACTTTAACAACGAGCTCAGCACCGATGGTCGGCTGGCCTTCTACACCAAGGGCAAGTTCGGCGAGGGCTGGGAATTGACCTCAAGCGCTGACTCGCTCGAAGGGCCGGTCAAGGATATCTTCAGTAACATAGGAGACAGATCTTCCGACTCATTGTTCCGGAGCATCGATCCTCAGTATTACTACCCTACCTACGGTGACGACGGCAGCGTGGAGGAGGGGGCACCGACGCTCGGCAAGTTCTACCTGAAGCTGAAGAAGGACGAGAGCTACGGCCTGTGGGGGAACTTCAAAATCGGGTACAACGATAACGATCTGGCGCATGTCGATCGCGGATTGTACGGCGCCAACGCCCATTATCAAACACCGGCGACGACGAGCTTCGGCGAACAGCGGTTCATGATTGACGGCTTTGCCGCGCAACCGGGAACAGTCGGAACACGAGACGAGTTTCTGGGTACCGGCGGCTCGCTCTACTACCTCCGTCATCAGGACATCCTCACCGGCTCCGAGCGCGTGCGCATCGAGGTGCGCGACAAGGATTCGGGCATCGTCACTTCGGTTAAAAATCTGACGCCGACCCTTGATTACACCGTGGACTATCTGCAGGGACGTATTTCGCTTTCGCAACCCCTGTCGCCGACGGCGAGCGACAATCTGCTGGTGACCAGCGACACCGCGGGCGGTAATCCGGTTTACTTGGTCGTGCGCTACGAATACGTGCCGAGCTCCGGAGACACCAACAGCATGAGCCTCGGCGGTCGTACCCATGTGTGGCTGAACGACTACGTGAAACTGGGCATCACTTCCAGCAAGGACCAGGATTCGGAGAACCCGAGCGGGCTCAATGCCGCCGATCTTACCCTCAGGAAGAGCGCCGAGTCGTGGATCAAGGTGGAGACGTCTAGGAGCAATGGATCCGGCCTGACTTCCCTTTCTTCCAGCGATGGAGGCTTCACGTTTGGTTCGACCACCACGTTCGACGGCAGCGGGAACATCAGCGCCGGCGCATACCGGGTCGATGCCAGCCTCGGTTTCAAAGATATCATCGACAATGCGAACGGCCAGTTGACGCTCTACACGCAGAGCCTCGATGCGGGCTATTCGGCGCCGGGCCTCGAGACGGCCACGGATACCAGGCAGTACGGCGGCACCCTGAAGGCGCCGGTGACAGACAGAATCAATGTAACCGCCAAGGCGGACATAACGACCCGGCAACAGGGCCTCGATACCAATGCGTCCGAGGTCGATCTCAACTATCTTCTGACCGAGCATTGGACCCTGAGCCCGGGGGCGAGGCTCGACAGCCGTGTGGATCACTCGCCGGTAGTGCCGACGACGCAGATGGAGGGTGATCGGACGGACGCGGCCTTGCGGGCGACCTACGATTCCAGGGAGAGATGGAGTGCCTACGGTTTCGTGCAGGATACGGTCAGCAAGACGGGCAACCGCGAAGACAATGGTCGTGTGGGTTCGGGCGGTTCGTACCGCGTTACCGACCGGTTCAAGGTGACTGGTGAAGTGTCGAGCGGTGATCTCGGCGGCGCCGGCAAGGCCGGTACGGAGTATCTCTACTCCGACCGGACCAATATGTACCTCAATTACGTGTACGACAACGAGACCCCGGACAACGGTATCCGTTCGAACAAAGGAAATATCGTCTCCGGGGTCAAGACCCGTTACTCCGACAGCACGAGCGTGTATGCGGAAGAGAAGTACACCTACGGCGACGTGCCGACGGGCCTCACTCATTCCGCGGGCGTCGACCTTGCGCCTTTTGATCACTGGAACTTCGGTGCCAATGTTGATTTCGGAACGCTGCGGGACCCCCTCACCGCGGCGCGTCTCGAGCGCACTGCGGCCGGCGTGCGGGTCGGTTACGGGATTGTTGATTTCACCTGGACGACCGCGTTCGAGTATCTCGTGGACAAGACCGAAACAGCAAGCCCGGACATGAGCGTGAGCACGGTGGATCGGGACAGCTGGCTGATCAAGAACAGCTTCAAATACCAGATGGGCCCCTCGTCGCGGATCCTCGGGAAGCTGAATCACGCCGAGAGCAAGAGCTCGCTCGGCAGTTTCTTCGACGGCAATTACACGGAAGCCGTCCTGGGTTACGGCTATCGGCCCGTGACGAATGACCGCCTCAACACCTTGTTCAAATATACGTACTTTTACAATCTCCCGAGCCCCGGCCAGGTCACCGATACGGTCACCAATACGGCCACCAATACCGTCACGAATACGGCCGCGGATTTCATTCAGAAGAGCCACATCTTCTCGTTGGATGCGATGTATGACCTCACCCGGCGCTGGACCATCGGCGGCAAGTATGCCTACCGGCTGGGGCAGGTGAGCCTGGACCGGGTCAACCCCGAGTATTTTGACAGCCGGGCGTCCCTGTATATCGTGCGCGCCGACTTGCACTTCGTCCACAGCTGGGACGCCCTGATCGAAGGCCGCCTGCTCGACCTGCCCGACGCCAAGGACAGCCTCAGCGGGGTATTGGTGGGTATTTACCGGCAGGTCGGCAATCACATCAAGCTGGGGGTCGGCTACAACTTCAGCAAATTCTCTGATGATCTGACCCAACTGGATTACAAACACCAGGGCTTGTTCATCAATTTGATCGGGGAAATCTAAATGCTCATTATCTTTGCCACGTATGAACACGGATGGCCGCGGATAAAATCACTTTATCCATTCCTCCGCGTACTCGTGTCCTCCGTGGCTAATAGGTGTTCGACGAACAGGAGGCGGCCATGCTCAATATTTTAGGAAGATTCATTCTATCCGTTGCCCTGCTGATGCTGAGCTTCCCTGCCTATGCGGAAGAAGTCTCCAGGGAACAGATCAAGGGGCTGGATGAACAGGTACAGGAAATCAAGACCGATGCCCTGAGCATTGCGGCGGAACTGAACCAGCTTGAAGAGAAGCTGCTGTATCCGTCCAATACGCAGGTCGCGGTGTTCCTATCGCTGGTCAAGGGCGAAACCTTTCGTCTCGACTCTGTCGAGATCCGGTTGGACGGCAAGCCGGTTGCCTATCATCTTTACACCTTCAAGGAACTCGAAGCCCTGCAGAAGGGGGGGGTGCAGCGCATCTACACCGGCAATGTCCGGTCCGGTGAGCATGATCTCCAGGTTGTTGTCATCGGCAAAACCAGGGGAGGCTCCGACCTGCAAAAATCGGAGAGCTTCAAGGTCAACAAGGCCGTGGGCCCCAAGATCGTGGAACTATCTCTGGCCGCCCAAAGCATTACCCTGAATGATAGGTAGACCAATGAACAGGCTGCTTGTTTTATTGACAATTCTGATATTCTCTGCGTCTTCGGCATCGGCCGCTCCGTCCGCTCCGAAAGAACTGAAGGATCTCTATTTCGGGGAGGCCCTGTACGACGCATTCCAGGGGGACTGGTTCGACGCCATCGCCAGGCTCGA
Source organism: Nitrospirota bacterium (assembly GCA_963754875.1). Taxonomy (GTDB): domain Bacteria; phylum Nitrospirota; class UBA9217; order UBA9217; family UBA9217; genus JAJYKN01. The sequence continues at coordinate 46,086 of CAVWHO010000020.1, forward strand.
CACCGAGCTTGCGCAGCACTACCGGGTCGATGAACCGGAACGCGACACCCTTCACTACCACGTCAACCAGGCGGAGTTTGACGTGGGTGATTTCGAATTGGCATACCGGATGCACCAGCGTGCCGGGCACGCCATCAAGGCGGTGATCGAGGGCAATGTCGAGGAGACCGTGCGCAACGAGGCCATTTTCCGTCTGGCCCGGATGTACTTCCGGAAAGACCAGCCGGAAAACGCATTGCATGCCGTCGAGCGCATCCACGGCGCCGTTCCCGCGAAGGTCCGCGTCGATCTCGCTTTCTTGCGCGCGAATATCGCCATGGCCAACAACCGCAACGCCGAGGCCGTCCGCATTCTGAGAGACCTGCAAAAAGAGAAGAGCCTGGAAGGGTTCAGCTCCTACAACCTGGGGATCGCGCTGCTCCGGAACGGCAAGGAGAAGAACGGCCGGGAGTATCTCGATCGGACCGGCCGGATCGAGAGCGACAATCCGGCAACGCTGGCGATCAGGGACAAAGCGAACCTGGTGCTCGGCGACAAGCTCATGAGCGAGAAAAGTTTCACCACCGCCAAGGAGGTGCTCGACAGGGTGCGCCTGAGCGGACCGTTCTCCAACCGCGCCCTGCTCGGTTCGGGATGGGCCGACGCCTCCCGCGAACGGTTCGAACGCGCCCTGGTGCCGTGGACCATCCTGTCCGAACGCGCGGTCACGGACCCGGCGGTGCAGGAAGCCATGCTCGCCGTGCCCTATGCCTACGGGAAGCTCGGCGTGTTCAGCAAGGCGGCGCTGATGTACGGCCGGGCGCTGGAGGCGTTCGGCAAGGAGATCGACAAGCTCGGCTCCTCGATCTCGAGCATCCGCGAAGGCAAATTTCTCAACGCCCTGGTGCGGGAAGAGCTGAAGCAGGACCCCGACTGGGTGGTCAAGCTGCGCGAGCTGCCGGGAACGCCCGAGACGTTCTATCTGCTCGACTTGATGGCGTCCCATGATTTCCAGGAATCGCTCAAAAATTACCTCGACCTCGAGGAGCTGCGCAAGAAACTGGAGGTCTGGTCGGATGACCTGGCCGCCTTCGAGGACTTGATCGGTCAGCGCCGGGCCTATTACCAGCCGCTGCTGCCCGCGATCGACCGGGAATTCAGACGGCTCGATTCGCTGATGCGGTTGCGGCTGGAGCAGCGGGACCGGATCGAACAACGGCTGCAGGCCATGCTGGTGGCGCCGAGGCCGGACTACCTGGCGACGGCGCAGGAGCGGATTTTCGGGGAGCACCTTGCACGGTTGGAGAAGGCCATGGCGCGCGGAGGCACGTCCGTACACGGCGAAGTTGAGGCCCGTATCAAACGCCTGCGGGGAGTTCTGGACTGGAAGATCTATACGGAATACGACCAGCGTCTTACCTCGGCGTACAGACATCTTCGGGAACTGAACAACGTCATCGACGCGCTGCACCGGCAATATGCCTCCTTTGTCCGTACCCGCCAGGCGGCGACGCAGAGCTATGAAGGGTACGACGAGGTGATCCGCACCCAGCGGGCCCGGATCACTGTTGCCCGGGAGAGCGTGCGGGACCTGATGGCCCGTCAGGGGCACATGCTCGAAGTCATGGCCGTGAATGAACTCACGAAGCGGCGCGATCGCCTCGAAGAGTTCCAGATCAAGGCGCGCTTCGCCATGGCGGACAGTTACGATCGCGCCATGAAGGACCAACTCCGGAAGAGGGACGAGCGATGAGGACGATGACTTGTCTTCGCTGGAGCGCGCTCGCGCTGTTGCCGCTTCTGGCCGCCTGTCAGTCGATCGGCAGCAGGGACACGATTGCCTCGCTGCGGAACAGGCACATCGAAATCAAGGAAGAGAAGATCGAAGGCGGACTCGAGAAAGCCATGGAGGGTTACCAACGCTTTCTCGAGGAAACTCCGGAATCGGCCCTGAAGCCGGAGGCCATTCGACGCCTGGCGGACCTCAAGATCGAGAGGGAATACGGGTATATCGGAGGCGGAGAAGAGCGCCCCCGGACGGCCCCGAAACTGCCCGCCCCGGCGCCTCGGCCTGTTGTTGCGCCGCCAACCGTTGCATCGGCCCCGACGCGGTCCGGCAGTGAGTCCGACGCCGATTTCGAGAAAAGGACCGCCCTGAGCAAGCCGGTTACGCATACGGCAGCGAAGGAGGGCATCGCCTTGCCGGGCGCCGAGGACCTGGAACGGGCGGGAGCGCGCGAGGCCATCGCGCTGTACCAGAAGCTTCTTAAGCAGTACCCGCTGTACGAACACAACGACGAGGTGCTGTATCAGATGTCCCGTGCCTACGAGGAACAGGGGCAGGTCGAGGAGGCCATGCAGGTCATGGACCGGATGGTGCGGGAGTACCCGAAGTCCCGCTACATGGATGAAGTGCAGTTCCGGCGCGCCGAATACTTTTTCACCCGCAGGCGTTACCTGGATGCCGAGGATGCCTACAGCAGCATCGTGACCATGGGCGCTTCTTCTTCCTATTATCAGCTCGCGCTGTACAAGCTGGGCTGGACGTTCTACAAGCAGGAACTCTACGACGACGCCCTGGATCGGTTCGTCGCCCTGCTGGATTACAAGGTGTCGACGGGCTATGACTTCGCCCAGACCGCGGACGAGCCGGAACGCAAGCGCATGGAGGACACCTTCCGCGTCGTCAGCCTGAGCTTTTCAAACACCGGCGGCGCCAATTCCGTGGTCGAGTACTTCACCCGGCACGGCAAGCGCGGCTACGAGGACCGCGTCTACAGCAACCTCGGCGAATTCTACTTCGACAAGCGCCGTTACGCCGACGCCGCGGCGACCTACAACGCCTATGTCAGCCGCAATCCGTTCGAGAAGGTATCGCCGCAATTCGCCATGCGGGTGATCGAGATCCAGGTTGCCGGGGGGTTCCCCAGCCTGGTCATCGACGCGAAAAAGCAATTTGCTGCCACGTACGGACTCAAGGCCGAATACTGGGGGCATTTCGATCCGGCCGCCCGTCCGGAAGTCCTGGCCTGGCTCAAAACGAACCTCACAGATCTGGCAAAGCATTATCACGCGCTTTACCAGAGCCCGCAGCAGGTGAAGGAAAAGAAGACGAACTTCGAAGAAGCGCTGCACTGGTACCAGGAATTCCTGACGTCCTTCCCGAAGGACCCTTCGTCGCCGGCCATCAATTATCTGCTGGCGGACCTGTTGCTGGAAAACCGCTCCTTCGATCTGGCGGCCACGGAATACGAAAAGACCGCCTATGCATATCCGCGCCACGAAAAGTCGTCGAAGGCCGGCTACGCGGCAATTTACGCCTGGCGCCAGCAGCTGGCCGGAGCCGCAGCCGGGGCAAAAGATCAGGTGAGACGGGAGGTCGTTCGCAGCTCGCTGAAGTTTGCCGACACCTATCCGGAGCACGAGAAGGCGGCGATCGTCCTGGGTGCGGCCGCAGACGATCTGTACGACATGCGGGATTATGAGCAGGCGCTGGCGACCGCGCAAAAACTCAACACGGTTTTCCCCAACGCCGACAAGGAGGTCAAGCGCGGGGCTTGGGACGTCATTGCCCATTCCTCCTTCGAACTCCATCGCTACAGCGAGGCCGAAACCGCGTACGTGAAGCTCCTGGATTTCGTTCCCGAAGGCGACAAGGAACGCAGCGCCCTGGTGGACAACCTCGCGGTCTCGATTTACAAGCAGGGCGAGGAGGCGAATGCCCGCAAGGATTACCGGGCCGCGGCCGACCATTTTCTCCGCGTAGGGGTCCTCGCGCCGACCTCCAAAGTCTGGCCGAACGCGGAATATGACGCCGCTGCGGCCCTGATCCGGCTCAAGGACTGGAGTAAAGCGGCCGTCGTGCTGACCGGGTTCCGCGACAAATTCCCCGGCCACAAGCTGCAGCCCGAGGTGACCAAGAAGATCGCCTATGTCTATAAGGAAGACGGCCAGCTGTCGCAGGCCGCCGATGAGTATGAACGCATAGAAACAGAATCCCACGACGACGCAGTCAGGCGGGAGGCCCTGCTTATTGCCGCCGATCTGCACGAACAGGTCGGCAACCTCGTCCGCGCGATCGGGGTGTACCGCCGCTATGTGGGTTACTTCCCCCATCCGGTGGAACCCAACCTGGAAACGTGCAATAAAATCGCGGATGCCCTGAAGAAGAAAAACGATCATGACAGCTATCTCGCCGAGCTGAGACACATGGTGTCCATCGATGCGGGCGCGGGGGCCGAGCGTACGCCGCGGACCCGGTATCTTGCCGGGAACGCCGCGCTGGTGCTGGCCGAGCAAACCTTCGACCAGTTCGCCGAGGTCAAACTGGTCAAGCCGTTCAAGGCCAACCTGGGCAGGAAAAAAGAGCTGATGGAAAAAGCGACCAGGAAATTCACCAAACTCCTGGATTATGAAGTCGGCGAGGTTACGGCGGGGGCGACCTTTTATCTCGCCGAGATCTACGCCAACTTCAGCAAAGCGCTGCTGAAATCCGAACGTCCGGAGGGCTTGAGGCCCGCGGAGAAGGAGCAGTACGACCTGGCCATAGAAGAGCAGGCCTATCCCTTCGAGGACAAAGCCATCGCAGTGCATAAAAAGAATCTTGAACTGATTACCGTGGGCATCTACAACGAGTGGATCGACAAGAGCCTGCAGAAACTGGCCAGGTTCGTACCTGCCCGCTATGACAAGCCGGAAGAGGAAAGCGCCGTGATCTCCTCGCCGGACACCTACGTGTTCGCGATCGACCGTCCGGCGCCGCCCGCGAAGGCGCCCGACAAGGCCGCAGCGGCCGCGGAACCGGAGCAGGCTGCGAAGCCCTCTGAGGCCAAAGAAGCAGTGAAGGCGGACGAACCGAAGCAGGCTGCGAAGCCGTCTGAAGCCAAAAAAGCAGCGCCAGGAGCGGGCGACAGCGGCGACAAGGGCATCCCGCCTGCCGCAACGGGGGAATAAACATGGAGGCGAACGGGATAAGGAACCGGGAGATGCAGACAAAGAATGCAGAGCCGTCAAAGCAATCGAACTTCCGAAGACGGGCCGGCCAATCGGCCCTGATGATCGTGCTCGCGGTTTTATCGGGGTGCGCTACCGGCGGCATGGTCAAACCGCAGCCCGGTGCAGACCGGGAAGTATCCGTGGCCTGGCTCGCAGACGGCAGGCAAGGGTTCGTCATCCGGGAAAACCCGGGTCTCGATGCCGAGTCGCGCGCCGAATTCGAGCGAGCCGTCGCCCTGATGAACGACGGCAAGAACGACGAGGCCATCGAACTTCTGACAAAGGTGATCGGCCGCTCACCGGGAGTCACGGCGCCGTATATCGATCTTGCGGAGGCCTATATTCGGATCAACAAGCCGGGGCCGGCGGAGCAGGACCTCAAAACCGCCCTGGGACTGGTCCCCGAGCACCCGGTGGCCAGTAATGAATACGGCTTGCTGCTTCGCAAGAGCGGCCGTTTCAAGGAGGCACGGGAGATCTATGAGAAGGCGATCGCGAGCTTTCCCGGACTATCTTCCTGATCCGCAGAAATCTCGGGATCCTCTGCGATCTCTATCTCAATGACCCGGCATGCGCTCTCAAACAATTCGAGATCTACAGCGAGGAGATGCCCGCGGACGCGCAGGTCAAAATCTGGATTGCCGAGCTGCATATGCGGCGGCTGCAAGCGTTCAAAGGAAACTCCAAGGAGGAGGATCGTATAAGGTTTCGAACGAAATCTATTGACTCTGGCTGTGATCTGTTTCTGGCGCTCGCCGCGTGCACTGTTGGTCAGGATTGCCGGGGCCGAAGGAGGACGAATCGAAAACCACAGTTCGGACGTGTCAGATGCCGGACGATCAGCACGGTGCGGAAGGCATAAGGCTCGACGGACAAGGCACCGGCCGCCAAAGAACTTTCGGGCATGTCCATCGTCGGCAACGATGAAGCCCCCAAATCCCTGTATATCGTGCCCTGGAAAAAGCTCTGAAGTCGGTGCGGAGACAGGTTTGAACATGATGTTGACCGAACGTGCGGTGCCGGTGGATCGAGATGTGTTTATGCGGCAATTGGACTTTTACGAGATCAGCACCAAAAAATAACTTCATTATCTCGTTACTGAAAAAGGAGGAACCAAAGATGGGATTCTCCAATACAATAATACAGGTTTTTCCAGATGGGCGGGTTCTTCATGTTCCCTATTCTGCTCACGCTGGCGGTCGGTCTCGCCATTGCGTTTGAACGCTGGGTCCACTTGAACCGCGTCCGGGACGCAAACCAAAAGATGTGGGACGAGGTGCATCCGGCGCTGGCTAAGGGAGAGTTCGATAAGGCCCGGGAAATGGCCAACAAGGACAAATCCAGCATGGCGCAGATGCTGGGGATGGGATTGGCGCGCCAGGGGGCGGTCAGGCGGCGGGAAGACATAGAAATCGCCATGGAAGAGAGCATGATGGAGATCATTCCTCAATTGGAAAAGCGCACGCCGTACCTGGCGCTGTTCTCGAATATCGCCACCCTGTTCGGGCTGCTCGGCACCATCATGGGTCTTATCCAGGCCTTCGCCGCGGTCGCCACGGCGAGCCCCGCCGAAAAGGCCGCCCTGCTCGCGGCCAGCATTTCGGAGGCCATGAACTGCACCGCCTTCGGTCTGATGTCCGCGATCCCGCTTCTCCTGCTCCATGCCCGCCTGACAACGACCACGGGCCAGATCGTGAACAGCCTGGAGATGGCATCGGTAAAGGCGCTCAATACGATCTCCACTTTTACCAAGCACCAATTTGACAGGAGCTGATCATGGCCAGACGATATCGTTACAAAAGGAGAAAGGAAGAATCGCTCGATACGGATATCATGCACGCTCCTGAACCTGACGCCGATGATGGATATTCTGACCGTTCTGGTGGTCTTTCTGCTCATCACTGCCGTCTTTACGAGTATTACGGTCATGGAATTGAGCGTCCCGACCAGCGCCGGCGAAGCCGGTTCGCGCAAGCCGAATTTCGCCATCGAGGTGATCGTCCGCAAGGCAGGACTGGAAATCGCCAACGGGTCGTCCGTGGAGGCCGCGATTCCGAAAAAGGACGGCCAGTACGATATCGAGCAGCTGTCCAAACTGCTCGTTGCGCCTGAAAGACACAATATCCGGAGAAGGAAGACGCGACGATCCTGATGGAGCCGAAGATCGAATACGACTATCTGATCCAGGTCATGGATGCGGTCCGCAGCGCCGACGTGCGGGCGGAAGGGAGCAAAGAGATCAGGAAAATCGTTCTCTTTCCGAAGATATCCATAGGAGACGCGCCATGAGAGACAGCAGACGTATGAAACGCATGGAGCGTAACAACAGGAAAGGCGATGTACAGGCCTCGGTCTGAACCTGATACCGATGATGGATGTTCTTTCCGTGCTGGTGTTCTTTCTGCTTTTTCACTCATTCAACGGCGACCATGCCGGAACGCGCAGATCACGCTGCCCGATTCCGTCGTCGAGACCAAGCCGCGGGAAACCGTGGCGATCGTGGTCACCCCCGAAACGGTAATGGTCCAGGGCGAAGCCGTGGTCAGCACCGCCAACCTTTTCGATGACCGCATCGGACATCGTGTCATGAAGTAACAGAGCGGCTGGAACAGCTTCAACGCGCTTATCGATACGGCGCCAACAGGGCCGACGGAAAGCAGGGAAATCACGCTCCTTGCCGATAAAACGATTCCGTTCAAGGTGCTTAAAAAAATAATGTCGACCTGCACGGCTTCTGGATACGGAAGGATTTCCCTCGCCGTCATCCAGAAGGCCGAACGAAAAGATAGCGGGGATGCTGTGAATACATCCATTGTTAGAACAGGAATTGGCGCAGCTGAACGCGCAGATCGAGCAAACTCCGGCGAAAGCAAGGAGTGCTCGAAGGCGAGATGCGCGCCGTCGAGGCAGAGCTGGAAACGTTTTCCGCCGACACGGCAGCGGTTCGATGCCTTGCGGGACGTCTGCACCGCCCTCGACAAACTGGAGCGAACTGAAAGCGGATGAACTCTTTTGGGAAGGCATTGCGGAGGCCCAGCATGCCGCCGGACACCTGGAACAGGCGAGGAGACGGCTCGCCCGCTTCGAGGGGGAGATACGCGGAATCCTGGAAAAACAGGCAGCTCTCAAGGAGCAGATCAACCGGAGCCTGCGATGAACTGAACTTCCTGAACGAAGAGATACGCGATGCGTACGCACGTGAGGAACGGCGCCAGGAGGAGTACGTCGTCGAGCGGGAGATTTCGCCCGTTCCTGACCACGTCATGGTCATGCCGTGGTCCAGGGACGCGGAGAGCGAACAACGCTTCCGCCGGGCACTGCTGGTCGCTCTGTCATTCTGCCTCTTCTTCAGCGTGCTGGTCCGCCTTTGGATACTGCCCGCGCCGGTCCGCCCGGCCGTGGCCGTGGTTCCGGAACGCCTGGTCTCTATGCTGAGAAGAGAGCGGCCCAGGCCCGAGCCGCAGCGGCCCAAGGAAGAAAAGAAGCCGGACCAGGAAAAGGCGAAAGCGAAGGAAGATCGGCCCAAACCGACCGCCGCGGAAACGCAGGCCGCGCGTAAAAAAGCGGAGAGCACGGGGGTCCTCGCCTTCAAGGACGCCTTTAAAGATCTGATGAACGAAACACCCGTTGCGCAGCTCGGCGCCGAGGCGCGCCTGAGCAGGCAGTCGGCCGAGGCGGCGGGCCAGGCCCGGTCCAACCGGTCGATCATCGCCATGGAGTCAACGGGCGGCACCAACGGCAGCATCGCCAACGCGGCAGTCAGCCGCAACGTCGGCAGGGGCAGCGGCAATCGTCTCGGGGGTGTGGGCTTTACCAGGGTGGAAAGCAAGGTTGCGGGGCTGACGGAGCGGGCGAGACCGCTCAGTTCCGGACCCGGACCTGCCCGGACCGACGAAGAGATCCAGATCGTCTTCGACCGGTACAAGGCGACGCTCTACCGGATCTACAATACCGAATTACGCAAGGACCCGACCCTGCGCGGCAAGATCATACTGCGCATCACCATCGAGCCGGACGGCGAAGTCTCCGCATGTACGGTGCAGTCGAACGATCTGGCTTCGCCGGAGTTGGTGGCGAAGATTGTGGAGCGAGTCAAGAAGTTCAACTTCGGACCGAAGGAGAAGGTTTCCAGGATCACCATTCTGTATCCCGATCGATTTCCTGCCCGGAGGCTAGTGCCTGAGGCCGGAGACTGGAGCCGGTAGATTACGCTCAAATCACCTTCTGCAGGCAGGAGAAAAAACTGAGGATACTCGGAGAGGGGTGATCTGGAATAAGACCAAGTGAAGGACGACAGTATTCCTAAGAGTAGTAATACGATGCATTGCATGCATCGAAATCCATGGGAGGAATCGCTATGAACAAGATGAACAGGAAGAGAGTATGGCAGTTAATGATTGTACTAGGTATTGGGATGCTCGCTTTATGGGGGTGTCCAAAGAAGGCCGAGGTTTCAGCTGTACCGGAAACACAAAGGGAAGAGGCGCCGGCTGTAGTGGCGGCTCAACCCGAGCAGAAGACGGAACCAGCGAAGGCCGAAGCAATAGAAACCAAGGAACAGGCAGCCGCTGCCCCGGTCAAGGGGCTGCAGTCCGTGTATTTCGATTTCGATCAATCTTCTATCCGTGGTGATGCGAGCGAGGCCCTGAAGGCGAATGCGGAATGGCTTAAAGCCCATCCGCAGTCTAACATCAAGATCGAGGGAAATTGCGACGAACGAGGGACAAAAGAATATAACCAGGCTCTCGGACAGCGGCGTGCGGCAAACGCCAAAAAATACCTTGCCAATTTGGGCATTTCCGAGCGTCGTATTTCGCTTGTCAGCTACGGAAAAGAAAAACCGGGTTGTACCGAAAGTACAGAAAGCTGCTGGCAGATGAACAGAAGAGATGAATTTATCGTTATGTCCGAATAAATGTCCGGAATATTGAAGCTCCCCGGAGCAAGCTCCGGGGAATCATCGATTCATAAGTAGGAACATGTCGTATTCGCTCACTACGCTTACTCGGGGATTCAAGATACACCCGTCATCTGAGTGAGAAAGTTGAGCGCGCAGAGAAACAGTATAATAGCTGTTTATATAGTAATGCCAGGGTGCCGAGGGTTGCCATTCCCTCGGCACCTGCTTCTTTTATTCAACCGGTGCTTGGGTCCTGTCCCTTGAAAACCCTGACGATGTCCTGATATTACTCCGATCTTAATTTTCCTTATGCGTGAGATATGACGACGGATGGTAATTAATTGGCGCAGTTGTAATCCTCTGTTGTCTTAAGCGGAGAAGAGTTTTTACTTACTCATACATATATAGGAACGTTTGCGGGGAGAAATGTTTTAAAAGTAAGCAATTGAATTATGAAAATATATTGGGGGGAGAGCATGAGAATCGAACTTCTATTCCCCATAATTTATCCATGAGTTATAGGCCTATACGGCCGAGGCTCAGTCTCGTATTACCGCAAAATGAGTTAAAGCTATTCTGCTCAATACAATGTATTATGTCTCTATCCCCGGGAGAAGCGTAGATTCAGAAGGTTCCGAATTCACCCCTCTCTTCGAGAAGTTTCAAGGACAGACATCGTCGGAAACGATATTGATACGAGGAGGAAACAGTAATGGTGGAAAAGAATGCAGCAGGAAAAAACATTGCGTCCTATTGTGGGAAGTGCAAAGTGAGTCGCGACCATACGATCATGACGATGGTTGGAGAAGCGGTCGATAAGGTGAGATGCCAGGACTGCGGCAGTATGCATAAGTACAGTGACCCGCTTGTTGTTCAAAAAGTCCGGAAGCCGAGAGCGAAAAAAAGCGTTGAAGAAACAGCGGAGATTGTCTGGCAGGCCGGTCTTGCAGAGGCAAAAGGAAAAGAGCGCGATTACAGCATGGCCTCGAAATATTGCATAGGCGACATTGTCAATCACCAAAAGTTCGGCAAGGGCGTTGTAATGAAGCTCTATGCCAATAAATGCGATATGCTGTTTAAGGACAGGGAACGGCTGATGGTCTCGACCAATGAATAAACGGACCTCTCACTTATCTACGTAAATCAGAGGGTCTTTTCTTGATGCCTTGACGTGTCCAAATTTTCATCTCTTCACTCCTGCCCTTGTTGTCGTTTTTCAGCGTACCTCTCTGCATGCTGGCATTTGCTCTTATAACGGCCTGATAATCAGTCCTGATATACTACTACTAACCCGGACAAGCCGGAATAAAGAGTCATTAATCACAGTCCCGCGCAGACGCGGGAACACGGAGAAAAAGCAAGCACTTGTTTTATCTGTGTGTATTGACAAAGTCAAGACCCGTGGTTTCAAAGGTTTGTATCTTAAGGAGCGTATTCATTGAAGTTGAGCAACAAGACCATCCTCGGGAACCTGCCTACTGTGCTGGCGCGTCTACAAGGAAACGATCTGAAAACAAAGTGCGCCGTCTACGAGCCGCCGCTGCGATCGGAATTGTTCAGCAGCGACCAGATGGAGCAGCATGGCAAGACCCTGGCGGGTCTGCACAAGCTCTCCCCTGGGCATGCTCCTGATCGGCTTTTGGCGCGGTTGGCTGAGAATGAAGCCATCCTGACCGGGACCCGCGGTCTGCTGGTAGAGGCCGTCGAGACGGACAGCAGGATTACGCCGGCGGCTGAATGGCTGCTCGATAACTTCTATCTGATAGAAGAACAGATCCGCGCGGCAAGGAGACACTTGCCGAAGGGTTACAGCCGGGAGCTGCCCCGCCTGCAAGGTGGACCATCTGCCGGGCTTCCGCGCGTGTATGACATCGCCCTGGAGACGATCTCGCACGGCGACGGGCGGGTGGACCCGGAAAGTCTCAGCAGTTTTCTTGCGGCCTACCAGACAGTCACCGTCCTGAAGCTTGGGGAATTGTGGGCAATCCCGATCATGCTGCGCCTGGCGTTGATCGAGAATCTCCGGCGCGTCGGCGCCCGGATCGCTATTGACAGGATGGACCGGGACCTGGCCGGCTATTGGGCGGACCGGATCACCGAGATTGCTGCTCAGGACCCGAAGAGCCTGATCCTGGTCATTGCGGACATGGCACGCTCAAACCCGCCGCTCAAGAGCGCGTTTGTTGCGGAATTTGCCCGCAGGCTTCAAGGACAGGGTCCTGCCCTGGCAATGCCGCTCACCTGGATCGAGCAGCACCTATCCGAGTGCAGCATGACGATCGATCAGATGGTTCAGTCGGAGAACCAGCAGCAAGCGGCTGATCAGGTGTCGATGAGCAACAGCATCGGCAGCCTTCGTTTTCTGGCTGTGATGGACTGGCGCGAGTTCGTCGAGACGATGAGCGTTGTCGAGCAGACCTTGCATGGAGACCCTCGCGGCACCTACGGCAAAATGGATTTCTCTACTCGTGACCGCTACCGTCACGTGGTGGAAAAGATTGCTCGGAGCGGCCGGCTGTCGGAAAGGGAGGTGGCAGTCAAAGCAATAAGGCTTGCGCGCGAGAGCACAGCCCATGGAGACGACTCTCAAGGTAAAGACGAGCGCACGGCCCATGTAGGCTACTACCTCATAGACAAGGGACTGACGCAGCTTGAACGCCTGGCAGGTGCCCGCACATCTGTCACCGAGTCCCTTCGAAAGGCGAGCAGCCGGTTTCCTTTGTTCCTTTATCTGGGCGCGATTATTCTGTTCACGACTATTTTTTTCTACGGCTTGGTGGCAAAGGCTCATGGTTCCGACTTGGAACCCTGGCTCCTTCTGGTAACGGGTATCCTTTCATTGATCTGCGCGAGTCATCTGGCAATTGCCGTGGTGAACTGGCTTGCTACCTTGCTCGTAGCGCCTCATTCGCTGCCGAGAATGGACTTCTCAAAGGGCATTCCGCCTGAATCGCGGACCCTGGCCATCGTCCCTACCATGCTTACCAGCACCCAAGGGATCGAAGACCTGATCGAGGCGTTGGAAGTGAGGTTCCTGGCAAATCGTGACAATAACCTGCACTTCGGACTGCTGACTGATTTTCAGGACGCGGCAGAGGAAATGCTGTTGTCGGACGAACCGCTGTTACTTCTCGTCCGAGAGAAAATCGAAGAGCTGAATGAAAAGTATGGGGATGCAAACAGCGACAGGTTCTTCCTCTTTCACCGCCCGCGCCGATGGAACCCCAACGAGTGCGTCTGGATGGGTTACGAGCGTAAGCGGGGAAAACTTGCAGAATTGAATTTTTTCTTGCGCAGCATAACAGATACTGATGAGATCATAAATACTCCCCCCTCACCCTCGCCCTCTCCCGCGAGGGGAGAGGGTTGTACTATTTCCCCTCCCTTGATGGGAGGGGATAAAGGGGAGGGTGTTGGTATCTCCGCGAATGGCTTCTCCCTCGTCGTGGGCAATATTGCTGCGTTGTCGAACGTACAGTACGTGATCACTCTTGACACGGATACCCAACTGCCGCGCGATTCGGCAAGGCAGCTTGTGGGAGCAATGGCGCATCCACTGAACCGTGCGCTTTACGACGAAAGCCAACAGCGCGTTGTTGCCGGGTACGGCATCCTTCAGCCGCGGGTTGCCGTAAGCCTGCCGGGAACAAACCGGTCGCGGTATGCCCGCATGGAGGGGAGCAATCCGGGCATCGATCCTTATACGCGCGCTGTCTCCGATGTCTACCAGGACCTTTTCCATGAGGGTTCCTTTATCGGGAAGGGGATCTACGAAGTCGACGCCTTCGAGCGGGCGCTCTGCGGACAATTTCCGGAGAACCGGATCCTGAGCCACGATCTTATCGAAGGGTGTTACGCCCGGGCCGGACTGTTGAGTGACGTCATGGTGTATGAGGAATATCCTTCCCGCTACAGCGCGGACGTGAGCCGCCGGCACCGGTGGATCCGCGGGGATTGGCAGCTTCTGCCGTGGCTGCGGCCGAATATCCCTGGTTCCGGGCCCGGTCTTGCAAAACAACGCCAAAAGAACCCCCTCTCGCTCCTGTCCCAGTGGAAGCTCTTCGACAACCTTCGGCGCAGTCTCGTGCCGTCGGCATTGACGGTCCTTTTCGTGCTCGGTTGGACGGTTTTATCATCGGCATGGTTCTGGACCCTGTCGATACTCGGGATTATTCTGATACCTTCTTTGATCTCTTCTCTCCTCGATCTGCTTCGAAAACCAGAGGATGTGCTTCTTGGGCAGCATCTCGCTGCTACGGGGCGAGCTATCGGCAGGCGCTTTGCTCGGGATGTGTTTACGCTTGTGTGCCTTCCCTACGAGGCTTTTTTCAGTCTCGATGCCATTGTGCGTACTAATTGGAGAATGGTCGTTTTGCACAAGCGGCTTCTCGAATGGAGTCCGTCAGGCGACCCGGATAGAAAGAGCCAAACGGGCCTCGCCGGTGTTTGTCGGACGATGTGGTTCGCCCCCTTTCTTGCAGTCGCAATGGTGATCTATCTGGCCTTGTCGAATTTTGCTGCATGGGGAGCTGCGGGGCCTCTCCTGGCGCTCTGGTTTGCATCACCCCTCATCGCGTGGTGGATCAGCCGGCCTCTTGTCTTGCATAAAGCAAGATTGACAGACGACCAGACCCTTTTTCTCCGGAAGCTTTCGCGAAAAACCTGGGCCTTCTTCGAGACCTTTGTGGGCCCGGGGGACCATTGGCTGCCGCCTGATAACTATCAGGAGAATCCTGTCCCTGTTGTCGCGCATCGCACGTCGCCCACGAACATGGGGCTTGCGCTCCTGGCAAATTTGTCCGCCTTTGACTTCGGCTACATTGGGGCGGGGCAGTTCATCGAACGCACGACGAAGGCTCTTTCTACGATGGAAGCGTTGGCTCGATACCGGGGCCACTTCTACAACTGGTACGACACGCAGTCTCTGAAGCCGCTGTCGCCCAAGTACGTATCTACGGTGGACAGCGGCAACCTTGCGGCCCATCTGCTGACCTTGCGGCAGGGGCTTTTGGCACTGCCTGATCAGACGATCGTCCCTGCGAGATTGTGTGACGGGCTCTCCGACACTCTGGAGATTCTCGTGGAAGCCCTGGAAGCTGAAGAACCGCCTGGCGACTCGACGAAGCTCGTTGAAGTCCTTGCTCGACTTCGGAAGGACCTGAATTCCTCGTACTCATCCCAGCCAAGTACGCTCGCTGCTGCGCGACTCTGCCTTGAGAGCCTAACAACGTCCGCAGACGAGCTGCTTTCCCGGATCGATAATTCCAATATCCTTCTGGAGAACCAGGCAGCATGGTGGGCGCGCGCCTTTGCCGCACAATGCAGGGCCGCGCAAAACGAACTGACCCTCCTCGTCCCCATGTCCGATCTCAGCAGCGATGAGATCCCGACGTTGCGCGATCTGGCTCATAGAGGAAACGATAGTGCCGCAGAGAGGATTCTTGCTGTCGAACGGCTTGCAGTGCAGTGCGGTGAATTGAGCCGCATGGAGTACGAGTTCCTGTTCGACAAGGCGAGTCATTTGCTGTCCATCGGGTACAACGTCGACGGCCGCAGGCGGGATACGGGTTACTACGATCTGCTGGCTTCGGAAGCGAGACTCTGCAGTTTCGTAGGGATTTCCCAAGGACAATTACCGCAGGAGAGCTGGTTTGCCCTTGGCCGCCTGCTCACGAACGCGGGCGGAGAGCCGATCCTCGTTTCCTGGAGCGGTTCGATGTTCGAATACCTCATGCCGCTCCTGGTGATGCCGACGTATGAACGCACGCTGCTCGACGAGACCTGCAAGGCGGCGGTGGCCAGACAGATCGAGTACGGGAGGGAGCGCGGTGTGGCTTGGGGCATTTCGGAGTCCGGCTACAACACGATCGACGCTCATCTCAATTACCAGTACCGCGCCTTCGGCGTACCCGGCCTTGGACTCAAACGCGGGCTCGCCGACGATCTGGTCATCGCTCCCTATGCCTCAATGCTTGCGCTCATGGTGGCGCCCGAGGCAGCCTGCCTGAATCTGCAGCGACTCGCTGCGGAAGGAAGTGAGGGCAAATTCGGGTTCTATGAAGCGATCGACCACACGCCTTCCCGTCTGCAGCGCGGCCAATCGAGCAACCTGGTCCGGTCCTTCATGGCGCATCATGTAGGCATGAGCTTTCTCTCCCTGGCCCATCTGCTCCTGGACCGTCCCATGCAGAAACGCTTCGAGTCGGACCCCTTGTTCCAGGCAACCATGCTTCTCCTCCAGGAGCGCGTGCCGAGGGCCACGGCGTTCTATTCGCAGATTGCCGATCGTTCCGATTCCTATGCGGCTTCCTCCGGCATGGAGGCGTCGTTGCGCGTCTTCACCAGCCCGGACACGTTGTCTCCGCAGGTGCAGTTGCTGTCGAACGGCAGATACCATGTGATGATCACAAACGCGGGGGGCGGGTACAGCCGCTGGAAGGACATCGCGGTCACTCGCTGGCAAGAAGACACGACCCGCGACGATTGGGGAGCGTTCTGTTACATCCGCGACGCGGAAAGCGGGGAGTTCTGGTCAACAGCACATCAGCCTGCGCTCAAACGCTCGAAGAATTATGAAGCAATTTTCTCGGAAGGCCGCGCTGAGTTTCGCCGCCGGGACTATGACTTTGACACCCATACCGAGATTGCTGTTTCTCCGGAAGACGATATCGAGCTGCGGCGGATCACGATCACCAACCGCAGCCGGACACGTCGAGAGATCGAGGTCACGAGTTACGCTGAGGTCGTGCTTGCGCCGCCTGCCTCGGACGCGCTGCATCCGGCGTTCAGCAATCTTTTTGTTCAGACGGAAATCATCGAGCAAAGGCAGGCGATCCTCTGCACCCGCCGCCCCCGCTCCCAGGACGAGCACGCGCCATGGATGTTCCATCTGATGGCCGTGCACGGTGCGGAAATCGGCCAGGTTTCCTATGAGACCGATCGCCTGCAGTTCATCGGTCGAGGAAGGACCGTTGTCGACCCGCGGGCAATGGACAGGCCAGGAGCGCTCACGGACAGCCAGGGCTCGGTGCTCGATCCGATCGTCGCTATCCGGTATCGGATCACCCTTGATCCGGAGAAATCGGCAACCATCAATATCGTCACCGGCATCGGCGAAACCCGGGACGTCTGTATGGGCCTTGTTGAGAAATATCAGGACCGGCGGCTTGCGGACCGCGTTTTCGACCTGGCCTGGACCCACAGCCAGGTGCTCCTTCGCCAGATCAATGCCACAGAAGCCGATGCCCAGCTTTATGGACGCCTTGCCGGCTCTGTTCTCTATGCCAATTCTTCTCTGCGGGCCGACCCGGGCATCCTCCTGAAGAACCGCCGCGGTCAGTCCGGTCTCTGGGGCTACTCCATTTCCGGAGATCTCCCGATCGTGCTCTTGCGGATCGAAGATCCGGCAAATATCGAGCTGGTGCGCCAGCTCGTACAGGCCCACGCGTACTGGCGTCTCAAGGGTCTGGCAGTAGACCTCGTGATCTGGAATGAAGATCACGCCGGTTACCGGCAGCTTTTGCAGGAACAGATCATGGGGCTCATTGCCGCAGGCGTTGAAGCGAACGTGGTGGAGCGACCGGGCGGCATCTTCGTAAGACCAATGGACCAGATATCGACCGAGGACCGTATCCTGCTTCAAACAGTGGCCCGCGCCGTGATCACCGACAGCCTGGGCACGCTTGCGGACCAGGTAGACCGCCGCGCTCTTCCGGCCGCGCCGGCGCCGCGCCTCGTACCAACGGGTCGCCACAGGCCTGAATCCGGAGGCGCCGCAATAACAGCCCGCAACGACCTGCTGTTCTTTAACGGTATCGGTGGATTCACGCCTGACGGCCGCGAGTACATCATTACGACCACGCAGGGGCAGAGTACTCCGGCGCCCTGGGTAAACGTGATGGCAAACCCGCATTTCGGGACAGTTATCTCGGAGAGCGGAGCTGCTTACACATGGAGAGAAAATGCTCACGAGTTCCGCCTCACTCCCTGGAACAATGATCCGGTAAGCGATTCCAGTGGAGAAGCTTTTTATCTCCGCGATGAAGAGAGCGGCCATTTCTGGTCCCCCTTGCCGCTGCCTGGCTGCGGGGCGATGCATTACGTGAGCCGCCATGGATTCGGTTACAGTGTCTTTGAACACATGGAGGACGGGATCAGCTCGGAGGTCTGGGTTTACGTTGCAACTGATGCATCGATCAAATTTACGGCACTGAAGGTGAAAAACAGATCGGGCCGCCGGCGACGGATCTCAGCCTTCGGGTACGTGGAATGGGTGCTCGGAGATTTGCGGCCGAAAACATCGATGCATGTGATCACCGAAATCGACCCTAAAACAGGCGCGATCTTCGCGCGGAACCCTTATAACTCGGAGTTTGCTGACCGGACCGCGTTCTTTGATGCGGGCGAGGCGACCCGGACCGTGACCGGCGACCGGACCGAGTTCCTCGGCCGCAACGGCGTACTTCGGAGCCCGGCTGCGATGACCCGTAGCCGGCTTTCCGGAAGGGTGGGGGCTGGTCTGGACCCCTGCGCCGCTATCCAGGTCCCCTTCGATCTGGCGGACGGGCAGGAGCGGGAGATTATCTTCAGGCTCGGGGCAGGGAGAAACACCGAGGACGCAGGTAACCTGGTGCGGCGCTTCCGGGGGGCCGTTGCCGGCCGCGGGGCGCTTGAAAAGGTCTGGGAGTACTGGAACCACACCCTCGGCGCAGTGCAGGTGGAAACGCCCGACCAGTCCGTCAACATGCTGGCCAACGGCTGGCTCCTCTACCAGACCCTGGCATGCCGACTTTGGGCGCGGTCCGGATACTACCAGTCCGGCGGAGCATTCGGTTTCCGCGACCAGTTGCAGGACGTGATGGCGCTCGTCCATTCCGAACCGCGGCTCGTACGAGAGCACCTTCTCCTCTGCGCGGCCCATCAGTTCAGGGAGGGAGATGTCCAGCACTGGTGGCATCCCCCGACAGGACGGGGTGTGCGTACACGCTGCTCCGATGATTTTCTCTGGCTGCCCCTGGCCGCGTGCCGCTACGTTCTCTTAACCGGAGACACGGGGGTGCTGGATGAAACCGTCCGTTTCATCGACGGCCGGCCGCTCAACCCGGACGAGGACTCCTATTACGATCTTCCTCATGCGTCTGAAGAAACAGCAAGTTTGTACGATCATTGTGTGCGGGCCATTCTGAAGGGCCTTACCCGCGGCGAGCACGGTCTGCCGCTCATCGGCTCCGGTGATTGGAACGACGGCATGAACCTGGTTGGCAGGCTTGGCAAGGGTGAAAGCGTCTGGCTTGGATTTTTCCTGTATGAAGTGCTTGTGCGTTTTTCGGAGATTGCGCGGCTCCATGGCGATCCGTCGCTCGTTGAACGCTGCCAGGAGGAAGCTGCCCGTTTGCGCGGGGATATCGAGGGAAATGGCTGGGACGGCGAGTGGTACAGGCGTGCTTTTTTTGACGACGGTTCTCCTCTGGGTTCTGCAACCAATCCTGAATGCCGCATCGATTCCATTGCGCAAAGCTGGTCCGTTCTCTCGGGCGCCGGAGATCATGAACGCTCCCTCACTGCAATGGAATCAGTGAACAAGCTGCTTGTTCGACGGGACCACAACCTGATCCAGCTCCTTGCCCCGCCGTTCGACAAATCGGATCTGAATCCGGGCTATATCAAGGGCTACGTTCCCGGTGTAAGGGAGAACGGCGGGCAGTACACCCACGCGGCAATCTGGACTGCCATGGCCTTTGCCGCACGGGGCGACAGCAACCGGGCGTGGGAACTGCTCAAAATGATCAACCCGATAAACCATGCGAGAACGCCGCGAGAGGTCGCGATCTACAAGGGCGAGCCGTACGTTGTCGCCGCCGACGTGTATGCGGCCCCTCCTCACATCGGACAAGGCGGATGGACCTGGTACACGGGATCGGCCGGGTGGATGTACCGGCTGATCGTGGAGTCGCTCCTGGGGCTGCAGCTTGAAACAGACAGCCTGCGCTTCGAACCGTGCCTGCCCAAGGAGTGGGATTCGTTCAAGGTGCACTACGGTACCGGGAAACCATCTACCATATCACTATCCGACAATTGCGCGACAACAGCGAGGCAAGCGTGACCGTCGACGGCGTTATGCAGAGCAAGAAGACTATTCCCCTTGTTGACGACCGTCAGGAGCATGAGGTAGAGGTGAGAATTGCAGCGAAGTGAGTGATTGAAAATTTTGTAATGGCCTCAAAATGGCCTGTACATGCTCTGCGCTTTCAAACCGCCTCAAGACCCATCCCCACCCCGACCCTCCCCTTGAAAGGGAGGGAGAATTCATTTCTCCCCCTTCAAGGGGGAGACTGAAGAGGGGGATGGGTTTTCTGTGAATCGTCTATACTATTTTAAGACGACTAAAAAAATTATCACATCACATCGTACTTCACTATGATCGTCAAGTTTCTTTCCCGCATGTTGTACTAACTCCAAATGTCCTATATACTATTCTTATGACCATATCAAACTACAGTGACAAACAACACCGTTCCCTGTTGCAAAGGATCGCCCGTCGGGCGATGGTCGAGCGAGGGCTGCTTCCTGACTTCTCTCCCCAGGCGCTTACGGAACTTGACGAGATCCACGGACCTGCGACACAAACGGAAAAGGCCGTGCACGATCTGCGGCACTTCCTCTGGTGTTCAATCGACAACGATGACTCGCGCGATCTGGACCAGTTGACCGTTGCAGAGACTATGCCGGACAAAAGTGTAAAGGTCCTCATTGCAGTCGCTGATGTCGACTCCCTCGTCAAAAGGGGATCGGCAATCGATGAGCACGCGCGCAAGAATACTACTTCAGTATATACTGCTGCCAAGATCTTTCCCATGCTGCCGGAAAAGCTTTCTACGGACCTTACGTCCCTCAACTTCGCGTCGGATCGGCATGCGATGATCGTCGAACTGGTTGTGAGCGAAGAGGGAGCGCTGCTCCGTTCCGACGTGTACGAAGCGCTTGTCCGGAACCATGCAAAGCTCGCGTACAACAGCGTTGCCGCCTGGCTGGAGAGCGCCGGTGCAATCCCGCCCGAGATACCTGCGGTCCCCGGCCTAGAGGAGAACCTCCGGATGCAGGACCGCGTCGCCCAGCAACTGAAGACGCGCAGGCACGAGCACGGCGCGCTTACCCTTGAGACCGTGGAGGCGCGGCTGGTGTTCGACGCCGATGAATTGAAGGACCTTCAGGCAGAACGAAAGAACAGGGCTAAAGACATCATCGAGGACCTCATGATCGCAGCGAACGGCGTGACAGCGCGCTTTCTCTCAGCCAAGGGCCTGCCGTCGTTCCGGCGCGTTGTCCGGACACCGAAACGGTGGGACCGGATCAGAGAGCTGGCCTCGGACCATGGCCAAACGCTTCCTGAAGAACCTGATGCGAGATCTCTTGAAGCGTTCCTCACCAAGGCGCAGGCTGCTGACCCGCTCCGGTTTCCCGATCTTTCCCTCGCAATCATCAAACTGCTTGGCGCAGGCGAGTACGCGCTGGAGGTACCGGGAGGCAGTACAGGCGGTCACTTTGGGCTTGCAGTCCAGGATTATTCCCACTCCACGGCTCCGAACCGGCGGTATCCGGACCTGATCACGCAGCGCTTGCTCAAGGCGGCCATAGCCGGTCAACACATGCCGTACGAAAACGGGGAGCTGTCAGCATTGGCAACACACTGTACGGAACAAGAGGACGCGGCAAAGAAGGTAGAACGTCAGGTCAGAAAATCCGCAGCGGCAATGCTCTTGGAACACAGGATCAACGAGCAGTTCGACGCCTTCGTTACGGGCGCAGCGGAAAAAGGCACCTGGGTCAGGCTTCTCTCTCCGCCTATAGAAGGAAGGCTTACAAGCGGTTTTGAGGGCCTCGACGTGGGCCACAGGGTCCGCGTCCAGCTTATGAGTACGGATGTGGAACGCGGCTATATCGACTTCAGGAGGGTCGGGGAAGGGAAGGCGTAAGAGCAAAGAAGAAACAAATCAAATCCTGCTCAAAAAGAAATGTATGCCAAAACGCGGGCACAAACAGTACCGCAGAGAAAAACTCAAAACAATGTTCTGGGTTAGAGCACTGTCCGTGTCGTTTCAAGGCGAAGACCCGGCATAGTTAATATGCGGTGCCGCCGGCCTGCGCCCGTAGCCCTCGCTGTTCTTTGGTTTTTTCTCCTGTTCGCCTATCGGAATAATTGATGCTATAATTTATGTATACAATCGAGTATTTCCCAGGAAACCTGATTCGGTCGGTTGAATACCGAAACGAACCGAAAAAAGCAAAAGAAAGGTGATAGACGAGCATGAAAAAAATTAGGATACTGATAATCGGTCTCCTGTTGGTCGTGTCCAGCGGTTGTTTTCCCGTTTTTGTGCCTGTCGACGGCGGCCACGGAGGACATGGGGAACACGAACGTGGTGGAGATCGCGATCGTGGCGAACGCCATTAAAGTGCTGCCGGGTTAGATCAGGGTCTATCTGTTTCACAGCGCATCTCGCATCTCGTTTCTCAAAAAAAGAACGCTGTTATTTCCCGTGCGAAATTCACGGCCCGCTGATCCACCTCGGACAAATACGCAGACAGTCTCGTAGGTCGGGTAGAGCAGAGCGAAACCCGACACAATGATCCCAACCACGCCGAGCGGAACGCTGAGTAAAGAGGCTCTCCTTAAAAAATACCATTAAATAGCAAGAATTGGTATAAATCATTGCATCTCTCGCCGTGCCGGCAATGATACGTGAAATTGATGAGAAATAATGTTATAATGCGTTCAGCTGAAATGAGCGTAAATCTACTGAATTGGAGCTGGAGCCATGATAAAACAACTTACAGCAATTATTGAGCGTGAAGAGGGCGGATACGTATCTCTTTGCCCGGAATTTGATATCGCCAGCCAGGGCGATACAATCGAAGAGGCCCGCTTGAACCTTCGAGAGGCCCTTGAGTTGTTCTTCGAGACTGCATCCCCCAAAGAGATTCAGACGCGTATGCACGAAGAAGTTCACGTTACCAGAGTGGAGGTTGCGGTTGGGTAAGCTTCGCATCCTTTCGGGGAAATTAGTTGCGACATCCTTGAGAAACGCGGTTTTATTCAGGTGCGTCAGCGTGGCAGTCATATTGTGATGCAGAAGCGATTGCCTGATACGACAATCACCGTACCCGTTCCAAATCATGCCGAGTTATGCATCGGCACACTTCACAATCCATCATCCGCCAGTCTGGTTTAAATAAATCTGAATTCGGGTCCTGAATAGATTCCGACCAACGGATACATAGCGACGCGCCAGAGGCGGCGCGAAGAGGTTATCATGGCCAAATTGCAGCAGAGGGAAGTCCTTTGCCAGATTTGCAAAGAACAAAAGAAAATGAGCGAAGTGTTTTCAGCGGATGTTGTCCGGGAGCCGATCGTCGAGAAGATTTTGGCGAACCACCCCGACTGGTCCTCGCAGGGTTTCATCTGTAAAGCCGACCTCAATCGCTATCGGGCAGAGTATGTCAAGGACGTCATCAAGGCGGACAAAGGCGAGTTGTCGGTATTGGATGAACAGGTCGTAAAAAGTCTGGAAGAGCAGGAACTTCTGTCAAAAAACATCAATGTTGAGTATGACCGGCAGCGGAGCGTAGGCGAGATCATGGCGGACAGGCTTGCCGACTTCGGCGGCAGCTGGCTCTTTATCGGCATCTTCTGTGTGGTGCTGTTAGTATGGATAGTCATGAATTCCGCTGTCATGCTCATGAAGCCCTTTGATCCCTATCCGTATATATTTCTCAACCTGATCCTATCCTGTCTTGCCGCCATGCAGGCCCCTGTCATTCTCATGAGCCAGAACCGCCAGGAGGCGAGGGACCGCATTCAGGCGGAGCATGATTATCGTATCAACCTCAAGGCTGAACTGGAGATCCGCCACTTGCACGAGAAGATCGACCATCTTCTCATGAATCAGTGGCAGCGGCTGATGGAAATCCAGCAGATCCAGATGGAGCTCATGGAAGAGCTTGCGCATAAAAAAGGGCGGGAACGGACGGAATAACGCTTTCTTGTGAGGTCTATGGTCAGCATTCCTGTACGTCGGTTTGAGCGTTGGTGTTGGACTGTGCCCTTCCTTGATGTGTTGCCAAAACAGGCATAATACTTATTTTGGCAGTATACTTATAGCCAGATAAACTCACTTGAAAGATCACTTACGCGGCAGTTCAAATGTACACTGTTGCGCTCACGCACGCGTTATTTTACACACTTTAGATCAAAGGTCATGGAGACTGGCGGCTGATGCGGGGGATGCACCGGCCGGTAATGAATCTGAGGCAGCTTGAAAGGAGGATCATATGTTGTGGACAATCGCCGCGGTACTGATAATTCTGTGGTTGTTGGGGCTGGTGTCCGGCTATACGATGGGTTATTTTATTCACATCCTGCTGGTCATTGCCATCATCGTTGTGCTGGTCAGAGTCATTCGGGGACGAAAACCGTTTTAGATCTCAAGTTCAGTACTAACAGGTCACATCATGATCACAAAAAGGAGTAATTGCCATGAAAAATAGAAATATTGTTATCCGAGGTTTAATGCTTCTTATGTTGATCTCCTTTTTTGCAGCCTGCGCATCCACTACTACACATGAGAGTACAGGTGAATACGTTGACGATTCGGTCATCACGGCCAAGGTAAAATCTCTGCTTGCAGCAGATGATTTTCTCAAGTCATTTCAGATCAACGTCAAAACCTACCAGGGAATTGTGCAACTGAGCGGGTTCGTTAATTCTCAGCAGACCGTTGATAAAGCGGGTGAGGTCGTAAAGAGCGTCAAAGGGGTAAAATCCATAAAAAATGATCTGATCATGAAATAGGCGACCGTTGTCCTTTTCCGGATGAAGCATTGCGGCCCTCGTCGGCCAGAATTCCAAAGTCCGTTATTTCGCTTGTGAACGCTGTTGAGTGGTGTAGAGCAGAGTCATCCAGAGCCGAAAACTCTTTTAGGCGAAGGGAGACGATGAATTCATCCCGGATAAACTCTCCTAAGCGTGTACGAGAGGCTACCCCGGGGAAGTCGTAATTGACGGCAAAAAGCGACAGAAGCAATACCGACCAGAAGAGTGAAGAAAGGTGTGAATCGTGGCTGAAGATAAGAAGGACGACAAAGGCAGTACCCCCAGTGTCTATTGGAGGTACCTTGCGGTATTTTTTGCTGTTTCCGTTTTAATGTATTTATGGGGCGGTTTTTTCAATAGTAACGCTCCCGCGCACACTACAATAAACTACAGCCAGTTTATGGAGCAGCTGAGCGCAGGCAATATCAAATCCGTTTCCATAAAAAAGGAATTGCTCAGCGGGGAGTTCGTGAAAGAGACGAGCGTCTTGCTCCCGGAAGAAAAGAAGCCCAGCCAGGTGAAATACTTCAAGACCGTCCTGCCTTCTTTCCAGGGGGAAGGGCTCCTGTCCCAGCTCAAAGAAAAGAATGTGAACATCACCATCGAATCCTCTGAACAAGGGGCGCTCTGGCAGATGGTGATAGGGTTCCTGCCCTGGTTATTGATCATCGGTTTCTGGATTTTCATATCGAAGCGGAATCAGCAGATCCAGGGAGGTCCCGGTGGCCTCTTTGCGTTCGGGGCAAGCAAGGCCAAGCTGTATGATGTGAAAAAACCGAAAGTGACCTTTCAGGACGTTGCCGGGATGGACAATGTGAAGATGGAACTGAGGGAGACCATCGAGTTCCTGAAAGATCCCTCCCGGTTCGAAAAGATCGGGGCAAAGGTCCCGAAAGGCGTGCTTCTGATCGGACCTCCGGGCACAGGCAAAACCCTTTTTGCTCGCGCAACCGCAGGCGAGGCCGCAGTGCCTTTTTACAGCATCAGCGCCTCGGAATTCATAGAAATGTTCGTAGGCGTCGGCGCCTCACGGGTCAGGGATATGTTCAAAAAAGCCAAGGAGACTCAGCCGAGCATCATTTTTATCGACGAGCTCGATGCGGTAGGACGTACGCGCGGAGCAGGGCTTGGAGGCGGAAGTGATGAACGGGAGCAGACGCTGAACCAGTTGTTGAGCGAGATGGACGGATTCAACCCTCATGAAGAAGTGATCGTCATGGCCGCGACCAACAGGCCCGATGTCCTGGACCCCGCGCTTCTCCGGCCGGGAAGGTTCGACCGTCACATCGTGGTAGACCGGCCGGGCTGGAAAGAACGGAAGGCGATCCTGGAGATCCATGTGAGGGGCAAGAAGCTGGCGCCTGATGTGGATTTCGAAGCCCTGGCAAAGGGCACGCCGGGCATGACCGGCGCCGACCTCAAGAACCTCACCAACGAGGCCGCTTTGGTCGCCTTGCGGAAGAACAAAGAGATGATTGACCGGATCGACTTTTTAGAGGCCGAGGACAGTATCCTGATGGGGGCCGTGAAGGAGTTGACCATCAGCGATCTGGAAAAACGGATAACCGCCTATCATGAGGCAGGTCATACGCTCACGGCCTGGGAATTGCCCGGCGCTGATCCCATCTACAAGGTCAGCATCATCCCGCGCGGAATGGCGATGGGTGTTACGCAACTCCTGCCTGGAGAAGACCGGCACTATTATCCCCGTACCTATCTGATGAACAGGTTGAGCATCAACCTTGCCGGACGGGTTGCGGAAAAGATCGTGTTTAACGATATCAGCAGCGGCGCACAGAACGACCTGAAAGACGCGACCGCGCTTGCCGAGAAGATGGTGGCGCAGTGGGGCATGAGCGATAAGGTCGGTCCGGTAAATCTCGGCCGCGGCGAAGAACATCCGTTCCTGGGCAGGGAGTTGTCTTTGCCGAAGCGCTACAGTGAGGAGATGGCCTGGCTCATGGACCAGGAGATCCAGAAAATCATCATTGATGCGGAATCACGGGCAACGGAAATATTGATCGGGAAAAGGCATACCCTTGACGCGCTCGCGGAAGCTTTGATGAAGGAAGAAATGCTGGAACGGGCTGATGTGGAACGGATAATAGAGGCTACGAAAGGATAACAAGAGTCACACCCATCCAGGCCTTATATAATGGACAGACAAAAACTCAGAGGTTTTATTTCCTCTGAGTTTTTCTGATTGATCCTCTTACGGTGCGACCACGGTACGAGGTTTTCAGGGCTAGTTCGTTGATTAATAATTTGGCGGGAGAGCATGAAAATTCGAACTACTGTTTGCACTTAAATTATCAAAGAGTTACAGACCTTTGCGGTACGATCACGGTACGAGGTTGAAAATATTCACGTTACGCCCCCGATTTGAGTCACCCATTTGAAGGCGACCTGTCAACGGTAATTCTAATTATTCTTGCCGGGCAGTGAGACTGCAAAGTTCAGTATTCTAACGCGTTCCTAAGTAAGTATTTCTTGTATCGTATTCTGCAGGTCTATTCAAGATGCAGTTCAGAAGCATAAGTACGACTAATGTAGTGATGATTGAGTGGTTCGGCAAATGAATTGTTAATTTTGGAGCAATTGACAACAATTGCCGAAGAGCTAAAATTTAATTGGTGGCCGAAAAAGCATGGTGTTAGCGATCCGATAGAAGAAAAAAACAGTTTATAAAAAATGAAGAATGATTTTAAGATTCAATTAGAAATGGACTCCTGTAACGCAGGAAGTAACAATCGCTATCATCATAATATGCCGATGGCAACATCATGAAACAAATCCTCCAACGAGCAGCGGCTGGTTTTTATCCCGGCTATTTTTCTTTTGTCATGGCCACAGGCATTGTATCCATAGCCGCGTTGCTGCAGCGAATGGAAATGACGGCAGCGGCCCTTTTTATTCTGAATAAGATCGCTTATGCTGTTTTGATTTTTCTTATGGCCTTGCGAGGGCTGCTGTTGCCAAGAGAATTTGTATCCGACATGACAACGCCGGCCCGGGCGCCTGCACTGTTTACGATAACTGCCGGGACGTGTATTCTCGGCAGTCAATTTCTTATTTTATCGGGATCGTTTCATGTTGGTTACTTCTTCTGGTCCGCTGGCTTATTCTTCTGGACGGTTCTCAGCTACGCATTTTTTACTGCGGTTATTATCAGGAAAGAAAAAACTACGGACGAGGGTGAGCTGAGCGGTTCATGGCTGATCTTTGCAGTCGGGACACAGGCTGCAGCTGTCGTCACCATCCTGCTCACACCTTACCTCGCCCGCGGGCAGGACGTTATGCTGCTGGTCGCATCGACCATGCACGGTGCGGGAATCGCACTCTATTTTATCCTCATTGTCCTTATAAGCCGCCGCATGATATTCTTTGAACTTGCTGCGGAAAAATTGATTCCAACCTACTGGATTAACATGGGTGCTGCCGCCATCAGCACACTGGCAGGGGCCGAACTCATGCTGCACGCCCGCTTCTGGGGTTTTTTGCAGGAAGCGCTTCCCGCTCTCAGGTGGACGACGCTGGTGCTCTGGGCAGTGACGACCTGGTGGTTTCCCCTCCTGGTATTGCTCAACCTCTGGCGGTATGGATACAAGCGTTTTCCCATTGCCTACGACGTCGAACACTGGAGCATGGTTTTTCCGCTCGGCATGTATGCGGCATGCACGTTTCAATTCGGAGAAGCTGCAGGGCTACCAGCTCTTTTATCCATCTCCCGCTATTTGTTCTACCTTGCCCTGGCTGCATGGATACTGGTATTCACCGGTATGGTTGTCAGTCTGTTGCGAAAGTTCACTAATATCATCGCTTAATGCTGGTTTCCCTTGCTGTACTTGAATTAGGTGTGAGAGGCCAAATTAAAGAAAGACAGCCATCCAGACCTATGAGGGGCAGACCACAGCCTCCTATATTGTAGGGTCCAAGCAGTAAAGCTGGTCTGTCATATACTTTAAAACTGATGTTTAGCCCCTCCTGAACAAGATTAATGTCTGGTTCGCTGCTGAATAATCTGTTTGTTCAATAGGAAGTTTTCTGCGGAATAACGGGCTGCTTCTAATAGTGGTAAAATTTTAATTAAGGGCACAAAGATTCTGAGGTGTTTTCGTTCAACCTGTGTAATAAAAAAGTTTCGTAAAAACTCAACTCTCTTTGCCCCTTAGATTCACAGCAACAAAAAAAATATTTACCGTGGATAAAGGAAAGCAGGTTATGAAAATGAAGTTATCACTGTACGACTTAATGAAAAAGGAGGCCTTATGATTTCAAAGTTACTTGTACCAATAGATGGATCAAAAGTATCGCATAAAGCCGCAAAATACGCGGTTGAACTCGCCAGGCAGACAGGCGCATCTTTGGCGCTGCTGAGCGTCATTGATAATCGCTTCGTCGTCGATCAGACAGTTTCAGCTTCCGCATCGCCGACCCATTTAAAAGAGTCTGTCGAAGATTATTTGAAGCAGTCAGCGCAATCTTTCACTGACGAGATAGCAAAAGTCTGCAAGCGGAATCGCATTCAATGCAAAGCTGTTATAAAGAAATGGACAAATATCGATGCATAGTATGTGGATACATTTATGATCCTGATATGGGCGAGCCTGACAACGAGATTCTTTCGGGCACCGGCTTTGAAAACGTGCCGGACACCTATGTTTGTCCTATATGCGGTGCGCCCAAGGACCAGTTTGAAAAAGTAAACTGGAGGAGGATAAACGCATGGGTTATACAATAGTTGCGCTGAAGGCTAAGATTCTGGAGATGTACCCCGAAATTGAAAAACAAGGCATCTCAGCGAGCCTAGAATTCAGCGAGCAGAAAAATGCCTATATTGTAAAGTTCAAAAAAGAGCAGCATGAACTTATAACGTACCTTGAGAAAAAGGATGCCGACGATTGCATGGACGGCATTAAATGCGTATATCTCGGCGTACAGATCGGACAGTTCGTAAAAAACTTCGAAATTAGAGAAAAGGATTATTGAAGTCAAGAGTGGAGTGAATAATGCATAAACTGCTGATAGATTGGGACACCTGTATAGGCTGTGGTTCATGCGTTGCTATTTGTCCTGCCGTATTCGAACTCAGAGATGACGAAAAGCCGGGTTTACGGCCCGGACAAGTGCGATACCTGTAATTGTCAGGGGGCAATATACGTTTGTCCTACTCAAGCGATAATTTAGATCGAATATGAAGAAAGGCTGAAATCCGTTATCGAAAATAAAGGAGGATCCACCGTGGCACTCACAGCTCCCGAATCTCTGAAACGTGAACATGAGGAACTTCATGCGGACCTTGTCGCCGCGACCAAGGCGGGTGGGAAGACCGGCCTTGCTGCGCAGGCAGTCGCACAGGCGCTCCATCCCCATTTTTTAAAGGAGGAGGAGTACGCAATGCCGCCGCTTGGCCTCCTGGCGCAGATCGCGAAAGGCGACGTGCCGCCTGACAGCGGCGCGGTCATAGCAATGACCGATGAACTGAAGAAGGACCTCGGACACATGCTCCACGAGCATAAGGCTATTGTTATTCAGCTTCACCGGCTTATGGAAGATGCAAAGAGCGAACGAAGGGACGAATACGTCCATCTGGCGGAACGGCTTATGCTGCACGCCCGGACCGAGGAGGAAGTTTTGTATCCTGCCGCCATTTTGATCGGAGAGTATCTGAAACTGAAAAAAGGATGAAAGGAAGGTCGGCTGACATGGGGAAAAGACTATTTAAAGTAGAAGATCGATTCTGCGACGAATGCGCCCTTGCCCTGCGAAGATTCATCGGGCATGAGGAAGGGGTTGAGGCCGTTGACGTGGAAAACAAGATGATCGCTGTTGTCTTCAATCCCGCAAAGATGCCGGAGGAACGGCTCGACAGGATCACGAAGGACAGCCTGGAGAAGCTCGGGCATAAGTTGATCGAATGACGGTCTTTGATAGCG
The DNA here is from genome assembly GCA_963754875.1 of Nitrospirota bacterium. Taxonomy (GTDB): domain Bacteria; phylum Nitrospirota; class UBA9217; order UBA9217; family UBA9217; genus JAJYKN01. The sequence goes on from CAVWHO010000020.1 coordinate 76,765, forward strand.
CAGCTGGACTACCAACAATCTTAGGCATGAACGGACTGTTCGACGCAGGAGGAATCGACCATGATTGAAAAAGCCCTCGAAGGAAGTAAACGCTATTGGGCGTGGCTTATCTTCCTGAGTATCCTGGCGCTGGTGGGGCTCTTGTACTATCTTCGACAGTTTAGTGTCGGGTTGGGCATCACCGGTCTGGGCCGGGACGTCTCATGGGGCCTGTATATCGGCCAGTTTACCTTCCTGGTCGGCGTGGCTGCCTCGGCGGTGATGCTCGTCATCCCCTACTACCTGCACGATTATCATAAGTTCAGCAAGATCGTGATACTCGGCGAATTCCTTGCGATCTCCTCAGTCACGATGTGCATTCTGTTCATCTTCGCGGACATGGGACAGCCCATGAGGATCATGAATGTGGTCCTGCACCCCACGCCGAGTTCCATCATGTTCTGGGATATGATCGTTCTTGTGGGATACCTTATCCTGAACATCCTGATCGGATGGGTCACCTTGGACGCCGACCGGCAAGGGGTCCCACCGCCAGGATGGATTAAACCTTTCATCTATTTATCCATACCCTGGGCCATCAGCATTCATACGGTAACGGCATTCCTGTACGCCGGCCTTCCGGGCAGGTACTTCTGGCTCAGCGCGATCATGGCGGCCCGGTTTCTGGCCTCGGCCTTTGCCGGCGGGCCCGCCTTCCTGATTATTCTTGCCCTGATCGTTCGGAGGCTGACGAAATTCGATCCGGGCAGGGAGCCCATTCAGGCTCTGGGGAAGATCGTGACCTATGCTATGTTCGCAAATGTCTTTTTCCTCGGGCTGGAGTTTTTTTCAGCCTTCTACAGCAGCATCCCCGAGCACACGGTATCGTTCAAGTATCTCTATGTCGGTCTCGAAGGGCATCGTGAGTTGGTGCCTCTTATGAGGGTTTCATCAATCTTTGCGGTCCTGTCGCTGGTGATGTTGCTCATACCTTCTTTGCGGAATAAATGAGGGATCGCTCGTGATCGCCTGCATCCTGCTCTTCATCTCCCTCTGGATCGACAAAGGATTCGGGCTGGTCATCGGCGGTTTCATTCCGAATCCCATGGGACCAGGTGCGTACCTACTGGCCGACCTTGCCCGAGATGTGGATAACGATCGGCATCTGGTCCACGGGACTCTTGATCCTGAGCATGCTCTACAAAATTGCCGTTTCCGTCAGAATTGAGACTCAAGGCATTGAGATTAAGCATTAGTTCATGATACTTAGGCAGTATTGAACGGTATTTAGCCGGATCGTCACGTTCAAAGGATGAGGAGCAGGTCTGAAGAAACTTCCCATGGAAAATGAAGAATTCCGAATACTGAATCGCCTTCAGACCTTCACGCGCACTTTTCCCATTGCAGCCGCAATGCTGGACCGAAACATGCACTACATGGCAGTAAGCGACCGCTGGCTGGAAACCTTCCACTTAGTCGGCCAGATTCTCATGGGACGCAGTCATTATGATATTTTTCCCGAAACGAGCGACGACTGGAAAGCTCTTTATAACCGCAGCATGGCAGGCGGACATGAAATCCGGGAAGGGAACCGCATCGATCGCGAGGACGGCTCGACTCAATGGCTCAGATGGGAAGTCGTTCCGTGGCTTGATGAAGAAGAGAGCGAAACAGGCGGAATTATCATAAGCGTTGAAGATATTACCGAACGAAAAAAGACCGAGGACGCTCTCAAACGTAGCGAAACACGCTTCCGGCAGTTGCTCGAGTTCGCCCCGGACGGAATAGTCGTAGTCAACGAACAGCATGAGATCATTATGGTCAATGGCCGGACACGGCAATTGACCGGCTACTCCAGTGAAGAACTGATCCAACAGCCGATCGAAAAGCTCGTTCCTGATGAAATCTCTGTCGTGCATGTGGGGTGGAGAAATGAATTCGTACAGGGACTTCGCCCGAACGCGCACAAACGCGGTGAGAGCAGCGAACTCTTTTGCCGACGTAGGGATGGATCGACGTTTCCTGCCGATATCAGCGTCAGCCCCCTTGCCGGTGATGAAGGGCCGATGGTATTTGCAATTATTCGGGACATAACTGAACGCAAGAAACTCGAAGAAATACTGCGAAAACTATCAATAACAGATGGACTGACAGGGCTGGCCAATCGGCGCGCTTTCGATGAAGCAATCGAGCTTGAGTGGAGGCGGGCCGTCCGAGCCGGGACCCCGATAGCGCTCATCATGATAGACATCGACAATTTCAAAAAATTAAACGACACTTACGGACATCCTGCCGGCGATGAATGCCTGAGAATTATCGGCAAGGTGCTCAAAAATATGATCCGTCGGGCCGGCGATCTCGCGGCCCGGTACGGCGGAGATGAGTTCGTTCTTCTGTTGCCTGCTACTAATGTAAGCGAGTCACAAAAAATAGCTGAAGAAATAAGATCTACTTTAGCAATGACGAAGATATTGCCCGGTGGAAGGGACACAGGCTTTTTTGCACGGCTCAGTATTGGTATTAGTGCAGTTGTACCGAACCAGGGTGCCTCTGCCGAAGGGCTGCTCGCAATAGCGGACCAGGCTCTGTATCGGGCAAAACAATCGGGGAAAAACCGAATAGCAAGCTGACGCATGAAACTAGGCAGCTCCTTCTTTTTGATTTGATGATCGTTTTCCAAACCGGAATCACTTGATTTCGTACGAATTGCATCTTTTCTTCCCTTACCCCTCTAATACCTACGACCCATTGACTCAAAGTTTCATGAAGTGATAACATTTACTTAGAGGAGGTTGCATACTGTGATAATAACAAAACGCGTCTATGAACCGCCGTCTCGTGACGACGGCAAAAGAATACTTGTCGATCGGCTATGGCCAAGAGGTCTGGAAAAAAAAGCTGCTCAGGTGGATGAATGGATGAAAGATGTCGCTCCGAGCAGCGAACTCCGGAAATGGTTCGGCCATGATCCCGAAAAATGGGCCGAGTTCAAACAGCGCTTTTTTAAAGAACTTCAGGGGAAACAGGAACAGCTCGAGCGGATCGCTGACTTTGCCCAAAAAGGACGGGTTACCTTGCTGTTCGGGTCAAAGGAAGAACGCTTTAACAACGCATCAGCCCTGAAAGAATACTTGGAAGCTCGGATGAAAGCTTCTGAAAGGAAAAAAGCCGCATGATACGCGACGACCTTTTCATTGCTGAGCATGGAGCAAATCACGCTGCACATAAAACCACGATCGCCTTTTCGGTTGGATCTGACGGTATGGGCGCTACGGCGTCAACCGCACAACAAAATCGATCTGTGGGACGGTAAGACCTACACACGGATCTTTGTTATGGACGGCCTGCAGTTCAAGGTAGAGGTGACGCAGAAAGATCCAGGGGACAATTCTTGAGTCTCCGTGCTTGTTTCAGGCCATAAGCTCGTCACAGACCAAGTAAAAAGAGCGACCACCGTTCTTCTCAGGAAGATCTTAGGAACTGACGTAGAGTTAGGAAAATTTTATCAAATCGCGGACAAGGATGGGGTGCTTAGTCCGCTTGCGAGCAGATTCGCCGGACTTAAGCCGCCCCGTTTTCCCACCATATTTGAAGCCCTCATTAACGCCTTTGCCTGCCAGCAACTTTCCCTTAGCGTAGGAATTACGCTCCTGAACCGATTAAGTGCAACGTATGGAGCATCTTTCGGTGACGATATCAATTCTCCCCACGCCTTTCCTACGCCGGAAGATCTTGCGAGTGCGGAACCAGCAATGCTTAGAAAGCTTGGATTCAGCCGAAATAAAGGACACGCAATCATAACCCTGGCGCAGTCCGTCCTCGACAGGAAAATCGACCTTGAGAGCCTGGAATTGATGAACGACCAGGAGGCTGTCGATGGTCTGCAGCAGATCGCCGGCGTCGGCCGCTGGTCTGCGGAGTATGTGTTGCTCAGAGGGCTGAGGCGTCTCAATATTTTTCCGGGAGATGATGTAGGAGCGCGAAATAATCTTCAACGATTTTTATCGTTGAAAGGTAAACCGGATTACGCGGCCATAAAGCGGGTAATGCTCCGCTGGAAACCGTACCAAGGGTTCGTGTATTTCCATCTTTTACTTGAGAAACTGAGGTCGAAAGGTTTTTTGTAATCATGGACCGATTTTGGAGACAACTGTCGCGACAGAAAGGGGGCGATGCCTCTCACAGAAATACTAAGAAAGAGGCTGAGATGCTATGGATACTGAAACATTGAAGGAATATGTCGAAGCCTGAGTGAATGCATCGGAGCGGAAAAGCCGCATAGTGTGACGATAATACCATACTCGGGATCGATCCTCTATGATTGAGGGCAAGTGAGTTTTTTAGAAAAGGAGGAGGATTTATGACAACCTATAGCGCCGTTAAAATCGACAATGTTAATATATTCTACCGCGAAGCGGGGCCCGCCGACGCCCCGGTGATCGTTCTTCTGCACGGCTTTCCGTCTTCGTCGCACATGTACAGGAATCTGCTGACGAAACTTGAGGACGACTTTCATCTCATCGCACCCGACTACCCGGGCTTTGGAAACAGCGACCGGCCTCTGATCGGCGAATTCGCGTACACCTTCGATCATCTGGCGGAAGTCGTGGAAAAATTCTTTCAAAAGCTGGGTCTAAAGAAATTCTCGCTCTATATGCAGGATTACGGCGGGCCCGTCGGCTTTCGTATTGCCGCGAAACATCCCGACTGGATTGCTGCGCTCATCATTCAGAACACCAATGCCTATGAAGAGGGCCTGACACCACTCTTTGAACGGTTGCGGCCGCTCTGGGAAGAACAGACGATCTCAACCGAACGACGGGTCAATAAGACCCTTCACCGGTCAGGCACGATGTGGCAGTACATCCACGGTGCTCGCGACAAGAGAAAGATTAGCCCAGATGCCTGGAACATGGACCAGTATTTTCTGGACCAGCCCCAGAGCCATTTCATCCAGTTCAAACTGCAGGCGGATTTCGACTCGAACCTGAAGCGCTATCCTGAATGGCAGAACTACTTTAGAACGCACCAGCCGCCGACGCTTGTCGTGTGGGGCAAGAATGACAAAATCTTCAGCCCCAAGGGCGCCGAAGCATATAAGCGCGACCTCAGGAACATCGAGGTGCATATGCTCGATACGGGTCATTTCGCCCTTGAAGAGGACTGCGATGTCATCGCAGGCCACATGAGGAGGTTCCTCAAGGCCTACGAACGGGAAAAAGCAGCTTAAACCAATCCAGTGCTGCCTTCGCGGCTGGATTTTACCGTCTGGTGCTATGTTGCCAATTATTTAACCGACTGACCAATGAAACGGAAAGACGTAGGGGTGGGTTTTTGCCATGTCACTGTTCTTGGTCGGTTCGCAGATGTCCATTCTAAGAACCAATCGGCACACACATTTCTGAAAAAAAATCATACTCCTAATACTATAGTTATATTGACAACGAAATAGACGATGGTAAGTTCATAACATACGGCTTTTATTCATTCGGTACGGGAGTTTATCATGAAACCGGTAGCCCCCTTGATGATAGAACACAGGCTTATTGATCGCATGCTCGCGCTCCTGGCCCTGGAGCATCGCAGAATCGTTGAATCCGAAAATATTGATTATGGTTTCCTCGATGTGAGCATAGATTTCTTAAAGACCTACGTAGATAAATATCACCACGGGAAGGAAGAAGATATCCTGTTCAGGGAACTCGACGAAAAACCGCTTTCTCCGGAAGACCGGAAAATGCTGAATGAGTTGATTGAAGAACATGGTCGTACACGAAAAGCAGTCCGAAGGCTTGAGAGCCGCACGGAGACAGCAGGCCGGTGAAAAAAATGTCATAACGGAAATCACAAGGCAAATAGAAACTCTCACAAAGTGGTACCCTGTCCATATCGAGAAAGAAGATAAACAATTTTTTGTTTCTTCCATGAACTACCTGAGCGAGCAGGAACAGGCGACAATGCTGGAAAAATCGAGGGAGTTCGACAGGAACTTTACGCAACATCGGTTCGAGGACATCATCACGGAACTGGAAGCAGCGAAAAAGTAGCTGTTGGTCATCCGGGAATCCTCTTCGGTAATGCTGATTCACCGGCATGACGGCTCATTTTACAACGGATTGCTTTTAAAATTCAGAAAGGGAGGCATGACATGGTACAAAAAGCGAGCACGAAGCTGACGGAGATGATGAACCAGGCTCTCGCCGCCGAACTGCAGGCGATCATTCAGTACCAGTGGCATCACGTGATGGTCAAGGGGATGTATTCCGTCGAGTTGTCAGAAGTTTTCAAGAAGGCATCTATGGTGGAAATGAGGCATGCTGAAGAGATCGCGGAACGGCTGAATTATTTTGCCGTTGTGCCTACGATCAAGCCCGGTCCCATCGCGATCGGGGGTGACGCACCAACGATGATCAGGGCAGATGTCAAGGCGGAGGAAGAGGCTATCACGCTGTACAAGACCATAATCAACCAGGCGGCCTCTGAGGGGGACGAAACGACGAGGCTCCTTTTTGAGGAGATCCTTTCCGACGAAGAAGACCACCATGATACATTTACTACACTGCTTGGATAACTGATCACTTATTTTCACTTGGAAGCAACTTTGACGAACTCGTAAAAATTTGTTTTTCACACGAAGGCACAGAGAACACGAAGAAAATATAATTGATAATAAAAGATTCTTCTCTTTGTGGCTTCGTGGCTTTGTGTGAGGCAAGACTTTTTACGAATTTATCAACTTTGATAAAGAATTAACCGCAACTTGGAAAAGGTAGGAAGAAAAATATGAATAGTGATCAACTTTATCTCGGAAGCAACAAAAGAAATATCTGAAAAGAGAGCTGCCTTTGCTCCGGAAATAATGGAGGCATTCCGTAACTTTAGCAAAAAAGTCTTTAAAGAGGGCGCTCTTCCCGAAAAAACGAAACAGCTTATCGCCGTGGCAGTGGCGCATGTAACTCAATGTCCTTATTGCATTCACGACCATACCGCACAGGCCATGAGAAAAGGAGCCAGCAAAGAAGAAATTATGGAAGCCATTTGGGTGGCTTCTGAAATGCGGGCCGGAGCAGCTTATGCTCATGCTGCATTGGCAATAGATGAAAAAAAAACCATAGAAGGCCACTATGATTTATTTACGACCTTGCTCGGATAAGTGATCTGTTTCTTGAAGTGGAAACGAATTCGAAAAAAAATAAAAATTTTTGTATTTCCAGAACACGTGAAAACACCGCTTAAACGCCGTTGCCTGAAAAATCTTCTTGTGCTGTTGTTTTGTTTAAGCGCAGGTAAAAAGAAAGATGCCGGGCGGACAGTATGACAACGAATGCAAACAGCCGACCGCCGCTACCGCCGTTCAATCGGGAAACCGCGGTCCAGAAGGTACGTATGGCCGAGGATGGTTGGAATTCACGCGATCCCGAGCGGGTATCGCTTGCCTACACGGTTGACAGCAGATGGAGGAACCGGGCCGAATTCATTTCAGGACGCGAGGAGATCGTCAGGTTCCTGCAGCGCAAATGGGCAAAGGAGCTCGACTACCGGCTCATCAAGGAAGTATGGGCGTTTCATGAAGCGCGGATAGCGGTACGCTTCGCGTATGAGTGGCACGACGACGCGGGCAATTGGTTCCGGTCGTACGGCAACGAGAACTGGGAGTTCGACGAATACGGACTGATGCGCGTCCGTCTTGCGAGCATCAACGATCTCCCGATCAAAGAAGCGGACCGGAAATACCGCTGGCCGCTGGGTAGACGTCCCGATGATCATCCCGGGCTTTCGGATCTTGGACTCTGATCAAGGGTTATCTGTCAGTTACGAAATTGGTCAGGTATAATAAATTAAAGACTACAACTCAAATAGAAGGAGGAAGAGAAAATGAAGAAAAGATTGTTTAAGATGGCAGTTGTATTTTTAGGAGTGTTCATAGTACTTGCGGCACCGTATTCTTTTGCCAAGGAAAAGAAGGTGGCAGTCAAATTCAACCACAAAACGGTCGAGTTGCAGCTTGCGCTCCGTGATCTATGGGTGGGTCACATATTCTGGGTCAGGAACGTAGTCCTGGCGACGAAGTACGGAGACGCCGATGCCGCGAAGGCTGCCGAGGACAAGGTGGTAGAGAATGCAAAAGCGATAGGCGAAGCCATCGTCCCGATTTACGGTAAAGAGGCAGGCGACAAACTCTTTGGCCTTCTGGCCGGGCATTACGGCGCGGTCAAGGATTACATGACCGCTGCTTTCGCCGGCAACGCCGATGCCAAGGGTGCGGCCGTTGAGAAGCTCAAAAAGAACGCCGAGGAAATTGCGACGTTCCTGAGCTCGGCGAACCCTAACTGGCCCAAACAGACGCTCGTCGACCTGTTGATGGCCCATGGCGCCCATCATGTTGCTCAGATCGACCAGGTCAATATTAAAGACTTCGCAGCTGAAGCGAAGACCTGGGATGATATGAGAAAGCATATTTATGTGATCGCCGACGCTCTGGCGGGCGGCATTGTGAAACAGTTCCCCAAAAAGTTCTAAAACGAAGATCAGAACTTCCGCTGAGCGGATTGGCGGAACGGAAGAATGCTGCAAAACCACGGTGTGAATCAGCTGGGGAGCCGGCGGTGAAAAATGTTTGCAGCATTCATCCGTTTTCTTACAGTCGCAGAACGCCAGGGAGTTTCATCGATGACCACAAGAGGCGCATTTCTCCAATTCCTCAGCAGATTCTTCTGTTCGCTGCTGGCGCTGCTATACTTCGTCCTCCCGCCAACTGCATTCGCGACAACCACTGACATAGAAAAAGGGAAAGAGATCTTCAATGCCAAATGCACGCCCTGCCACACGATCGGCGGGGGAAGGAAGGTCGGTCCTGATCTCCGGGGCGTAACGGCCGATCACCCGAAGACCTGGCTTTTCTCCTTCATATCCGATCCCGATAAAATGTTCAGTGCGAACGACCCCATGGCAACCGGTTTGCTGAAAGAATACAAATGAAGATGCCGAATTTGGGGCTGTCGGCCGAAGACGTCAATGCTGTTATCAGTTATCTTGAAACGCAGGCAGGCGCCGAACAAAAGACTGCTGCACCAAGTCAGGTAGAAGCGAAAGGACCGTCACCTGCTGCAGATGCTGAGCGAGGGGGAAAATATTTTTCCGGACAGCTCGTATTCAAGAATAACGGTCCGGCGTGCATGGCCTGTCATACCGTGGCAGGTATCAAGTTCTGGGGCGGCGGCACCCTCGGCCCGGATTTGACGGATATTTATGCGCAGCTGGGCGAGGGAATCGTCTCCCTGCTCGTAACTGTGCCTTTCCCGACCATGAAGCCGATCTTCGACAACCATCCGTCTGTCGGAAGACGAGGCCCGTGATCTTGCGGCTTTTCTCAGGGGGACAGCTTCCCGGCACGCTGAAAATCATACTACGCAGATCATAGTGAGTTCTTTCCTTGCCTTTGTCATTCTGATGATCATCATCCTCGTCCTTTGGCGGAACCGGCTCACGAGCGTCCGTAAGGCATTAGTGGAGAGGGCAGAGCGGGAGGATAATATTCGATGAGCTGGATACAGGACATCATGGATCCCGAAGAAGCGGCTCTGGGAAGAGATGTACCGGAACCGCTGGCAGCATGACAAGCGCGTCCGCAGCACCCACGGCGTGAACTGCACCGGCGGTTGCTCCTGGGAAGTCTACGTGAAAGACGGCATCGTGACCTGGGAGATGCAGGCCACTGATTACCCGCGTCTCGAACCAGGCCTCCCGCCCTATGAGCCCCGCGGGTGCCAGCGCGGGATCACGTTCTCCTGGTATGTCTACAGCCCCTTGCGGGTCAAGTATCCCTACGTGCGAGGCGTCCTCCTAGACCTGTGGCGCACGGCGCGGGCAGCGCATGCAGATCCTGTTGCAGCCTGGGCCTCTATTGTCGAGAATGAGGCGAGCAGGAAGAGCTATCAGCAGGCGAGGGGCAAAGGGGGGCTGCGCCGGAGCACCTGGGACGAGGTGCTGGAGATCATTGCTGCGTCCACGATCTATACGGCAAAAAAATACGGGCCTGACCGGGTCATCGGCTTCTCTCCCATCCCCGCCATGTCCATGCTGAGTTATGCTGCGGGCACGAGGTTCCTCCAGCTTTTCGGCGGCGTGGCCCTGAGTTTCTACGACTGGTATGCTGATTTTCCTCCTGCATCTCCCGAGGTCTGGGGCGAGAAAACGGACGTGGCCGAGAGCGCGGACTGGTACAACAGCAAATTCATCGTCACCATGGGCGCAAATCTCAACATGACCCGAACGCCTGACGTGCATTTTGTTGCCGAAGCGCGGAACAACGGAACCAAGCTCGTCGTGTGCTCGCCGGACTTCAGCCAGGTCGCGAAATACGCCGACTGGTGGCTCCCGATCAACGCGGGACAGGACGGCGCTTTCTGGATGGCGGTCAATCACGTGATCCTGAAGGAATTTCATGTTGATTCCGAAGTCCCTTATTTTACCGATTATCTCAAACGCCTAAGCGACTGCCCCCTTTCTGGTGGAGCTGGAAGAACACGAGGGAGCATACACGGGCAGGGAGGTTTCTGCGCGCAGACCGTATAGATCGCTACCATAAAGAAGAAAAGGGCGAATGGAAGTTCCTCGTCTTCGACAGGATATCCAGCGAACCCCGCATGCCCAAGGGCAGCATCGGGTTCCGGTGGCAGGAGCAAAAAGGCAAGTGGAACCTCGAGATGAAGGACGGAACGGATGGAAGCGCGATCGATCCACTCCTCACACTCCTCGATACGCGCGAAGGCGCGCTCCCTATGGTCTTTACCGAATTCGCGAGCAAAAAAAACTTCTCCCGGCACGTACCGGTACGGTACGTGCAGACCGACAAGGGGAGGATAGCCGTTACAACGGTCTTCGACATTTTAATGGCGCAGCATGGTGTCGGCCGTGGGCTCGAAGGAGAATATCCGGAGAACTACGCTGCTCAGGACGCTCCTTATACACCGGCCTGGCAGGAGCAGTATACCGGTATCAGCAGGGACACGGTGGTCCGCTTCGCCCGAGAATGGGCGCAGACCGCAGAGAAGACGAAGGGCAAGTGCATGGTCATCGTCGGCTCGGGTGTCAACCACTGGTACCATGCGAACATTACTTACCGGACCGCGATCACGGCGCTCATCCTTTGCGGCTGTGTTGGGAAGAACGGCGGCGGTCTGAACCACTACACAGGGCAGGAAAAGCTCGCGCCCGAGGCATCGTGGAAGAGCCTCGCCTTCGCCCTTGACTGGACGCACGCTCCCCGGCTGGTGAATGCGCCGTCCTTTCATTACGTGCACTGCGACCAGTGGCGCTACGACGATCCGCAGCATGAGGGTGAGGTCCTGGGGTTCCGGCACCCCATGGACATGCAGGTGAACGCAGTGCGCCAGGGCTGGCTGCCCTTCTTCCCCCAGTTCAATCGAAATCCCATCGAGCTCGTGCGTGAGGCCGAAAAGGCAGGCGCAAAGAGCGAGACAGAAATCATCGACTGGCTCGTAAGACAGCTGAAGGAAAAGAAAGTGCAGTTCGCCGTGGAAGACCCGGACGCTCCCGAGAACTGGCCTCGCGTCTGGTATATCTGGAGGGGGAACGCGCTTTTGACGAGCGCCAAGGGGCATGAGTATTTTCTCCGCCATTATCTCGGCACGGATTCGAATGCCGTGGCCGATGAAACAGGGAGCGATAAGACGAGCGAAGTAAAGCGGGATGGCCCGGTCCCCACGGGCAAGCTCGACCTCGTTGTGGACATCAACTTCCGCATGGATTCCTCGGCCCTGTATTCGGACATCATTCTTCCGACTGCGACGTGGTATGAAAAGGACGATCTCAATACGACCGATCTCCACTCGTTCATCCATCCTTTGTCCGAAGCGGTCCCCCCGTGCTGGGAATCGAAGACCGACTGGGACATTTTCAAAGCCGTAGCGGAAAAGGTGAGCGAGCTCGCGCCTGCTCATTTTCCCGGGCCTTTTCGGGACATCGTGGCAGTTCCGCTCGGACACGATACGCCGCAGGAAATATCCCAGCCCGAGGTCAAGGACTGGTACCGGGGCGAGTGCGATCCCGTGCCGGGAACAGACCATGCCGCAATTCAAGGTGGTCGAGCGCGATTACGTAAATCTGCATAACCGTTTTGTCTCCTACGGACACCAGGAGCGGGACGAAGGCATGGCTGAACGCGGGATCCGGTGGGACATCAAGGACCTTTACGACGATTTCACGAAAGCTGCTCCGACGATCACCTGGAACGGAAAACAGTATCTTTCTCTTACGAATGTCCGGGAAGCAGCGAACGTGCTTCTTCATTTTGCGCCGGAGACGAACGGAGAGATCGCTCATCGAGGTTTCAAAGCACTCGAGAATGCGGTCGGACTTCCGCTTGCAGACCTTGCGGACGACAATCGTGCTGTCCGGCGAAGTTTTGACGACCTGGTTGCACAGCCCCGGAGGATCCTCACGAGCCCGATGTGGACAGGCATCACGAACGAAGGCAGGGCCTATGCGTCCTTCTGTCTCAACGTCGAACGGCTCGTGCCGTGGCGCACGCTCACGGGACGTCAGCATTTCTACGTAGACCATCAGGGATACATCGACTTCGGAGAAAACCTCCCGGCGTTCAAATCGAAGATCGGACTTCAGGACACGCGTGATCTCTTGAAAAACGCTCCATCGGACAAGGCCCTCGTCCTCAACTGCATCACGCCCCACGGGAAATGGCACATCCACAGCACCTATTCCGATAACCTGATCATGCTCACGCTTTCACGCGGCGTGGAGCCCTTCTGGTTGAACCTCGAGGATGCGAAAAAGATTGGAGTAAAGGACAACGATTGGATAGAGGTGTACAACGACAACGGCGTGATCGTGACCCGCGCGGCAGTGAGTGTCCGCATCCCCCGGGGAGTCGGGATCTTTTACCATGCACCGGAGCGGACCGTCTCGTTCCCCAAGTCGCCCACAAGAAACAACCGGCGCGGAGGCGGGACGAACAGCATAACACGCATCCGGCTCAAGCCGTCGCTTATGGTCGGCGCATACGCGCAGCTGTCTTTTGCCTTCAATGCCTGGGGCCCTCCGGCAGGGGACCGGGACACGTACACGATCGTGCGCAAGCTGGAAGGGAAACCGGTTTTTTAGCGAATCCTAAAATAGGTTCAGATGACAACAAACGCACCCTAAAGGGTGCGGCTACAAAAAGAAATATCAACATGCTTCGTTTTGGTAGCCGCAGGCTTCAGCCTGCGAGAATAGCTTACAAGTCAGTGAGGGTTTGAAGGAGTTTCTCATGAATATTCGCGCGCAGGTTTCCATGGTGTTTCATCTCGATAAATGCATCGGCTGCCACACTTGCAGCATCGCCTGCAAGAACATCTGGACGTCGCGCCGCGGGGCCGAGTACATGTGGTGGAACAACGTGGAGACCAAGCCCGGGACCGGCTATCCCACACTTTGGGAGGACCAGGAGAAATACTCCGGCGGATGGCTCAAGGGAAAGGACAAGCCGAAGCTCCGGCTCCAGGGCCGGGCCGGTGCGCTCGGCAATATCTTTTTCAATCCCCGCCTGCCGACCATGGATGACTATTACGAGCCCTGGACCTATCGCTACGAAGAGCTGTTCACCGCGCCGCAGGGGAAGGATCAGCCTGTTGCGGCCCCTGTTTCGCAGATGACGACACAAGCACATCGACATCGAGGCCGGCCCAAACTGGGACGATGACCTCGGGGGTTCGTCCATTTACGCAGCGAACGATCCCAACTTCAAGGCTTTAACTGTGGAAGAGCGGAGGCAGGTCTTCGAACTCGAGCGCATGGTCATGTTCTATCTGCCGCGCATCTGCAACCACTGCCTGAACCCCGGTTGCGTTGCAGCCTGTCCGTCCGGTGCGATCTACAAACGGGGAGAGGACGGCATAGTACTCGTGAGCCAGGAAAAATGCCGGGCCTGGCGCATGTGCATCTCCGGGTGCCCGTACAAGAAAACCTATTTCAACTGGAACACGGGCAAGGCGGAAAAGTGCATCCTCTGCTATCCCCGGCAGGAAACAGGCCAGGCGCCTGCGTGTTTCCATTCCTGCGTCGGCCGCATCCGCTATCTGGGGGTCGTGCTCTATGACGCGGACCGGATCAGCGAGATGGCGAATTTGCCGGATAAAGACCTTGTTGAAGGCCAGCAATCGCTGATCCTCGATCCCTTTGACAAGGAAGTCGTTAAAAAAGCGAAAGAGGACGGCATTCCGGACGCTGTGCTCGAAGCGGCCCAAAAATCGCCGGTGTACTGGTTCGTAAAAGTATGGAAGCTGGCCCTGCCGCTCCATCCCGAGTTCCGGACCCTGCCCATGCTTTTTTACGTGCCTTCTCTCACGCCGGTTATGGCCTCGGTCTCGAACGGGCTCTACGAGCTCAAGGAATCTCTTTTCGGCACTTCCAACAGTTCCCGTGTCTCGACCCGCTACCTTGCCTCGCTCTTTACTGCCGGAGACGAGGACGAAATCGTTCGGGTGAACAAAAAGCTCCTGGCAGTACGCATGTACAAACGGGCGGAAACCGTGGGAGACCTGGACCAAAAGGAAGTGAAGAGAATACTCGAGGAGGCGCGCACAACACCTGAAGAGGCTGAGGCGATCTTTCGGCTTGACTTCTCTGCCATCTTTCAAGGACCGGTTCGTGATACCGCCGTTCCTGCGCGAACAGGCTGTCGAGTCCCTGCAGAAGCCTCAAACCCACAAGGAGGAGGCGGGCTTCGGATTTATTCGTCCTCCGAAGCGCGGGTGGTAGCTCATGATGATGCAAATGAACAAAAATATATACAATTTGCTCGCTGATGTCCTTGAGTATCCCGGTCCCGGGGTCAGGGGGCAGGCGGAGGCGTGCAGCCTTGCTCTGAAATCCTTGAACGTGAAGGCACAAGGCCGTTTCGAAGCATTCTCGAAATTTTGCACAACCATGCCGGTCAGCCGCCTCGAAGAACTGTACACCGACACCTTTGATCTTCAGGCCATCTGCTGCCCCTACGTGGGCTTTCACCTCTTCGGCGAGGACCGCGGCCGGGGCATGTTCATGGTCAAGTTGAAGGAGCATTACCGTAAAGAAGGCTATCCCGGGAACGGAGAGCTTCCTGACCATATCAGCGTCATGCTCCGCTTCCTGTCTCACGCGGAACGTAATAACGAGACCATGGACCTGATCAGCTATTGCCTTATTCCGGCAATGAAAAAAATGGTTTCTCTATTCAAGGATAGCGCTAACCCCTACCAAGGAGTCCTCGAAACGGCACTCGTGCTGCTCGAACCGGAAAAAGGCGGGTCCTAACCGAATGTATATAATTGAAGAAGAAAAGAAGCTCAAGTTTGAAAAACTGCTTGCGGAGTCCGTGCATAGTCATGGACACCTGTGCCCCGGGCAGGTACTCGGCGTGAAGATGTCCCTTCGGGGGCTGTGCGAGATCGGCATTCAGGACCCGAAGTGCAAACAGCGAAAAGACTTCATCGTAATCGTTGAAATGGACCGCTGCGTGCTCGACGCGGTGCAGTCCGTGACCGGCTGCAGCCCGGGCCGAAGAACGTTAAAGTTCATGGATTACGGCAAAATGGCAGCGACCTTCGTTAACCTGCAGACGGGACGATCCGTCAGAATTCTTGCGCGGGAGGACTCCCGGGAACTGGCTAAAGAGTACGCGCCGGATTTCGCTGACGTCTACGCTGCACAGTGCGAAGCGTACAAAAACATGTCCGATGAGCTGCTGTTTGATGTTACGAACGTTGAGGTCCTGCTAAGACCCGAAGACATGCCGGGCAGGCCGCTCAGACGTATCCGCTGTGACAGCTGCGGAGAACAGGTGCAGGACATGCGCGAGATCTATCGCAACGGGAAGGTGTTGTGCAAGCCCTGCGCTGATGGAGGGTATTACTTCACAAAGTAACTCTTAAAAGGAAGGGACCATTCATGGCAGAAAGCATTTACTTTGTCGTATTTCCTTATATTGCCGTTGTGCTGGCCATGGGAGTTGGGCTCTATCGGTATTTCACGAACCGGTTCTCCTATTCGAGCATGTCCACCCAGTTTCTAGAAAACCGCGCACTCTTCTGGGGTTCAATTCCCTGGCATTACGGCATCGTACTTATCCTGATCGCCCACTTGCTTGCGACCGTGATCCCGGGTTTTTGGGTTTCGCTTCATAGCAACAGGGTTTTGATGATGGTCATAGAGCTTGTCGGCGGGGCCCTGGGTCTGCTTACGCTTCTGGGCATCGCAGTCCTCATAATCCGAAGGCTCGTCAATGCAAAGACACGACACGTTACCACGGTCATGGACTGGATACTTCTTATTGACCTTTTGCTCCAGGTCGTCGCAGGCCTTTATATCGCACTCTTTGTGCGATGGGGGTCCCTATGGTATGAGTACATTGCCACACCGTGGCTCATTTCCCTCGCTGGGCTGTCGCCGCGGACCGACTTGGTAACTTCGTTGCCGTGGATCGTCCGGTTCCACATGGTCAATGCCTTCGTCCTCATCGGCCTTTTTCCGTTCACCCGTCTTGTGCACATTTTTACCGTGCCGCTCTCCTACTTGTGGAGATCGTACCAGGTAACGATCTGGAACATTGATCGATCAGGAGGAAAAGCTGAGATGAAAGTCGAAACTAAAGGTAGTACTCGTGAAGTGGATTGAAGGTTGGCATATCTCATATGCATTGCTCGGGCTTTGCCGCAGCCTCCGCGGTCGCGAACCTCTTTATCCGACGTTCGTTCGAATCTGAAGTGGGACGCGCATGGGCTCGCCATACGGTACGAGTTTTTCAGGGCTAGTTCGTTGATTAAAAAATGGCGGGAGAGCATGAGAATCGAAAACACTTGACGCTTAATGGAATCAAAGGCTTCCATCTACGTGCTGTATGATTGCTGTATAGCATTTTTTGGCTATCAGAATAAAAAGATAATTAATCACGCCGGAGTTGCAGCATCTCGCTTTTAACTAACACAGAACAACGGCTGCCCGAATGGACTTTCCGTGATGATCTATAGTGCGCACTTCATATCCATTGTATCCAGACTTCATTTCGAAGTTATTATCCAAACATAACATCAATCGTCATTTCTTGTTGTTTGTGACTGCTCTTTGCTTTTTCGATCCATTTATCCACATCGCTCCAGTCATCCTCCTCCCCGAAAAAACTCCGCCGAAGTCCTTGATCTCCATGATTAGACGGTTTTATTTGTGATAAGCTTACTATAGCGAAGTGCCCGACGCTGCAAGGCAGAAGCTCTAAATGAAGCAGTAACTCTGCTTAAAGTTGTGTTTTCGAATCTCAATGAACGGTTCGAACATGTCAACCGCGGAAAATACATATCAAAGAGGATGACATGACAAACAAATACGTATTACTACTGATTGCTTCATTGTCTTTAATGACTTTCCTCTTAGGTTGCGGCAAGGGGGGAAGCAATCCCTACTCATCGCCGAACGTGGCCGAAACTTGGAGTGGTATCTGGATTAGCAATAAAGTTATCTCATCTGGAACTTTTTCCATGACAATAACTCAATCGAATACGGCATTCTCTGGCAGCATAACAATGAGTGGCTCTCCTTGTTTTTCAACTGCCACCATCGCCGACTGGACTGTTGCGGGGAATACGGTCAGTTGGAGTTCTCCTGAAATTGGTAATTTTACAGGGACTATTTCCGGAGCTACGATATCCGGGACTTACTCTGTGACCTCAGCAGGCGCATGCTTCGGCGATACCGGAATTTTTTCAGTCACAAGCACGTGATGATATTACGTAACTCGTAGATGAGGGCAGGTGCAACTTTACAGAAAGTATTTCTCCTTGTCTCCCTCTTTGAAAGAGTAGTAAAAGCTAAAATGGCGCGGAATAGTCTTCTTTCACTCACTGAAAAGGGAAGTTTTCCTCAAAGTGCCTCAGTAAGCCGCTTCAGGCTGCTGCCCGGCGTTGGAAGTTCCGGAGGAACATTGTCACATCCGCATCGGTCACCTGCATGAAATCCTCGTAGTAACTGCCGACAGAAAAAAAATCCTCGGGCATGGCCAGACAAACAAAGACATCGACCATCTTTTGCAATTCCGCTGCGGTCTCTGGAGGGGCAACCGGTACGGCGACGACGAGCTTCCCGACCTGTTGACGCTTCAACGTCTCCACGGCCGCCTTCATCGTAGCACCGGTAGCAACGCCGTCGTCGACAAGAATAATGGTTTTGCCCCGAAGGTTCACGAGCTTTTGACCGCCTCGGTACAGCCGCTGCCTGCGGGCGGTCTCCTCACGCTGACGTGCGGCCTCGCCGCGCAGATATTCCCTTGTGACGCCCGCCGAGGCAACAACGTCCTCGTTATAGACGATGCTGCCGGTTTCGGAAATTGCACCTACAGCAAGCTCGGGTTGCCCGGGGTGTCCTATTTTCCGGACGATGAGGACGTCGAGAGGGGCTTTGAGGCGATTCGCGATCTCGACACCGGTGACGACCCCGCCCCGGGGAAGCGCGAGTACGAGCATGTTCTTCTGGCCGATATATTCCTTCAAACGTTCCGCAAGCTGTGCTCCTGCATCTTTTCTGTCTTTGAACATGGTCAAGTCTCCTCATTTCATTTTATCAAATAAGCTTCTGAACCGTGATCGTTCTCTATGAACAACAGCAAGTTGCGGATTGTACGTATTCATTGCTTTTCCGAAACGAGAAAGGCTTTAGGCATTCGCCCTCCTGGTCTTCTGCTCATGAAGATTGAGTCCTGCGTGCGCAAGGACTGTTTCTCTGCCCATGACAAGGGACAAAGAGCAAAGTCCTGCAACATTCATCCTTGTCCGGCAGAGCTATAATGTAGATATCAGCAAGGACAATGTTCAGTGAAAAGAGGTGAGTGTGTATGAACGTCAACCTGGAGAAGAACGAGCGGGATTTGCTCGTCACCGAGCTGGAAAATACCACAATTCCCCAGCTCAGGGAACTGATTGCCTCGGGGAGCATGCGGAAAAAAGGCCGCGATGAACTGAAGCTGGACGAGGAAGTTCTCAAGGGCTTGCTCGAGAAACTGAAAAAGGCTGCCTGATCTGCAGCAATGGTGTTTCCGGGAAATAATTTCGCAGCCGCCCGATGGAGCCGGGCGAAAGAGAGAAGGAGTGCATCAATTGTGCACTCCTTTTTGCATTTTACGGCAGCCCGTCATGAATTGTAACAATGAACTATTTGAACTTCATACCAGCCTATCTCAAGCTTCCTTCCGGCATATTGATGCACAAAGCGGAACGCGCGGAAGAAATACTCAAGAGCTGCACACTCTGCCCGAGGGAGTGCAAGCTCGACAGAACCAAGGGCAAAAGAGGATTTTGCAGAACAGGAGACAAGCCCTTTGTTTCGAGCTGGGGACCCCACTTCGGAGAGGAACGTCCGCTCGTGGGATCGCATGGTTCAGGGACCATCTTCTTCGGGAACTGCAATCTTCGCTGCCTGTTCTGCCAGAACTACACCATCAGCCACCTGGGAGAAGGGTCAGAGATGTCCAATGAACGGCTCGCCGAAGTAATGCTTGAGCTTCAGCAGAATGGCTGCCACAACATTAACCTCATAACACCGACCCACCAGATGCCCATGATCCTTCGCGCCCTGTCGATCGCCGCAGGGCAGGGTCTTGTCGTTCCGATCGTTTATAACTGCGGAGGCTACGAATCCCTCGAAGCCATCAAGCTCCTGGATGGGATCATAGATATCTACATGCCGGACTTCAAATACGCTGACCCGGAAATGTCATTCAAATATTCGAATGCCAAAGACTATCCTGCCGTGACAAAGGCCGTTATCAAGGAGATGCATCGTCAAGTAGGAGATTTGGTGATGGATGAATCAGGCATTGCCCAACGAGGACTTCTGCTGCGGCATCTTGTCCTGCCCGAGGGCATTGCAGGGACCCGCGAGGTTGTCCGGTTCATCGCCGAGGAACTTTCGAAAAACACCTATGTCAACATCATGGACCAGTACTATCCCTGTTACAAGGCATTAGATCAGGCGCCTCTTGACAGAAGGATCACAAGGAAAGAATTCGCGGAAGCAGTCAAGCTGGCGCGCGAAGCCGGTCTGACCCGGCTTGACGGCGTGACCGTTTAGCAACACAGAGGATGACATTGGCGCGTATGTCGTATGTAACGCGGCGCTATAGTTTTTGTTGCATTCGTCTTCATAACGCAAATACTGATATGTTAGCATATCCCAGAAAAAAATTTCGCTGAGACCCCTGTCTTTTCCGTTGCCAGCACTCGGTACAGAGGATGCATTAATTCTGCATCTTCCGTCTACATACAGAGCAAGCGAGTGCATCTTGTGCTGCCTTGTTTGACAATGAACCTGTCCGTTGTTATACATGAACTAGTGTGTGATAACCATCAACTGAGATGTTGTCTTTCAGACGTCAGACATGAGGAGGGCAGCTGTCATGGATCAATACCAGGAATTTTCCATCGCGACCGATGCGCAATCAATGCTGAAAAAGGCCCACGACGACGGTGTGGCAACCGCATGGGACCGGGCCAGGAAGCAACAACCGCAGTGTCTGTTCTGCAAATCAGGGTTGTCATGCCGTGTATGCGCCATGGGCCCCTGCCGGATCGATCCCCACGGTAAAGGCGCGCATTACGGTGTATGCGGAGCTGACGCCGATATCATTGCGGCGAGAAACCTGTCAAGGATGGTTGCGGCCGGTTCCGCAGCCCATTCGGACCACGCCCGCGACCTTGTCGAGGTGCTGTATAACGTGGGCAAAGGTAAGGCAGCGGGATATGCGATAAAAGACCCGGAAAAACTGAAGAGGGTTGCAACTGAATACGGCATTTCGATCAACGGTCTCAGCGACAGGGAGCTCGCGGTCAAGCTGGCGGAATCAATGATGGAAGATTTCGGGATGAAGAAAGGACGGGTGACCTTTGTCAGCAGGGCGCCGAAGCAGCGAATAGAGCTCTGGGAAAAATTGAACGTCGTTCCGCGCGGGATAGACAGGGAGACCACTGAAACGATGCACCGCACGCACATGGGCGTGGACAACGATTACGTTTCTCTTTTGCTTCACGCGGTGAGGAACAGTCTTTCCGACGGCTACGGGGGGTCGATGATCGCTACTGAATTGTCCGACATCCTCTTCGGGACGCCGAAACCCGGTCTTTCCACGATCAACCTGGGGGTATTGAAAGAGGATCACGTCAATATCCTGGTTCATGGCCACAACCCCGTCGTGTCCGAGATGATCGGGCTGGCGGTTGAAGACGGCGAAATAATCAAACTAGCGCAGTCGAAAGGTGCAAAGGGCATTAACCTCGCCGGTCTGTGCTGTACCGGCAACGAACTCTTGATGCGGAAAAAAATACCCATGGCCGGCAATCATCTCATGACCGAACTGACGATAGTCACCGGCGCCGTTGAATCTATCATCGTGGATTACCAGTGCGTCATGCCTGCCCTCGCGCAGGTGGCGCATTGTTATCACACAAAGCTGTATTCCACCTCTAACAAGGCAAAATTTCCTTTTATGGAACACGTTGAATTCAACCCTGAGAACGCAAAGGAACAGGCCTTCAAAGTGGTACGGGCATCGATAGAAAACTATGCCCGCAGAAACAAAGACAGGGTATCCATCCCCGTTTCTCCGGTCAAGAGTATGACCGGATTTTCCGTGGAGTCTATCGTTGGAGCGCTCGGCGGAAGCCTCACCCCGTTGATCGATGCGATCAAAGCAGGTAAAATAAAAGGAGCAGTGGGTGTGGTCGGATGCAACAACCCGAAGATAAGACAGGATTACGGTCACGTAGGGCTGATCAAACGTCTCATAGCAAATGACATCCTTGTTCTTACAACAGGATGCGCAAATGTGGCTGCAGGAAAGGCCGGTTTGCAGATGCCGGAGGCAAAAAACCTGGCCGGTCCCGGTTTGAAAGAGATCTGCGGCCTTCTCAATATACCTCCTTCACTTCATGTCGGCTCTTGTGTCGATAATTCAAGGATCGTCGTTATCGCCTGCGCATTGGCCAATGCTCTCGGCGTTGACATCGATAAACTGCCCCTCGCTGGCGCAGCCCCGGAGTGGTATTCCGAAAAAGCCGTTGCCATTGCCTTCTATGTTATGGCCAGCGGGATTTATACCGTCCTCGGGGTGATGCCGCCCATTGGTGGAAGCACGAATGTAACGAAGCTTGCAACGTCCGGACTTAAGGATGTCTTTGGCGCCAGCTTTGCTGTAGAAGCCGACCCCGACAGGGCAGCCGATCTTATCATTGCCCACATTACCGAGAAGAGGAAGGGATTGGGTTTGAGTGCTTAGAATAAGTTTAGACGGCGAGGGCCTCGACTACGCTGGGCTTCGCCAGTATCCGGTCTCTTGTGGCTAGAATTAGATATCCTCTGGGCGGCGGAAAAGACATGCACGACGGGAGCCCGGGCGGTGGATACTGAGAGATATGAATGCCTGAACAGACCATGGAGCATGCATGAGCACTGAACAAATAAAGGATAAGTTCCCAGACACCGGTGATTTTTTCCAGACGATCTTCGAAAGCAGCCCATACCCCATGTGGGTCTATGACCTGGAGACCATGAAGTTCCTGGCGGTCAACAATGCAACCGTGGAGCTTTACGGTTATACACGCGAAGAGTTCCTTTCCATGAACATCAAGGAGATCAGGCCTCCTGAGGAAGTGCCCCGCCTTGTCAATATGATCTTGCGGCTCGGCATGGGAGTACAGCACTTAGGCTCCTGGAAACACCGCAGGAAGGACGGTTCTCTCATGGATGTGGAGATCTCGTCCCATGGTATCCTCTTCGAAGGACGGAAGGCGCGCTTTGTGATCATCCAGGATGTTACCGAGCGCAAGCGGACCGAATGGATGTTGCGCGCCAGCGAGGAGCGGCATAGGTTAATCCTTGGGACAGCAATGGACGGGTTCTGGCTTGTGGACATGCAGGGACATCTTTTGGAAGTCAATGAGGCATATTGCCGAATGAGCGGCTATAGCGAACAGGAACTGCTGGCCATGAGTATTTCCGATCTGGAGGCCGCCGAGCTTCCCGTTGAAACGTCATCACATATACAAAAGGTCGTATCCGAAGGCGAGGATCGCTTTGAGAGCGTGCACCGACGTAAGGATGGAAGCACTTTTAACGTCGAGGTCAGCGTCCAGTTCAAGCCCATCGACGGAGGGCGGATTGTCGGGTTCATGCGCGACATAACCGCACGCAGAAAGGCAGAAGAGAATCTCAGGGAATCAGAAGAGAAATTGCGTGTGCGATCGCAGGAGCTCGAGGAGATGAACAGCGCACTGAAGGTCTTACTTAAGCAGCGGGAACAGGACAGGAAAGAAATTGAGGAGAAAGTCCATACAAATGTGAAGCAACTTGTGCTGCCCTATATCGAAAAGCTGAAGAAGCGCAAGTTCGGAGAAGATGCTGCATACCTTAATATCATCGAGGCCAATCTTCATGGGGTGATATCCTCATTAGCAACGACGACGTCAGGAAAATTACGCAGGTTGACACCACAGGAACTACTCGTGGCCAATCTTATTAATGACGGCAAACAGGATAAGGATATTTCTGAAATGCTAAACGTATCGATTCATACAATTAAAGCTCACCGAAGAAACATCAGAAAAAAGCTCGGCCTTACCAAGGGAAAAGCCAACCTACGAACTTTTCTTTCTAACTTATAATATTAGTCCGTATAGCTATTATATAGTTAATAATATCCCCTAGAATCCTCGAACTTACTGATTATAATAATGTTAAGTATGGTTAACTGAGAAAAAATACCTCAACGCATCTTTGGCTAACTTCTGCAATCTTATAAAGACTTGTAAAAACATTGGCTTCTAGGGATTGCCATGCACGTTATCATGAAAATTTTTATAACGTGGGCTGACTGCATTTTATAAGTATAGAAGGATCTATCGTGAGAAAGCCAAGGGTCGTCATTTTTAATGATAGTGGGCATATTCAACGTGAGCTGACAACTTTTTTTCATAACTGCGGCTACGAAACTTTTATTGCAACGGAATCTATCAGATGTCCCGTTTATGATAAAAATGAGAACAAAACCTGCCCTGGCCCCGTTCTCTGCGGCGATATCATGGTCGCAGTCCAAGATGTAGAGCAGAGTAAGAGTGTCGACCTATTCAATAGGCAATTGCGGATCGGATGCAAACTGACATCCCGTAATAAAACGATCATCACTCGTTCCCTCGTCCGTGACAGGTTTGATCACATTAATGTCGGGGGAATAACAATATTTGGAAATCCGTTCGATTTCGGCGTCTTTGCAGCTTGGGTTAAAGACTGTGAAAGCCGTATGAACCTGACGCAAAGACTCGCTGTTATGCGTCGCGCAAACAGGGATGCCTCTAGCAAACATGTCCAGTTTCGATTGCTTGATGAAGATGTTGACATCGAGGCTCAAGCAGTGAACGTAAATAGTTGCGGTATCTGCCTGAAGATATCTCATCCGCTCAAACGAGGGCAGGTGCTTCATTTTGTGGACCAGAGTCGTCGGGCAGACGCTGAGGAGGGTATAGTACAATGGACGAAAAAGCTTGATGACGGGCGGTATCTCGCTGGAGTGACTTTCTGTGTGTAAAATTCTCGGATTTTTCAATGTCCTCACGAATTCATCAATTTACATCACGGGGAGGAGGAAACAGTTATGGCGGCACTAGAGACGGTTAAGAACATAAAAGAGTCTATACGTAGAGCTGTTACAACGCAGCAAATAGAATTCACATTCCGTGCTCCGGAAGCCAAAAAAGTATATATTGCAGGAACATTCAATGACTGGAATACGAAATCAATGCCTATGAAAAAAAGCAAGGACGGAACCTGGCGAATTATGGTCAAACTTTCTCCCGGGAGGTACGAGTATAAATATTTCGCAGACGGAATGTGGGCACAAGATATTCCCGGCGCAGAATTGGCTCCAAATCCTTTCGGCACCCAAAATTGCGTTATTAATGTCGAGTAAGGGCTACCGATAGTGTTACAGACAAGATTATGAAAAAAGAAACCCCTTTTGCGGACGCGCGCAAGACGGCAGTTTTTACGACGCGGGACATCGTCGAAGAAGGTAAGCCTATCTTGTTTGTCACTCACGATCCTGACGATGGGGCGTGGGAGTTTCACACGAGGAAAACAGTTCCGGCCTCTGAAGCCAAAGTCGTCGCTCTGGATGAAATCATCTTCCGTGACCCCAGCGTAGTCGAACTGGCTGACCTGCCACTCGGGTGGTCAGCCATTCGAGATTCAATTATATCACCATGGAAACGGCAACCAATTTTATCAAGCGCTTAACATGGCGTTACACCCTAGGTCGAACACGCTACGGCGCGGCTTCTGTGCTTCATTATTCGCAGAGAGAATATGCCAAGGACAACATTTAAGGTTGTGGAAACCTTTAACATCAAGGGACACGGTGTAATCCTCGTGGGGGACAAGTCATTTTCTGATTTTCACGAAATCAAGTCGTGCGATATCGAAATCATCACGCCGAACGGAGATGTCCTGAAGGGCGTTGCCTTCAAGGAATGGCTCCTTGGTTCATCGACACCTCAGCCGAATGAGATAGAAGCATTCTTTATCAGAGGAATGAAAAAATCTGAAATTCCGATAGGTTCTATGGTCAGAGTCAAACAAGAGTAAGTCACCCACCAACCAGTAAACATCTTAATAGTTGCGCCAAGTCGTTATGCATATTTAACTAGTAATTCACAATAATTTTAAATTGTAAAATTACGGCTTAGTATGCCTCGCAGATATCCTAATTTGACTGTATTAAAAAATATCTGTGATAATTTGTACTGCGACGTCCTTCCTGAAGCTGGTTAACTATGAAGAAAATTAGCCGAATCAGTTTTGGAGGCACGGCTGCGATTGTAACCAGTATGGCCCTGATCACTGGCCTCAACGCAGTTGGGACGGGCAAATCCGCCCTCATTACCGCTCTCCTGATTGCCGCGCTTGCGGATAACCTCACCGATTCATTGAGCATCCATATTTATCAAGAGTCTGAGCGACTTGATGAACGAGAGGCGTTCATCGGCACGTTGTCGAACTTTACCACACGGTTGTTAGGCTCCCTCAGCTTCGTATTAATAGTCGTTGTATTCCCGCCTAACATTATTGTCCTAGGATCGATTGTCTGGGGCATGTTATTTTTAGGCGTGTTATCTTACCTTCTTGCACGCGAAAGAAACGTTGGGATTCTCTCAGAAGTTATTAAACATCTCGCTGTGGCAGCAGCTGTCCTTATCATAAGCAAGTCCATTGCCTATCTCTTAATCTGATGTTTGCCATACTTCCTAAAGAATCGATTCAGGGCTAAGCAGTCTTGGTCACTATCGCGTTAGCTTTACCCCACTTTAATTCGATGAGGCATCCTGTCTGTAGGCTGCTGCGGATTTATAAAAACATCCTGAAATACCCAGCAGCTCTGCTGCTGGGATGAAAAGGATATCCTGACGAAGTCAGGATGAGAATCTGTTACAATACGGGCCATGAGCCCATTGAGAAGAAGCAAACATAGCGTCTATGATCTGAAGTACCATTTTGTATGGATACCAAAATATCGAAGGAAGCTGTTCAGCGATCGAATGACGACGAGACTGAAAGAGATATTTCGTGAGATCGCAGAGCGATATGAATTTGAAATAGATACGATGGAAGCAATGGATGATCATGTGCATTTGTTTTTGGTTGTGCCACCGAAGTATGCTCCAGCGAGGGTAGTACAGATAATCAAAAGCATATCGGCAAAGATGATGTTTCGAGAATTCCCCGAGATAAAGAAAAAACTTTGGGGAGGAGAACTCTGGAATGACGGCTACTTTGTCCGTTCGGTTGGCGACAAAGTAACGGCTATATTCGGTATCAGCATGATGAGCAAGTTGGCTTTAGGTTCTAGCGCATTTAGGATGCCCCGCAGCTCTGCTGCGGGGTAATTCACTAATCGATAACTGCAAAGTACATTTGCAATTGAGGCTTAATAACATTCTTATAACTGCTATAATAATACCGTCCGGTAAAGAGCCGAACCGCTACGCGATAGGTTGCACTGTC
Source organism: Nitrospirota bacterium (assembly GCA_963754875.1). Classification (GTDB taxonomy): domain Bacteria; phylum Nitrospirota; class UBA9217; order UBA9217; family UBA9217; genus JAJYKN01. The sequence goes on from CAVWHO010000020.1 coordinate 103,834, forward strand.
GTATTGCAAACCGTTGGCTTTTAAACGCTGGAACGCTGCATTTCAGGATGAACATCAGGTGAACTCATGAAAGCGCTGCTTGCGACAGATGGGTCTCAATACTTCGCATGTGCGGCGCAATTCCTGACTCGTATCAAGTGGTCCCAAGATGATACCATACCGGTATTTCACGTTATTTTAGCGGTCGAGTTCCGAAATGACGTGAAGTTCAGCATCATAGCTTTGTCCGACCCGGCCCGGCTTTATAATACTGAAAGGAGAATGAAATGAACGGGACATTGTCTCAGGGCTCATGGAAAATCGGAACGATCATGGGAATACCTATCCGGGTGCACTTCTCATGGTTTATCGTCTTTGGTTTGATAACTTGGTCTCTCTCGACGTTCTACTTTCCCGAGGCGGCGCCGAACCTTCCGGCCGCATCGTATTGGGTCAAAGGCGTTCTGGCAGCGCTCCTGCTTTTTGCCTCCGTCGGTTTCCACGAGCTTGCCCATTCTTTTGTGGCAAAGAAATACAAGATCTCCATTGAGAGCATTACGCTCTTCATATTTGGAGGCGTTGCGCAGATGAAGGGTGAGCCGCCGTACCCGAAGGCGGAATTCAGAATCGCAATTGCCGGCCCGCTTTCAAGCTTTTTTCTTTCCGCTCTGTTCTTTTTTCTGTCGATGACTGCCGCAGGCGGGACCAAGGCCCTTTTTTCCTATCTTGCGCAGATAAATTTTATCATCGCGGTGTTCAATCTCATTCCCGGTTTTCCGATGGATGGCGGCAGGGTGCTGAGGTCCGCAATCTGGAAGAAAAAAAAGGACTTTTTTTACGCGACCCAGAAGGCGTCGAACATCGGGCGGAAGATCGCTGTGTTTTTCATTTTTTTCGGGCTCTTCTCCGTTTTTACCCGCATGCCGGGTGGGTTGTGGCTGATGCTCATCGGGTGGTTCCTTTACACCGCCGCCCAGTCAAGCTATCAGCAGTCCACCCTTCAGGAGAGCTTGTCGGGGATCAGGGTCAGGGACATCATGGTGAAGGATATTTTGACGCTCAGCTCGTCCGTGACCATCGACGAGGCTGTGAACGGCTATTTTCTCAGATACGGCTACGGCGGATTCCCCGTCGCTGATGATGGGAAATTTCTCGGCCTCGTGACCTTAAAAGAGGTCAAGGATGTCCCGAAAGCAGACTGGGGAACAGTGAAGGTGATTGACGTTTTAGTTCCCCATGACAGAAGATGGGAGGTCTCTGCTGAAGACGACATCATGCGGGCCCTTGAGATAATGATCCGAGAAGACAAGGGAAGGCTGGTCATTATCGAAAACGGCAGGCTGAGCGGCCTGATCACGAGAAACGGCATTGCTCGGTATGTGCAGATAAAGGGGAAATGATGCCGGCGAGCGAAAGAAATAATAATATTCACGCACGGTTTCTGGTGAGCCGAGTCATGCTTCGCGCCCTGCTTCCGGCACCGACGTTGTGGGTGCCCACTGGAGGTGATGCCGAGTTGTGATGTTGCGGTGTAGAAACCCAGCTCCGCGTAGACGCGGAATTCGCTACATACCGTCGAAGACCGCACGCTTCGCACGCAGTGAACATCTGCGGGACGTAATCTCTAGTATTTCTCAACTATTCATATCAGCTCAGCGCGGTTACACATTTGTAAGTGTATCTCTTAGTGATACTGATTCTGATCGAGGTGCAGAATATCGATTGAAACATGTAGTGTGATGTACATAATGAATCATGATGTAGACTGAATGAATGTGCAGAATAACATCTTGTTTCATTTACATGAGGTCTACGAAGAAGACAAGCTACATGGAAGAACAGATTGCCTATGCTCTGAAGAAGGTTGCTACGCGCACGTCAGTTTAGGGGGTCGTCAGGAAGATAGGATTTCGGCTCAAATCAAGATGCCGTTTCTAAAAAGCAATCATAAAGCATATTTTTTGCTCTATGGGTGCTGTATGAGAATTATAGGTGTAAGTCTTTGAAAGATTGGCGGGAGAGCATGAGAATCGAAATTATGCCTGTGCCTAATTTATCAATGAGTTAAAGACTTATACGGTATGTTCACGGTATGAAATTCATTTCCAGATCCACTGACATCACTCCCGCGAAATCCATCCACCCGGTTACCTCAGTATCGTTGCTCTTGTTAGAACTGATAGCAAGAAAAGCCCCTAAATGTCTGTTCTCATAATATCATTCGGAGCAGTGACTTTTCTTACTTGCCACTTGTACTTATAACGGCAAAAAATCCAGATGCCCAAGCATCGACAGTTACACCTGCTACACTCACAAACTCACTGCCTGTCTCCCCTGTAATATATGCCTCGTCGTTCTTTTGCATCTAGTAGAGTCGACCTGTTTATACGGGTGGTAGTATGGATATTCCTTGTTCTCCCCATCCACTCTTGCCGCAACTCCGCATGAGGTATTTCCCTGCAATTTTCGCAGCACCATCCCGTGCTTGCACTCAGAGAGGAGGGGCTGTTCTCCGTGCGCAGTCAGTGTTCGTCCATTTTCCACGAACTTGAAACCCCACATCTTTTGTCTTATCGCGATCTTACCTTGTCGGTTAAGCGCCATCAGAAAAAACCTTTTCACAGTGGAAAACGAAATTGCTTCAATATTTCATTTTGAAAAGAAGGATGTTGCAGTTCCCTCTAGAACCTTCAAGATATCAGTTAGTTGAGAATCGCCATGGTCGGGCACACCTATTGCAATATTATGCAAACAGGAACGGCGCTTAACAGGTAGCTTCATCAATTTGGGTCCAAAAAAAAGGACAAGGAGGTTAAGATGAAAGTAACAAGACGCAATTTATTTAAGCTTGGTATTGCAAGCGCAGTAGCCGGGGTGGTAGCGAAAGTAGGTTCTCTAAAAGTGGGCCTGTCCTCCAACACAGCTGAGGCCGGCATATTCGGGGACCCTACGTTCCAGGATGTCTACAACCAGATCGGAAAATACATTCATCTGGTCCCGGGCAAGTTCGCCGGCGGCGTCTCCGCCCATGATATGTCGACCGGTCAATGTCTTGCCTCGATGAATATGAGCATATGGGCCGGGAATAAAACACCAATCGTTCACCATCTCGCCGCATTCGCTTCTCCAGACCCCTACAAGGAATTCGAGTGGATCGTCGATTCTCAAGGGGGGAAAAACCTGTATATCTACGGTGTGACCACACCCGTGAAGGACCCCGCAGAAGGGTTCAATATCTGGAGATGCAATTACGATGGCACCAAGATGAACGTCCTGGAAGACGTTGCGGAAACTACGGGCATCGGCCTTGGTGTGCACGTCACTGTGGCGCCTGATAACAAACGGTTCTCCGTGTGTGACGGCCAGAAGGACATCATGGCGGTATTCAAGAAGGGCGAAGGCACGGGTAATTCTACCGTGGAGGCCGCAGTCCTCTTTGACTGGGAGTATAACAATTCGGAACTTTCGCGGGTTTGGTTGGACGGGGGAACGCTCACTATCAGAAAGCTTCATGCCCCCTACGACCTGAAAGGGACCAAGGGATGCAAGACTGACTGGGAGCTTGTTCCTGGCGGTGAACTTTTCGCTGAGCAGGGGAAAGTTCCCGGCCCCCGGCTGAAGAACCTCGTCGCTCTCGACTCACTTTGCTGGGATCCGAACCACAAGAACTATGCTATTGCAGCCCTTCGCCTCCCCGGATGCGGCGTCGTTTTCGATACGACAACGTGGGAACCGAAAGCTATCTGCGTCGGGTCCGATAAGCATGCCAAGCAGGGCTTCCAGGTACCGGTACAGAAGGTAGGCAACGGGGAATGGAAGGCTGTCTTTAAGAATGTTCCCACGCCGGCACATCAGGCGGGCTTCAGTCCCGACGGAGACCGTTTTATCCTCATGAACAACAGCCGGGAGAACATTATGGCGGTCTTCGATTCGAGCAATCAGTCAGATCCTACAAGTTGGAGAAGAATTGCAGGAGTCGGCGATCCCAGCTGGCGCGGCGCCTATCCGAATCCGTTCCATATGGCCTTTACGCCTGACGGCCGAAGATGTACGTGACGCTGTGGTGGCCGTCCCCGAGCACGAACGGCATTGCCGCTGTCGACACAAAGACCTGGAAAATTATCAAGACCATAGATATAGGACCGGACACGCACACTATCGCGGTCACCGATGACGGGAAATGGCTGTTCGGCGTGTTCAGTGGTTATCAGAAGACCAAGACCGGGACCTACGTGGTCCGTGTCAAGGATGACAAATTTTATGGTTATCTGCCGAGCCCTTACGGCAGCCACGATTCCGTCATCGTACCAAAATCGGTTGCCGGTCTAGCGTTTTCAAGGTGCCCTACCACTTAGCAAACTGTTCGCGGGCGATCCGCGCGGAATGTCGAAAAACCCCTTGATGGAAGACTAGCTCTCCATCAAGGGGTTTAAGGCCCGATGCACAAGGGCGCGGCCATATACCCGCGACCATGGGAGATTAAACATGATCAGGTCCCTCTTTGGACTTGCTTATCAGAATCTACAGGTGAAACATCTGCGTTTCTACATCATTCTGGTCAGCGTTAGCATAGTCATCGGGGCGTTCTTTGCAAGTTCTATCCTCATTATGGGGATCAACCACACTCTTAACCAGGGCCTCTCGAAACTCGGGGCCGACCTACTCGTAATTCCCAAGGAATCCCTGGTAAATCTCAAGTCGGCGCTCCTGACGGGAGAGCCTTCCGCCTTTTATATGGACAGTGCAGTGCTCGACAAGATACGGGTGCTGAAGGGCGTTAAGAAGGTATCGGGACAGATTTTTCTGACCAGCGCAACGGGAGATTGCTGCGTCATGGGAAATTCATTTCTCATTGGTTTCAATCCCAAAGATGATTTCACCGTGATGCCGTGGGTGGACAAGAGCGTAAAGGAACCGTTCCCGCCCGATGGAGCGATTGTCGGCGCAATGACGCCCTGGAATCTGGAGGACGGTCTTAAATTCTACGGTGTTCGTTTGAAAGTATGGGCCAAGCTCGAACGGACCGGGATCGGATTGTACGATAACGCAGTTTTTTTCAATATCGACCGGGCCTATGAAATGTCCGAGAAGTCGCAGCGCGATTCATTGGTGAAGCCTCTTGCGCCGCTGAGAAACAGAATATCCGGCGGATTGGTCCAGCTCGACGTAGGGGCAAAAATCCCGTTCATCACATTTTCGATCCTGAAGGATAATCCCAGTCTGAAGGTGGTGACCACGGGAAATATCGCGACCTCGGCTCGGCAGACGACGGTAGCCGTATTTTTTGGCATCGTCGTGCTCATCGTTGTCCTCATTCTGTCCAATGTCCTTATGATTAATGCCATATTCTCCGCTGTTGTGAATGAACGCAAAAGAGAAATCGGCATTATCAGGGCTATCGGGGCTACAAAAGCCAATATATTCATGCTCATCCTTTATGAATCGACCCTGATCAGCGTCATCAGCGGCTTTATGGGCATGGTCATCGGGGGAGTTCTCCTGAAACTGTTCCAACGGTCGATTATCTTTTACCTGAAAATGCTCAACATACCGTTTATGCTGCCGCCCTTCGAAATGATCGCATCAATGATGGTGGGAGCGATTGGGGTGGCTCTTATCATGGGGGTAAGCGGGTCGATGTATCCGGCCATCCTCGCTGTGAGGATAGATCCTCACGAAACTATGAAGCAGGGGTTATGACATGGCAGACTTCATTCGGACTCGTGCACTAAAGAAGATCTATTATCTGGGTGATCAGCGAGTTGAGGCCCTGAAGGGCGTCGATCTCGACATTCCCTCGTCTGATTTCGTGGTCTTTATGGGCCATTCGGGATCAGGTAAGACCACGCTCATCAGCACCATCGGCGGGCTTACGAAACCAACCGAGGGGACAGTATCAATCGATGGCGTTGACATCTGGAAACTGAACGACCGGGAACTTTCCATCCTGAGGAACCGCAAGATCGGTTTCGTCTTCCAGTCCTTCAGTCTGCTGTCGACGCTGAACGTCCTCAACAATGTCGTTATGCCTGTGATATTCAACAAGAACGGGGACCGCGATGCGGATGTCGTCCGAGATCGTGCGATATCCATCCTCGAGGGTCTCAACATGAAGAAAAAGATCGAGTCATATCCTTCGGAACTGTCGGGGGGGGAACAGCGGCGGGTGGCCATTGCACGTGCGCTCATAAACGACCCCGACATTATCCTTGCCGACGAGCCGACCGGCGAGCTCGATATCAGAACGGAGCAGGAGGTCATTGACATCTTCCGGATGATCAACACGCAATACAAAAAAACCATAATCGTTGTGAGCCACAGCCTCACCTGGCTCGAATCTGCTAAGACGGTTGTCGTCATGAAGGACGGGTTTTTGTACCGGGATGTGGCAGATCCCGTTGAGGCCTTGATGGGAAAGATTTGCAAGCCATGACCATCCTGAAATTCGCGCTACTTGACCTGATGCGCAGGCCGAAAAAGAGCGGGTTGATCGTTTTTGCGATCGTCATATCCGTTGCGCTCCTGTCTTCGCTTTCGATCGTAAGCACTTCGGCGACGTCAAACATACTGGAAGTGATCTCAAAGACAGGTCATACGCTGACCGTTCGTCCCGTCATAACCGCCGCTATCGACGAGGCGGACAAGAGTGCACTGCAGAACCTCACCATTTCGGAGGTGGTCTTCGGCAAATATATACCCGAGTCGGCGGTGCAGGAGATTTCAAGGACATATGACAAGGCAATTCGGGAGGGATGGGAACGGAAAGGCGGGCTGGTCAGCAACCCGGGAATCCCGGACACGAGCATCGTACCGCCGACCTGGGCGCCCCGGCTCTACGTGAAGGCGGTGGTGGACGGTCATGAGGCTATCGTTACGGGAATCGATATCACCAAGGAATATTTCGTCCGTTTCTGGTGGACCTTGTCCAGCGGCGAGTGGCCGAAAAATGTGGATGTCAAGAATGTCGATACGAAGATCGATGCCATGTATGTCATGGGGCGCGACGGACAGGTAACCGTGAAGAAGCCGAAATACCGGCTCGATGAACAGGGGAAGACAATATACGATGACAGTCATCATGACAACGCTACCGGGTCATCAGACGATAAGCTGCGCCATTTTGCCTATGGGCATGGAGCCGCCGATGAGATCAGAAACGATGCCTATCTCGGGGGGGGGTATGCCGCCGCCAGGAGACTGAAAGTCGGAGATACCATGACGGTTGCATCGCGACAATTCAAGGTCATGGGCGTCCTGGAGGAAACGAACTCCGCCGATGATTATATGGTCTTTATTCCGTTGTTGACGGCCCAGAAAATGTTTCACAAGGAAGGATATATATCGCTGCTGAGCGTCAGGGCCATGTGCCCTAACTGCCCCGTTGGAGACGCCATGGTGGAGTTGAACAAGAACATCACGGGCATTACCGCGGTCTCCCAGCTCGACGTCGCGGGTTTGCAGTTCGACTTTTTTAATATGCTGTATCGCTTCCTCTTGGCAGTGGTGGTTGCCACCATTGCCGTGGGTATCTTTTCGATCTTCAACATTGTCGCCGGCTCTCTGTACGCGCGGGCGCGGGAGGTCGGCCTGCTCAAGGCGGTCGGCGCATCGCGTTTTCAGCTTGTCAGGATATTTCTGTACGAACACCTTATAATCGGGATCATTGCGGGGCTCGGCGGATTTGCGGCGGGTGTCGGCATGGCGCATATCATGAATACGTTCCTCGGTATTGGAGCGGTCGTCCGGGTCGAGGTTGGGGTGCTATGGCACGCACTGGCTCTCGGCATAATTTGCAGCCTCCTCGCCATTTATTACCCGGCATATAAACTGTCGGGTATAAAGATCACGGAGACGTTTCGAACCCAGTGGGAGGTTTAGGTTGAACTTATTGTCGCTCGTGACTAAGGACATCATGCGGAGAAAGGGGAAAAGCGTTTATCTGCTGACCGCCATGCTTATTCCTGTTGTTATTCTCAGTACGATCCTGCTGACGGTCGACAACGCGGACAGGTCCCTCGCGACCCTCGCCTCGAAATTCGGCTTTACCATGACTGTGCAGCCGAAGAACATCAAGGTCGAGCGGATCGATCAGATCGGTGTGGTGATTAATGAGTTCCTGCCGGAGACCGTCATGAAATCAATTGACGAGATTGTCAGGAAAAGGACAGGGAACAAGCAAGAAGCGATTATCATCGCGCCGCGGATATACCAGCGGACGGATACCGTGATCCGGAAGTCTTCCGTCAGTACGGTCGTCGCCGGTATCGATTTTCAATCCGAACGAGCGGCCAAACCGTCCTGGAGTCTGGCGAGCGGGCAATGGCCGACGGGAGAAGGGGAGGCTGTGATAGGCGGGACTTTTGCCCGCGCGAACAATCTCTCGGAGAATGCGGTAATCTCGGTGGACGGCAGGGCCTTTACGGTTGCGGGTATCCTTAAAAATTATAACGTCTCCGACGATTATATGGTTTTTGTCCCCTTCAGTGTTCTCCAGGCCCTTTCCGATAAAAAAGGTTTCTTATCGCTCGTAAATGTGCAGAATGTTTCCCTTGACCGGGATCGGAACCTCCTGCGCGATGTTGTCACTGAATTGAACAGCACCATTCCCGACGTCAAGACCCTCGTACCTCAGCAGTTTAGCACGATGAAATATGTCTTTCTCAAGAAAACCTTCAAATTTCTCCTTTCCATCGTTGCGTCAACGGTGTTCATCAGCATATTCGCGATCTTCAATATCGTTACGAGTGTACTCTATTCCCGCATCAGGGAGATTGGCCTGCTGAAGACCGTGGGTGCCTCGCGGTCGCAGCTGCTTCTCGTTTTTCTCGGCGAGTACTCAGCCATGGGCCTCGCGGCCGGTATCGCGGGTTATCCGATCGGCATGGTGATGACCTACGTCCTCGATTCCTTTGTTCTGAACCTTGGCGCAGGCGTCCATTTTAGCCTCTCAGTGTTTCTTGCTGCGATCGCTTCCGGTATTCTCTGCAGCCTGGTGGCTGGCTTTTACCCAACCTACAAGCTGTCGGGGATAAAAATATCGGACAGCTTCAGATCCCAGTGGGAGGTGTGATTTTGGACAACAACGAAGGGGAAACATTCCTGGAACTTCGGGATGTCAGCAAGGCATTCAGACTGGCGTCGGGGGAGGTAAAGGCACTCGACGGCGTTTCTCTCAGCATCGGAAGGGGCACACTGGTCGCACTTGTGGGACCGAGCGGGTCTGGCAAGACCACCCTTCTCAATATCATCGGTGCTCTTGATAAACCGTCCCAGGGGGAGGTGCTGCTGGAGGGGATCAGGATCGACAGTTTGTCGGAAGAGAAACTGGTCCAGTTCCGCAGAGAGAAGTTCAGCTTTATATTCCAGGACGCAAAACCACTGCGTATGCTGAACGTGCTCGAAAACACACTGCTCCCTTTCAGCTTTTTCAAACCGAAGCACAGCAGCGGGAGCATAAAGGACACCGGAATAGAGATAATCAAATCCCTGGGGCTAGGGCATCGGCTTTACCATATGCCGAGCCAGCTAAGCGGCGGAGAGATCCAGCGTGTGGCCATTGCCCGTGCGCTGATAACCCGTCCGGCAGTCATCCTTGCCGACGAACCGACTGCCAATCTCGACCGGGATAACCGGCTGTTCGTTATGGAGACCTTTAAACTACTTTCCCGCGAGCGGGGGATAACCATAGTATTTTCCACCCATGACCTTGAGATAGCTAATAGCTCCGACCGTATCATCCAGATGAAGGACGGCGTGCTGTTAAAGGATGAGTCTCCCTTGTGCCCGGTCTGTTAGATATAAGGGCGTGGCGCCAAAAGAAAGGGTGCAGGCATGAAAAGCAAAACTGATATACTTGCTGCCCTGAAAAGCAGGAAAATGGCTGTTGCGTTCGTGACGGCAATCGTTGTCCTTCTGCTGGCGGACATCGTTGTCGGACGCTGGCAGGAAAGTATTATCAGGGGAAAAGAGGCAGCGATTAAACGCCTCCAGGCGCAGGCGTCTCGCATGCTTTCCGTCGATGTTCGCGATATCACCGAAACGGCCGGCATCACTCACACGGGACGTTATGAAGTGCTCATACGGATAGACAACGTCGGTGAAGAGCCGGCCTACTTGACGCACCCATCAGTGAAGGCCTACATTCAGACCGGAACCATCTCGTGGACAGAAGTGCCCGTAGCGGAAAAGGCCGGTGAGAAACAGGAACAGGTATACAAGATCGCAGAAGGTCACCTGCTTTTCAGAAAAATACTTACGGTCTCCCAGCGTTTACCCTACAACAAATACCTGATCCCGAAGTACATGCATGTGCGGTTCTATATAACCATGGATGTCCTTCCGGAAAGCGGTTTTAAGGAGGGAGAAGTCGTTGAAAGGAAGAGCGATATCTACATTTATCTTAAACCCTACTGGATCAGCCGAAGGGAAATCGCTAAGGCGATAGATTTCGGTGACACGAAGATCCCGGTTTATATGCCTATATCGTCGTTCAGGAACTGGAACTAGTTGACGTCCCGGCGCGCTCGTTCGGAGTCTGTCGACGGGGGGATTACGAAATGCTCAGAAAAAAGAAACTGATCGCCTCGCTTATCGGGGTTGTCCTCCTCTTCGTTGTCGCTGATTACCTGGTCGGGCTGAAAGAGACCGCCATCATCAGGGAAAAGGAGGCAAAAAAGGAGCGGCTGGAAAAAAGGGCCTTCTATCAGATCATGCCCGACGTCGAGGACGCACGGATCATCAAGGGAAAGCCGGGGCAATACGAGATTGTTATCAAGATAGAAAACCTTGCAGATGAGCCCGTGTATATATCCTATCCGCAAGCGGTTGCGTACGTTCAGACCGGTATGTCCTGGACGGAAGTCCCTGTACGCGAGGGCGAACGAAAAGCGGAGGAGCAGGTCATCCGTATTGAACCGGGAGTCCATCGTTACCGGAAGATTATCACGATCAGCCGCTCTATAAAATACAGCTATTATCAGATGTTTGGTTACATGCACGTCCGTGTCCGTCTTTCCCTGTTCGTGCTGCCGGAAAGCGCCTTCAAGGAAGAAGAGGTCGTTGACCGATATTCGGATGCTTATATGTATTTGAAGCCCTATTACATCACTGACCGGGAGATCGCCCGGCAGGTGAAATTTCCAGACAACAAGATACCCGTTATGATACCGATGCCGCCCCATTAAGAAAAAGGAGGGAAAAAACAATGCGTACGGATACGATGTTAAGGTGGACAGGGGTTTTCTCCATCTTGGCAATAAGCGTTTTCCTGATGGCCTTCGAGCAGAAAGGAATCAATAGCGAACAGGGATTCTACTCGATCGATGTGCAGTGCGCTGCAAATCCGGTGACGGTTGGCAAAAACAACATGACTGTCACGATAAACGATGCGAAATCCCTGAAGCCCTTCGAAAAAAAGCTGACTGTTGAAGTGATTCCCTGGATGCCAACCCATGAGCACGGCTCGAGTGATATTGCGTCGGTGACATATCTCGGGAAGGGACTGTATCGTGTTGAAGGAATTAACTTCACTATGCCGGGGGAGTGGGATGTATACTTCAAGATACGAGACGGAAGCAAAGAAGATTCTGCGGTTTTCAACGTTAACATTACCCCATGATCGTCGTTCAATGATCTTTCTTCGGCGGCAGGGCGCTATAAAAAAGCGGCATCAGGAACTGGTATTTCATCATTCACCGTCCTGCTATATAAAAAAACATTTCTGAAGATAGAGTTCAAAGACGTTATGCCGAACGCCTGTCTGAAAAAAGCAGTACCTATCTGCATGTTTGTCGCCCTGTGCGCGTATGCTGGAGCCGGATTTGCAGGGAGGATGACCCCGGACCACTTCGCCGCGGAAGTGTCGAACATTACTTATCAGAACAACGACGAGTACCTTGTGGAAATTACCATAACAAACAGTTCTAATGAAACAGTGGTTCTGGAAGGATATGAGGCGAGTTTTTCCGTACAGAGCGAAATCCTTGGCCAGTGGATTGAACTTAGCCATCGCGCGGTCGGCGTTCCGGGGCACCCTGCCGGGCTCGCTGCTCTCAGCGGAAAAAAATGGAAGACCACGGAGACCGTAATTATACCGTTCGCTGGTCCTCACCTGTTCAGAAACCATGAGGGTGATATGAATTTGCTGTTCCGATATAAGCTCAAATTAACTGGTACCTCATCTTCCCGAGAAGGTGAAGACGGTGGAGAAAGTGCTTATTGGGTGACGCCGCAAACAGACCGGTGGGTGCTCAGGGAGGGGATGTAGAGGCGACATTCACCATGCCGTTAGATCTCGTGGTACGAGTGGTGAGTTTGCAGATCAGCGAGCTGGTTTCCCGGACTAAGATCCGGCATATGGCATAATGTGATGATAACTTATCTGGTTTTTTCAGGGTGCCGTTGTGATATAATATAACGTCAACGAAAGATTAGGAGCGGTTTGCGGTTATGAACGGCAGAAGGGGCGTCAAGAAGGGTCTTCCGAAGGAAAGGAAAATGAGGCTAAACTGCTGGGAAGTCATGAAGTGCGGAAGGGAACCCGGAGGGAGCAACGTAGCGGCACACGGGATATGCCCTGCCGTGACCTGCGCAAAGCTTGACAGCGCTCACGGAGGGAAAAATGCGGGCCGTGTGTGCTGGATCGTTGCCGGCACGATGTGTGGTGGAGAGATTCAGGGGAGTTTCGCTCGAAAATACTCCGACTGCCGGAAATGCAGGTTCTACCAGATGGTAATGGAAGAAGAAGGGCCGAACTTTCATTTAACAATAGACCTTGTAGAGTGGCTCAAATAGGCTCATCTAATACCGTATCTATTCATCTTACGCCAGAGCGTCGTTCTGTTGGTTCCCAGTTCTCTGCATACTTTGCCCAGATTGTGGTCGTTCCTTTCGATGCTTTTCACGATGACATCTTTTTCCCATTCTTCCAGGGTGCCGGGATTTTCCTCTTTGCTCGCGCCGATAGACATGTCAAACAGTTGGTTTGTAAACCCGAGCGACAGATCGGGTACTGTTATCACCAGCCCCGTTGCGATTGCTGCAGCACTGGTTATGATGTTCTGCAGTTCACGCACATTCCCGGGGAAGTCATATCGGTAAAGAAATTCCAGGGCTTCCGGCGACAGGTCAATATCAGGTTTGCTGTGCGCGACCCTGACGTTTTTCAAAAAATTTTGAGCCAGGACGGGAACATCCTCCGGTCGCTCCCTGAGCGGCGGGATGTGGACTTGGGTGACCTTGATTCGGTAATAGAGGTCTTCCCGGAATGTGCCGTTCTCAACGGCCTGTTCAAGATTCCGGTTCGTGGCGGCGATTATCCTGACATCCACACCCCTGTGTTGGTTCTCACCCACCCGTCGGATAGTTCGGTCCTGCAGAACGTCAAGTAACTTTGCCTGCATGGTATACGGCATAGCACAGATCTCATCGAGGAACAGGGTCCCGCCGTTCGCTTCTTCAAATAAACCTTTTCTGTCAAGAATCGCTCCGGTAAACGCTCCCTTCACATGACCGAACAGCTCGCTTTCCAGCAGGTGTTCTGGGACGGCGGAACAGTTTATGGCCACATACGATTTCCTGCTTCTGCAACTGAGGCTGTGCACCGTTTTGGCGACGAGGTTCTTTCCGGTGCCTGTCTCTCCGGATATAAGGACCGTCAGATCCACTTGAGCAATCTTGCGTATCTTGGCAATCAGCGCTTTTGTTGCATCACTGTATCCAAGGATGGGAATCTCGCTGTCATTTGTCTCATGCAGGGACGTTATCTCGCGTTCCGTCTCTATATGGGTCAGGGACTTTCTTACCCGGTGAAGTATCTCTTCGTTCTTAAAAGGCTTTACGATATAATCGAAAGCCCCGAGTTTCATGGCCAGGACGGCGGAATCGACCGTACCGTACCCCGTCATGATGATCACGTCAGCCTGGTGATGTCTTTCGAGGACATAATACAGAACGTCGAGTCCGGTGCCCGGCGACATTTTCAAGTCCGTAATAACTAGATCAAATTGACCTGAGGCGAGGTGTTCGGCGGCGCGCTTTCCGTTTTTCGCCTCTTCCACCGAATAACCTTCTTTCCGCAAGAGAATCACGAGGCTCCGTCTCATGCCGTCCTGATCGTCTATTACTAGTATCTTGGCCATTTACTCTCCACTTCTGTCCGGCCGCCCACCATTCGCTCTCACGCTCGGTCGCCCTCACATGCGGCCTCAACCGTCTCGGGGGCGGGGAAATTAAGCTGAACATGGGTTCCCTTCCCCGGGGTGCTGGAAAGAAGAACGTACCCGTTGTGTTCCTTCACGATTTTGTGCACGATATTGAGCCCCAGGCCCAGTCCCGAGTCTTTTGTCGTGAAAAAAGGTTGAAAGGCCTGCGACACGACTTCCGGAGACATACCGGCACCGGTATCGGCTATTGAGATCTCCACTTCGTTCTCGGACCGCTTGAACCGTGTTGAAATGGATACTTCTCCTCCTGCCGAAATAGCCTGCCGGGCGTTGATCAGCAGGTTGAGCAGGATCTGTCTGAATCGGTTCTCTGTCGAGCATCAGCCGGGGCACATCCGGCGCGAAGGAGTGCTCGATCCGGACCTTCGTCCAGCCTAACTTGTCGCTCCGGAGCAGCGAGATCGTTTCCTGGATGAGCGGGTGGACATCGGTCGCCTCCATCTTCAAGAGCGACGGGCGGGCGAAGCTTAAGAAATCCTCGGTCATATTGTTGAGCCGGTCCATTTCTTTTTCGACGATCCCGATCAATTCGAGATCGTCGCGGCCTAACGAGCTGTACCGTTTGAGCGCACCAAGAGAATTGGAGATGGCGCCGAGAGGGTTCCTGATTTCATGTGCCACCATGGCGGCCATTTTGCCCAACGAAGCAAGCTTTTCCGATTCCTTTAGGTATTTTTGCGTCGTTTTCAGTCGGTCATAAGCATCGCGGATCTCGAAGTTTTTCTGCTCGATCTCCCGGAGGAAGTTAGCCAGCTTAATCTTTGATTCATGAAGGCGGTACACGGTGTGGGTGAATCCGTAAACAAGGCCGATGAGTAGACCTGAAGATATCATTACCTTGATGATATGCCAGTACCACCAGAGGGGATCCCAGAGTTTTGAAAAGGAGAACAACAGCTCACTTTCAAAGAAAAGGAGAGCTGCCGTCCCGAAGATCAGGTAAATGACGTCATTTGTTTTCAAAAAACCTTTTACGAAAACGAAGCCTACAAGGAGATACAACATGCCTGCAATGAAATTGACAGCGTAAATCAAATTGCTAAATTGTCCTCGTACCTGGATCGCACTCGCACTGTGCGGAGGCCTTATTGACAAGACGTTGGGAATGATCTCGACCATTCTCGTAGCCAGCAGGGCGAGTAGGATGATCAGGACGATCCCCGAGGCAACGAGACCGCTTCTGGTCCATGATGATTTTGCAGGTTCGCCCATCTTTTTGTTCAGAAAGGTGGAACCCGCGAGGAATACGAGACCCGAAAAAAGCGCTGCAGGAATGGAACCAGACAAAAGTGTTGTAATCATAATCGGAAAAAGCGTGAAAGATGTCGAGGATGCCGATCGAAAAGAATGCAAAGACTAGCCAGAGGATGTTTTTCTTCCCCGAAAGCTGGTATTCCCAGGCCAGGATGAATGCTATGATGCCGGAGATGAGTCCGCAGAATAGTTCAAGTGTCGCATGTTTTGAAGCATCTACAAAGAACAGATTGTTTGCCGCTGGTATGACGAATGGCTCGACGATAGACAAGGAGGCAACAGTAGCCAAGGTGAAAAAAGTGAGGAAAAGAAGCTTGTTTCGGTTGATCGGGGAGTGACCGCTTTCTACATCATCCAAGCGAAATACCACATACCTGAGCAATGGCTCCTCGTAATTCACGGAGAGCAATTTCCTCAAATGACTGATTACGCGGTGTATTATCATTCCGAAGGTCCTGAAGAGGAATTTGCAAGGATTGCAACCAGAAAAAGTAAACTGCCATCAAACCGGTATGACATGGGCGGGCTGCTCTCAAAAGACAGAGCTGTTCTCGGCAACACTGCTTAACTCTGTCCCCATATGTTTAATGTTACACCATATTGCAAAAAAATACTACTGCTGCGGACATATGAAAGAGACGTACTTGAGACTGGACTGAGGTGCGAGGAGGGAAATAACGGTTTGCATTGAAAACTTGTCTTTTATTTTTTCTCGTTTTTTTGTTTTTCAGACTGGCTTGTTTTTGGATTCATCTTCTCCTGAAATGGCTTTCTTAAATGATTTTATACTTTTCCCTAGACCTTCTCCAATTTCCGGTAGCTTTCCAGGGCCAAAAATTATTAACACGATAAAGAGAATTACGAGCAAATGCATTGGCCGAAAAAGTCCTTCAAACATAATTAATTTCTCCTTTGACATACTACTATTTTTTGACGTTAGAAATACCAATTTGTATATTTGTAAAATATTTGCATAGAAGAACGGTTTCAATTATTAAATGGGTGATATAGGTAGGCAAGCATAGATTTAGGTCCAGATCTTGCTCGCATGACTGCCGCATAACTTTTATCCTATATCTGAGTTGCCGAGTGCGCGACATCTCCTAGACTGGCTGCGCAGTTTCTCTAATAAAAATGCGTTATTCATGGCCAATTGATTTCCGAATATTATGAGCAAAAAAAGGCGCAATACTAATGTAGGATCGCCGAATATGGTGGTTCCGCGGTTTCGGGTGGCACTCCCACTTTTATAGAACCCGCTTTAGATACCACCCCGGCTACCGTACTAGCAAATGCCAAGTTTGAACAAACTACGACTTGTTAAATTCATTTTAACATCTTTTGTCATTTGTTTGGGGTCACATCCCGATGAAGTTAAATATTAAGCACCTCTTTTCACCTCTTATCAGTTACACTGCAAAACGTATGCCCGACCATGCCTGTTTTCAACTAACTGATTCCTTGGAGGTTCTAGATGGAACCGCACAGTCCATCTTTCCAAATTGAAACATTCAAAGAACGGGGTTTTCCATTGTGAAAAGAGTTTTTTCTTGCACAGACCATCAGTCTAATCCTCGCTACTGCCTACTCATTTACTTTCTGGCTTCTTCTAAATAATTGGTATTCTTTGATTTAGCTTGCTTTGAGGCACTTCGGTGGATCTTGGAGACGAGTTTCAGTATATGTTCCATGATCTACTAATTTTGCCTGGCAGGTTTGCTCGCTTCTTATGGTGTTGCTTGCGCAATCATTTATCTCTAAAAAAAATATAGCGCATTGCGTAATGTCCGCCAGTAACATGTGGATATCTGCCTTGGGGCGGAAACGTGATGACTTTATAGTTAATATAAATTGATATTTATTCCGTCGGAGCAGGCGGCTGCAGAAGGATAGCGATTTACTATGGGACGAGCGTAAACAATATCATGGCAGCGATGGAATAAACGGCATAGCGGAATGATTTCAGGAAACGGAAACTCGGGCACGGTTTATTATCAAGGGCAATAATCAATATTGGGCTGTCGCTGCGGATATGTAAGTGGACTAGACGGACTGGGAGGAACAAAATAAAGTAGATGCCACGGTATGAGGTTTTAAAACGTATCTATTTGAAATTAAATGGAAAATTGGCGGGAGAGCATGAGAATCGAACTCACCTCACCGTACTCACGCACGGTGACAGCGGATTTGAAGTCCGGGACGGGCACCAGCTCCGTAACCTCTCCCTTATGAGAAGTGCTTATTTGAAAATTGAAGGTTGGAAATTGGAAAATTGAAAATCTGCAATCTTCGACAATTATACTGTAAACGGTGTTGCTTCGCAACTGCGTTTTACTTTCAAAACACTTTCCTGTTTTGTCCTCAGCACTCTTAACTTACGTTGTAAAGATCTACGCCTTTTTTTTCGTCAGCAGGTCCATTGCTTTGTCCAGGTCAACATGGGCGCCGAGAAGCACCACGATATCGTCGGGCTGAAGGGCGAGTTCCGGGCCGGGGTTTGTGATCGCTTCGTTGTTTCGCGCGATGGCGATGACCGTGGCGCCGGTATTTTTCCGGATGTCGAGGTCGCGGAGGGTCTTGCCCGCGCCCGGGGAATCAGGCCCGATCTGGATGTTGTCCACGGTCGCCCCGACGAACAGCGCGGCGATGCGGCCGATGTTCTCCTGGTCCAGCGAGTAGCCCCGCAGCATTTTATAGCCGCCGAAACGCACAAGCTGGATCTGGCTCGCAATGATGTTGCCCGGGACGTGATACTCGTGCAGCACGCGCGAAAAGATCTCGATCGAGGTCTCGAACTCCTCGGGGATCACCTGGTTTGCGCCGAGCTTGGTAGAGCTCGTCCACTTCACGTGGCATACCGGGTGCGGATGAGAATGAAGATCGCGGGATTGAGCTCGCGCGCCATGCGGATGGCGATCCGCGTCGCCGTGTTGTCGGAGATGGCGAAGACAATGACCTTGGCGCAATCCACGCCGGCCCGCAGCGAGCACGTCCCTTCGCGTGATGTCGCCGTAGATGATGGGCTCGCCTTCTTCGCGCGCCTTGCGGATCGTATCTGCGTTCACCTCAAGCACGACATAGGGGATATGGGTCGCCTTGAGCGTCTTGGAAAGGTTGCGGCCGTTCAAACCGTATCCCGCAATGATCGTGTGCCCGGTGAGCGAACAGAAGTTTTTCTTTTCGCCGGCTTCTGCGGTCGTTTCGGGAAGACGCGTGGTGAACCAGGGGCCTGCCTGGATCAGGAACGGTGCGGCAAGCATGCTCAGGATGGACGTATTGATGAACAACTGGAAGACGTCTCCGCCCATCAAACCGCTGTCGTGGCCCTGCTGGGCCAGGAGAAAGGAAAATTCGCCGATCTGGGCAAGGCCGAGTCCGGTAAGCAGGGAGGTGCGTATGGGATAGCGAAGCATCCAGGCAGTCGCTGCCACGAGGCCGGTCTTCAAAACGATGAGGACCGCGGCAAGGAAAACGAGGATGAGCCAGTGGGTCCTGAAAAATTCGGTGTGCAGCAGCATGCCGATGGAAATGAAGAAGATGCTCGCGAAATAATCCCGAAAGGGCATGATCTCCGCCACGATATGGTGGCTGTATTCGGACTCGGAGATGATCAGGCCGGCAAGGAATGCACCGAGCGCGAGGGACAGGCCGAGGCTGTAGGTGACCCAGGCCGTGCCGAGGCAGAGCAGCACCACGAGGAGAAAGAAGATCTCCCGGTTCCGAAGCCTGATGACGTGGTGGAGCAGGAACGGGACGACCTGGCGTGCAGCGATATACACGCCGATGAGACCGAGGACGGCCTTGCCGAGGGAGATGAGGACCGAGAGGGGCGTGACCGCGCCTGCCGAACTAGCCTGGCTCAGGACCGGCAGCAGGAGCATCATGGGTACAACTGCAATGTCCTGGAATAGCAGGATGCCGGTGCCGAGCCGTCCGTGGGCCGTGTCGAGCTCGGTTCGGTCGGCGTACATCTTGAGCACGATGGCCGTGCTGCTTAAGGACGCGAGGAAACCGAAGAACAGGGCCTGGGGCAGCGGATAGTGGAAGAGGACCGCGATGCCCATGACAACGGCGATGGTCAGCACGACCTGGATGCCGCCGCCGATCAGGAACTGCCGTCCTGACTTGAAGATGTCCTCAAGGGAAAATTCGAGGCCCACGGTGAACAGGAGCAGGACCACGCCGATGTCGGCGAGTCGTTCGACCACCCTGGTCTCGGTAATGATCGCGGCGCCGTAGGGGCCGATCAGAACACCGGTGATCAAGAACCCCACGAGCGCAGGCAGCTTCGCGCGGTGGAATACATAGGTGATCGGAAGGGACACCGCGAGCAGGATGATCAGTTCGCGGAGAATGGTGATTTCCTGTTCCTGCATGGAGCTACTCATAGCACATCCCTCAGGAGAAGCAAACAGGCATTAGAAACCTTGCTCAATGCGTTCGAGCGCCATGCCTCGATCTTCTTCCGTTTCATGATCACGATGAAAAACACGATCCCGCAGATCAGCCCGCCTAGGGCGAAGGTGAGGGGAGCTTTGAGGACATGGGCGACTGAGCCGGCAAACAAGCTTCCGAAGGGCGTCAAACCGCCGAATGCAAGGGTGTAGACGCTCATTACTCTTCCACGAAGCCGGTCCTCGGTGTTCAACTGGACTGTGGTGTTTGCCATGCCGAAGAAGGTGACCATGGACCAGCCGGACAAAGCGAGCAGGAGGGCGGTCAGTCCGTAGGATTTCTGTAACCCGATAAGCATCAGGACGAGCGACAGCCCCATCCCGCCGCCCAACAGGAGGAATCGATTTGGGTCCGTGCTTGCTCAGGACTGCCAGGGAAAAAGCGCCGATCAAGGCGCCGACGCCGAAGGAAGACATGAGGAAGCCGTAGGCCGCGGCATCGCGGTGGAGCTCTTGCCGGGAGAAGACGGGGACGAGTACGTTAAAATTCGTTCCGAAGATGCTGACCACGGACACGAGAAGAATGACGATCATGACCACGGGCGTGTTCTTGATGTAGCTAATCGCTTCCCTGATGTCGGAAATGACGTGGTAAGACCTCGGCTCAGCCGGGCGCTCGGCGAACTTCATAAGCAAAAGTCCCCACAGCACGGCCAGGAAACTGAGCCCGTTGACGAAGAAACAGACTGCGGTCCCGGCTGCGCCGATGAGGAGTCCCGCTATCGCAGGGCCGACGGCCCTCGCTGCATTGAATATGGAGGAGTTCATCGCAATGGCGTTCATGAGGTCTTCTTTGCCGACCATCTCGATGATGAAGGCCTGACGCGCCGGCATGTCGATGGTATTGACGATGCCGAGGAGCGTGGCAAGGATCAGGATGTGCCAGTATTGGACTACCCCGCCCCAGACGAGCAGGGAAAGCGTAAACGCCAGGAGCATGAGGACCGTCTGGGTCATGATGATGATCTTCCGTTTGGAGAAGTAATCGATGAACGGACCGGTAATGAACGAGAGGAACAGCATGGGCAGGAACTGGAGCGCCGAAACCACGCCCAGCTTGAAGGACGAATGGGTGAGTTCCAGAACGAGCCACGCCTGTCCCACGTTCTGCATCCAGGTGCCGATGAGGGACACGAGTTGGCCGGAAAAAAAGAGGCGGAAGTTCCGGTGGCGCAAGGAGCGGAAGAGCGTTTTCATCATTGATGGTTCTTGCATAGTGTTGTCTCTTTCAAATAAAGTATAGCACCTGAAGGGGAGGGACAAAAGAAGTGAGCATAACGAAGAAGGTTGAATGAACTACTTCACCTACGAGTGTGCAACGATGACTCCTTAAAAATAATTCGATATTCTGGTTGAATCATGCATTGTTGAACGCCATGATTCTGAACTGAAAATCATGAAAAAGCTCTCCGAGCTGGCGCTTTTAGTATCTAGATTATTTTATTATCCACTCGGCAAGGATATGACCCAGAAGAAATATACTGGCAAGAATGAAAAGAAAAGATACGATTTCAAGAAACCAAAGGATAGGCCCATTATGCGAATGAGGAGAGTTTTTTGTCGTATCGGAAAGGGTGAGCTTGCCAGATGATATTGGTAAGCCCTTTGTGCTTTTTTTTACCCAAATTGTGCATCCGAAAAAGTATAGCGGTAGAATGATGAAAAAAAATTGTGGTAAGTTCAGAAACGTTGAAAATGTGACAGCTAATGGTACGCAAATTAGCAAGAGGCGCTTTATAGTAAGTCGAAACCCGTCTTTTCTATCATCGGGAAGAATATATCCTTTACTGAATATCCACAAAGGATAAAATATTGTATTCCCTTTTTCATCTGTTTTAAATGAAGCATCCGTGAGTCCGTCAAAGTATCCCATATTATACCTCATACGTATCGTTTCAATTATTAACTAGGCTGACCAAACAGGTGCGTGACGTAAGGCCGAGATTGCCTGCTTTTTACGAATATATGCCTGATCGAAGAAGATGTCAACGATTTCGAATGGACTCCAAATGGATTTTACGGGTAGCTGTTCACGTATACAGGTTCAAAATTTATGTGTTCCAGAGAATGGAAACTTCAACAGCTTAAGGATGAAGTCGATAACGTACATCATCCCCGCAACACTCTCTTGTCCCCGACCCGCTGCGTCAGCTTCTGCGAGTCGAAGTATTCCATGAGCGGCACGGCGAACTTGCGCGAAGTTTTGGCCAGATCGCGGAACTCGGCCATGGAGATCTCTTTCTTGTCATCGAGGTACTTCTTGAGATCGGTCCTGACCTGCTCCAGAACATTTTTGTCGAGATGAATCGAGTCATTTATCCTGACTGTGCGGCCCTCGTCGGAGAGAAGTTTCATCAGGTCTTTGGCGTCTTTTTCCGTGATGCCGAAGAGAGCAGGGAGCTCTTCCCTGACCGGGGGCTGGGTCCCGCCTTTCGTGATGGCCTCGACGATCTTATTCTTGACCTCATCCTGGATTGCGCCGCGCGCTGCCTTGAACCCAGGGACCTTGAGCTTCGAACCTTCCGCCTCGATCTGCTTCTTTTTTACGAGTCCATCGATCGTCGTGTTCAGGATTTTGGCGGAGACCCGCATTCTGAGCATGCCCTTGAGCTCTTCCTTGTCCAGGCCCGGTTTAAGCGGGTTGTCCTTGTGATACTGTTTGATAAAGTCGACGACTTTCTTTTCCAATGTCCCGAGATGCGTTGCATGTACATAGAGGTTGTCGACTCTTTGCGCCGTCTTCTTCTGGGTCAACGCTGCGAGGGCCGAAAGGATCGACTGTTTGTCCGCGGCAACAGCGCCGATGGCCTCTGCTTCTTCCATTCCTGCGAGGCCTTTACCGGAGATGAAGAGCCCCAGTATCTCTTCGAGCGTTCCTTTTTCGAGCGTGTCCAGGTCCTTGAGAGATTCCTGCATTGTCGCGGTTTTGTGCCGCCGCGTGTGGGGGGTCAGGACCATGCCGCCGCCTAGGGTTTCCATGGGAGAATAGAAGCGGAGGATGTACCGGTCTCCGTGCTGGACGATCACGGGTTGGTCGAGCCGGAGTTGGACGTACGTTTCCTCGCCGGGAGCAATAACGTTCGACCCGAGGACGGTGATCCTGCCGATGGCCTCCTGCGTGGTGTTATAAAATCTGATGCGCGCGCCGGTTTTGAGTCCCCGCGGGGCCTGCTTCAAGAGATCGAGTTTTGCATCCAGCGTTTTGGTCGGTGTGAAGAACCCGGCGCTCACAATGGTATCTCCGCGCGAAAGTTGGTTTTTCTCAATCCCCTGAAGGTTTACGGCCGTACGCTGACCGGCAACGGAGCGCTGTACTGCCTGGTTATGGGACTGCATGCCTCGTACCTTCGTTTTGATGCCCTTCGGCACGATCTCTATCTCCTGGTCCGTGCTGATCGTGCCCGAGAGCAGCGTGCCGGTGATGACCGTGCCGAAGCCTTTCATGGTGAATACGCGGTCGATGGGAAGCCGCAGGATGCCGTTCGATGATTTCGGGGCAACTTCATTCGAAAGTTTCGCCAGCTCCGCGACGAGCGCAGGGAGGTTTTCCCCGGTTTTGGACGAGACAGGGACGATGGTGGATTTTTCCAGGAACGTGCCCTTGACGAAGTCGCGCACCTCGTCCTGCACTAGGGCAAGCCAGTCCTTTTCGACCATATCCGTTTTGGTGAGGGCGATGATGCCTTTTTTGACGCGAAGGAGATCGCAGATGGCAAGATGCTCGCGGGTCTGGGGCATGATGCCTTCGTCGGCTGCGATCACGAGCATGACGATGTCGATGCCGCCCACGCCGGCGAGCATGTTCTTGATCAGGCCTTCATGGCCGGGAACGTCGACGATGCCGAGGCGGTTGCCGCCGGGCAGATCGAGGGAAGCGAACCCGAGGTCGAGCGTGATGCCGCGCTCTTTTTCTTCTTTAAGGCGGTCCGGGTCAGTACCGGTCAGGGCCTTGACGAGGCTGGATTTTCCGTGGTCGATATGTCCGGCAGTGCCGAGGATGATGTATTTCATATATCAGAAGCCAGAAGAGAGAAGTCAGAATTCAGAATACAGAAGGAAGGCGAATAATCGATTCGGTTTTCTCCTGACTACCGGCTCCTGGCTGCTGACTCCTGAAGTATTCTCCTTAATGCCCCCACGATCTTTCCGATCTCTTCGTCATTCAGCGTCCGCGGGTCGAAAATGACCATGCCTTCCTTGATGCGCGTAATGATGTGCGGCTTGCCGAGGCGCAAGCCGGATTCGATCTGGTTTGCGCTCAGGCGCTCGTGCCGGATGCAGACGGTCCTGGTCGGGAAGTTTCCCGTGGGTAGAGCGCCGCCGCCGCTCTGCGAGGTGTCGTCCTGCAGAGAGACCGTAATGCCCGGGTTTCCGATTTGCCTGATGCCGTCGGACAAGAGGACGGCTTTTCGTTCGATCTCGGAAAGCGGCTGGGTCAGCATCCAGAGCGTGGGGATTTCTTTTATCGCCTTGTCCCTGTCCAGGTACTGGCGGAGCGTAGCGTCGAGCGCAGCAAGCGTGAGTTTGTCGATCCTGAGCGCGCGGGCAAGGGGATTGGACCGGATCGGGTCGAGATAGATTTTTTTGCCGAGGATCATGCCGGCCTGAGGGCCGCCCAGGAGCTTGTCTCCGCTGAAGGTGAGCACGTCGACTCCGGCATCGACGGCCTGCTGGACGGTCGGCTCATCTCCCGCGCCATAGGGCGAAAGGTCGATGAAACTGCCGCTGCCCAGGTCCCACATGACGGGCAGGCTGTGTTTTTTGCCGAGCTTCGCGAGTTCTCCCGCAGGGACCTCTTTCGTGAAGCCGACTATTTTATAATTGCTCGTATGGACCTTGAGGATCAGGCCGGTGTTCTCATTGATCGCTTTTTCATAGTCTTTGAGATGGGTCTTGTTCGTCGTGCCGACTTCGTGCAAGATTGCCCCGCTCCGCTCCATTACATCGGGTACGCGGAACGAGCCGCCGATCTCCACCAGTTCGCCTCGGGACACGATGACCTCTTTGCCGCGGGCGAGAGTGTTCAAACAGAGGAGCACCGCTGCCGCATTGTTATTGACTGCCGTGGCGGCCTCGACGCCGGTGAGGCGGGTGAGGATGCTCTCTACGTGCACGTGGCGTTTGCCGCGCTCACCTGCGGGGATGGCGTACTCAAGGTTGGAGTAGCTGCGGCTCATTTCAACGACGCGCTCTATTGCCTTTTCGGACAGAAGGGAACGGCCGAGGTTCGTATGAACGATGACGCCCGTCGCATTGATGACCGGACAAAGGCTCGGTGCGGAGAGTTCCCCCAGGATCGTGTCCGTCTGGTCGAGGATTTCAGGCAGGGAGACCGTCGGTTGATGCGATCCGTTTTTCTCTCCCTGGAGGATGGCCTTGCGCCGTCTGTCGATGGCGGTCCTGATCGCTTCGAGCACGAGGACGCGCGGGTGTGTTTCAAGCCACTGCCTGGCCCTGTTTTCCTTCAGGATTTCGTCAACTGAGGGAAGTTGTCTCAACAATTCCTTCATAGCGGTAACATAGCATAGCCGATGGGTAATTTCAACAGGGCATTTCCCAGTTTATTTGGGCCTCCCTTTTTGCTCTTGACATCCTGGCGATAATATGTCAATTTTATGCGCAGAAAGCAAATAAATCCTGATCACGATGAGGTGCTGCTCATGAACAGACGTTCATTTATCAAGGGTGCAGCTGCCGCGGGCGCAGCGCTTGCGGTCGGGGACCTGTTCATCCCTTTTGCCGAGGCGGTGGATGTTCCCAAGTTCAACTTCGTCCACATGACGGACCTGCATCTCGATGTCAGGGGAGAAAGCAGCTGGCAGCACCGGGCAGAAAGCGTGCCCCTGTTCATCGACGCGCTGCGCCAGTTGTCCCATCTGCCCAAACTGAACTTCATTGTCTTCGGCGGGGACCAGGTCCACTACAGCCCGAATGACAAAGAATCTCTCGCTGTGTTCCAGAAGTGGGCGTCCCACCTTGACATGCCCTATTATATATTGCTCGGCAATACGGAGGTGTCGCCGATCAGGGGTGTATCGAAACTGGGCAAGGACGATTATCTCAAAGCATGGAGCGGGAGAGGGCTCAAGCCGGGGAACTCATCATGGGCGTTTGATCCCGTGCATGGCGTACGGGTCATCGGTTTTGACGTTACCGTGGACGGCAGTCCCCACGGCGAAGCAACTGCCGACGGTCTGAAATGGCTAGAAAACGAGCTCAAAGCGAACCATAAAAAGAAGCTCATCATCGTCTTCACCCACCAACTGCTCATGCCGACGACGCAGAAGGATGACAGCCCTGAATGGTCGTTCTGGATGGTGAAGAACCACGAAAAGGTCCGCAGCGTTCTCGATCAGTATCCGAATGTACGACTTGTCGTCTCAGGACATCATCATGTGTCCCGTGTCATAACCTCCGGCAGGATCACCTATGTCGCCGACCCTGCCGTTGTGTCCTATCCCTGCGCGTTCCGTTCCTACGCCGTGACGAGGGAGGGCATTCACCTGAAAAACATCAGTCTCGACGACAAGGCTACGGTGGACAAGGCATTGGAACTGCTCGTTACCGACCCCTATGCCAAGATGTACGACGCAGCCGATCCGAAAAAAGCGGCCGACTACAGCGCCGGCTTGACACCGAAGGACCGGGAGACGACGATAAAAATATAAGATCGGGTGATGCCTCCGCATAATGAGCCGACTTTTTCCCCCTGTCCTTACTCTTGCGCCAGTGAAAAATCGATCCGCTTCCTCGCCGTATCCACGCGGTCGACGCGAACCCTGACTCGTCACCGATCCGGTAAACGCTTTTTTTCTGTTCTCCCCGCAGGCAGTGCAGCTTTTCGACGAAATGATAGTAGTCGTCGGTCAGCGTCGAGACATGCACCAGCCCCTCGACGAAAAGCTCACTGAGCTGTACGAAAAAGCCGAATTGAACCACGCCGGTAATGATCCCGCCGTACACCTCTCCCAGCTTGTCCTCCATGAACCGGAGTTTCAGCATCGTGATCACGTCGCGCTCCGCCTCCATGGCCTTGCGTTCCCGCTGTGAACAATGCAGTCGCAGCCTCGGGCAGTTTTTCGGCGAGCGCCTCGACGAAGGCCTCGTCCCTGAGCTTGCCCCGCATGTCCGCCTTCAGGATGCGGTGGACGATGAGATCGGGATAACGTCTGATCGGCGAGGTGAAGTGCGTATAGGTTTCCGCGGCGAGGCCGAAGTGGCCGACATTTTCCTCGGAGTACCGCGCCTGCTTCATCGTGCGCAGGAGGACGGTGTTGATCAGCGTTTCCTCGGGGGTGCCCTTGGCTTTGGCCAGCGCCTTCTGCAGGTGCACGGGCTTGAGCTTCTTTCCCGCAGGCAGCGAAATGCCGAGCGTGGCGAGGAACTCGACGAGGTCCGCCAGTTTTTCTTCATCCGGTTCTTCGTGGATGCGGTATACGAAAGGCGCTTCCTTGTTTTCGATGTGGTGAGCTACGGTTTCGTTCGCAGCGAGCATGAATTCCTCAATGATCTGGTGCGCCATATTACGCTCGGCCCTGATGATGTCGGTCATGCGCCCCTGCAGGTCGAGCACGAGTTCCGGTTCGGGAAGGTCGAAGTCGATACTCCCGCGTTTCGTCCTTTTCGCCCGGAGAATATCCATCACCTCGGCCATCAAATCGAACTCGGCGAGAAGCCCGGCGTACCGCTTCCGCTGCGCCGGGTCACGGTCCACGAGGATTTCGCGCACCGCCGTGTAGGTCATGCGTTCGTTGCTGTTGATGACGCTCTCATAGATGTCGTAGCGCAGGATGTCCGCCCGCAGGAGAAATGTCCATTTCGCAGGTGAGGGTGAGCCGGTCTACGTTCGGGTTCAAACTGCAGATGCCGTTCGACAGCTGCATGGGGAGCATGGGGATGACACGGTCGGGAAAATAGACGCTCGTGCCGCGCTGGTAGGCCTCCTCGTCCAGCATGGTCTTTTCCTTGACATACTGCGCGACGTCGGCGATATGGACCCAGAGGCGGTAGCCGTTTTTGATCCGGGTTATCGAGACGGCGTCATCGAAGTCACGCGCTTTCTCTCCGTCGATGGTCACCGTGGGCAGGTCCCGGAGGTCCTTCCTGTTTTTCCGCAGAGCCGGAGTGACCTGCTGGGGAACGTCCGCTGCTTCGAGTACGGCTGCGGGAGAGAACTGCGTCGGCAGCTCATACTGTTCTATGATCAGCTCCGAGTCGATGCCGGGATCGCCCGGTTTGCCGATGATCCTGACGATCCTGCCTTCCGGCGGTCTGTTTCGCAGGGGGTAGGCAATGATATCGGCTGCCACGATATCGCCCGGTTTCGCCTCGCCGGCATTCTCGCGGCCGATGATGAGGTCATGGGTGATCCGCGTATCAAAGGGCGACAGGAACCCGAAACCGCCGGTCCGCGGCCCGGGCAGCTCGTAGGTGCCGACCACCCTGGTCAGGGCGCGTTCGAGGACGCGCACGATCATGCCCTCGCGTTTGCCTTCGGTTTTTTTTCGTCCTGCAGAAGGCGTGACGCGGACCACGACCTTGTCGCCGTTCATGGCGTCGAGCGTGCTCCGCGCGGAAACGTAGACGTCGGTTTTTCCCTTTTTCTCAGGAATCACGAAACCGTACCCCTGGGGATGGGCCTGGAAGATGCCGGTTTCGAGGTCCATTTTCTCGGGCAGACCGTATCGGTTTCCGCGCGTTTTGATGATCTCGCCGGTGAGCACAAGCTCGTTCAGCACTTGCTTCAAGTCGCGGCGGTCATCGGCCTTGAGCCGAAGCAGCCGCATGAGCTCGCGCACGAGCATGGGCTTGCCTGCCCTGGCCTTGATTAATTCGATGATCTGTTTGTGGGTGTATTTCATAATTTTCCTAGAAGGGAGCCTTGACAGGAGCTTGTTACCAATTAGAGGAAATCAATAGGGATAGAATTTTACCCCGTCTCTTGCCTGACGTATGCTATTTACTTTTTTCCCATTATTAACAGCTTGCCCTTTGCTTCCGCAATCACTACCGGTCCCCGTTCGATTTTTGCTTCTGCCAGGATCAAACGCCTGGTTTCCTGCGTCAGCCTGCCGGTGACGAGCAGCTCCTGGCCCGGAGCAGTAGACGCCTTGAACTTGACCGTGATCTCGGCAGTCACTGCCGGGAGCCCCACGGCAAAGGCCAGCTTTGCC
This sequence comes from Nitrospirota bacterium, assembly GCA_963754875.1. Lineage (GTDB taxonomy): Bacteria > Nitrospirota > UBA9217 > UBA9217 > UBA9217 > JAJYKN01. The sequence continues at coordinate 132,916 of CAVWHO010000020.1, forward strand.
ATGGCCTCGTCGAGCAGAGACGAGAGGATGCCTCCGTGGACGATCCCTTCGTAGCCCTGGTGGGCGTCAACTGGGATGAATGCTGCCTTGATGGTGCGTGCGTCCTTGTCTATTTCGAAATCGACGGCAAGGCCGATAGGATTTTTTTTGCCGCATACATAGCAGCTTTGGTTGTCGCGGAGCTGGTTCATGGAGTATTAAGACAAGTAACAGGACATGCCGGACAACAGAATAAATTCGATTTTCACGCTCGTTCTCTCGAAGTGCCTCTAGCTTGTTCTTGTATCTCCCGTTACTAGTCAGTATAATATAAAAAATGTCTTTTGACAATCAGATAAGGTTGACAACAGCAGAGCTGGACGCAGCAGGGATCCTCAACGCAGCGCAGGCGTTTCGGAATTTTGACCTTCTGCAATCGGAGCTGGGGCAGGACGGCTGTTCCGTGCTGCTGCGACCGCTGTTGAACGAGCTGTCACGGTCGGCGGATCCCGATCTCGCACTGAATAATTTTGAACGTTACGCGGGCGCGCTCAATAACAAGATCCAGCGGTTAGTATCACTTTGCCGCGCCCGCCCAGATATCCTTCATTCCCTCGTTACCATCCTCGGCGCAAGCCGGTTCCTTTCTACCTATCTCATCACCAGTGCAGATGATAGTTTGGCCTTCCTGGAGGCCCCCGATTTTCTTACACCTCCCGCGGGCAAAGAGGCACTGTTCAAACGGCTGGACGTCATGATCAACGAAGTTCGTGACGACGCAGGCTTCGTCCGAACGCTTCGCATGTTCCGCAAACAGGAAATGCTCAGGATCGGTTTGCGCGACCTGCTTGGCAAGGCAGACCTCCAGGAGATCGTAGGGGAACTGTCCGACCTGGCAGAGGCCTGTCTCGAACATGCCTCTGCATGGATGGACGCCGGTCTCCGGAAGCGATACGGCAGGCCGGTCATTCTTCATGACGATGGAAGCACGACGGGTGCCGGTTTTGCGGTCATCGCCATGGGGAAGCTCGGGGGTCGGGAATTGAACTTCAGTTCCGACATAGATCTTATGTACGTCTACACGTCTGATGGTGAGACGGAGGGGACGCTGTCCGCCGCCGGCGCCATGACGAACCGCATCACGAACCATCAGTATTTCATTAAACTCGCGGAAAAAATGACCGCGGCAATAGGCCAGAAGACCGAGGACGGGTTCGTGTTTCGCGTTGATCTCCGGCTGCGGCCCGAGGGGCAGCGCGGACCGCTGGCGCAGAGTCTGGGCGGGTACGAGATCTACTACGAATCGTGGGGCCAGACCTGGGAACGGTCGGCGCTGATCAAGGCCAGGCCCGTGGCAGGCGATGAGACTGTGGGCAGGGAGTTTCAGAACAGGATCTCCCCATTCGTGTACCGGAAATACCTCGACTACAGCGCTATCGCCGAGATCCGCGACATGAAACAGAAGATCAACAAGGACGTGGAGCAGAAAGGAAAGACATTTCGCGACGTCAAGCTCGGCTATGGGGGCATCCGCGAGATCGAATTCGTGATCCAGGCTCTCCAACTCATCTATGCAGGGAGGGACCGGTCGCTGCGGGAGAGAAACGCGTTGAAGGCCCTGCACATGCTCTCGCAAAAGGGCCTGATCACCTACCAGGAGCACGAAATCCTCGCGAAGGCCTACGTATTTCTTCGTACAGTGGAGCACCGAATCCAGATCCTCGACGATCTTCAAACGCAGACGCTGCCGTCAGATGAGCGCGAGTTACGGGCCCTTGCCCGGCGTACGGGATATCTTGAACGGGGGAGAGAGGCGGAACTGCTGCTTCGGGACTACGCGGACCATACGCGAAAGGTACGAAGCATTTACGACAACCTGTTTTCCTTCACCGGAGAAGAGGGGGGGCCGCAATCGCCGACCAAAGACTATTCTGCGCTGCTCGATCCGGAAACGTCTGAGCAGGAGTCGGTCCCCCTCCTCGGGAGGCTCGGGTTCCGCGACCCCGGGAAAGCATATCGGAACCTGCTCTTGCTTCGTGACGGCGAAGCATTTGTTCATCAGACTCCCCGCAGCCGCAAGCTGTTCAATGAAATGTTCCCGCAGCTCTTCGACGAGATCATCGCATCACCGGATCCTGATATGGCATTGAACCACTTCGAATCGTTCCTTGCGGCCCAGGGCTCCTGGGACGCGATTCAGTCCCTGGTAAAAATCGATACGTCGGCCCTTCGTGTCCTGGTTGCCGTTTTTGCAAACAGCGAGTATTTGTCGAGAATGCTCGTCAGCCGGCCGCAGTACCTGCAAAACCTGCTCGAGTCCCGCCGGGCTTCAGGCGCGGGTACCTGTGCGAAATTTGCGAAGGACCTGGCGGATACCCTCGAACTCGCAGAGGACACAACGGAGAAACTCGATGCGCTGAGACGGTTCAAACACCAGGAGGAAATCAGGATTGGGATGGCGGACCTCCTTTCTCACGCGCAGCCCATGACGGTGTTCCATGACTTGTCGAAGCTCGCTGAAGTGTGCCTCGACGCCGCCCTTGACCTGGCCGCAAAGGAAACGGGAAAACGATACGGCGGCACAGGTTCTCTTTCCGGCCTTGCCGTCATCGGTGTGGGCAAGCTGGGCGGCAGAGAACTTACGTATGGATCGGACCTCGATATTCTGTTTGTATTTTCCGAACCCCGCGCCGCCGCGCCCCCCACGGGCCTGACGGTCTTCGAGTATTTCAATAAGGTGGCGGAAAAAACACTGGCCTATTTATCAACGCTCACCCGGGAAGGGTTTGTCTTCCGCATGGATACGCGGCTGCGACCGACGGGATCCAAAGGACCGCTCGTACAGAGCATCACAGCGTTCAAACAATACTATGCAGAACAGGCCGAGACCTGGGAGCTCCAATCCGTACTTCAGGCGAGGTGTGTGGCAGGTGACCGGATGGTGGGTGCTGAGTTCACGACGGCCATTCAGAACCTGATCTATCAGAAGCGTGACCACGCGGCGCTCGCCCGCGACGTCCTTGCGATGCGTCAACGTATGGAAGAAGAAATCGGCAGGGAAAGTCCGGCCCTTTACAATATCAAACAAGGCGCGGGAGGAATTGTAGACATCGAATTCCTGGTCCAATATCTTCAGCTCTTGTACGGACATGAGCACGCATTGCTGCGGGTCCCCGGCACGTACAATGCCCTTCGCGCTCTCCAGAAAAGGAAACTCATTAAGTCCGGCACGTACGATGTCTTGAAACGGGCTTATCTCTTTATGCGTCAGTTGGAAAGCAGGATGCGTATCATCTCGAACCAGGCCACGAGCGAGTTGAGCAGAGACCCCGAAAAACTGCATCTGCTTGCGCGCCGAATGGGATATGCAGACTCGGACAGTTCAGCCGGACAGAAACTTCTTTCAGAGTATGAACGTCTGAGCCTCAAGGTGAGGGAAATATATGATCAGGTTCTTCGCACAGGAGCTGGATGAATTTATACCTTTGCCGCTCAGAGACATTTGGGGATCTCGTAAGAAGTCTTTATTTCCCCGGGGCGGGGTACATGAAGAAAGGACCTTGATAATGAAGGCTTTTTCTCTTTTGTGACTTCGTGGCTTTGTGTGAGACTGGAATTTTAGGACTTTATCAACGTTGGTGAAGATGAGGAAGTTGCCGCTGCTGCTCGTCGGCAGGCATTCCACAAGATAACGCACTGAAACAGAAGGATTTCGGGCAAGCCCCCCCTCGCACTTGCCATAATGCGGTGGCAGGCGGAATGATTGGGAAAAGGTTTATCACGAGTCATCGAAGAAACGCTTTCTATATATAATATATAGGAACTGCTATAGGGACAGGGCAGTCGTCGCAACAACTACCAGCATTTACATTCAGTCTTCTCGCCTCCAGACTGCACTCGCTTAATATAATCCGAAAATTACATTGTTTACAGTATACGCTCCTGAATCCCGCGACTTGCAATCCCCCGGCTCCTGCCGGAGGTGGCTTCACTTATATTCTTAACTGAAGGACGTTTTCCATTTTTTTTGGAAGTGACAAAAAATGCTATTTTATGTCAAAAAAACTGAAACACAAAAAAGCACAATATATCAATATGTTTTGTTGTGTAGGTCGTTAAAATGAGAAATATAGCGACGGAAATTTGGCGCCTTCTTCGCACAGTAAATATTTAATTCATTGATTTATTGGACAAAAGTATATGGCAAGATAATTGCTTTTTAGCAGCAAGATAATATTAGTCGCTCACGGAGTTTCTATTTTTCTTGTCTGGATAGCCTAACAGTCAGCTGAAAAAGTTTTTGAGAGGTTCGACAGCCCCACTACAAACGGACAAAAAAATCAATCGCTTCGATACTCCCGTGGTTCGCTCTGTCAGGCAAAAAATGAGCAAGGAAGAGTGCCACGCCAGCACGCTAAAGTTTTTCCATAGGTATCCGATAAGAGGGAAGGTCATAGCTTTTACTTTAGTAAGCCTATTCGGGAAATTAATTTGTTGGGGAAGTATTAAACTCGAGTTAGATAAGGAGGAGGAACATGAAAAGGAACCTGATAAAGTTTTTGGTGCTGTTGCTTGTTGCGATTCTGCCATTAGCACTCAGTGCATGTGGTGGCGGAGGCGGCGGAAGCAGTAGCAGTTCAAGCAGCAGTAGCAGCAGTAGCGGCACAACAAGCAGCAGTAGTAGCAGCAGCGGCACGGTCGTCGCAGCTACTACCCCGCTGACGGTCGCCACACAAGTGAGCGTCGTCGATCCTCATCTCTCCGGTTCCGTAGCAGCCGCAAAACCGCTTGCAGTTGCATGGTACAGTATGCGCTCATTGCTCAGGTCTGCCCCCAGCGGGACCTCGGATTATAACACCGACAAAACGGAGGTTTATGTACAGGAGCAATCTACGAAGTCCTTCGACACGATCAACATGATCCTTTGTATGATGGGACAAACCAAATATGACGCAATGCTGAATCAGGGCAACTATTTGGCCCTCGTTGACAATAATCAGTGCAGCAGCAATAAATCGGATGCGTCGGCAGCAGGTCAGCAGTCGCAAAACCAATCATCGAGCACTGACATGCCCGATTACTGGAAATTTACGACAGTTTCGACCCGGGCCGACAATACATCAGATGAGTTTGTGAAGATCTGGCTGCACCAGCCTGCGAACGATGGCGGCGGTCAGGATCCGGAAATGCTGATTTATGTAAACATAGTGATTTCTGAAGGTACAAGCTCATTAAACCCCTACGGCATCTTCACCTTGAACTTCGCAGGATACCCCGTCATAAACGGCAGTCCGGACCTCTCTTCATCTAAGATGCACGGTACGTTAAAGGCCGTGCGGGCAGTAGCTGGCGATCCCACGAGTAAAGTGCTGCTTCAGTTTGTTCAAAATGACCAACATAGCGACGGGAATGGCGGTACTGAAAACTCGCAGGAAAAGGTTACCTTGGACAGGCAGCCAGACGGCTCAGCAGGCGCAGGACATGTTTTCCAGAGCTACATAAACTCCATGGGATCAGGCACTACAGATTTGGATATTGCCTTTAATTCAAGCGACTTTTTCAGACAAGACGTGGTGACCAGCAATAAATTCTGCTTGAGCAGGACTTTGTTCGACGAAAGTGCCTGGAGCTACGGCCTCTACGACACTACCGGCGCGCGGGTGACACGCAACTCCGGGTTCCCGATATCGTTTACCGATAGTAACAGCATGCAGCATCAGGGCTATGTCGGTTATTGGGGGGTTTGGACGGACGGTACGACCACTCTCAGTAATGGCGACACGGTAAACAAGATGGACTACAACGGCGGCAATACGACAACCACGCCCTATACTGTCTTCATTGCCGGCGGCAAACTGCATAAGCATATAAAGCAGACGCTGACGCTTGGCAATATCATCAACGTTCCGATTCAGTATAGCGAGTGGTCGGGTTCCACAGGCACGAATTACCAGGTTGTGTGGGACGGCACGAATCTCAATAAAGTAGCTTATATGCCCCAGATGTGCAATGGTAACTGCACGTGGGCGAATATGTCCACCCCTGTGGCGATTGACGTCACTCATCTCACCAACGGAGGAGGAAGCATCAACTTCTGGTCCGATTCTCTTGGCGGCTCGGGACAGATCGTGCTGAGCAACTGCACGTTCACGTTCGATATGACGACCAATAGTGGTATCACGAGTTGCGCTACGCCGACGAGCGGCAGCCCGGTAATCTTCTATGCGGACTCTGTAGTGTACCCGGGAGATACGGTGCCGACGTCGTTCGCCTGTTATGACAACTGCCCCACCGTTGATCCCTCTTCCGGACAGGCGACCATGAATATGATGTCCGCCCCGACCATGACGCCGACAGCAACGAACTATACGTTCAGTGCAACTACCGGTGCTAACGGGATGACGCTCATGCTTGGAGCAGATCCGGTGCTTATGACAATGCTCACCCCAACGCAGCAGTACGGTATCCAGAGCGGACCGATCTTCGACCCCAGTACAGCGAACATGAATGCGCTCGATTGCAATTGGGATGGAGACAATGATCCTGCGACGAATACCCAGATATGCAGTTGGAAGGCTTGGAGTGCTCTGCCGGTATTCTACACCTGGGAAACAGGCCCGGACAACTGGAACCAGTTTGTCGGTGTGAAAGATTCTAATGGCACTTTCGTGAATTTCGATACCCCTCTGATGGTCAAGTACGTCGGCACCGGCGATCCCTATGGCACGCTTGGCGCTACGTTCATGCTGCAGTACGGTGGGTTCGGACAGTTGCAAGGCATTCCCGGAAAGTGCGTGGACATGAATACCGGAGCGGATGCGGACTGCAGTTTGAGCAACGGCAGCAGCAGCATCAGATACGTCCCACAATTTACGATCCCGACATTGACCGGCGGACAACCTACAACAGTAACAGACGGAAGCAACACGTACTATGTGAAGCCGCTCCAGGTTGAGCAGAGGATGAAGGCAGACCCGGCGGACCAGTGCTCAACGCTTGCAACGACCGACTTTACCGCATACACGCTGCCCGATATCAGCATCTGGTCAGATCCAACTGTTGCTAACGGTGTTGAGCCGTCGGTAACTTCAGCGCCTGCGGTCATCGGAGGAGTCGTTCAGTAACGGCTATTTATAACTCAAAACTCATAACCTTGAAGGGCGGGACAAAATCCCGCCCTTTCTTTTTCCCTTCGCTTTCCATAAGTGATGCTTATATCTTGTTATATCGAATTTATGGATTTAGAGCGCTATTTTCCTTGACAACTTCTCAATCATTATAATAACATAACAAATCATGCAAAATGAAACCCCATACTGCATAATGCAATAGTTTGTATGGTGCAGCATGGCGACTTCATTTAATAGATATAGCTGAGACACTGTAAGGGGAGGATGAATAAGAAATGCTCCAACGCAAGGCTAATGTTATAATGCTACTTTTGATCATAGCAACAGCGATTTTCGCGGTCACGGCGACTGCTGCGGCACAGAATGAGGCTCCGGCGGCAGTTGCCACGGAAACGGAAAAGCACGGCGATGCTCAGCCGGTAACTGCGGGCCCGGCTGTCTCCGGAACAGCCGTGCCGTGGTGGATTTGGCCTTTGGCATTATTCATCGTGACGTTTATCCTCGGCATTCTTGCGGTACTCGGCGGCGTCGGCGGCGGAGTGCTGTTCGTGCCGATCGTGGGCGGATTTTTCCCATTCAACATCGATTTCGTGAGAGGCGCCGGTCTTCTCGTAGCTCTTGCCGGAGCGCTCGCTGCTGGGCCCGGCCTTTTGAAAAGGAACCTCGCGAGCATCCGATTGGCGCTTCCTGTCGCGCTGATCGCGTCGGCCGCAGCGATCGTCGGCGCAATGGTCGGTCTGGCCCTCAAACCCGACGTCGTCAACACGCTGCTCGGGGCGACTATCCTCTTCATTGTGGTGATCATGGCTACTGCAAAAAAGTCCGACTTCCCCGTCGTGCCGAAAGCTGACAACCTTGCTCAGAGCCTCGGGATCATGGGCATTTATCGGGAGGAGTCGCTCGGCAAGGACGTGGAGTGGACCGTCCACAAGACGCCGCTGGGGCTGGCCCTGTTTATCATTATTGGCATCATGGCCGGTATGTTCGGCCTCGGCGCCGGCTGGGCGAACATACCCGTGCTGAACCTGCTGATGGGCGCGCCGCTCAAGATTTCCGTTGCCACGAGCAAGTTCCTGCTCTCGATCACCGATACCTCGGCTGCGTGGGTGTACTTGAACCAGGGTGCGGTGCTTCCTATGATCGTGGTACCGTCCCTCGTGGGCATCATGCTGGGCTCCATCGTGGGTGTGAAGATCCTCGCCAAGGCGAAACCAAAGGCGATCAAATGGATGGTCATCACGCTCCTGCTCTTTGCGGGACTGAGGTCCCTGCTCAAGGGACTCGGAATCTGGCCTTAGGAGGGAAGAACAATGGCGAACGAAAAAACGAAAGCATCAGAAGAACAAATAGCATACGCAAAAATCCTCAATGTGGGCATGTGGTTCGGGCTCGCTCTGCTCGTAGTCACCTTTTTTATTTACATATCGGGAGTGCTTCCGACCTTTGTGCCGATCAACGATCTGCCGAAGTACTGGACCATGAGAGTCCACGATTTCAACCATGAGCTCCATGCGCCCATTGGTTGGGGATGGACAGCGCTTGCCGGCAAGGGTGATTATCTGAATTTCGTTCCCATCGCGATTCTGGCCGGATTGACGATCCTGTGCTACCTTGTCATCCTGCCGATCCTGGCAAGGAAGAAAGACACAGCCTACGTCGTTATCGCGATCGTTGAGGTGCTGGTGCTGGCCCTTGCGGCGAGCGGGATTTTGAAAGTCGGCGGGCATTAGATACTTCAATACAGGAACATTCCCATCAAGAGGCGGCCGAAAGGCCGCCTCTTTTTCGTGCGCCAGGCAGGGCGATCCAAACAACAGCATGATAACCTGAAGAATGGTCCTTGAAGTGGAGCAGATTTAATTTTTTCTTGACAAAATGACTTAATGGAATATACTACGGCATCGTTACTCGGTTTTCTTGTAAAACCTGATTTTTGACAGAGCGGGATTATCTTTTAGATGGAAACGGAACAGTATTTTCTTTCAGGCATTCTATTCTTCGTAATCAGCGCAGGCGCCGCACTCGTACCAGCAAAAAAAATCAGAACAACGGCTTACCTTGTCTCCCTGCTCGGCTCCCTTAGTTTTCTCTTCCTTGGTGTTTACCTAACCGTTGCCGCCCCCATAACGTTCCCTGCGACCTCGGTAACCTCTATTTTCGAGTTTGCCTTGCGCGGCGACGCGCTCTCCGGTTTCTTCATCATCGTCATTTCCCTGATAACGCTCGCCACGTCTCTCTATTCCATCGGGTTTACGCGCGACATGGAATATGCCGGCTTCATCGGGTTTTTTTACAACATCCTGATCCTGAGTCTGTACGCAGTTGTGCTGTCTGCGAACATCTTCACGTTCCTGATCTCCTGGGAAACCATGGCGATCGCCTCATATCTGCTCGTTATAGTCGAACGATCGGACAAAGCGTCCCGCGCCGGGCTTTTTTACGCAGTGATGACCCACATCGGGACGGCATTCATCATCGCGTTGTTCTTCATCCTGTACCGCGCCACGGGGAAAATGGATTTTGAGGGGATGAAAGCAGGCATTACCGTCATGCCGGTCGGTATAAAATCCGTCGTTTTTATCTTCGCCCTTGTCGGGTTCGGCACCAAGGCCGGCATCATCCCGCTCCACACCTGGATCCCCCGCGCCTACCGGGTTGTGCCTCCGCACATCGCGGCTTTGATGTCCGGCCTGATGGTCAAAATGGGCATCTACGGCATCATACGCATCTGCATGGACGTCATGGGGCAGGGGCCGGAATGGTGGGGAATCACGGTCATCGCCGTGGGCGCGGTTTCTGCCCTGCTCGGTATCCTCTATGCAATCATCGAAAACGAACTGAAAGTATTTCTTGCCTATTCTAGCGTCGAAAACATCGGAATCATTCTGCTCGGCGTGGGCGCATCCATGTTGTTCAAGAGCAACGGTCTTCCTGCGCTGTCTGCGCTTGCGCTCTCGGCGGCGCTTTTCCACGTGCTGAACCATGCCTTCTTCAAGGGTGCGCTCTTCCTCGGTGCGGGGTCGATCATCCGCGGCACGGGCATCGGAAATATGGAAAAAATGGGAGGCCTGCTCAAACGAATGCCCTTCACCGGCCTGTTCTTTCTCGCAGGATCACTCTCGATCTGCGCGCTTCCTCCTTTTAATGGTTTTGTGAGCGAATGGCTTACATACCAAGCGCTGCTTCTCGGCTACCAGGCGCCGTCCATAACGGCAAAGATCGTGTCCCCGCTCGGAGGCGCGGCCTTGGCGCTCACCGGCGCTATTGCCGCTGCGGGGTTCGTAAAGGCCTTCGGCATTTCCTTCCTGGGCATGCCGAGGACCGCAGAAGCGCGTGAAACGCGGGAGGCATCGCCTTCCATGCTGATCGGCATGGCCCTGCTTGCCGTGCCCTGCCTCCTCTTCGGCCTCTTTCCCGGCGCAGCCTTATCGTCCCTGCTTCCGGCAGTCTCTGTCGTTACCGGTGCGACCCCGACGCTGGAGTATCGCGGCATGCTGAGCATCGGGCAGACGTCAGCCACGCTGTCGCCGGCGTTTCTGCTCGTCACGATGGTCGTCCTGCTGGCCGCAACCCTCGTCTTCATCCGGATCATCGGGGGAAAACGGCAGACCGTGTATGCCGATTCCTGGGCTTGCGGCATCCCCGGACTCTCGCCCCGCATGCAGTATACGGCCACGGCATTTACCAAACCGCTCCGCATCATCTACAAACGCATCTATCTCCCGAGCCGCGACCTCAAAGTGCAGTACACGACGAAGCCTTTTTTTGTCAAATCGATCCGTTACGGAAGCGAGATCACGCCGTTCTTCGAACGGTACCTCTACGAGCCGATAACCCGGCTCATCAATATCATTGCCGGCAGGGTCAAACTGCTGCAGTCGGGGAGTCTTCAGCTGTACTTGGGGTATATTTTGCTGACGCTGATTGTTTTGCTGATCTTCGGAACGTAAAGCATCTGCCACAGAAGGGATCGTTAACACCGAAAAGTCAGAAAGCAGGGGCCGGGGTCAAGGGGCAAGTTTAACAGATGGCGCATTTTCAATTTATCATCATCATTCTGTTCTCTCCGTTGGTGAACGGAGTGATCAAAAAACTCAAGGCGAACATGCAGGGCCGAGTTGGTCCGGGTGTGTTGCAGCCGTATTACGATCTCCTGCGCCTTTTTAAAAAAGACATGGTCGTTTCCACGGTAACGTCCTGGATCTTCAAGGCGACCCCGTATATCGTTTTCACGGCAACCATCGCTACGGCCATGATCGTGCCTATAGTGTCTACGGCATCTTCCTATAGCATGATGGGAGATGTGATTGCGCTCATTTATCTCTTCGCTCTTGCGCGGTTTTTCATGGCCCTCGCCGGACTCGATGCAGGGACCGGCTTCGGCGGAGAGGGGAGCAGCCGCGAAATGACCGTCGCGATCCTGGTCGAACCCATGATGATGCTCGCGCTCTTCACTGCCGCCATCTCGGCAGGTTCGACGAACATCGCACGTATCGCCGCGACTTCGAGCGCCGTCTATTCGCCGTCCCACGTGCTTGCGCTGTCGGCGTTCATTGTTGCGATCATCGCCGAAACGGGCAGGGTGCCGGTCGACAACCCGGACACACATCTGGAGTTGACCATGATCCATGAAGGCATGATCCTGGAGTATTCAGGACGGTATCTTGCCCTCATGGAATGGGCGCACTATATAAAGCAGATGGTGCTGTTCACGCTTGCGGTGGATATCTTCTTCCCGGTAGGAATTATGCAGGCAGAGGGAACCTCAACAATCGTTGCGGCATCCGTGGCGTACGCGGGCAAGATGCTCGTCCTGGCGCTTCTGATGGCGCTTGTTGAGTCCACGCGGGCGAAAGTCCGGTTCTTTCGGCTCCCGTCGATCCTGGGCGGAGCCTTTGTCCTGGCGTTTTTGTCGCTGGTGACGCACATTATGCTGGGGAAGTAGACAACAGGGGGAGCGTTTGTTCTGGTACGTGGACGTGGGTGCGATGATATGAAAACCTGGATCGAAGCATTTTCCATAATCGATTTTATTTCCGTCGGCATCCTGCTGACGGCCGTGACCCTGAACGCGTTTAAAAGCATCGAGTCCTATGTCAAGGCATACACAATCAATTCCTGGCTCCTGGCTGGCCTGATTGCCGTGGTCGCGGTCCTGGTGGGAGAAACGCACTTGTATATCGCGGCCCTGCTGACCCTTGCGACGAAGGGCATCATCATCCCTCTTTTTCTCCGCAGGATTGTCCGCCAGATGCGGGTGACCCATGAAGTCCAGCCGTACATCGGCAACTCGCTGTCGCTCGCGATATCCGGCATCCTGGTCGCCGTCGTCTATGCGTCGCTCAAGGAAGGCATTTTCGTTACGGGTTTTTCGAGGAACGTGCTTCAAATATCCATCGCCGTGATCCTCATCAGCCTGTTCATTATGATCACGAGAAAGAAAGCGCTGACGCTGGTGATCGGGCTTTTGTTCATGGAGAACGGCCTCTTTCTCGCCGGGTTCTCGTTGACTTTCGGCATGCCCACGATGATTGAACTGGGCGTTTTGTTCGACATGCTCATGGGAGTCATCATCCTGGGCATCTTCGCAATCCAGATCAAGAAGGCCTTTGCGTCGGCCGACCTGGACAAACTGACCGTGTTAAAAGGATAGTTCAAAGTTCAGAGTTCGCCCTGCATTCGCGCTAAGCACTCATATGCGCTGGGTGCAAGCAAAGTACTGAGTACAAGGTAGAAGAAATAATGATTGCAATACTTATCATACCGATCGTCACGGCGATCATCTGTTACAATATCTGGAACCCCCGCGTCGTCGGCTATGTAAGCCTCGCAGGGACCATCGCCCTCGTGGTTGCCGCGTTCCCGGTCATTGCTGCGTCCCTCGTTGCGCCGGTTTCGGCAATGAACGATGCGTTCTCCATGGACGCCCTTTCCGGGTACATCATGGCGCTCGTGCTCTTTTTGAGCCTGGCCTCGGCGGCTTATTCCATCAGCTATCTCGAACACGAGTTCGAAGCCGGGCTCATGAACCCCCGCGGGGTGCGGACCTATTACGGACTGCTCCACCTCTTCATCTTTACCATGCTGCTCGTGACCATGGCGAACAACCTCGCCATCATGTGGATCGGGATCGAGGCCACGACGATCGTGTCGGCCCTCCTTATCGGCCTCGGGTTCCACAAACGGCCGCTGGCTGTCGAGGCGGCATGGAAGTATATCATCCTCTGCACCGTCGGCATCACCTTTGCTCTTCTGGGGACGTTCATCACCTATTACGCGTCCACCGCGATCATGGGGACCGAAGGCGCTCTGAACTGGACCGAACTGAGAGGCGTTGCCGACAAACTGAATCCCGAGACCATGAAGCTCGCCTTCGTTTTTGTGCTGGTCGGCTACGGCACCAAGGCGGGTCTCGCGCCGGTGCATAACTGGCTTCCCGACGCCCACAGCCAGGCGCCGAGCCCCATCAGCGCGCTGCTTTCGGGCATCCTCCTGAACACGGCGTTCTACGGCATCATGCGCTTCGTTTCCATCGTCGAACCGTCGACAGGCAGCGCTTTCACCGGCAACCTGCTCATCGTCTTCGGCCTCATATCCGTCGGCATTTCGTCCATCTTCATCCTGGTGCAGGACAATTTCAAACGGCTGCTTGCCTACAGCAGTATCGAGCACATGGGCATCATCTCCCTCGGCGTCGGCATCGGCGGTCCCATCGGCATTTACGGCGCCCTTCTGCACATTCTGAACCACGCAATTTCCAAGCCCCTCATGTTCTTTGCCTCGGGAAAGATCCAGTCGCGTTTCGGATCCACGAACATCGCGAACGTGCGCGGCGTGCTTACCTCCATGCCACTCCTGGGAACACTTACCTTTATCGGCGCGCTGTCGCTTGTCGGGCACGCCGCCGTTCAATATTTTCGTGAGCGAATTTACGGTGCTCAAAGCGGCCGTGGACCGCGGGTTGTGGCCGGCGGTGATCCTGTTTCTTGTGTTCGTGGTGATTGTATTCTACGGCGTCCTTTCAGGCTTCGGGAAAATGCTGTTCGGCAAGCCCGAAGAAGCGATCATGCCCGATGCCGGGCATCATCCGCAGCGCTTTACGATCGGAAGAGTGCTGGCCAACGCCGTCATGATCGTGATGGCGCTGTCGGTCATCGTCCTGGGCTTCAGAGTGCCTGAGTTTATCGACACGACGATCAAGACCTGCGTGCAGGTCCTCGGAGTGAAATGATGGAAAAGATCCTGAAAAATGCGATCAAGGCGTCGGAACACCTGAATGAGTCCTATGATCGAGGTAAAGCGCGATGACTTCAGGAAGGTCTGTTCCTATTTATTCGAGGACCTCCATGCGCTCCTGCGCGTCATGTTTGCAACCGACGAGCGGGAACGGGACGGCGTTTTCAAAATATACGCGGTTTTTTCCGTTCCCGGCGCAGACCGCTTTTTCGTTATTGTTCTGTCCGTGAAGCCGAGGAAGCGAGTTTTCCCTCCCTTACCGGCCGCGTTCCCTGCTGCTCACTGGTATGAGCGGGAGATCAGGGACCTGTTCGGTCTCACGCCGGAGGGGCACCCGGACCAGCGCAGGCTGATCTTTCATGAGGCCTTTCCCGCAGGCTCCCATCCGCTCCGGAAAGACTGGTCGATTTCAGCGATCAGACCTCAAGGAATGGGAAGAGGGGACCACGGTCAAGGTCCCGCACCCCTTCATGGAAGTCGAGGGCGAAGGGATCGTCGAGATCCCCGTGGGCCCCGTGCACGCCGGGATCATCGAGCCCGGACACTTCCGGTTCAGCGCCGTCGGAGAGACGATTTTTTTTCTTGAACCGCGGCTGTCCTATACCCACAAGGGGACGGAAAAACAGTTCGAGAAACTGGGGTTCATCGAGGGCGTGAAGCTTGCCGAGCGCGTCTCAGGCACGTCTTCGTTTGCCCACGGCGCCGCCTATTGCATGGCAGTGGAGCGGATGATGGACGTCGAGATCACGGAAAAAGCGGCAGCCGTCAGGACGCTCGTGCTCGAACTGGAACGGCTCTACAACCACATCGGCGATATCGGAAACATGTGCGCGGGCACGGCGTTCGGCGTGGGCTACATGAACGGCGCGACCATCAAAGAACAGCTCATGCAGCTCAATGAACGGCTCACCGGCAGCAGATACCTGCGCGGCCTCACCGTTGTCGGCGGCGTTACGAAAGACCTGTTTGCCCAGGCCGACGATATTTTGAAGACCATCGACCAGGCGACGAAGGATTATAAGGACTTGAAGGAGCTATCTGCTCGGCTCGGTTTCTCACATCGAGCGGCTCGAGAATACGGGCAGGCTGTCGAAAGACATTGCGCGCAAACTCGGCGTCACGGGAGTGGCTGCCCGCGCTTCGGGCCTGCCCGACGACCTGAGGAAGTCGCATCCCCATCTGCTGTATGATCGCCTGATCTTCGAAGCCCATACCTTCGAAAAAGGCGACGTCTTCGCCCGCATGATGGTCCGGTCGGAAGAAATAGAGTGCTCGATCTCCATGGTCCAGGCGCTTATCGAAAGCGGCTACTCCGGCGATCTGGCCGTATCGCTCAAGTCGGCTGCTCCCTATGCTTCTGCGTTGGGCTATGCGGAATCGCCCCGCGGGATCGCTGTTTTACTGGGTGATGGCGGACAAGGACGGAAAACCGCTTCGCGTGAAGCTCCGTTCTCCTTCGTACTGCAACTGGCCTGCGGTGCCTTTTGCCGTGCATGGAAATATCGTGCCGGATTTCCCGTTGTGCAACAAGAGCTTTAATTTGTCCTACTCCGGTACGGACATGTAAATAGGCAGAAGCAGAAGAAAGGTACCTTCGTAGCCGCAGGCTTCAGCCTGCGAAATGAGAGACATCCATCATGCTGAAAGAGATTCTGAAAAATTTAACCACCCGAAAACAGACCATCCCTTTTCCAACAGGGTTCAACGTTACCCCGGAACAGGCGACGAAGATTGTTGACTTTCAGAAAAAGATTGATACAATCTTCGGTAGGTCGCTTCGCATCAGGCAGGTGGATGCGGGATCATGCAACGCCTGCGAATGGGAGTGCACGGCGCTCACGAACCCCGTGTACGACATCCAGCGGTTCGGCATCGATTTCGTGGCTTCGCCGCGTCATGCAGATGTCCTGCTCGTTTCCGGCCCGGTGTCCCGCCAGATGGCATTAGCTCTCAAGAGGACATATATCGCGATGCCCACGCCGCGGCTCGTCGTGGCCTGCGGAGACTGTGCAAACAACGGCGGCATCTACCGGGACAGCTACGCGGTCACGAACGGCGTGGCAAACGTTATTCCGGTGGATGGCTACATTCCCGGATGCCCGCCAACGCCGACAGCGATCTTACTCGGACTTTCCCGGCTCATCGAACAGTGCACGAAATGAACGGGATGGTGAGTTTCAGGCATGTATAGGTATGAATAAGAACTGATTTGTTTCAGGTTAAGATGCAGGGATAGACAGGGAGGTAGGGAATGGAGCTTTCACCTATCAGCATCGTATCCTCATCTTTCGCGGCGCTTTTGCTTGTGCTGGTGCTGACGCCGATTCTGCGCCTGAAGCAGCATCTCCTCATCACGATCGGTTTCTCCCTCGCGAGCGTTGCATCGTTCCTTGCTGCGGGCGCGGGGATCTGGACCGTCGCCAGTAGGACCACGTATCAGGTCATTCTTCCCCTCGGCTTGCCTGATCTCCCTTTTCATCTGAGGCTCGACCTGCTGTCCGGTTTTTTTCTCACGGTCATCGGCCTCCTCACGTTTTTTGTGTCCCTTTACTCAATCGGTTACGTGAAAGGTTTTCTGGGGCACCGCTCGGTAACGAAACTTGTGGTCTTCTATACGTTATTTCTTGCAGGCATGTATCTGGTGGTCCTTGCCGATGACGCATTTTTCTTCCTGATCGCCTGGGAGATGATGGCGGCAGCATCGTACTTTCTCGTGCTCTTCGAGGACGAACGGGTCGAGAACAGGAGGGCAGCATTCCTCTATCTGGTCGTTGCCCACGTCGGGGCCATCGCCATACTTTTGTCCTTCGGCATCATGGCCGGGCTTGCGACGGGGTTCTCGGGGTTTGAAAGTTATGCCTTCGACGCCATGCGCAAGGCGGAACTTCCCGACGGGCTGGCCGCAGCGGCCTTTCTCCTGGCCTTCTTCGGGTTTGCCGCCAAAGCAGGCGTGATCCCGCTTCACATCTGGCTGCCCGAGGCCCATCCCGTAGCACCGTCCAATGTCTCTGCCCTCATGAGCGGCGTGATGCTCAAAACCGCTATTTACGGGATCGTTCGCGTCGTCTTCGACCTGATCGGCGTTTTCCCGTGGTGGTGGGGCGCCCTCGTGCTGGTCTTCGGTCTGGTGTCGGCTGTCATGGGAGTCCTCTACGCCCTGATGCAACATGACCTGAAAAGACTGCTCGCATACCATTCCGTGGAGAACATCGGCATCATCCTCATCGGCATCGGCCTGTCGATGATTTTCACGTCCTTCGACATGTCTCTCCTGGCGGCACTGGCCCTGATCGCCGGTTTGTATCATACGCTGAACCATGCAATGTTCAAGGGCCTCCTCTTCATGGGCGCAGGAGCAGTGCTCCATGCAACGCATGAGCGCAACATGGAGGAGATGGGCGGCCTCATCAGGTTCATGCCCTGGACAGCGGTCCTGTTCCTCATCGGTTGCATTTCGATCTCCGCGCTGCCGCCCTTTAACGGGTTCGTGTCGGAATGGCTCACGTATCAGGCGTTCCTGCTTTCTCCCGCACTCCCCAACCCGCTCTTGAACCTGCTGATCCCGCTGGGGGCGGCGCTCCTGGCCCTGACGAGCGCGCTGGCGGCGGCATGCTTTGTGAAGGCCTTCGGCGTCACCTTTCTGGGGCATCCGCGCGGGCACCATCAAGGACGCATCCATGAGGCGGACTGGTCCATGAGGATCGGCATGCTGCTTGCCGCGCTCACGTGCCTCGGACTCGGCGTTCTGCCCACCTACGTCATCGAATGGATGGACCCGCTCGCCGAGAAACTGGTCGGCGGTACGATCGCCGCATCCGCCTCGGGCTTCGGCTGGATGTGGCTCACGCCGGTTGCGGCGGAACGGGCCTCCTACTCGGCGCCGATTGCTTTCCTGGGCATCCTGTCCGTCGTGATCGTGACCTACCTCCTGCTCCATGCCCGGCCCGGCGCAATCCATCGCGACTCCGCTCTGGGACTGCGGGTTTGAAAAGGTCACGCCCCGGATGCAGTATACGGCCACGTCGTTTTCCATGCCCTTGCGCCGGATCTTCGGTTTTCTGTTCAGCATCAAGGAACATGTACGACAGCTCCCGCCGGAAACGCATCCTGCTTTCCCCGAACGAATGCACTACCATCTGCGGGTGGGCGACCGTTTCTGGATGCTGCTCTACCAGCCCGTCGTGGATGCCAGCTTCTGGATGTCGCGAAGGGTCGGGCGCATGCAACACGGCCGTATTCAGATTTACCTGATTTACTCCTTTGTGACGATCCTGGTCCTTTTGATATTTTCAAAATGAGCAGGAGACTCCTCCACAAGACATGATTTTGGCAATCAGTGAGCATCTTGGATTGATCTGCTTCACCGTGGTCATGAATTTATTTCAAGGAGTTTTCATTGAACATTGATCCATTCATCGTAGAAATTCTCCAGGTCACTGTGCTTCTTTTAGCCGCCCCGCTCTTCGCGGGCTGGGTGAAAATGGTGAAATGCTGGTTTCAGGGCCGGACCTCGCCGAGTCTGTTCCAGCCGTTCAGGGACATCAGGAAACTTCTTGCCAAGGACGTAACGCTTGCCGAGAACGCGTCGTGGATATTCCGGTTCACGCCCTATCTCGTCTTCGGCGTCTCGGTCATGGCGGGCGGCATCATTCCCATGCTGTCCATGGACCTGCCGCTGTCCGCAACGGCCGACGTCATCGCTCTCGTGGCGCTCTTTGGCATCGCCCGTTTTTTTACCGCGCTCGCCGGCATGGACATCGGCACCGCGTTCGGCGGCATGGGGTCGAGCCGCGAGATGACCATTGCGTCTCTTGCCGAGCCCGCCATGCTGATGGCCGTATTTGCCGTATCCCTGGTGAGTAAATCCACGTCCCTGTCGCAGATGGCCTCGGTTATCGCCCAAGGGCATTCCCTGCTCCGGCCGTCGCTGGTTTTCGCGCTCCTGGCGTTCATCCTCATCGCCCTTGCCGAGACGGGGAGGGTGCCCGTGGATAACCCGGCCACTCATCTTGAACTTACCATGATTCACGAAGCGATGATCCTCGAGTATTCCGGCAGACATCTCGCCCTTATCGAATGGGCCAGCATGATGAAACTCTTTCTCTTTACGACCCTGGGTATTGCGTCGTTCTTTCCCTGGGGGATCGCGCAGGCCGGCGACCCGGTTAACGTGCTGCTCGCGCTGTTGGTCCTGCTGTTCAAGCTCGGGATCGTCGGTGTCGGGCTTGTGTTGATTGAGACCGGTCTTGCGAAAATGCGGATTTTCCGGATAACGGAGTTCCTTGGCAGCGCGTTTCTCTTTGCGACGCTCGGGATGCTGTCGTATTTTATGCTGGAGTAGGGAATTGAAAAAGTAGCATGTAGTAAGCAGCAAGGTGCAGGAAAAATAAAATAGGGAAGTCTGCATTCCCTTGCAACTTGACCCGTGCTGCTTGACCCTGACTGAGGTATGCCATGAACATGCAGCTTGCATCGCAACTCAACAGTCTTCTCGCGGCCCTCATCCTCCTCACGGCATTTGCGCTGGTTGTTCAACGGAGAATGAACGCGCTTTTGCACCTGTTCGCATGGCAGGGGTTCCTGCTCGCCGTGAGTACTGCCATCGTCGGCTATGTCGGCGGGGCCCATGACTTGTACATCTCGTCTATCCTGACGCTTTCCATGAAGGTTGTTCTTCTCCCCTACATCTTGCACAAGCTCATCGTAAAATTGAAGATTCACCGGGAAGTGGAAACGGTCGTGAATGTTCCCGCTACGATGCTGATGGGGATTATCCTCGTCATTTTCTCCTATCATCTGACGGCCCCCATCAGGGAACTTTCCACGCTCGTGACCCGCTCGACCCTGGCAGTGGCCCTTGCCACGGTCCTGCTCGGTTTTCTCATGATGATCACCCGCAAGCACGCGGTCACTCAGATCATCGGGTTCCTTGCCATGGAAAACGGCCTCCTCTTCGCGGCAACGAGCGCCACCTACGGCATGCCGCTGGTCGTGGAACTCGGCGTGGCCCTGGACCTTTTGATTGCGGCGTTCATATTCGGAATGTTCTTCTTCCACATCAGAACGACCTTCGACAGCCTCGATGTGGACCAGATGGCGAAGTTGAAAGAAGAGGATTAAGACAGTTTTTGTTTTCGCAAGGAGGCAAAGGACGCCGGAAAAACTTACGAGGTGAAGCTGCCTGTTTTCACCTTTGCGCCCCTGCGAGAAAAAGAACCAAGGGAATGAGGTTGAGATGGAACTGCTGGTCCTTTTAATGGTCCCCATAGTCGCGTCCCTGGCGCTGGCCTTCATCGGAGACAGGAAACTTGCGCCCGAAGTGAACATCCTCGGCTCGGCCGCGACCTTCGTTGCCGGCGTCAAGCTCGCACTCGAAGTCTACGAACGCGGGCCGATCCTGGCTGGAAACGATTTCTTCTTCGTCGATGCGTTCAGCGTCTACCTGACGGTCCTCACTGCTTTCGTTTCCATGACCACCGCCATTTTCAGCAGGCGGTACATGCGGCGTGAACGCGAGCACGGCACCATCGGCCACAAGAGAATGCGCTTCTACCACTCCATGTTCCAGCTCTTTATCTTCGCCATGCTGCTCTGCCTGCTCACCAACAACGTGGGCATTCTCTGGATCGCCATGGAGCTCGCCACACTGTCCACGGTGCTGCTCGTTTCCCTCTACCGCACGCCCGCCGCGATCGAAGCGGCATGGAAGTATTTTATCCTCTGCGGCGTGGGTATCGCGCTTGCGCTCTTCGGTACGGTGCTCCTGTACTTTGCCGCGGAAAAAGTGCTCGGTGAAGGCGGCGCCGCTCTGCACTGGACGAACCTCGCCCAGGTGAGCGACCAGCTGGAGCCGACCATCCTGTCCCTGGCCTTCGTGTTTCTCATGGTGGGATACGGCACCAAGGTGGGCCTCGTGCCGATCCATAACTGGCTCCCCGACGCCCACAGCGAAGGCCCCACCCCGATATCCGCAGTGCTCTCGGGACTTCTGCTGAACATCGCCCTGTACGCGCTCGTCCGGTGCAAGGTGCTCGTAGACGGCTCGACCGGTACACACCATTCGGGCTACATCATGATGGGGTTCGGCATCCTCTCGATCATCGTCGCTTCTTTTTCGCTCCTGCGGCAGAAAGACATCAAACGACTCTTCGCCTATTCGTCCATCGAACACATGGGAATCGCCACCTTTGCCTTCGGTCTGGGCGGACCGGTGGCCACCTTCGGCGCCCTGTTGCACATGCTGGTCCACAGCCTGACCAAGTCCTCCATATTCTTCACCGTGGGCCATGCTTCGCAGATGCACCGGACGCAGGAGATGGACAGGATCAGGGGGCTCATTCGCGGCAACCCTCTCGTGGGATGGGGACTGGCGCTCGGGGTCATGGCAATCGTGGGCATGCCTCCCTTCGGCGTATTCACCAGTGAATTCCTGATACTGACGGCAACGATCAAGGATGCGCCGTGGTTTGCGCCCTTTCTGCTGCTCGGCCTCGGGGTGTCCTTTGCCGCCCTGTTCAGGAGGATGCAGCCCATGGTCTCGGGGGAACTGCCGCCCTATCAGCACCGCTTGAAGGTGGCGCACGTTCCGGTGATCCTCCATATGCTGATCGTACTCGTTCTCGGTCTGTATATCCCGAAATTTCTCTCCGGGTGGTTCCAGACCGCAGTGGGGCTGTTGAAATGAGCAGAATGGAACAAATCGTCAGGGCGGCCCTCGGGCCTGATGTGACTCGGGATGATTCCCTGGCCCCGGCATCGATGTCCATGCTGGTCGTCCCGCGGGTGCGGTTTGCGGAAGCTGCCAAAGCACTGAGGAAAGAATATGCCCTGCTTGCCGCAGAGTGGGCGGCCGATGAAACGCTTTTGGAGAGAGGTTTCGGGATCTACGCCTGCTTCCGGAAGGAGATGGAATATCTTATCGTAAAAACATACGCCCCAACAGATGATCCGACCTTTCCCAGCCTTACGAAAAAATTCGTCCCTGCTTACCGGTTCGAGCGGCAGATGAAAAGTCTCATGGGAGTGGTCCCTGTCGGCCATCCCGATACACGGCCATGGATCAAGCACGAAGACTGGCCGGAAGATGCCTGGCCGCTCAGAAAGTCCTTTGACCCGTCACAGCCCCTGCCGAGAGTGTTCGGAGAATATCGCTGGATACGGGCTGAAGGCGAGGGGGTCTATGAAATTCCCGTGGGGCCCGTGCATGCAGGCATCATCGAGCCCGGACATTTCCGTTTTCAGGCCGTGGGAGAAGCAGTCATCAACCTTGAAGAGAAACTGGGCTATGTGCACAAGGGAATCGAGAAGCGGTTCGAGTCCCTGTCCTGGACGGAAGGCTCCCGGCTGGCAGGCCGGGTATCGGGAGACACGACCGTGGCCCATTGCCTGGCCTATTGCCGCGCCGTGGAGGAGATCAGCGGGTGTACGCCTCCTGAACGGGCGCTTTGGCTCAGGGCTCTCTTCCTCGAGCGGGAACGGATCGCGAACCACCTGGGCGATCTGGGCGCCATCTGCAATGATGTCGCTTTTGCGATCCTGTTGTATCAATTCCACCGGCTCAAGGAGATGCTGGTCCGGACGAACGGGAAACTCTTCGGTCACCGGTTCCTGATGGACACGATCGTGCCCGGCGGGACGACGGTTGACATCGATGCCGAAGGCGTAACAGCGGTCCTTGCCGAATTGGACTGGCTGGCAAAAGAGTTTGAGCGGATCGTGGTCATCTACGATGAAAGTGCTTCTGTCGAGGACCGGCTTCGGGACACGGGCATCCTGAGCCCCGAGAAGGCAAGAGACCTCGGCATGGTGGGGTTCGCGGCCAGGGCGAGCGGTCTGAATCTCGACTGTCGGATCCATCAGCCCTTTCCTCCCTATGACCGCATTACGGTGAACGTGCCGGTGCTGATCTCAGGCGATGTCCATGCCAGGGCATGGGTCAGGGTGGAGGAGATCAGGGATTCCATCCGCATCATCCGGGAAATACTGGACACGCTGCCCGAGGGCACCATCGCCCTGCCGATCGAAGCGCCGATGCCGGACAGGTCCGGATTCGCTGCTGTCGAGGGATGGCGCGGGGAGATCCTCTACTGGGTGCAGTCCGGCAGAAAAGGGGAGATCAAGCCGCTGCATGGTCCGGGACCCGTCGAGCCTGAATTGGCTGGGGCTGGAACAATGCATTCATGGAAACATTGTCCCCGATTTTCCGGTGTGCAACAAGAGCTTTAACCAGTCCTATTCGGGAAATGACGTGTGAAGCGCAAGAGGCGAAGGACGATGGAAGAGGGACGCAAAGGCTTTTCGTCCGTCGTCCGGGTGAGCGAAGCGAACGATTGTCCCTCGTGTTTAAGAACGTCGTCGCCGCGATATCTTGTTCGGACGGCATGTCTCTAGGAGCCTTATGATCAGAATCCTTAAACAGATATTCCATACCGGTATCGTCACCGAGCCGCTTCCCCCGATTACCGACCCCGAGCTCGAAAAAATATCCGTACGACTTCGAGGAGGTCATCCGACGGCGCTTCCAGGGCAGTCTCGCCATTCGCCAGGTGGACGCCGGTTCGTGCAATGCCTGCGAGCTCGAGATCCACGCGATCAACAATGCGATTTACAATTGCGAGCGTTTCGGCATCCATTTTACCGCGTCGCCGCGGTTCGCAGACATGCTGCTGGTCACCGGGCCGGTTTCCCGCAACATGGAGATCGCGCTGAAGAGGACCTACGATGCCACGCCGCAGCCGAAGCTCGTGGTCGCTGTCGGAGATTGCGGGTGCAACGGAGGCATATTCGGCGAGAGCTACGCGTCTTTGGGCGGCATTCATAATGTGATCCCGGTCGATGCGTATATCCCCGGGTGTCCACCCACTCCCACGGCCCTTCTTCAAGGCATTCTTAGAACGATCGAAAAGTAACACTTGCCTTTACGCATCCTGCTTTTTCGTTGCTACCCTATCTGTCGGGTTGCCGTAGCCTGAAACAGTCGCGCAACACGAAAAAGTGGCCACGATAAATGTTTTTTGCTATACTTTGACCTAACATTGGCAAATCCATGCATCAGGGGGGGACTCATGAAAATGGCTATGCTGGTCTTGCTTGCTTTGTTCTGTATTGTATCATCGGTCGCTCTGGCCGAAACCATAGGTGGCGGGGACCTGACGTTTAATCCGAAAAATGCAGCTCCTGTCATTTTCAGCCACCAGATACACGTAAACGAGAAAGGTCTCAAGTGCTCGGGGTGCCATTACCAGGTGTTCCAGATGAGCAAAGGCTCCTATAAGATGGACATGAGCAAGATCACGAAAGGCGCTTTCTGCGGCAAATGCCATAACGGGCAAAAATCATTCGATGTGAAAGACCCCAACAACTGCGCCAAATGTCATAAGTAATCATTTCTTCATTGACGATGCTGTTGCCGGAGGAAGTCGTGAACAGGGTAAAATTATTCTCCCGGTCCCTCAAAAGCGCACTCTTTCTCGGCCTGGTCTTTGTTGCCGGATGTCTCCAGCCGATCACGGTCCCGATGGAGACGATCCGTTATGACGCTCCGGCCGGTCAGGCCCACCGGCTGCTGTTCGTGTTTCTGCCCGGGAACGGCGATCCGATTACCGTGTTCCGGAAAGAAGGGCTTGTCGAAGCGGTGAGGCGGCGGGGCCTGCCCGCCGACATGGTCGCGGTGAACGCCCACATCGGCTACTACGAGAACGGCACGGTTTTGACCCGGCTCAAAGAAGACGTGATCGGCCCTGCAAAGGCCAAAGGATATGAACAAATCTGGCTCGTCGGCAATTCTCTCGGAGGCTACGGGTCCTTGTCCTATGCCCGCGAGTATCCCGACGACGTGACCGGCGTCGTGTTGCTGGGCCCTTTTTTGGGCCGGGAAAAAAGCGTCGATGAGATCAAACGGGCGGGCGGGATACTGCAGTGGACGCCCGCCGAAATTAAGTTGAAAACAGAGGATGAATGGGACAAGTATTTATGGCTCTGGATCAAGGACCGTGTCCAACAGGAAAAATTACGGCTCTCGGCCGGGGAATGCGTGCAGAAAGAATGCAATCCGAAGGTCTATCTGGGGTACGGCCGCAGGGACCGGTTTTCGTACGGTCAGGAGTTGCTGGCGTCGCTCCTGTCGCGGGAGCAGGTAATCGTCATCGACGGCGGACATGACTGGACGACATGGACCAGGCTGTGGAACCTGTTTCTCGACAGGAACATCTTCAGTGTGAAACCGCACTATGCTGCGGTCCCTCATGAAGCGGAAAAATAATCCGTCATCATGTCCTCCCGCTTGAGAACGAAGATACTCTCCGATTCTCCTTCTTTGGTCATCTTGTAGCGCTATACTTGAATCAGATTATAGCCGATCCGGTGTCCCCGGCGCTGCTGCCTTGATCTTGACTTTTTTACCGCTTAGGAGAGAGAGATGGAACCTGAGGTAAAACCGGTCCCGGGAAGGCTCGTTGTCTTTCTCATCGGCAAAACCGAAGAGAATCTCGAGACCGCTGAGGTCGTCGAGATTAGGGCCGTGAAAAGCGCGCCGAGCTATCCCGACGTCATACCCAAACAGAAGATCATCAAACTGGAAAAACACCCCATAGACGGCATCGAGGTCGGCTTCCTGGTCAAGACCTATCTGCCGGACGTGGTCGTGGTAGAAGCGTCGCTGGACCTCGACGACATCCTGGGCGACGTGACCCTGGATGTCAAGCGGTCGCTTATCAACGAATGCAGGAGTATCATGAGAGAGTTCACCTGCGACCAGGAGTATGACGAGGAGTACAGCGTTTACTGCATCTCCGGCTACACCGGCGACCCGGAAGTGTATTTGTCCATGCACGGCGGGCGGATCGCGGAGTTCCTTAAAAATGAGCGGATGCCGCTCGATGAAGAAGAAGTCCAGGCCACGCTTTCGACGTACCTGAAATACGGGAAGGACGATATTACGGTCGTGGACTGGGACGGCGCGTTCATTTTCGATTCAGACGGAGACTTCGACAGCAATATCGAACTTTTCGAAATCGCCAATTTGCAGCTCTTGAAATCCCGCATCCTCGCAGACGACCTTGATGAACGCCTGGAAAAAACGCTTCGGCTCATCGGCGCATCAAAGAAGCGGCTGCCGATCATCCGATCGGGTGAAGTGAGGAAGATCGTGAAGGAAATTATCGAGACCCGGACCCAGTCCATCCTCGAGTCGGAAGCGGTGGAACGGAACATCAAACTGATCGGCGACTGGTATTCGGCAAAGCTCTATTCGCTCATCTCAAAGAAATTCCACCTCGACAGCTGGAAGGCCAACATCAAGGAAAAGCTCGATACCCTCGAAGACGTCTACACCATGGCAACGGAAAACTTCAGTGTGTCCTACCGCGCGACGTTGGAATTCGTCATCCTTGCAGGGTGGTTCGTGCTCCTGCTCCTCTATGTTGCCGAGTTCCTGTTCACCAAGAAGTAGCTGACATCCTCATCATCTCCCTGCTTTACATTCCTCCGCTCTTTTGTTACTATACCCGCCTCATATCTCACTCAAAAGGATTTTTTATGACATCATCTCATATACAAACGATCGCCCAGGAACTCTCGATAACCGAAAAGCAGGTGAAGGCTTGCGCAGCTCTCCTTGACGACGGCGCCACGGTCCCGTTCATCTCGCGCTACCGCAAGGAGGCAACGGGCTCGCTCGACGAAGTGGCCGTGACCGCAATCCGGGACCGGCTGGCGCAGCTCAGGGAACTGGACAAGCGGCGCGAGGCCATCCTCACGTCGCTCGAGGAAACGGGAAAGCTCACCGACGAGTTGAAGACCAGGGTCCGTGGCGCACAAACCTTGACGGAGCTTGAGGACATTTACCTTCCCTATCGTCCCAAGCGACGTACCAAAGCGACGATCGCGCGGGAGAAGGGGCTGGAACCCCTGGCCCAGCGTCTGTTCTCTCAGGAGGCCGGGATCGATCCTGCGGCAGAGGCTGTTGCTTTCGTTGATAAGGAAAAGGGTGTTGAGACCGCAGACGATGCGTTGGCAGGGGCGCGCGACATCATTGCCGAGTGGGTCAATGAAGACCCAAGCGCGCGTCAGAAGATGCGCGGGCTCTATGCGGAAAAAGGACGGTTCAAGACCAAGGTGTTGATGGGCAAGGAAGAAGAGGGGGTCAAATTCAAGGACTACTTTGACTGGCAGGAGCCGGTCGCAACAGCTCCCTCGCACCGAATCCTGGCCATGCGGCGGGGGGAGAAAGAGGGCTTTCTGGTCCTGCGACTTTCTCCGCCGGAAGATGAAGCCCTTGCGCTGCTCGAAGCATTGTTTATAAAAGGCGCTGGTCCAGCGTCGCAGCAGGTGAAATCGGCAATCCACGACAGCTACAAGAGGCTCCTTTCGCTCTCCATGGAAACGGAGATGCGCGTCGCTACCAAAGAGCGGGCGGACGCCGAGGCCATCCGCGTCTTTGCCGGGAACCTGAAACAACTCCTCCTTGCGCCGCCGCTTGGACAGAAGAACGTACTTGCCATCGATCCCGGATTCCGCACAGGGTGCAAAGTCGTGTGTGTGGACCAGCAGGGGAAACTTCTTCATACGGACACGATCTTTCCTCTTTTTTCTGAAAAGAACGCAGGCGAAGCCGGGGAAAAGGTCGTAAACCTCTGCACGAAATTCAGCATCGAGGCCGTCGCGATCGGAAACGGAACAGCCGGACGGGAAACGGAAGCCTTCATCAAGCAGCTCGGCCTGTCAAATTCGATCCAGATCGTGATGGTGAACGAGAGCGGTGCTTCCGTCTATTCAGCCTCGGACGTTGCCCGGGAGGAGTTTCCCGATCACGATCTGACCGTGCGGGGATCAGTCTCGATCGGCCGCAGGCTCATGGACCCGCTGGCAGAGCTGGTCAAGATCGATCCGAAGGCTATCGGCGTGGGCCAGTATCAGCACGATGTCGATCAGACTGCGCTGAAAAGGACCCTCGACGACGTGGTCGTTAATTGCGTCAACGGCGTGGGCGTCGAAGTCAATACCGCGAGCAAACAGCTCCTGATGTACGTCTCGGGCCTCGGGCCGCAGCTTGCCGGTAATGTCGTCGAGTACCGGAACCAGCACGGCCCCTTTCAAGCGCGGAGCGAATTGATGAGCGTTTCGAAGCTCGGGCCGAAGACTTATGAACAGGCGGCGGGCTTCCTGCGCATTCGCGGCGGCCGCAACCCGCTCGATGCGAGCGCGGTCCATCCCGAGAGTTATCCCGTCGTGGATGCCATGGCGAAGGACATGAACTGCACGGTCCTCGATCTCATGCAAAGCGCCGAACTGCGCAAGAAGATCGACCTCACTAAGTATGCGAGCGATACCGTGGGCCTGCCCACGCTTAAGGACATCATGGCGGAGCTTGCCAAACCCGGCAGGGACCCGCGGGAAACGTTCGAGGCCTTCAGCTTTGCCGAGGGCGTCGGGAAAATCGAGGACGTGCAGCCCGGGATGAAGCTGCCGGGCGTGGTGACGAATATCACCGCCTTCGGAGCTTTCATCGACATCGGCGTGCACCAGGACGGACTGGCGCATATCAGCCAACTGTCGGACCGCTATATAAAAGATCCGAACGAAGCGGTCAGGGTCCATCAGAAGGTCGAGGTCACCGTGCTGGAAGTTGATGTGAAGAGGAAACGGATAGCGCTGTCGCTCAAGAAAAACCCGGAGAAGCCCCGACAGGAACAGGACCGGCAGAGAACAGAGAAGCCGCAAGCCGATATCAATGCGTTACAGAAGGCGTTCATGAAGAACCGGACATAAGGGAGGGCGTTTTTCCGCGCCTTGCACGCTCCGCTCGGTGCGACGTTGTTCACCTGGGAAACCTCTGAGCAGCACGTGCCCGTGCCTTTGCAGCCTCTTCTGCACGGTTTTTCGGCGGTGCGTTCGTTTCAAGCGCGCTCAGAAGGCTTCTGGAAGCTGTTGCTATCTCGTCCACAGCCGCAAGGAATGCAGCTTCGTTGGCCTTCGATGGCTTGTTGAAGCCGCTCACTTTTCTGACGAATTGAAGCGAGGCTGCACGAATCTCTGCGTCTGTCACGGGCGGATCGAAGTTGAAGAGAGTCCTGATGTTTCTGCACATAAGCGTTACCTCCCTGTATCGAATTGCCTAACGCGCGGGCGAGAGCGTGCCTTTTTGCGCGTCGGATTCGACCCGCATCGTTATCCTTTCGTAGGGAATCGACCCTCTCGATTAATTCAGCCACGATAGGATTTTTCTTGAATGGTATCAGACTGGTTGGAGGCATAAATGTAACCTCGGGGCCAATACGGGACGGATGTCGAAGCACAAGGGTTACTCTCGCTGGATTGGTTACGTAAGAATAGCTAATATTCATAATATCCGATAACGGGATTCGTACTTCTTCATTCTTGTTTTTAACAATCAGCGCATCACCCACATCCCAAGCCTCGTCTACAAGATCAAAAACGAGTTTTTTCATTATTAAATATCCGAAGACCGTCATTACTATGGGGGTGATAAAAAATACTATTTGGAACACTCCCTTTTTAATCATGGAATATATTGAAATGACGACAAAGAAGGCTAGGAACCCGAACCAAACTAATGGGAAAAGACGTTTATTTACAAATGTCATGCGGGAAGATATGCGACGCATTTTCCACCTCGAGGTTAACATCAAAATCAGCCGTGGCTGCAAGACGTCGGCTGCATTGTCTCGTTGGGCGGTCATATGGGGTTTTGCACTCAATCACATTTCAACATTTCCAGAGTGTCCCCATCGCCTGCTCAGATTATTCAATCGCTTTATCTATTTCCCCTCATGTTTCGGTGTGTTTTGAGAAATCATTTGAGATAACCATGCATTGAATAGGTTGCCGCTCGCTGAGCCCTCCCCACCTCCAACCAGAACCTGGGGCACAATCTGAATCTTACCAGCCGCTATCTCCTGAATGAGCTTGATTATCGCTACATTCTGCTGACCAATGGCCTCTTTCTGGGCATTGTAAGCAGCGGCAACACCGTCGCCCTCAATCTTGCTTTTGTAAGAATTGCCGTCAGCCACCAGTATTGTAGCTTCTTTAGTCCCTTGAGCTTGGAGAATCACAGAACGCCTGTTCCCGTCAGCTTCTTTAACCGTGGCTTCAGCCCTATCATTATTGATGTCTATAGATAATTTGGCATCAATAACATCTTTTTGTTTATCCGCCCGGGACGATTTCTCCATGACCGCAATGCGTTTTTCTTGAGCTAGTGCCTCTTGGTCATACTGGGCTTGCTGCTGATTGGCAATTTCCTTCTTGGTTTGCGTATCCAACAAATCTTTAGGTATATCGATATAAGCAATGAGTAAGTTTTGGGCCTCAACGTTGTACTCAGAAAATCTTTCTTGGGCGTGTGCCAGTGCTTCGGTCTGCAAGACCGTCCGGCTTTGGAAAAAGTCAATCGCTTTCTTCTCGCCGGCTTTATTCCTGAACGATGAATCAATCAGCGGATGTACGATTTGATCAATCAGATTGGCCACTGACCCGAATCTAGCTATGATGTAGGCCGCATTCCCCGGTTGAATTCGAATCACCATTCGAACATTGACTTCCAATTGAAAGCCATCTTTAGAAGTCACCTTCAAGGGATCAAAACTGTACAGGACCCCCGCAGCCTTAGCCACCGTTGGTTTGACTCCCTTTACCTCTGTCCCGATTTTTCCCTCGCTTGCCCAATCGATGGTGACGGCGGAAGTAGGCACTTGATAGGCTGTGAAAGCAATCGCATTTAGATTGTATTTCCCAGGTGCTATCGGCTCTCTCCAAATACCGCGAGTATATTTATCGATTATCAGTATTTTCTCAACATCTTCATGGATCGGACCACCGAGTTTTCCTTCTTTGGTAGTTAGCTCGGGCCCTACCGGCGTCCTCTCCAACTCCGACCCAACGTTGGACCTGATTACTGCCACATATCCTGGAAGGACCTCAGCTACATCTTCAACTTTAATCTCAAATAAGTTCGGATTGATGAAATATATTCCCGGTTGCAGGGTATCTAACTGCGGTCCCCGGTATCCTTTGCTATCGATAAAGAGCTGTCCATTTTGATAAGCTCTGTGGTCTGCTTGGGTACCGTCATCATTTTGAGCCTTTGGGGCGATGACATAGCCCGTCGGTAAGGGAATACCATCTTTAGCAACAGCGATACCAATGGTATTCTCCTCTATTTTTACCGCGGGAGCTTTGTTAATATTGAACAGTATGGAATTGATCCGGTAGGTGCCTGGACGTAGAATCCCAATCTGCGGTCCCTTCTTTCCATGGTTGGCTAAAAACATCTCTGCATCTTGAAATTGATTGCACTCGACTTCATCGGCTAACACTCTGCCTTTAGGTAGTGGTTCGCCGTCAATAGATTCGACGATACCGATACTGGCAATGTCTACCGTCACTACCGGAACTTTGGTAAATGACCAGACTATAGGTAACCTCCAGTAGAGCCCTGGCATCAAAGTCCTCGCCTGAACCCCTATTTCTCCATGACGCGCGATTATTTGTCCTTCAGACATTTTTTTGCCAAACATATTTTTAGTAAGGATGCCGACTTGATTGGCCCCAATTAAACAAAAACCTTTAAGGACAACCATCAGAACAATAAAAACAACCACAATTGAGACAATCCATCCTATCATTACTGTCATCATGGTATTTCTCCTTTTTATTCTCAATGCCCTTCGGGCTTAGCGTTCTTGCTCCAGCGAGATTGAAAGCCTAACGAACAGGTGTAGGGCGCGATTTTCCGCGTCCCACACGACCCGCATGTTGTGACATCATCTCCTCATGTTCGATTTTCGCAATCGGCTCACTACCCGACCGAGCTACTGCCGGCTCTTTCATCGAATACCTGTATCGAACGTGAGACTGACCCGGGTCCACACATTTGGCCCTACAGACACATTCTGCGTCTGGGATTGAGGAGACAGGATGGGCGCATCAGCATCCGGCACGATTAGATAGTTCCCAGCGGGAACTTGGACTGCGAAGCAACCCTCCGAGGTCGATCGGAATGCGCCGACAGCAACGTTATTCTTTTTGATCTGGAATCCAGCGGAAAAAGGCTCCTCGCATGATACGGTATCACTGCAAACCGGCTGTGTTGGCCCTCGCATAACGAATCCGCTCAGTCCGGCAGCAGTTTCAGGAATGATAGAGCACTGACTGGAGAGAATAGTTGAAGGGGAAGACGTGCAAATCGCGGCACTTTGAGCTGATTCAATCCCGGCCGCATCATAAGCCGAGACGGTGTAGCAATATTGAGTCGATCCAGTGACTGAGCTATCAAGGGCAGCCGAGATTGCGACGGACTGAAGATAGAGGCCATCTCGGAATATTTCATATCCGGTGACTTCACTATTATCGGTCGATGCCGACCAGGAAAGTCCGACTTGACCTGTCGATACAATAGCGGTCAAGTTTGAGGGGACCGTGGGCGGTGTGTTGTCCCGGTTACTGCATCTTTGAAAAATAAAGCTAATCACTATCAAAAAGAAAAACCACAAAACATACGGGATCCTATTTTTTAAACACATCATCTCCATTGGCCTCCTCTAAGATTGATCGGTTCCTGTCAGGCGCACTTATGAGGAGCGTTCGGCAGTTACAACGCGGCCGTGAGACGGGCGCCGTTTAAGCAACCTTTAGGGTCAGGTCCTTTGTTATGGTATTAGCCCCTCATCCTCACAATGTTGCTCACTGTTGAGGTGTGGAGCCCCAGGTGTCGGGCGATTTCGCTCTGCCGATATCCATGCTTCTCAACAGCCTCGATCATCTTTCTGTCCCGCTTTCGTTTGTCCCCAAGTATACTCTCTTGGAATATTTTCTCAAGCAGCGGCCGATTCGCGTAGCGCTGACTCCTCGGTATCTCAGGAACATGCTTGTGTTTCTCCAGGTGATCTACGAGGCTGTCTACGAAATCATCTTCGCCCAGAATGATCTGCCCTTTGACGTCCGTCCAGATCGGCTTTGCCCCGATCCCCCATTTGACGAACTGGCGGTATTCTTTCTCGGCCTTGGCTCTCTTCCCGCTGAATTGCCCGAGGATCCAGTCCGTAGTGAGACAGGGGTGAGGCGTTTCTTTGCCTGCGGTTGCACGGTAACTGCTCCATTTCCACCGTTCAGGGCGTTCTATCATCCGTGCCCGGACAGGATTTAATACAACGTATCGGCAGACTTCGAGAAGGTAGCTGTCTTTCTGGATAAGAATTCCTTTAAACCTGCCTTGGAAGAGGTGCCCCGTTCGTTGATGCCGATTGTTAAATAACTGCGTGTAAACGCCATTTAACTGTCTCATTCCAAGCGAGAGGTTCCCGTCTGGGGTTTCGATGAGCAGATGGTAGTGATTGTCCATGAGGCAGTAGGCATGGCACAGCCAGTTATAGCGCTTGCAGACGTGCTGAAGGGTGCGGAGAAAAGTTTCGCGGTCGGGGTCATCTTTGAAGACGGGCTTCTTTTCGTTGCCGCGAGTGGTAACGTGATACACGGCGCCGGGATATTCGATGCGAAGGGGTCGAGTCATGATGCGAACGTAGCATAGCCAATATAAAATGTCAACACAAAAGACCTGACCCTATAGGTCCTTTTTCGCCATACGCCTCCCGTGGGTGAGGGGTTTTGATGGTTCACAGCGTCCCACACGAACCGCAGGTTGGAATCATCGTTCTGTTCTACTTCGATCAATGGAAAAAGCTTGACATGTTGTTACCCTTTAGGTTACAATTTAATGGTGATCGCTTCCTTTGCTCATAAAGGGCTTGAACGCTTCTACCGCACCGGAAACGTTTCAGGCATCCAGGCGATTCACGCTGCTAAACTGCGGTTAATTCTAAGCCTGCTTGACGCCGCACAAACCGTCGAGGGTATGAGGCTGCCGGCGTTAAAACTGCACAAACTGAAAGGGACGCGGAACGATACATGGGCCGTGACGGTTCAGGCAAACTGGCGGGTCACGTTCCGTTTTGAAAATGGCAATGCCCACGTTGTAAATTACGAAGATTATCATTAAGGAGAATCTCATGGCTACAATGCATAACCCGGCCCATCCGGGAGAAATAATAAAAGGTCTCTGTTTGGAGCCGAAAGACATGTCCGTCGCCGACGCGGCAGAGCGGCTCGGTGTTTCGCGAAAAACATTGTATAAGATTCTCAATGGAAAAGGCGCCGTTACGCCTGAAATGGCCCTCCGGCTTGAATTGGTCTTTGGTTCCACTGCACAAACGTGGCTCAATATGCAGACCACCTACGACTTGTGGCGGCTTAAAGACAAACGTAAGGCGCTGAAGGCCGCCTTGCGACGAGCGGCGTAGTGTTTACACTCTCACCGGTCGATCTCTACACGTTTTTATGTCGAATTGGATTTTGGCCACCCATACCGACAGAGTTTCCGACGTATTCATCTCTGATATCCGACGCTACAAAGCCCTCAAACTCCCATCGTCCGTCATCCGTGACATCCTTCGCGTCGCGAGTATGGTATTTGAGAGTTCCTGAAGGATGCCATTTCTGGATGCGGTAGACTTCTCTGACGATCCCCTGAGACACAGCCATCGCGTATTCGCGTGTTCGCGCCTTGGTCCCACGACCCATATGCCGCAGGTTGCCTCATACAATTCTTCGGCAGTCATATCGCTTCGATAGAGCTTATATATCGTGATGAGAATCGCTCTATGCCGTGCATATACCGGTTTAGCGCTTAACATCGCAATAACCTCCCGTAATCCAATTCGTCCAAATGATTTATCGTGATGACCTGCAACCCGATTAGTGAGGGACCTGAAGCGCGCCACAAATGATTCTGGTCAATTTGGCAGTTACCTTAAAAAAGCAATTGCAATTAATAAACCGTAGATGCTGTAGAGAAAAGTCCAGAGTGACATAACAGTAAAAACAGCAATCTCACTGGCTATTTTTGACTTTGATGCTACTGTAAGGGCAGACATGTGTATTCTGGTGAATTCAGGCAGGCATTCGGTTTCGTTTCGGGCACGCATTCCGATTCAATTCGGGCACTCTCCAACGGGATAACCGATTGCTGGGTTAAAGCTACTATCTCATAGGGATTTTGACTTGTCAACGATTGATCTTTGATTTGCTCTTTCTCATTGATTCTCCTTTCAGGTCTATTTTGTAGGCGTTATGCACCAGACGGTCCATGATAGCGTCAGCCAAGGTCGGGTCGGCCAGGATATCATGCCAGTGCTTAACCGGCATTTGGGTAGTTATGAGGGTCGACCGGCGATCATAACGGTCCTCGATGATTTCCAGAAGATCTCTTTGCTGTTCCGTCGTGAGCGGAGCAAGTCCGAAGTCGTCGAGGACAAGCAGGTCTGCCTTGAGAAGTGACTTCATCAGTTTCCGATACCGTCCGTCGTGATGCGATAGGGCCAGATCTTCAAGAAGCCTCGGCAGCCTCTGATACACGACGGCATGACCATCACGGCAGGCTTTGTGGGACAGGGCGCAGGCAAGATAGCTCTTTCCCACGCCGGTCGGGCCGATGATAAGCAGATTGTGATGCTCGATAATCCACTGGTTCGACGCAAGCGACAGAATGAGCGATTTGTCCAGCCCTCGGGGCTGACGGAAGTCGATGTCTTCGATAGATGCTGAGATTCTCAGTTTTGCAGCTCGTAAGCGCGTAACAAGCCGTCTGTTCTCTCGTTCTGTCAGTTCTCGGTCAATAAGGAGCCCAAGCCGCTCCTCAAAGCTTAGTGAAGTCGCTTTTTGATTCTGCAGTTGTTCACGCAGGGCTTTTGCCATGCCAAAAAGACGGAGTTGTTCGATCTTGTCGAGTGTGGGATGCGCTAACATAATAGTCTCCTTTTGCAGTTAGTTATAGTATTCGCTGCCACGGATGTTGCTGTGAGTGATCGCCTGTGATGCGGCTTTTGGCTCTGGTAACGGTTTTTTGTCTAAATTTGTTTCAAGGATGGACTTGACGCTTCCGAAACTGATGCCCCCGATGGCGAGTGCTCGCTTGCAGGCAGCCTCGACGCGTTCTTTGCCAAACTTCTTGGAAAGAGTGATGATCCCCATACAGGAACGAAAGCCTTGTTGTGGGTGAAGCTTCTTTGCGAGAATGGCCGTAACCAGCTCTGCCGTTGATTTGCCGGTTTCCGATGCCCAGCGTATCAGGCGCTCTGGGGTCCAGTCAGCATAGTCCCGATGGGACTTCGGCATGTGCTCGGCAAGTGTCGTATGTCTTCCCTTGGCATAGGACCGGATATGTGAGGCGATGCGTTTGTTGTGAAAGAAGACTTCTACAATCGATTCCGTTAGCCGTACGTCCAGGTATTCATTGCGGAGTTGGTAGGGTACGCTGTAATAGTGGTCATTGACTTCGACGTGGTAATCGATGCCGGAACGTTTTTTTATCTTCCATTCTGCGTACTCGAAGGCCACAGCAGGCAGCGGTTGTAATGCAGGCTTATCGATCTCCAGAAAACGGCTCATACGGCTGCCGGAGAGCTTCTTGAAGGGCCGGTTATTGAGTCTATCCAGCAGTTCCCGGATAGCGGCATTGAGTTCTGCGAGGCTGAAGAAGGTACGGTTCCTGAGGGCTGCCAGGATCCAACGCTGCACCAGAAGGACTCCGGCTTCAACTTTCGCTTTGTCTTTAGGCTTCCTGACGCGGGCAGGAATGACCGCAGCACCGTAATGAACTGCAAGCTCTTGATAGGTGCGATTGACGCCTGGCTCATAGCGACAGACCTTGGTGATGCCGGAGAGAAGATTATCAGGGATCAGGATCTCGGGCACACCGTCGATGAACTTAAGGGTCCGGACATGGGAACCGATCCAGTCTGGCAGACCCTGCGTAAACGTTGCTTCGGCATATGTAAAGTTGCTGGCGCCTAGGACGGCGACGAAGATCTGACAGTTGTGTACCTCTCCGGTGGATTTGTCGATTACCGAGACTGTTTGGCCACAGTAATCAACAAACAGCTTTTCTCCTGCAAGATGAACCTGTCGCATGGAGATATCGAGCTTTTTTGCATAGGCGCGATAGAGGTCACAAAAATGTGCGTACTGATATCCTTCAGGATATTGCGCTTTGTACTCGTCCCACAGGAGCATCAGGGTAACACTTTTACGCGCAAGCTCGCGGTGAACATCCTCCCATACAGGGAGCGGACGTGGAGATGTGGAGACAATGACCGGCGGGTAGAGAAGATGCTCGAGGGCGGTATCGTCCAGGTCTGCCGGCAGGGGCCATGATAGCCCGGCCTGTCTGGCTCGTTTCGTATACTCGTCAACGGTGCTTCTGGCTATTCCACAGCTTTTGGATATAGCGCGGCGGTCTAGGCCGCAGGACCATTTGAGGCGTAAAACTTCTTTAATTGTTCGCACGGGTATTCTTTCTCTCGTCATCCAGCTCTCCTTAGAAGCGAATTTTAAGGAGCAGGATATACGAATTTGTAGAATTTACCCAGCGTCGTTTAATGCGTTAGAGGGTGCCTGAATTGGAGCGGAACACCGGCCCGAATTGCAGTGGAATGGGTGCCTGAATTGGAGCAGAACAGGTGCCTGAATTGCAGTGGAATGGCTGCCTGAATTGGAGCAGAATACTCAGCAGACAAACTTAAATTGATAGAAATAAACATCGTTAATATTGTAGATAGATCAAAACACAGATAATAATTATGCTGATCGGATCGAGCGACTGGCGTATTAACCAATGATGTTAAAAAATGATATTGTCACTATCGAATAAAGAAAAGGAATTAGCGAATGCAGTAGGTATCGTCTTCGGAGGAGTTTAATGTCCGGTTTATCCAGGATTAACAAGCTCAATGAATTGGAGGTCATCCCTTTTGATTTCAGATAATACCTTGCTAAACATTCTCTATTTAAAAGAAATCAATTGAAGGACGCCAAGAGTTATCTAAACTAACATGATCCCCAAGCATCTTTCATCCTCACTTGTCAACCAATGTGTTCTTGCCTGTGAACCAAAACTAACGACAGAGGGACACGCCGCGAAGCGGTCGGCGTGGAACGACGGGTTAACATCATTATTAAGAAAGGCCAAGTTCAAAAACAACTGGCAGCATAATCAGACAGATCAACATCTGTAAAAGTAAAAACGACCGGTGTGCACGTCCCACTTACTTCAGTTTGTCTTGTACATGGATGTGTGCTCCCGATGGTCAGGCCTTTACTAAGAAGATAATTAAGCGGAGGATTTTTGCCGTCGCCGACCGTAAGTACGCGATTTTTGTCTGTTGCATCGTTTGCGTCGGCCGGATTGGCAGGTGTAAAGTCAAAGACAGCTTCGACAGGATTATTATTACAATTATTACTGCCTGTACTCGCACCGTTGAGAGAGACTATCGTCGCTGTCCCCGTCGTGCTTGTGTAAGTACAAGGTCCACCGGTTGGATCCGAGTTGCCAGACGAACAAGAGAGAAATAAGAAGATAGACATGAAACAGACTGCTGCTTCGACTCTGATGTTATTTGGCATATTTATCCCCTTAACACCCCGGGTGAGCGGCTGACACCGCAGGGGTCAAGTCCGTCTCGAACCGGTTTGATCTGCCGCGCTGGTTTCGCGGCAGATCAGGTTCGGCCGCTCACCCGTTTGTTGGCGGCATTTTCCCGTTTATGCTATTTGGCTAAAAAGCGTGTAATGAGTTCATTGACTACTTCCGGTTGTTCCTGATGAACGAAATGGCCGGCAGAAGAAATAATATGTCTTTCAAAATCACGGAGAAAAGCAGACTCCATTCCTTCAGTTGTCTCGACGCCTATGCATCCGTCATTGGCGCCATGCAGATACATTGTTGGAACGGGGATGGGATCGCTTAAGCGTTTCCGTATATCGGCCAAGCCCGGCTGATGAAGGGCCGGATTGAACTGGGAACGATAATACCCCAAAGCAGCTTTCAATACAGAAGGTTGTCGAAAAGCTTTCTTGATTTCGTTCATTACCGATTTGGGGTAGAGCCAGCCAGGAGACCACTCTTGCCATAACCTTTCTATAAACTCGAAATCGTTATGGGCTATCGCCATCTCAGCGATGGGTAGCTGGAAGAAAAACATGTACCAGGATCGACGTTGTTGTTTTGGGTTTGATACCAGCGCTCGTCCAAAATTTGCTGCGGTCGGTACGGACATGCAGACAATTTTCGAGATTTTTTCGGGTGCAAGGATGGCAGCGCTGCGAGCAACTATGGCACCCCAATCGTGCCCGATAAGAATCGCGGGTTGTCCCGTCAGTTGATCAATCAACGACAATACGTCTTGGGCAAGAGCTGCGACTTCATAAGGACCTTCGGACTCAACATCTGACGGAAAATATCCACGCATGTACGGAGCTACCACTCGGTAGCCTTTTTTTGCAAGGACAGGAATTTGATGCCGATAGGAAATCGGGAGATCGGGAAAGCCGTGCAATGCTACGATGAGCGGCCCCTTTCCCTCTTCGAGTGCATGGATTGTGTGACCATTCGACTCAACAGTGATGCGGTTATAAATTGGATCTTCGGCCACTTTATCTCCTTTTGAATGTTAAGCGGTCATATCCGCTTGGACTACTGGTTAGCGCAGTACGTTATTTTCCCTGAGCCAACGACGAGTTGAGCCCCGCGCCGCAGAGCGCGGGACTCGGAACAACTTAGAAAAAAACTTAGGGTCAGGTCCATACTGTTTACCTTTTATAGTGTCCGCACAGAATTCTGCTCACATATGTGGAGTGTACGCCGAGGTGATCAGCAATTGTACGCTGAGTGTATCCGTACTTCTCAACAGCCTCGGCAATTTTCCTGTCCCGTTTGCTTTTGTCGTCCAGTATACTCTGACTGAATATTTTATTAAGTGTTGGCCTGTTAGCGTAGCGTTGGCTCTTGGGGATTTCAGGAATATCTTTTTGCCTTCTGAGATGATCGGCAAGGCTGTCAACAAAATCATCTTCGCCTAGAAGGACTTGGCCCTTAACA
The DNA here is from genome assembly GCA_963754875.1 of Nitrospirota bacterium. Lineage (GTDB taxonomy): Bacteria > Nitrospirota > UBA9217 > UBA9217 > UBA9217 > JAJYKN01. The sequence goes on from CAVWHO010000020.1 coordinate 173,209, forward strand.
TCAGTCCAGATCGTTTTCTTGCCGATCCCCCATTTCACAAACTGGCGGTATTCTTTCTCTGCCTTGCCTCTTGTTCGGCTGAATTGTCCGAGTATCCAATCTGTGGTAAGGCACGGATGGGCCGTTTCTTTCCCCCCTGTGGCCCGGTAGCTTGACCATCTCCAGTCTTCGGGTTTTTCTACCATCCTGGCTCGGACTGGATTCAGCACCACATAGCGGCAGACTTCAAGAAGGTGTGTGTCTTTTTGGATGATGATGGCCTTGTACCTGCCCTGGAAAAGGTGTCCGGTTTTGTTGTAGCGCTTGTTCCGTGCCTGAGTATAAACGCCGTTTAATTGCCTCATGCCGAGGGAAAGATTACCGTCGGGAGTTTCTATCATGAGGTGGTAGTGATTGTCCATGAGGCAGTAAGCGTGACAGAGCCAGTGATAGCGTTTGATGACGAAGGCAAGGATTTTGAGAAATGTCTCCCGGTCCTGGTCGTCTTTGAATACGGCTTTTTTATCGTTGCCCCGATTGGTGATGTGGTACACCGCGCCGGGGTATTCTATGCGTAATGGACGAGTCATAAAGGTGAGTTTAGCAGAAGTTTAAAGAAAAATCCAACAGTATGGACCTGACCCTAAGATGTTGGGACTTTCTCTACGGCAATTCAGGAGCTGTGTTGATCGACCGGTTCGGCTGCAATCCGTACCGAATCATCGAGACCGGGTACGACACATTCGCTGCATCCATGAAACAGGCGATTCCCCGTATTCGGCGGGATACGATCACCCGGCTCTGGCAGGATTCTGAAAGCTCGATTCTGAATGAGCTGCCATCAAGCTATCGCGATGTTCTGGAAGACCAGTTCCAGGACCTGATCGCTCAGTTTCGGGACAGAGAGCATCGGAAAGAACAGATCGTGGAGCAGATGACGATTATCTTCCGAAGGCTTCGCGATGACGACCCCAGAATCCCCCCGCCGACCGCCGGGGTCATCTCGGAAAAGAACCTTGCGCTGCTTATCGCCGAGACCGGGCCGATGGCTGATTTCCGCAATTGGCGGCAGTTGATGCGGTATGCCGGTCTCAACATCCGGATGCGTCAGAGTGGAAAGTATCAAGGCAAAAACAAAATCTCCAAGAAAGGCAGCCCGCTGCTCCGAAAGGTTTTGAACCATATCGTGCTGCCGCTGGTGCGAAAAGGCTACCTCTACGGAGATTACTATCACAAGAAGCGAGAAACGGAAAAGATGGCGGGGACGAAGGCCATGACCATTGTGTCGCGCCACTTTCTACGTAAGTTCCACGGCTGGTACAAATCAGGTGCTGCATTTGATGAAAAACGGTATTTTGCCTGTGAGGCGGAGTTTTTGAAAGCGGCCTAAAAATGAACCAACGAACAAAGTAATACGACTACTCCGGTGGACCCTGGTCCCGAGATGACCGCTTGCGCCTTGTAATCTCTCTCGAGAGAATTATCCTGTCGACATTCCGTCACTCGGGATCAGGCGTTCCCAACATGGCCTATAAAGTATGGGTGTCCTGCAAAAGCAAGGACCGAACCCAGGTATGCTTGCCAGTTGCGGAACATTTATCGCCAGAGACTAAGGAGAAATTATCAAAGATCAAAAGATCGAAGGAGATCTCTGTCTCTTTTTCTTGACTATTTCCGCCTAAAGGTAGGCGCAGGTTAGTTTTCAATCTGTATTTGCATCTTCGTCGTCTTTAGCCTTGTGCTTAATTTTGCCTGGCATTACCCAGCCGAAAATGAAGAATTCGATTGCCATCCGAATTTTGTCGAAAAGTGAATAACCTTTAAAAGTGTCTTCGATCGGAACGCTCGTCTTCTCGATATAATCAGACAGAAGCTCTTTGGCCTTTTCGTATTGGTCGTCTTGAACCTGTATCATCTTTGCATTATAAAGACCAATATGGGGCCCCACTTCCAGAGAGCCAAAATTATCATTCCTCACAAAATAGCTGATTTCCTCAGAATCGAGGATGCTTCTTATTAAACTCAACTCAGTTTCGTTTTTTGGGGAATACAGGTTGACGAAATTAACATATTCTGGCGCGGATGGTGCCTCTTCTCTGCGCAGTGTCTCCTCCTCGTGAATCAAAGGCACATCACAGTCCGGGCAAGTAAGAAGCATCCATTTATATTTTTTCTTGCACCTGGGGCAAAACATAATAACCTTTCAAAACTAACGATCGCATCACGCGCCGCCATATGGGCGCGTCGCTGTGGACGCGATTGGTGTACCTTATATGTTCTAGTGTAGTGTCTCTCAATTAACTGGTGTTATGCCATGACTTGTGATAGAATGCTGTTCATGGCACGACACGCTTTAATTATAGACCTTACGGCGTCAGATCGACAAGAACTGGAGCAATGGGTACAAGCTCATCGCACCCCGCAACAAGTCGCTCAACGATGTCGAATTATTCTAGCAGCAGCGAGTGGCCAACAAGACAAGGCCATCGCAAAGCGAATTCAAATCAATTATAAAACGGCCGCATTATGGAGGCAGCGGTTCTGTAGCGAAGGTCCGGACTGCCTTTGGGAAGTTGCGGCAGGTCGCGGACGTAAACCGGAGTTAACGACAACCAAAATTAATAAAATAATTAGATGCCACTCTGCAATCAAGGCCTGCTGGCGCGACCCACTGGAGTTGCCGAACAATGGCTGAAAAGCACGGCGTCAGCAAAGCAACGATCAATAGAATATGGCAGAGCCATAACATTAAACCGCACAGAACTAAGAGCTTCAAGTTGTCCCGCGACCCACGGTTTTTGGAGAAGCTTACCGATGTAGTCGGTCTTTATCTGAATCCTCCAGCAAAAGCATTAGTGCTCTGCGTGGATGAGAAAAGCCAGATTCAAGCGCTGGATCGCACACAACCTGGGTTGCCTTTGAAAAAAGGGCGTTGTGGAACAATGACCCATGATTATAAGCGCAACGGTACCACGACGCTATTTGCGGCGCTCGAATTGGCACAAGGTAAAGTCATTGGTCAGTGTTACGCGCGGCATCGCCATCAGGAGTTTCTCAAGTTCTTGAAGCAACTGGACGCTGAGTTCCCGGTCGAAAAGCAATTGCACCTGGTGATGGATAACTATGGAACCCATAAACATCCCAATGTCCAGAAATGGTTATCACGTCATCCACGCTTTGTGACGCACTTCGTTCCGACCAGTTCAAGTTGGTTGAATCTTGTCGAGCGTTGGTTCGGAGAACTGACGGGAAAACGATTACGTCGTGGTGTCTTTGTCAGCGTGGACGCGCTCAAGAGCGCGATCGAAGAGTATTTGGCTACTTGGAATAAAGACCCAAAACCGTTTGTATGGACCGCAACCGTCGAATCGATTGTTAAGAAACTTGGACGCTGCAAGCAGACATTGGAGAAAATTCAGCCAGGCTGCACGTTACCTCGCTCTCGCAAGAAAAAGGCTGATAACACCAGTCGTTTGTGAGACACTACACTAGCTTATAAATAGAATCACGGCTTCACTAAAGGCCACATCCGCAGAAAGCTTCGAATAAGAAATAGTACAAACAGTAGCACAACAGAATAGCGAACGCGCCGCCAGTAACGCCAACCATCTGGGGTGAAGTTTTCTTGCCCTGCGCATAACTTCGACCAGAGAGTAATGTTCCAATATTCGTCTTGCCCCTCTGGTGATAATAATGTCATTGCTCTAAACCCCCAGTATGAGCCGAGGAGTATACTGCCCGCCATCATTAAGTCAATGATTGAAGCTGGTGGATTCCACGAAGTAATTGCGGGTATAGCTAAAATGAGACTTACAAACAACATTCCGATGACATTCATTATTGCCACTGCTGCTCGCATATTGACTCCGGTATAACGCGCGCGTGAGGAGCGTGGTTTTCGCGACTCACTCGACGCGCTCGTTATGTCATTTATGTGCCTTTAATTTCCTTAATGTGAGTGAGTATACGAGCAAGATGTTGCCGATTAAGAAACTCAAAACGCAACCACCGCCGCAAATATTGCCTAACCAATCGAGCGATGGCCATACTGAAAGAAGAAGAGCAAGACCAGCAAGGAAGGAAGGTATTATCCAGATAAAAAATAGCGATACTTTTAATAATATTTCGTTAACGAGTCTATCGTTCACAAGGAAGATGAAAAATACACTTTTTATGATAATAAATAATCCACCGAAGATCTTTAGTTTTTCAAATACAGTTAGACCTGGAATGAAAATCAGAGAAAGGGCTATTATCGCTTCAGCAGATACCGCGATCACAGCTGATTGGTAAATTCGCTTTTTGTTATGTGTTGTCATTGTAGCGCCTCAGGAGGCAGCGTATAGACTTTCTGCCCAAATAATGTTAAGGCTTCTTTCTGAACGCATTATTCAGAAAGAAGCTGGTTGGACTAAGCCGTAGCGCGCCACGTTGCTATGGGATTTCAAATGATTTTTCAGTTTAAAGCGAAGTCCGTGGAGGCGGCATTGGCAGGGGCATGAGACTTGTTCGATTGAAAAGCGGCGATTCCGGACTGCTCCGCAAGCCCCTTTCGTAAATGACTATACAGGAAAAAGGGCTTTGGAGCAATAGAGTATCGTTGCGAAAAACAGGGCTGTTTTCGGGGGTGGATGTCGGGGCTGGGTTGTTCATTACAGTACTTGCGATAATCATATTTGCGGCGGTCCTTTGCAGCGCGCGGGCTGCATGATCTCGATGGTACGCATTGTTCGTTCGCCGCAGGCAGGGCATTTGGCGACGTCGATGCCGGCGATCCTGAGCAGGGATTCCTGCCACGTCTCGGTTTTCTGTTCCCCCTTGTTCTGCTCGGCGCAGGCTAGAAGCTCCCTGCAGCGATCGAGTTTCTTCTTACGGCATCTGTTGCCCAACAAACCGTAGTGCCTGATCTTCACGAACCTGTCGGGAAGGACGTGAAGCAGGAACCGCCTGATGAACTCATCGGGCTTAAGAGGCATGATTTTGGTTTTGTTGTTATCGGCGTAGTCGCGCCACCGGAAGGAAACTTCGTCTTTATCGATCTTCACGAGCCGGTGATTGCTGATCGCGATACGGTGAGTGTACCTGCCGAGATATTCAAGAACACCCTTGGTTCCGTCGAACGGCGGCTTGCAGTAAACGACCCATTTCTTCTTGTACAGATCGGTGATCAAAGCCTTGAATGCCCCCGGCGACGCAAAATGGCTTACGGCGCCGGGGTAAATGAGTTTATTTTCGGCACGGAGCTTTTCCAGATAAGCAATAAATTTTCCCCGAAAGAGCTTCGACATCACTTTGACCGGGAGGAAGAAGTCATTCTTGCATGACTTCCATTTCCGTCCATCACGGGACAAGCCTCCGCCGGTGACGATGTTGTGGAGGTGCGGATGGTCCATGAGATTCTGTCCCCACGTGTGTAGGATCGAGATAAACCCGATGTCAGCGCCAAGATGCTTCCGGTTTTCCGAGAGCTGGGCCAGGGTTTCTGAGGCGGACTTGAACAGGATTCCGTAGAGAACTTCCTGATTCCGGAGCACCAGAGGATTGAGAAGATCGGGGAGGGTGAAGATAACATGGAAGTACGGGATGGGAAGCAGATCTTTCTCCCGAGCCTCTATCCACTGCTCTTTTTTGAGGAACTGGCACTTGGGACAATGCCGGTTTCTGCAGGAGTTGTACGAGATCACTTTCGTTCCGCAGTGCTCGCACTCGTCCACGTGGCCGCCTTGGTCGGCGGTACGGCAGGTTTCAATCGCCCGCATGGCGCGAAGACGATTCAAGGGCATGGGATGAGCGTTCCGGTAAAGAGGACCGTACCGGCGAAAGATGTCCGCGACTTCGATCTGTCGGCTATCTCGCGTCTACACGGCGGGTGTCGCGTGTGCAGGCTACGAGGGTTGCGAAGGATTTGAGAAGGGGCCTAAGTCCAGAGGGCTCACGATTTTCGAGAGGTTCTTTTTGCTCACGTGGAGATAAATGGTGGTCGTTCTCACCGACGCATGGCCGAGCAGAAGCTGAATATAGTGCAGATCAGCTCCCGACTCCAGCAGGTGTGTGGCGAAGCTGTGGCGGCTATTCCGCATGCGGAATAGCCGCCATTCATTTGCCACCCACCTTTTGCAGGCCGGCTATGACCTCCGCACGATCCAGGAACTGCTCGGGCACGCCGATATCCGGACGACGATGATCTACACCCACTGCGTGCCGAGCAAAACATTGAAAGAGATGAAGATCCCGTTGGATTTCTAGGAAGGGAACATACGACTGAAGCTTGTGAACCGCGATGGCGACAGTTTATGCCGTGCCATGACAATAACAGGGAACAGGGTACTTTCGTGCAGAAAACGAATATGTGGTTCTCTGTGCGGGATAATGAGTAGTTGAATTTTATCATGAATCGGATTATCATTGCTTACTATCATTCGTATCAGCATTTAACTGGAAAAACTTTTAATTGTGCATTATCAAAAACCATCAGTTAACGGCTCACGTTTTGATCGATTTCATTTCATACTGCAATGCTGTTTACGCAATCCTTACGTTTTCTTTCATTAATGAAATATTCCTTTAAAGTTATTCGTCGTTTATGCCGATAAGTTAGATGAAGTGCGCGAGGTGCTTTTGCTCGAACAGGATGATCGGACGAGGCATTCAAGATGTCTGAATTCATTGTTTCTTTGCTCAAAAAAACATCCTCTTCGGTTGACAACTAAACAAAATGATGCTTAATTCCAGTCATCTGTTTTTTTATTTATTTAAAATCAATCGAGCCGGAGGTCGTACATGTATATTGTATTCCTCATCGCTGTAACTATGGGACTTATAGGCACCGCAGCCTACTTCTCGGTGTTCGGCATTGCCAGCATGTTCGCCTACAACTACATACCGGCCATGATCATGGGCATCACGCTCGAGGCGAGCAAGATCGGGGTTGCCGTTTACCTGTTTCGCTATTGGACGTTCATGTCCCGTCTGTTTAAAACGATTCTTATCGTATTTCTGGTGTCCCTCATGTTCATCACTTCTGTCGGCATTTTCGGCTTCCTGAGCCAGGGCTATCAGAAGACATCGGAGGATTTTAATCTCCTGTCCCTGGAACTGAAGAACCTCGAGGATGACTATAAAGTCAAAACAGCCCGTTTGGAGGACATTAATTCTCAGATCGCCCTTCTTCCTGCTCAATCGGTAACCAACAAGATCCGCCTGTCCCGGGAGTTCAGCGACGAACAGGCCGAGATCCGGGACCGGCTGGCGGTGATCGGGCCGAAGGTCCAGGAACTGAAAGTCAAACGGCTCGCCTTTGAAACCCACATCGGTCCCATTGCGTATGTGGCCCGCATGCTGAAAGCGCCCCAGGACACGGTCGTCTTTTTTGCGATCCTGATGCTGGTGTTTGTCGCCGATCCTCTGGCCATCACGCTCACGATTGCGAGCAATATGGTCCTCATCCGCTATTGGGAGCATGCCCGGCCGCAAGCCTCCAACCAGGCGTTCAAGTCTCCCATGGTGTTCAACAATATCCTGAACCGGGTGCAGACCATGGCAAAGGAATCCTATGAGCACACGTTCAAGAAGAAGCGGGTCCGCAAAAAAGCCGCCAAGACCAAGACGAGCAGAAAAAAGAAATAGAAAAGGGAAGGCGGAGAATTCATGAGGAAACTGCTGAGTATTGTTCTTCTCCTGACCGCGGCAGGCTGCGCCACAACACTCCGCGCACCGGAACCGGCGCCCCCGGAAACTGCTCAGGCGCCGCAGACGGTTCGTATCGAACCGGCGCCAGTGCCGCCTCTCGAAAAACCGGCCGCAATAATCACAGAACCTGCGTCACCTGTGCCAGGACACGGGGCGTCCCGGCCGCTTGCCGGGGAAAAAGAAAAACCGGAGCATCATCCTGCAACGGCCCGGAAGCCTGGAGATCAGGCACAACCTCCCGTCGTCGCATCGAAACAACCGGGGACGCCGGCTGTAGAACAGAGAACAAGGCCCTCTGAGGAGTTACGGGAAAAACCCGTGCCTGACCATAAACTGCGGCCCCTGGCTGAGTTTGCCGCTGCCAACGACGATAAATTAATGAACGTGTACGTGGGAATGTATAAGAAGACCGTGGAGACGATCATGGGCCCGGACCGCCGCAATCCTTACCGGAAGACGACGATCACGGGTAGAGAAGACCAGGTTTACGAGGTCCTGTTCTACCTCACGAGGGAACCGCGCCAGGGCAAGCCGATAACAGACCGGATGCTGTCGCCGGTCATTTTCAGGAAAGGCCGTGTTGTGGCAATGGGAAACTATAAGCTCAAAAAGCTGATACGCGACGGAACGCTTGAGCGCCGGAGACCGGTGCTGAGCGTTCAATAATAAGCTTACGAAAAATTAAAAAGGCTGGGGATTAAACACCCCCAACCTTTTTTTATTTTACTGCAGCAACGTCTCTTCCTCAATTTCTGAGATACTTCTCATAAAAAAAATTAGAATCAATTCCACAGGAGTAAAAGTCATTTTTTTGCGTCTCTGCGGCAAAAAAGGGTCTTGACGTGAAGTCCAAATAAACGGGCCTTTATGAGATCCCGAGTTTTTTCCTGAGTGTCAACCTGTTGATGCCAAGCAGCCTGGCGGTCTCGGACTGGTTCTCCCGTGTATGAGACAGGAGATAGGCGAACACATGCCGGTCCACTTCGGTATGGACCTTGTCATAGATGTTTTTCTCCTTGTTGTCGAGCGCTTTTTTTACAAAGGGGACGAGTACGGCTGCAAGGGCGTCTGCATCGCCTGCCGGGGGCCTTGCCGTGGAATGCGAACCCAGGTCCCTCAGTTCCTGCGTAGTCAGGTAGTCTGTTTTGCAAAGGGCGATTGCCGACCGGAGGGTGTTTTCCAGCTCGCGAATGTTGCCCGGCCAGTCATAGGTGAGAAGCCGGTCCATGAAGGCCTTGGTCACTCCCTTGATCGGCTTCTGCGCCGTATGGGCATGGCGGTAGAACAGGCACTGGACCAGCGGCGCGATGTCCTTCTTGCGTTCGCGAAGCGGCGGCACGTGGATCGATGCGACGCGGAGCCGGTGATAAAGGTCTTCCCGGAACTTTCCTTCGCGCACCATGTCGGCAAGGTCGCGGTTCGTTGCCGAGATCACGCGTACGTTCACCTGTACCTCTTTCGTGCTGCCCACAGGATAAAATGTCTGGGTCTGAAGAAAGCGCAGGAGCTTTCCCTGGAGCTGCAGCGGAAGCTCTCCGATCTCGTCGAAGAACACGGAGCCTCCGTCGGCAGCTTTGAGCATGCCTTCTTTGGAGGCCACGGCGCCGGTGAATGCTCCGCGTTCATGGCCGAAGAGTTCCGATTCAAGCAAAGTGTCGGGCACGGCAGCTGAATTGATGACAACGAAGGGTTTGCCGAAGCGAAAAGAAAGCTGCGCAATCGCCTCGGCTACCAGTTCCTTTCCGGTGCCCGTCTCACCGGTGACGAGAACGGGGACCTCGACCTGAGCGATGCGCGCGATTTTTTCGCACAGGCTCATGACGAGCGTGGACCTGCCCACGATGACACACGTTGCGGCAGGCGCCAGCAGGTCCTTCGATATCGTTACGGTGTGCTCCATTTCCGTGGTGAGCCCCTGCAGCTCCGCCAGGAGCCGCTCGAACCGCTCCTTCCTGAGCGGCCTCCGCATGATTTCATAGGCGCCCCACGTGGCGGCCTCCATGACCGGACCGGTCCGTTCCTGGTCCGTGATAGCGATGACGAACGTCCGTTCGCTGTATCCCTTGATCACCTGGGCATCAATCGAATCGAGGTCCACAAGAACGAAATATTCATCCCGGCCGGAGATCCCCGACTTACGGCCGGTCGTCAGCTTGTACCCTTTCGGCAGGATGGCGGAAACCTCCTGCTCCAGAGACTGGTCTTTCGTCAACAGCAGCACTTTTTTCATAGCGCCTCCCTAATGTTTAAATAATATACAGTATGTATATTTATAAATCAATTCTTTTTCTTTATTGCCTAGCCGGAACCAACGTTTTGGTTGCAACAGTGTGCCGTCGTCCGGACGCGATATCTCGCAGGTTGATCCACACTTTATTTCCTTTACGCATTATTACCGTTTAACTCCATCACGAGTTCGATATCTGTTATTTTCTGGCCTGTCCTGAATTGTTCTGCACTTTATTATTCAGCATATGGACACTAGTAATCGGGTTTCGTGGGGAAATGTTATAGTAATTATGAGGGCTCTTTTCAATGCGAGTGACATCTGATTGAGTGGAGGATTGACATGTTTGGATGCAGAACCATTTTGGGGTTTGTTCTCGCGTGCATTATCGGCTTGACCGGATGCAATGGAAAAGAAGCGCCGCGAAAAATTAGTCTTGAAAAGCGCCAAGAGACGCCCCGTCAAATTGATCTTCGGGAGCTGCATCTCCGCATCGCCGTCGGAGGCATGATCACCCCAAAGGCCGGGTACGGGTATTACCGGCAGTTTTTGGACTACATCGGCGAAAAGGTCGGCATGCAGGTGGATTTTGTGGACCGCGATAATTATGCGGAGATCAACAAGCTGGTCAATACCGGCAACGTTGATGTCGCCTTTGTCTGCGGCGGCCCTTATGTGATAGGGCATGATAAATTCGGCATGGAGCTCCTGGCAGCGCCTCAGGCCTACGGCAAGACTGTCTACTATTCCTATATCATCGTTAACAGAGACAGTACCATAAGCGGGTTCGAAGGTTTGCGAGGAAAAAGCTTTGCCTTTACCGATCCTCTTTCCAACTCAGGCACGCTCGTGCCCACCTATATGCTTGCGCGGATGCATGAAACACCAAACACCTATTTCAGCAAAACCATCTTCACACAGACCCACGATAAATCAATCAAGGCTGTTGCGCAGGGAATCGTGGACGGTGCGTCGGTGGACAGCCTCATCTGGGAATATGAGAACCGCGCGGATCCGGAATTTACTTCCCGGACAAGAATCATTAAAAAGTCTCTCCCCTACGGCATCCCGCCCGTTGTCGTTCGTCCGGGTTTAGACCCCAAATTGAAGGAACAAATTCGTGTGGTCTTACTGAACGCCCATCATGATCCTAAAGGAAAGGCAATTCTGGCGGGCATGATGATCGATAAGTTCGTTCCTATCGGGGACAGCGCTTACGACTCCATCAGGGAAATGGATAAATGGATCGCGGACCATAGAGAAAAAGGAAACAAAAAACCGTAAGCATTATGCAATCACTTCGACTCAAGACAAAATTTTTTATCGGAACGATCAGCATCGTCGTGCTCCTTGGCCTGGCGATGATCCTGTTTGTCGAGATTGTCGTGTATAAACAGTTGTATGCCAATCTTGAAAAAAGGGGCATATTCATGGCCCGCAAGATCGCAACGGACAGCATTGACCCCATTTTGACGGAAAAGTTTTTTGAGCTCCAGATGCTGATCAAGGACCAGAAAAACGCGGAAGATGATATAGAATATATTTTCGTTCAGAATGCACGAGGCGACGTCCTTGCGCACACGTTTGAACAGGGGTTCCCTGAAGACCTGCGACAGTTGGATGGCACCGGCAACGGCCGTACCAACGAAATCCAGCGTCTCTCCACCGAGCGGGGCGTAATCCTCGATTTCCCTTCTCCACTGCTCAATGGTACGATCGGTCGGCTGCACTTGGGGCTCTCGGAAGGGCCTGTCAGGGCAGGTGTGAATAAAGTCGTGGTTCTGTTGATGTGGACCATCGTTGCTGTGCTGATCCTCGGCGGAGGATCGGCCGTGGTCCTTGCCAGGTCGATAACAAAGCCGGTCCACCTCCTTGCCGTTGCAGCCCAGTCCCTCGAGCACGGCAATCTTAACACCAGGGTTCCGGTCCGCACACAGGACGAGGTAGGACAGCTGGCAATGGCCTTCAACAGGATGGCCGAGACCTTGATGTTTGTAAATGATGCTCTTAGTGCCGGTGAAAAAAAGCTACGGGATATCACGTCGCATCTGGCGGAAGGACTCTATGTGATGGACTTGAACGGGAAGATCACGTTTATGAATCCGGAGGCTGCGAATCTTCTGGGACGGAGCATGGACGAACTGAATGAGGGCGGACATTTTCTCATTCATAACCGAAAAGCCGATGGAACGCCGTTGCCGCTGGAAGAGTGCCGGATGCATAACGTCATCCGTACCGGGATACGATTCGTTTCGACAGAGGAAGTGTTTACCCGAAAGGACGGTACGGTCTTTCCGATAGCCGTTGTCAGCAGTCCCCTTTTTGAAGAAGGGAAAATTGTGGGGTCCGTGACAGCTTTCCGGGACATCAGCAGGCAGAAAGAGCTGGAGCAGGACCGGGACCAGTTGATTCTCGCCTACCGGGATGCCCTTGAACGCGTCAAGACCTTGAAAGGATTCATTCCGATCTGTTCTTCCTGCAAAAAAATCCGCAACGACAGCGGATTCTGGAGCCAGATCGAAGCATATATCAGCGAGCATTCAGATGTGGAGTTCAGTCACGGCATTTGTCCGGATTGTGCGCAAAAGCTTTATCCCGAATTTTACAAAGAAAAAGATCCTTAGCCTTGGACTTCTTGACCATGAAATAATCATGTCCAGATGCGCTGTTATTATCACTAAGCCACGGGGCCCGTCTGTGTTCCACGTCATGCTGCTTTTTCCCGCCTCGCCATCTTCGTTGTCATTGCAAGATGCTTCGAGATAAAGGACGTTTCCGATGCCGGCATTTGCTTTGTTCGACAGAATGTGATATTAATCGAATAGGGCAGGGTATGAAACAGGACCTGTGTCTCTTTCCGTCTTTCAAACTGGGGGGAGGTATCCATATCATGAAGGCGTCGGACTTGCTTGTCAAATGTCTCGAAAATGAAGGTGTGGAGTATATCTTCGGCATTCCCGGCGAAGAAACACTCGACCTCATGGAGTCGCTCAGGACCTCTCCCATAAAATTTATCATCACCCGTCATGAACAAGCCGCGGCCTTTATGGCGGACGCGTACGGCCGGCTTACCGGCAGGGCCGGGGTCTGCATTGCGACGCTGGGACCGGGCGCTACAAACCTTTTGACGGGCGTAGCCGACGCCTATCTCGATGCTTCCCCCGTGGTCGCGATTACGGGACAGGCCGATCTCAAGCGGATCCACAAGGAATCGCATCAGTACATCAATATCGTCGATATTTACGAGAGCGTGACCAAGTGGAACGGCAGGATCGAGACGCCGGAAGTCATCCCCGAAATGGTACGGAAGGCCTTCAAACTTGCTGAAGCGGAAAAGCCGGGCCCTACGCACCTGGAGCTTCCCGAGAACATCGCCTCAATGAAAACGCATGAGATGTATGCGGCAATGATCCCGCCCATCAGGGCCAGGAGGAGCTCTCCTGACCGGCAGTCCCTCAGGAAAGCCGCTGATTTGATAGAGTCGGCAAATTTCCCCGTCATCCTGGCAGGTCACGGCATTGTTCGCAAGGCGGCAAACGCCCAACTCCAGCAGTTCGCCGAACTGCTGTGCGTCCCCGTGGTAACAACCTTCATGGGTAAGGGGGCGATCAGCGCTAAAAGCCCGGCCTGCATCGGAAGCCTCGGCCTCTCGAACGACCTCCAGATCGAGGACGTTTTCAGCCGCGCCGACCTCATCATCGCCGCCGGGTACGGCCTCGTCGAATATGCTCCGAAAAACTGGAACCCGAAAATCGACAAGCGCATCATTCACATTGATTTCACGTCGAGCGAGGTCGATCTCCACTACGTGCCCGAGGTCGAGATCGTTTCGGACATCCGGGAGAGCATTGAGCTCCTCGAGGGCATGCTCAGCACGAACAAGAAGAGCCAGTGCGCCATCGACCTCCATGCCAACTTCCGCGGGGAATTTGAACGCATCGGCTCGGAGAAGACCTGGCCCGTCCGGCCCCCGCAGGTGTTATACGGCATCAGGAAGGTGCTCGGAGATCCCGATATTTTGATCTCGGACGTGGGAACGTGCAAATTCTGGGCGGCGAAATTCTACCCCGTCTATGCCAACAATACGTTCATTTTGTCCAACGGATTCGCATCCATGGGGTTTTCCCTCCCGACAGCTATGGTAGCCAAGCTCGTGCACCCCGACCGCAAGGTGGTCGCCCTCTCCGGAGACGGCGGTTTTCTCATGAACCTGCAGGACCTCGAGACCGCGGTCCGGTTGAAGCTCAACATGGCCATTGTCGTTTTCAACGACAGCAGCTACAACCTGATCAAATGGAAATCCATGAAGAAGTTCGGCGCCTCCTATGGCGTCGATTTCACGAACCCTGATTTTATCAAGGTTGCCGACGGTTTCGGCGCCATCGGCATGAGGCTGAAAACAGCTGAAGACTTTGAGCCCATGCTCCGTGAGGCCCTGACCAGGGACGTGCCGGTCATCATTGACGTTCCGATCGATTATTCGGACAATGAACTTATTTACAAACTCCTTTAGAGTGAGCGTCGGGAATCATCAAAGAAATGACGCAAGAAGGCAAAGAGGTGCTTAAACCATGAAATGGGCTGTGCTTTTGCTTTTTGGAACTATCGGCTTGGCCTCGCTTGTCAGCGGGACAAGGTGGGGACTTGAATCCTACCCCCTTTATCGTGACAGCGTGCCGACCCAGGGCACGGTCGTCGATCAGTACCAGAAAAAGGACGATAAAACATCGGAGGTCGTGTATTTCCCGGTGATAGAATTTTCCACTTCGGGCATGGAAAAAGTTCGCTTCCGGGGCAGTGCAGGGTCCTTCAGCAGCCCCGGATATGAGTTGGGAACTGTGGTCGATGTCCTTTATGATCCCCGCAATCCTGCGAACGCGAAGATGGGCAGCATTAAGCAATTGTGGATGGGACCCTTAACAGCAGCGGGCATCGGGCTTGTGCTTTTGCTGCTGAGCATAGTTCTTTTCGTGAAAATCGGAAGCTTTGAAAAACATCTCCGATCCATGCGACCTCGTACAAAAGAGGACAGGGGGGAGCGAACGGTTTAAAAGGCCGTACAACCTTGTTCATCCACTTCAACGAGTTTTTTCCTTATCGAACACCGTTTCCCTCTCGAAGCCGCCATCCGACTGACTGTGCGCGGGTATTCATTGTATATATAAAAAATAAACAAATTGTATAATAAATTAACAGATCTGAACGCTCCCCTTTGGTAAACCCTCTGAATTTGCCGTTGTTTTCGCTGGCATGCACGTTGCTATAACGTGCATAGCATCAATGCCGCGATGTGCGAAAGCATGAAGTGGGCCCCTTCCTCCCCTTAGGCAGTTCTTGCTTCGTGCCTTCACAACGCTGCGGCATACTTCTCTGAGAGGTGACAAAATGAGCGAAGTTGCTGCGCAGGTTTCCGTCGACGAACTGAAACGGGTCGGGATCATCGGCCAGAAACAGAAGGATTTTTATCTCATTCGACTTCGGACCGTGGGCGGCGGAATGACCGCCGAGGAACTGAACACGGTCTCGGAGGTCTCGCGGAAATACGGGAACGGGCAGGTGCACCTCACGACACGCCAGGCAATCGAGATCCACAACATCCATGTCGAGAATCTTCAGGCCGCCCGTGAGGAAATAGAGGCGTGTGGGATCGTGCTTGGCGTATGCGGGCCGCGCGGCAGGGGGATCGTGGCCTGCCCCGGAAACGCAACATGCACCTCGGGTCTGATCGAAACCAGGGAACTGGCCGCAGAGTTCGACGAGGCCTATCTGCGCATGCCTGCTCCGCACAAGTTCAAAATCGGCATTTCCGGTTGCCCGAACAATTGTTCTAAACCTATTGAGAACGATGTCGGCATTATGGGCGGCGTACTGCCGCGTTGGCACAAGGACACCTGCACTGCCTGCCAGCTCTGCGTAAACATTTGTCCAACCAGGGCGATCGAGCAAAAAGGCGGGGATTTTGTCCTCGACAGCGGCAAGTGCCTCCTGTGCGGGCTTTGCATCAGTAACTGCCCGTCGTCGACATGGACTGCAGAGAAGACCGGTTACACGCTCTATCTCGGCGGGACCATGGGCAAGAAACCCCGCCTCGGGACCAGGGCAAAAGTATTAATTGAAACAAAGGAAGAGCTTGTAGCTGCGGTCCGCAAGGCGTTCGACTTTTACGTTGCCCACGGCAGGAAAAAAGAGCGTTTCGGCCACACCCTCGACAGGATCGGAGTGGACCAGGCTTTTGCCCAAATCTTTTCAGACAAGACTGAAAAGCCGGTGTCAGCACAGGATTCTACGGCAGCGTCACCAATAAAAAGGAACCTCCTCGACCTGAGAGGCGTCTGCTGTCCCATGAATTTCGTGAAGGCAAAACTTGCAATGGACAAGATCAGGAACGGCGAAACGATTGAGTTTTACCTTGACGATGGGGAGCCGATCGTAAATGTCACCCGCAGTCTCAAAGATGAGGGACATCAGGTGCTGAGTGTAGTGCCGCAGGACGCATATTTCAAAGTACTGGTCGAGAAGAAGATCTCCTGAGAGGATGAACACCCTTTTGGTTTCCCCGCGGGAGTTCAGGGACGTTGGCGCAGAAATTGATTCTTTAGGGGTTCGACGTGCTGCGTTCGATTTTACCGGAACGGCCTGAAAGCGGGGGAAATCAAGGTGGACGGAGAAGGAGAAAAAGGCTGATTGTCTGTCGAATGCGGGGCCTGGGGTACTGAAGGCTGTCGCCGTTACAACACCTTTCCCATAAGCACTTCACTGATGAAATCCCTGCCCATCCGTATCCTGTTCTTCCTTACACCTTCTTCAATGAAGCCGGCCTTCTTGAACATGCTGAGAGAGCGCTGATTTGTCGTGAAGATATTTGCCTCCAGTTTTTTGAACCCCATCTCGGTGGCCCATTCTATCGAATAGTTGAGCAGGTTTGCCCCGATGCCGAGCCCCCGGAACTTCTCTTTCAAATGAAGCCCGATGTGCAGAATGTGGGCTGTTTCCGGCCTCATCCCGGCATCTGCCTGCAAAGCCGCCAGGCAACCGACGACCTCATCGCCTGCTGAAGCAACGATGAGAAGGTTGCTCGTGCGCTCCAGTCCGCTTATATATTCTCTCTCCGACGCGGAATCCTTGCCATACTGCTCCATGAGGACATAACTGCGCTCATTTGCATTTGATCGCACGGTGTCAATGATGGCGCAGGAATCATCAGGCTGGGCCGGCCTGATCGTTATTTCCGACCCGTCTTTTGCCATGAACGTCCTGATCGTGTGCATGGTCCCCTCCTTGCGGCCTCTATGAATTTGATTATATACCTGAATCCCGCGACTTGCAATCCCCAGGCTCCTGCCGGAGGGGCTCCACTCGCAGCGATCACGATGCGTAATGAGAAAAAATGATGCTCAACCGTTGAATGCCAATACCTCGGATCAACGGTCAAGCCATTGATCGACCTGATCGACCCGGCCCCGAGTATTATTTTGGAATTTGCAACGGCTCGTCTACGGGGAAACTTTTGAGGGCATGCTCTTGGCGAGTACGGTGTACGGCTGGGATAAAATATCGCGGCAGGACGGGCGTTGAAAACAACACCCGGCCTGCCTTGTTCGGGGATCCTGTTTTACGGTTTCTTTTCTTCCAGTTTTTTCGCTTCTACCGTGTCTTCTTCCTTCTCAGACATGGCTTTCTTGAATCCCCGGATGCTTTTCCCGAGGCTTTCCCCGAGTGCCGGCAATTTCCCCGGGCCGAAGATGATCAAGACGATTACGAGAATCAAAAGCAAATGCATTGGCTGAAATAGTCCTCTACCCATGGTAGCACCCTCCAATATTCAGGTTACTTTTTTATATCGCGCGAAGATCGCGTCTTCTTTTTCAACGACGTTAAAATAAACATCACGAGGATCAGTATCCAGACAAATTTTAATGTTAAAAGAGTGAACGATAAATAGATAAATTGCTTTATCGACTTTAACGCTAAACCTGCAGCCACGATGAGGCCGCCGATAAGTAATATTCTATCAAATTTCATATCACACAATGAGGAAAACGACGTGTATACTGTAAATCTTTTTCCTTTGTTCTGCAACCTCTTTTTTCACATTGAGAAACGCCTTTACAACGCACCCGGCAGTTTTATGTTCATACGCTCACTCGCTTTCTAACCCATACTTCTTGAGCTTTCTCCAGAGGGAGACGCGATCTATGCCCAGTATCTGAGCGGCGAGGGTCTTGTTGCCGCCGACCTCGTTCAGCACCCACTTGATATAGGCTTCTTCCTGTTCATCGAGCGACGGAATTTTGCCTTCCTTTTTTCGGAACGTTTTGATGCTGAGTTCCCGCAGGTCCTCGGGCAGGTGGCCGGTCTCGATCGCTCCGCCGTTCGCGAGCGCCACGCCCCGCTCCATGATGTTCTCTAGTTCCCGTACATTGCCGGGAAAGTCGTAGTGCATGAGCAGGGCGATCACTTCTTCCGCGATTTCGGTGACCTCTTTCTTCATAAGCACCGCATATTTTTTGAGGAAGTAGTAGGAAAGGAGGGGGATATCGTCCTTGCGTTCGACGAGCGGCGGGATGCGAAGCGAAACGACGTTCAGCCTGAAGTACAGGTCCTGACGGAATGAACCGCTTTTCATCGAATCGTGAATGTCCCTGTTCGTTGCCGCTACGAACCGTACGTCTACCTTGAGCGGGTCAATGCCCCCGACGCGCAGCACTTCCTTCTCCTGGATCACGCGCAGCAGTTTTACCTGCATGGACTGCGGCATCTCGGTCACTTCGTCCATGAACAGGGTGCCGCCCGACGCCATCTCGATCAGTCCCTTTTTCATGGCGCTCGCGCCGGTGAAGGCGCCCTTTTCGTGCCCGAACAGCTCGTTTGACAACAGCTCCTCGGTGAAGGCCCCGCAGTTGATGGCAAAGAAGGGGCCTTCCATGCGCTTGCTGTTAAGGTGGATGTATCGCGCGAAGAGTTCTTTGCCGGTTCCACTTTCTCCGGTGATCAGCACATTGCAGTCCGTGGGCGCGATTTGGCGCGCGGTCTCAAGCAGCTTCTGCATCGACGGGTCCTGGGTGATGATCTTGACCTTGCCCTGGTAGCTTTCGAGTTGCTCGCGGAGGTG
This sequence comes from Nitrospirota bacterium, assembly GCA_963754875.1. Taxonomy (GTDB): domain Bacteria; phylum Nitrospirota; class UBA9217; order UBA9217; family UBA9217; genus JAJYKN01. The sequence goes on from CAVWHO010000020.1 coordinate 192,216, forward strand.
ACGGTTCTCGGTCTTGAGCCTCACCTTATGCACGGCCTCCGACACGACCTTTCGCACTTCCTCCAGTTTAAACGGTTTCGCAATGTAGTAGAACGCCCCATCCTTCATGGTCTCAACGGCAGAGTCGAGCGTTGCATAACCCGTGATCATGACGACTTCCGTGTCCGGGTAAAGCTCGCGGGTCTTTTTTAGGATCTGCATGCCGTCTACTTTTTCCATACGGAGGTCTGTGAGCACGACGTCGAACTGCCGGTCTTCGAGAAGTTTAAGGGCGTTTGTTCCGCTCTGCGTGGCCGTAACGTCGTATCCTTCTTTTTTCATCACGTGCTCAAGGTTCCTGAGGGCTATCCGTTCGTCGTCGATGATGAGCAACTTACCTGAATCGGGCATGAATATGACTCCTTGTCAAATCTTGTGAGGACCAGAGGAACGTCTATCTGGTTCATGATGCAATCTCTGTACTTCCCCTGCCTGTAACTGAGACATCTTCTGTGATTCGTTTCTTCTTTAGTACTTCATCGGCAGCCGGATTAAAAAGCTCGTCCCTTTACCGGCCTCGCTGTCAACGGCGATACACCCGTCATGTTCCTCGATGATCTCATGGACGATGTACAGGCCGAGGCCCGAACCCTTTCCCACGTCTTTGGTAGTGAAGAAGGGGTCGAAAATCTTGGGAATGATGTCGACCGGGATGCCGGGACCGGTGTCCCTGATCTCGATGTCGACGGTGTCCTGGTCAAGCGTGCACTTGCCGCCGTATTTCAGGTAATTATAAATACCGATCTTTCCGTCTTCAACGTCGTCCAGTGCCCTGCGTTTCTCCGCCTTGATCGTTACCGACCCTTCGGCAGACGTTATGGCTTCAATAGCGTTCTTGATCAGGTTCAGGAACGCCTGCTGGATCCGCTGCTTGTCCGCGAAGATCACGATATCGTCGGGAACTGCAACGGTGATTGCGATCCTGGTCGGGACCTGGCCCTTGATGAACTGGATCGTTTCCTCAAAGATCTTTTTGAGTACCAGCGACTCTTTCGTGAACTCCCGGTCCCGGGAAAAGTCGAGCAGGGAGCGGACGATATTTCGCGCCCGGTCTGTTTGATCGTTGATCTGATTGATCAGTTCCTGAACAAAATCAGGGTCTACGGGCCAGGAGACGTCCGCCTGTTTGCCGCGTGCTTCTTTCACTTCTTCCGCCAGGATCTGGTTCGACGTCGAGATGTTCGAAAGCGGATTGTTCAGCTCGTGGGCCACGCCGGAGAGGAGCGTGCCCAGGGACGCGAGCTTCTCGGACTGGATGAGGTGCCGCTCGTGCAGCTCCAACTCCTTCAGCATCTTATTGAAGGCCCGTGTCAGCGAGGCGATTTCCCGGTCTTTCGAGTCAATGGCAATGCGTTCAAACTTGCCTTCCGCGATGATGCCCATGCTCTCTTCAAGAGATTTCAACGGCTTCACCACCATCCGGGACAGGATCTGGCCGATGACGATCACGGCGACGGACAGGATCAGGATCGAGATGACCAGGATGAGCTGAGAGTTCTTCAGCAGCAGCTGCAGGCTCCTCCGTTCGGTTTTAGCGATATCTTCCGCGGCCGTGATGATGTCCTTGCCCGTAGCACGGATATTGCCGGCGAGCATGAGCTTCCGTGCACTGCTATGCCTGCCTGCGAGTGCGTACTCTTCCATGAGCTCCCGATAGGTTTTCAAGCCGACCTGAAGCGACGATATCTGTTGCGACGAAGCAAAAGCCCTGAACCCGCGGATGTTGCGGTCGATGAGGTCCTGTGCCCGGGCAACGTACTGCACGTTTTCGTCATAGTCCGATTGCTGCTCGTAGAGAAAGAAATTCTTCTCGAATCGCCTGATCTTCGAGCGTCGTATCGAAAAACTCGGAGATCGCCTCGCCGACGATGATCTTCCGTTCCACGAACCGGAGTTCGAGATAGGTGAAGATCGTCAGACCGATGATCAGGGCGACGATCGCATAGTAGCCCAGGGTGATCTTCTGTCGTATGCTGGGTTGATAATTGAACATGGTTTTCGCAAAGAGAGCTTTACGTCTCAGGTCTCAAGTTTCTGGTTTTAAACTTGAGACTTGAAACTGGAGACTTGAGACATCTAAATCAGCACCGCATGTACGGCGTCCATCACGTTGTCGACCAGGCGAAGCTCGATGTCCTTTTTTACTTCTTCATCCAGTTCATCCACGTCGTCGCGGTTGCGGGCGGGCACGATCATGGTCTTGACCTTTGCTCGCTTGGCTGCCAGGACCTTTTCCCTGATGCCGCCCACCGGAAGTACCCGTCCCGTGAGAGTGATCTCGCCGGTCACGGCGATGTCCTTTCGCGCCGGGCGCCCGGTGAGCAGCGAGGCAAGGGCAAGGAGGATGGTGATGCCGGCCGACGGGCCGTCTTTCTGGATCGCGCCGGAAGGCACATGGACGTGGATGTCTTTCTGCTCAAAAAAATTGTCAGGGATGCCGAAGGCCTCGGCATTGCTCCTGATATAGGATAGGGCCGCCTGCGCCGACTCACGCATGACGTCGCCGAGGGATCCGGTGATGATCAACTCTTTCGTGCCGTTCATTTTTGCTGCTTCCACGAAAATGATGTCTCCGCCTGTTTCGGTCCGCACGAGTCCTGTTGCGACGCCGATGCGGTCTTGCTCCTCGACCACGTCGAAGTGGTACTTCCGTTTGCCGAGATACGTCTCGACCGCGGCCGGCGTAATCACGACGGTTTCCGGCAGACCATGCCGGTCGACAGAGGATTTGGCGATCTTTCTGCAGATGGTAGCGATCGTGCGCTCGAGGTTCCGGATGCCTGCTTCCCGGGTGTACTCCCGGATGATTTTTGCTACGGCGTCACCGGTAAAAACGACGTCGTCCGGAGACAGACCTTTCTCGCGGATCTGTTTCGGACAGAGGAACCGTGAAGCGATAAGCGCTTTTTCCTCCTCTGTGTAACCCGAGAACTCGATTACTTCCATGCGGTCCCGAAGCGGGGCCGGGACGGTTTCAAGCACGTTCGCGGTCAGGATAAACATGACGCCTGAAAGGTCGAAGGGAGCGTCCAGATAGTGGTCCACGAACGCGCGGTTCTGCTCCGGATCGAGCACTTCGAGCAGCGCCGATGCAGGGTCGCCCTTGAAGTCACGTCCGATCTTGTCAAGTTCGTCGAGCATGATCACCGGGTTGGCCGATTCGACGCGGCGGATCTCCTCTATCACCCTGCCGGGCTTCGCCCCGACGTACGTGCGGCGGTGCCCCCGGATGTCTGCTTCGTCCTTGAGGCCGCCGAGGGCGATGCGGGTGAACTTTCTGCCGAGGGCCCGCGCAATGGAACGGCCGAGGGACGTCTTGCCTGTACCCGGAGGACCGGCGAAACAGAGGACCGAGCCCTTCGTGTTTGCCCGCACTGTCTTTGTATCCAATGCCTTCTTGATGGTGTCACGGACTTCATCGAGCTTAAAGGGCTTCGCAATATAGTGGAAAGCCCCTTTTTGCATTGCCTCGATGGCGGAGGGGACCGTGGCAAAGCCGGTTATCATGACGACCCGGGCGTCCGGGTACCGGACCTTGATCCGGTCCAGGAGGTCCATGCCGTCGATTTTCCCCATGCGAAGGTCGGTCAGCACTACATCGAACTCGTCCATGTCGAGCTCTTTGAGCGCATCTTCGCCGCCTGCTACGGCAACCACGTCATACTCTTCCTTCGTAAGCACGTGAGCAAGGTTCTTTCGCGCGATCTCTTCATCATCGACGATCAGGATTCGTGCCTTTTTGCTCATCCTGAGCACCTTCACGGCCAGGTGCTCGAGGACCCGCTCCTTGATCGTGCTGAGGCCGTAGTGGTTTTCGTTCAGGATACGCTCGGCACGGGAGAGGTCGAGATTGTCTTCGGTCTTTTTGTTCCACGGCAGACAGGCGAGGTAGTCGATGTAGGTCACACCGATGGTGTATTCGGCAGACGATGGGCTGATCTTTGCCAGGATCGAGAGCTCCTGATCAGCGATCTTCTCCACCGGCCCGGGCATGCCGGCGCGAGATATTTTCTGGCGCAGCTCGGCAATGATAAGTTCGTGCTCGTTGTCGTCCGATTTTTTAAAAAATTTCATGTGCCTTCGTAAAAAACAATAAAGTGGTTGCATTTTACAACGTTCAGATTATCAATGCAACACTCAAAAAATCTTTTTTATTCAACGCGTAGCATGACTTTAGAGATAAAGCATTGCATTCTAAAACAATGGTGGACGAAAGTACGATTTTTTATATTTATGTATTGTATCATTTTTTCAATGCATTATGCCGAGAAAAGGTTTTGGCACGAAGGTTGTAATTAGGAATAGTGAAAGAGCACAAGAAAACATCACGGGAAAGGAGGAACAGAGTATGAAAACCTTAATGGAGAAATTAGAAACCACCATGGCGGCAGCTGCATTTGCAGAGGAAGGCGAGTTCGAGACCGCCCTCCAGATCCTGAGGGAAGATCAGCCGAGAAAAACCGACAGGCCGTCTGTTCATGATTATAAGAGACCATCTGCCAGAAAAGAACTGCGAGCCGACTGATATTGCTGGCAACGCCTCAAGCGACTGTGAAAAAGCTGCATTCGTCAATAGAGGGACCATGGAAACGACAAAGATCAAAAAGATGATGAAAATGGTGGAGCAGGCCCTGACAGCAGCATCATTTGCCGAAGAAGGGGAAGCGGAGACCGCCAATGCATTACTGTGGGAATCGCGGCGGGTGCTGCTGGGGCTCAAGGCAGGGCAGATAGATCCCAAAACACTGAAATACGCTCTCAACTCAGCCAGGCGGATCAATGCGCATCTCGACATTCTCTACGTTACCGGAGCGGTCAGCCAGAGTAAGGGTACGATTGATCCCGTACTTGAGCCATTTGTGTCGGAACTAACTGCAGCAGGGATTCCTTTTCGCCTGATCCCCCGGTCCGGTTGTCTTAAACAGCAGATAATCGACTACTCGAACAGTGAGAAGGAAATCCTGTTCGCCGTCATTGAGTCCCCGGCTACATTGGACGATGACTGCAATAAGCGCGACAAGGTGCTTGCTGAACTGTGGCGCCAACTGAAGTGTCCGCTCGTCGTGGTTATGGACGGGGCTGGGGCGTAATTAAGATAAGTCTCAAGTTTCATGTCTCAGGTCTCAAGAAACTCAAGTTTCAAGTCAAACCAGAAAACTCAATACAATATTATTTCAATTCAAGGAGGATTTATCATGGCACACAGCACCACGAAGAAAAAGCCGGTCGCTGCGATGATCGTTATGGGCATCATATCCCTGGCGCTCTATGCGGCGCTCCTGCTCAAACAGGATATGGTAAACAGTATTTTTGCCAAGGGCGGGCTGTACGCGCTGCTGCCGATCATCACGGCATTCATTTTTTCGTTTTTCCACGGCTCGTTTACCGGGCATTTCTGGACCGTACTCGGCGTAGAAGCGTCAAAGAAAAAAATGGAGGTAAAATAACATGGACGATATCGTGACGAATTTCATCAATCTTGACGCTATTACCATCCTCTATCTGTTCGGTGTCGGATTTGTCGGCGGTCTGGTCAGCGGATTTATCGGTTCGGGCGGCGCTTTTGTTCTCACGCCGGGCATGATGAGCCTGGGCGTCCCTGGTCTCGTTGCAGTGGCGAGCAATATGTGCCACAAGTTTCCCAAAGCGCTCGTGGGTTCAATCAAACGTGCAAAATACGGGCAGGTTGACGTAAAGCTCGGCATTGTACTGGGTATTTCGGCTGAAGCCGGCGTGCTCTACGGCGCCCAGATCCAGGAAAACATCAAAAAAGCCTTCGGTGATGCCGGTTCCAATCTGTACGTGAGCGTGGCTTTTGTTGTGATTTTGGCAACGGTCGGCGGCTTCGTTCTTTATGACGCGTGGAAAACCTACAAGGCCGGAAACTCCCATGCCGTGGAAACGACCGGGAAACTGGCCAAGTGGGTGCAGTCCATCAATATCCCCGGCACCATGGTCTATTTCAAGAGCATCAATGCACGCGTATCTATCCTCTTCACGATCCCCCTCGGGTTTGCCACCGGCATGCTGGCAGCCACGATCGCGGTCGGCGGCTTCATCGGCGTCCCCTCTATGATCTACGTCCTCGGTGCACCCAGCCTCATGGCCTCGGCCACGGAGCTGGTGATCGCTTTCGTCATGGGCCTCGGCGGTTCGCTCAAGTATGCCATGCACGGCATGGTCGACATCCGCCTTGCCATGATCATCCTCGCGGGATCGCTCTTCGGCATTCAGCTCGGAGCAATCGGCACAACCTATGTGAAGCCCTTCATGATCAAGGTCGTCATGGGCCTGATCATGGTAATCGTATTGTTCAGCCGGGGCCTCATGGTCCCTGTGTATCTTGCCCAGCTCGGTCTCATTGATAAATTGGGCGAGGGAACGGTGTCGTTGCTCAAGACCACGAGCTTTGCGATAATGATCTTTGCACTGATGCTCGGTGCCTTCATCGTCCTTCGTGCCATGTGGCAGGGACGCCAGGCCGAGAGATTACAGCATGCGACTGGAGCCCTGGAACGTGGGGAAGTATAGGAAGATCCTTGTTGCTGTAGACGGATCGGAATCGAGCCGGAACGCCCTTCACCAGGCGTTCCGGTTTGCTATTGATGAGAAATGCTGGATCACCGTGACGTCGGTGGTGCCCCCGTACGAGGGGGAGATAGAGATCCTTGGCGTCAGGGACATCCGCGCTGCCTTGCGGAAACCTTGTGAAGAGGCCCTGGATGATGCCCAACGGTTCGCGGACGAGGAGCGCGCTCTCATCAAGACGGTTTGCGAAGAAGGGGAGGCGCATGAGCGCATTGTCGAACTTGCCGACGCGGAGAACTGTGACCTCATCATCATGGGGCGGCGGGGGCTCCGGCCCGTCGAGCGCATGCTGGTCGGGCGCGTCACGGCGCGGGTCATCGGCCATACGCATCTCGATGTCCTGGTTGTCCCGAACAATACGACCGTCGGCTGGAAAAAAATCGTGCTGGCGACCGACGGTTCGAAGTACAGCGCGGCAGCGGCAGAACGGGCGATCGCCTTTGCCAAATCCTACGGCGGGGAACTGAAAGTCCTGTCGGTTGCTGACCTGCCTCCGGAATTTTATGCCGAAGCCCCCCAAGCAGTAGAGGATCTTGTGCACAAAGCGAAAGGGTTCGTGTCTGCTGTAAAAAAACAGGCCGAGGCTGTGGGAGTGCCGGCAGAGACCTTTGTGGGGGAGGCGGAAGCGTATCAGGCGATCAATAACCTTAGGTGGGATCAGAAGGCCGACATCATCGTCCTGGGGTCGCATGGCAGGACCGGTCTGCGCCGTCTCCTCATGGGAAGCGTCACTGAAAAAGTCATCGGATATGCGTCCTGTCCCGTGCTCGTTGTCAAAACGTAATGCCATTTAGATGTTAATCTCATGGATCCCGCAACTTGCAATCCCCCGGCTCCTGCCTGCCGGAGGGTGCCCCATTCGCACTCCCTGCTTATCCTGAATTTATTTGTCAGAACGATCTCTGTCAATGGGTACAACGACGCCGAAGGCTGGCTGGGAATAAAAAAAATCGGTTATGCTCTCTGCCTCATGTTCGTCGAGTAACCGTGAACAGGCGCCGGAGGCCTCCTTCGCCCATTTATGAATTGACAGCATGAAGAAAGGCCGGTATAATAAATTGTCGTTAAGGAGGGGAACACCATGTTTGAAGGCCTGTTTCAGCCCATGCATCTGATTCTTATCTTGCTTATTGTGCTCATCATTTTTGGACCCGGCAAGCTTCCCGAACTCGGCGAGGGGCTCGGAAAAAGCATTAAAGCTTTTAAGAAGGCCATGAAGGACGAGAGCAGCGAAAAAACCGAAATACCAACCATAGAGCACAAGGAAGAAAAAAAGGCGTAGCCTACACCCCGCCATATCAGTTCCTTTTGAATATTCAGCATACCAAAGACACGGGTTGAGGTAGTGATCCTCAATCCGTGTCTTTTTTGTGTTTATCCCGTTGTTTACCGGCAACTCCAGGAACAACGATAGTAAACCGGATAGATTCGGTCATTGAATACTGTTTGTCCATTATCTTTATGCCTGACACAACCTCCTCGTTCAGAGGAATCATAAAGTCTCTCGGCCTGGTCTTCGGCGACATCGGCACAAGCCCGATCTACACCCTCACGGTCATTATCCTGCTCACCCCGCCGACGATGGAAAACGTGATCGGCGTACTATCGCTCATCGTCTGGACTCTCATCATATTGGTGACCGTGGAGTATGCATGGCTCGCCATGAGTCTGGGCAAGCGCGGCGAGGGCGGGACCATAGTGCTTAGGGAGCTACTGGTGCCGCTGCTGAAGACAGGCCGGCAGGTGAGCCTTGTAACGCTGCTCTCCTTTATCGGCATTTCGCTCATCATCGGAGACGGTGTCATCACTCCTGCCATCAGTATCCTATCCGCTGTGGAAGGCATGCTTCTGATCAAGGGGCTTGAGGGGATAAGCCAGACGTCCCTCGTGGTCATCGCCGGTGCCATCGCCATCCTGCTCTTTTCATTTCAAAAAAAGGGAACCGAGCGCGTTGCCGGCGCTTTTGGCCCCCTGATGCTGGTTTGGTTTGCTGCCTTGAGTGTGTCGGGCCTGGCCTCCATCGTCCAGGTACCTGTGGTGATCAAGGCGATCAACCCTTACTACGCCCTTGTCTTCCTCGTCAAAAACGGAATAGGCGGGTTCTTCGTACTCTCCGAGGTTATTCTGTGCGCAACGGGCGGTGAAGCACTTTATGCCGACATGGGCCATCTCGGCCGTGAGCCCATCGTCCGGGCATGGTACTTCGTTTTCATTGCACTCGTGCTCAATTATCTCGGCCAGGGCGCCTTTTTGATCCAGCATCCCGATGCCAAGAACGTGCTGTTCGAAATGGTCTATCACCAGGCACAATTCCTCTACATCCCGTTCCTTGTCCTCTCCATCATTGCAACGGTCATTGCGTCACAAGCGATGATCAGCGGCATGTTCTCGATCGTCTATCAGGGTATCACGACGCGGATCATGCCCATGTTCAAGGTCGATTACACGTCCGAAGAACGACACTCCCAGATATATATCGGCTTCGTAAACTGGTTCCTGCTCTTCTGTGTGCTCTACATTATCAAAGAGTTCCGCGAATCAAGCAAGCTGGCTGCCGCCTACGGTCTGGCTGTCACCGGCACCATGACCCTTACCGGCATCTTCATGACCTGGATTTTCATGCTCCGGAAAAAATACGGACATGCGGCCGTTTCCCTGCTCGTCACGTTCGTAACTTTCACCTTTCTGTTGTCCAATACCTACAAGATACCGCACGGCGGGTATTGGTCCATCATTATTGCAGCCATCCCGTTTTCTATCATCATGCTCTACCGCGTGGGGCAGCGGAAGCTCTACAATGCGCTCCAACCTCTGCCGATCGATGTTTTTTTGCTGAGCTACAATCAAATTTATCAAAGGGCGAGCAAGATCAACGGTACGGCGCTTTATTTTGCCAAGGATGCCAAAGAAATACCGCCCTACATCGTCCATACGATGTTCAAGAACAATATCCTTTACGAAGACAATATTATTGTTTCAATCGTAAAGCGGGAAGACCCCTTCGGCGTTACCGGATTTTTCAAAGGGGAGCTTGCCCAGGGCCTGCGCGCCTTCGAGATTCAGATGGGATACATGGAAGTGCCCGATGTTGAGGAGATTCTTAGGGAGGCGGGGATCCAGGAGAAGACGATTTTCTACGGCGTCGAGGACATCCTGCCGAGCAACCTTATCTGGCAGATTTTTTCGTTGATCAAGAGGCTGACGCCGAACATCGTCCAGTTCTACAAACTTCCTTACAATAAACTTCACGGTGTCGTGACGAGGATTGAGTTATAAAGTTCGAATGCCGGTTGGGACCGTTTCAAGTTGAACCAGAGTGGTCATCAGTCCAATCGGGGGTCGTTTTCTGACCCATAGTAATCTTTTTTCGGCTGTGGTATAGTATTCTCGAAGGTGGTGAACTTTTATGGTGGACAACATCAATAATGCACCGTTAACAGCGCTTAATGCTTATAGCACTCTGCTGAACAATACGGCCAATAATGTTGCCAATATGAATACCGATACCTATCGACCTCTTGAAACCACCATGCAGGATTCCACTCCTTCAGGCGTCACGGCAATAACGTCGCGGAACGAAAATGGAGACCGTGTCGATCTTTCAAGGGAGGCGGTGAGTCTGATCACCGCGGAGACCGGTTTCAAGGCAAACATCGACGTTTTAAAAACCGTTCAAAAAATGCAGAAGAGCGTTATTGACATAATTGCATAGGTTCGTGAGAGGGTAGGCGTTGTTGGGGAAGGGGTTATAGCGGAAGTTTCGTTGTCTCCTCGATTACGGCGTGGGATTCCGTCCCGCTTAAAGACTGCAGCCGGTCCCCGAACTTTTCCAATCTCTTGTCCGCATCATCGTATTTCGATTTCGTATTTGTCAGATGTTTTCCCACCAGTTCAAAATCCGCCCTGAACTTCTCAAAATCACCGGACAGTCTCGCCAGGCTTTTCAGGATCTCCTGCGCCTGTTCTTCGACGTGCATTCCTTTAAGACCGAGAAGTATCGTCTGGAGATAAGCATAGAAACTGTTCGGCGACACGGGGATAACGCGTTTCGTAAAAGCGTAGTTCAGCAGAGCCTTGTCCGTGTCCACTGCCTCGTCTTTAATGATGAGCTCGTAATAGACATTTTCCGCCGGGATGTACATAAGTGCGAAGTCAAAGGTCCCTTCGTCGGGCAGGATGTACTTGCCTGCAATGGCATCGATATGTTTTTTCACGTCGCTGATGAACTTCTTTTTTGCGGCCTTGCGATCCTCTTCCGTGGCCGTCTCCACGACGCGCTTGAAATTCTCCAGAGGAAACTTGGCGTCAATCGGCACAAGGTTGTGGCCGAGCCTGATGACGGCGTCTACGGCCTCGCCGCTCTTGAACCGGTGTTGAAGCGAGTAGTGGGCCGGCGGAAAGATTTGCGCCAGCAGGTCGCCGAGGAACAACTCCCCGAGCCCGCCGCGAAGTTTTGGCGACCGCAGGATCTCCTGCAGGCTTGCGATGTCCTTCCCCACGTCGAACACCTTTTTCGTGGCCTCAGAGAGGCTGCCCAGTCCCTTGCTTACCTCCTGGACCACGCGCGCCGCGTTATCGAGCCGCGTATTCAGGTCTCCCGTTGATTTCTGGAGTTGCTGCGTCACCTGGCCGAGCTGCGAGTTGACCTGGAGCGTTATTTGGCCGAGTTGCTGGTTCACGGTCTCCTGGCTTTTGAGCATGGCCTCCGTCAGCTGACCGCGGAGGGATTGCACTTCCTGTTGGAGCATCCCGACCGTAGGATCGATGCTCTTCTTCTGCGACTGGAGTACGAGCCAGAGAAGGATGAAGACGACTGCTGCAAGGAGTATGAGGATGGCGGTAAGCATAGGTACGTTCGGAGTATTACCTTCGGAGTGATGAGTGCCGAGTCTGGAGCGCTGATTAAATTTGCTCCGAACTCTGGACCGCTAGTGTAGTGTCTCACAAACGACTGGTGTTATCAGCCTTTTTCTTGCGAGAGCGAGGTAATGTGCAGCCTGGCTGAATTTTCTCCAATGTTTGTTTGCAGCGTCCAAGTTTCTTAACGATCGATTCAACGGTTGCGGTCCATACAAACGGTTTTGGGTCTTTGTTCCAAGCAGCCAAATACTCTTCGATAGCGCTCTTGAGCGCGTCCACGCTGACAAAGACTCCGCGACGTATTCGTTTTCCCGTCAGTTCTCCGAACCAACGCTCAACAAGGTTCAACCAGCTTGAACTGGTCGGGACGAAGTGGGAAACAAAACGTGGATGCCGTGTTAACCATCTCTGGACTTTGGGGTGCTTATGCGTGCCATAGTTATCCATCACTATGTGCAGCTGCTTTTCGACCGGGAATTCAGCATCCAGTTGCTTTAAAAACTTGAGAAATTCCTGATGGCGATGCCGAGCATAACATTGACCGATCACTTTACCTTGCGCCAATTCGAGCGCAGCAAAAAGGGTTGTCGTGCCGTTACGCTTATAGTCATGAGTCATGGTACCGCAACGCCCTTTTTTTAAAGGAAGTCCCGGTTGTGTACGATCTAACGCTTGAATCTGGCTTTTCTCATCCACACACAGCACTAATGCTTTTTCTGGAGGATTGAGATAGAGCCCGACGACATCGGTAAGCTTTTCCAAGAACCGTGGATCGCGTGACAACTTAAATCCCGTGGTTCTGTGCGGCTGAATATGATGACTTTGCCAGATCCTATTGATCGTTGCTTTGCTCACGCCCTGCTGTTCAGCCATCGTTCGGCAACTCCAATGGGTGGCTCCAGCAGGCTTCGTTTGCAGTGTGGCATTAATTATTTTATTAATTTTGGTTGCCGTTAACTCTGGCTTACGTCCGCGACCTGCCGCAACTTCCCAAAGGCAGTCCGGACCTTCACTACAGAACCGCTGCCTCCATAATGCAGCCGTTTTATAATTGATTTGCATTTGCTTTGCGATGGCCTTGTCTTGTTGGCCATTCGCAGCGGCTAGAATAATTCGACACCGTTGAGCAACTTGTTGCGGGGTGCGATGAGCCCGCACCCATTGCTCTAGTTCTTGTCGATCAGACTCAGTAAGGTTTATGGTTAAAGCGTGTCGTGCCATGAACAGCATCCTATCACAAATCATGACATAACACCAGTTAATTGAGAGACACTACACTAGTGTATCTCCAGCATCCTGTCCAGCGCACGCTTGGCAGGGATACGAATGTCTTCCGGTACTTTTATCACGTACTGCATCTTTTCCATGGCCGCGAGCACGCTTTCGAGTTTGGTCCGTTTCATATTGGGGCAGACCATTTCCTTGTTCAGGACATAGAACCGTTTGTCAGGGCTTTCTTTTTTGAGACGATGGAGGATTCCTTCTTCGGTGCCGATAATGAATTCTTTATGATTTGACTCTCTGCAGAAACGGAGCATGCCCGACGTGCTCGTGATCTGATCAGCCATGTCCTGGACTTCAGGCGGGCATTCGGGGTGTACGACCAGGACCGCGTCGGGGTGTTCCGCCCTGGCGCGTTTCACATCGTCCACATCGAGATGAGCGTGATGCACGTTGCAGAACCCGTCCCAGGAAATGATTTTCTTTTTTGTCCGCTTCGCTGCATAGGCAGAGAGGTTGCGGTCGGGGATGCAAATGACGGTGTCTGCCTTCAGGGATTCGACGACCTTGACGACATTGGAAGAGGTGCAGCAGATATCGCTTTCGGCCTTGACCGCCGCCGATGTGTTCACGTAGGCCACGACGGGCACGCCGGGATATTTTTTCTTCATGTCCAGGAGCGTGAAATCATCGGCAAACTGAAAGGTTATTCCCATGACGTCCGAGTAGAGGTCTCTCCGCGTCTTGCGCGGTCCTTTGACCGTGACCATGTCCGCCATGGGACAACCGGCACTTATCTCCGGGAGCAACACGGTCTTGTCCGGGGAGAGAATCGATGCGCTTTCGGCCATGAAATGTACGCCGCAGAACACGATCACGTCGTAGTCAGTCTTCGCAGCTGCGCGCGACAGTTCCAGGGAATCTCCGGTGATGTCGGCGATGTCCTGCACCTCGGGGCGCTGATAATTGTGGGCGAGGATGACGGCATTCAGATCTTTTTTCCGTTTCCGAATTTTGTCGTGGAGGATGTCGATGTCCGATGCATGGGCAGTCATAAGTACGCTGATAATACCGATAATCGCTGCCGCTTGTCAAATGGAAAGTACTGAAGAGAAGTTGAATGGCAGGGCTTGCACGTCCGCCCGAAAGGAGGCGTTTTCCCGCGTTTATAAAAACATCCTGAAATACCCAGCAGCTCTGCTGCTGGGATGAAAAGGATATCCTGACGAAGTCAGGATGAGAATCTGTTACAATACGGGCCATGAGCCCATTGAGAAGAAGCAAACATAGCGTCTATGATCTGAAGTACCATTTTGTATGGATACCAAAATATCGAAGGAAGCTGTTCAGCGATCGAATGACGACGAGACTGAAAGAGATATTTCGTGAGATCGCAGAGCGATATGAATTTGAAATAGATACGATGGAAGCAATGGATGATCATGTGCATTTGTTTTTGGTTGTGCCACCGAAGTATGCTCCAGCGAGGGTAGTACAGATAATCAAAAGCATATCGGCAAAGATGATGTTTCGAGAATTCCCCGAGATAAAGAAAAAACTTTGGGGAGGAGAACTCTGGAATGACGGCTACTTTGTCCGTTCGGTTGGCGACAAAGTAACGGCAGAAGTTATAAGAAAGTATATTCGGTATCAGCATGATGAGCAAGTTGGCTTTAGGTTCTAGCGCATTTAGGATGCCCCGCAGCTCTGCTGCGGGGTAATTCACTCGCGAACCTTTCCGGATGCATCAGCCGGGCCGGCCGCGGATTTCGTGCGGAGCGGAACCGTGACGCGGACGCACGTCCCCTCATCCGTCGAGACAGTGACTGTCCCCCCGATCTCATTTGCCCGGTTTTTCATATTGGTCAACCCCCTGCCTCGGTTCAGGGTGGCAGAACGATCCCGTCCCCGGCCGTTGTCCTGCACGGTCAAAGTCAGGTCCTCCATGCCGATCCGGAAACTGACGACGACTTTGGTTGCCTGAGAATGCTTTACGATATTGGTGAGCGCTTCACGGTAAATCCTGAATAGGTTCAAATATAAAATGCTTCCGGGCTCGCCGCTGACGTCATCAATTTGTGAAGTCATGTCAAAGGATATCTTGTGGGCCTTGACGATCGACATGCCCTGGTTTCTCAATTCCGCGACGCAAGCATGCCAGCTCAGGTCCTTACTGTCAAGGCTGTGCATGAGGCTTCTTATCTCTCCCAAACCCTCCCGCGACAGGCTCGCGATGGTGGCGAGCGCCCTGTTGACGTCTTCCGGGGACTGCGCCTTCCGGGCGACCTCGGACAGCAGGCTGATATTGGTCGTTATGCCGCCGATCCCGTCATGAATGTCCATGAGTATCTTCTCTTTCTCCCGCTGGTGTCTCTTTTCCTCTTCGACCCTCTCACGGTATTGACTGACATTTTGTTCGTTCAGGCGTGCACGCTCATCATCCGCCTGTTTGTGCTCCGTGATGTCTAGGAGCGCCGCGATGGTCGCGGGTTCCCGCCCAAAATCGATGAGCCCCGCCGTGGCCAGCAGCCACCGTTCTTTGCCGTTTTTCCTGATGATCTTGAACTCATACTGGCTGGGGACGGGCTCCCCCTGGAGCCGTGCGATGACACGCTGGCGCACCAGGTCCAGATAGTCCGGATGGATGATATTGCTGAAGTTCAGCCCGAGGAATTCTGCATGAGTATACCCCGTAATGGATTCAGTTGCGGGATTGATGTAGAGGAACTTATCGTCCCGGTAGATAACGATCCCCACCTTAATGGTTTCCGCAAGGGTCCTGAATTTCTGTTCGCTCTCCTTGAGTGATTCCTTCACAAGACGGGCCTCTTCGTACAGCGCTGCATTTTCGATAGCCAGGGCCGCTTGCCCGGCCAGCGTCTGCAGGAGGTCGACGTCGCTTTTCACATAGGGTCTCCCGTTTCCCTTCGGTCCAAGCGCCAATATCCCCTGTATCTTACCCTTATAAATGAGGGGGATGAGGATTTCAGCGCCCATCTGCACCATCGCGGCGTGCAGTCTGGCTGGCTCCCCCTCGCCGGAGGCTCCTTCGAGTTCCTCCCTGATGATGATTTCGCGGACCTTTCCCAACCACAGCATGATCTCGTTGGTCCGGGCCTCAGTATTCGAGACACCGTCACCTTGCAGGGGTGTACTACGACCGGCCTCGTTCATCAGAAAAAGGTGGACCGTAACGACCTTCAGGCTCTTTTTGATGCTGTCGATGATGGTATTCAGAAGGATATCCCGGTCGAGGATCGTGATGATTGCCTGGGTGGAGTCTTTCAAAATCTGTTGATAGTCATACCTGCCCCGAAGGACAAGCGCATTTATCCAGACGATGATGGTTTGCGCAAAAGGCGTTGCAATCAAAACCAGGCCGATAAGGGTGAGCGAAACCAGGTCAGCCGGCATGTCACCCATGGCCGGTCCTAAAATTCTGTCCAGTCCGAGATGGATGCTCTCAAAGAGAGACAGAAGCAGTACGACACTGATGACTTTCGAGACCATAAGCGGTATGTCGAACAGGCGGTAGCGGGTTATAGCGTAGAACGTAAGCAGCACCCAGGGGAAGCTGAAATAGGAGGAGAGGGTAGGGTCGAACTTCCCCCAACCGAAGACGTGCAGAAAAGCGCCGATCATCGATCCGCCGAGGGCGAATACGAGGGTGCCGTAGAAAAAGTAATCGAGCTGCGCTTTTTTCATGCCGCTGACTTTTTTCCTGAACAGATATATCTCGACGATCAACCACAGAATCAGGCTCCCGTCGAGGATACGGGCCGGTGTATCGAGGAAACCGGGATTGTAAATGAAGGGTACCAGCGTATACGGGCCGGCAACGATCCAGTTCGTCAGGAGCGAGATCAGCAGGATAAGCGACATGAGGGGATACAGGACCAGTCCGATAATCCGCGCCTTCCGGCTCTTTTCATTCTTGAGATAGGAGATAAACTGGAGCGCGGGAGGGATGCAGAGCCAGCCGACCCACGTCGCTTTGGCGAAGGGAAGGAAGTCGAGGCCGAGGGAAGCTCGGAGGTACATGATTGCCGTCAACAGAGAAAAGGCGGACGAGAAAAAGGAAAAAGCGGCGACCGCTTTATTGATGGGGCTGTTGCGCGGATTGTGCCTGATGAGAATGATCCCGAGGACGATCTCCAACGCCGCAACGAAAAACAGCGGATATCCGATTATTTCATGCAGGTTCATGTCCTCTCCGATCGCGGGAGTACTATTACTGTTACTATCGCAAAAGACAGGCTAAGCGTCAAGAGGATTCTTCACCGGGGCCGCGATTTCAGCGGTTGTTGCGCTCAAGCCGCGTGTCATCGGAGCGCCGCTCACTCTTGCGGAGTGCGTCTCATCTGGGGAAGATCTTACCGTGGAATACGATTGGTTCCGGTCTGCCCAGTCAGGCACACCGTCAAAGATACTCCTCGAAGCTCTTGCAATCGTGAAACGATTGTAGTACGCTCGACGCACTGGGAAAAGCATCGGCCTGAAGGGCTTTTCACAGACCGTAGACGACCTGTCATGAACGATACAGTCATGCAAAATGGAATCAGCATTCGAACGTTGCCATGCGCAAGATCATTCTTTTCATAGCGTCAAGCCTCGACGGGTTCATAGCAAGGAAGTCCGGTGGGATCGACTGGCTGTTCACTGACCAGGATTACGGGTACACTGAATTTTTCAAGACCATCGGCGTAGTCATCATGGGAAGAAAGACCTATGATCAGACCTTGACCTTCGGCGAATATCCCTTCAAAGGGAAAGAGGCCTTCGTCTTCTCACGGTCCCGCGCAGGAGCAACGGATGGGAACGCGAGGTTCATTTCCGGAGATGTGGAAATCTTCATGGACTCTCTCAAGTCCAAACAAGGGAAGGATATCTGGCTCGTAGGCGGGTCCGAACTCATTCAGCAATTCCTAAAGCATGATCTCATTGATGAGTTCGTTATCTCCATCCATCCCATTATCCTCGGCGAGGGCATTCCCCTGTTTCTTGCCCCGACCCCCCAGAAAGCATTGCATCTGGAGCAGTGCAAGACATTTGACACGGGACTCGTCCAGATAACGTATAGCCGGAAATCTTTTTAATTATCACATAAACGGGAAAAACCTCTATGCTGCGCTCAAAGTTCATGATAGCGTTTCTGTTCCTAAGTTTGTCTCTTTTGACCCACGGCCAGGCATCCGCTGCCGGGCTGGGCGATTTCACCAGCGACGGCTGCAGTCTGTTCCCCGATGGAACGATCGCGGACCGTGTGCTCTGGTGCGACTGCTGTCTTGCTCACGATATCGCTTACTGGCAGGGAGGAACTAAGAAAGAACGCCTGGCTGCGGACCGGATGTTGAGCGAATGCGTGTACGATCGTACGCACAACAAAGCTCTGGCAGACATGATGTATGACGGCGTCCGTGCAGGCGGTCATCCCGCATTTCCCACCTGGTACCGTTGGGCCTACGGCTGGAAATACGGCAAGGGATATGCTCCTCTTACGGAGGAGGAGAAAAAACAGGTCCAGGAAAAGCTTGGCGCTTACCATGCAAAACATCCGGCTGGCTATTGCCGTGAAAAGCACGGCGAGACGAAGCAGTAGTGCGGCGGGAAAAGGAAATCAACGCTTTTTTCTGGGGTGATTCGTTATTACGTTAAAAAACAGGCCGGCGGATTTGGACAACGCCGGCCTCTGCGAAAGGAAATCAGCAACGGACCACGCTTACTACGACGGCCCGTCCATCGGCCCCATGTGCTGCCTGCCTGGTCCGCCATTGCGCCTGCCGCCGGGACCCATTCCTTCAGGCCGCTCGGGACGGCATTTTCTCAATGCGTCATTGTTCGTTGCAGCTTCTATGCATGTCTTTGCCTGATCGAGCTTCGCCCTGCGCTCCTCAATCATCTGGAGGATGCGGGCTTTTCTCTCCTGGAATTGCTCCGGCGTGACCGTCTTCCCGGTCCCTCCCGGCGCTGCTTGGGAGCCGGGGCCCTGCTGGGCCAGCGCGACCTGCGAAATCCCTGCTAAAAAAAGTATAATAACAGCAAAACGCAATATGCCTCTCATCGTATGCCCCTCCTTTTCAGATGAATGCCTTGTGCTGTATGAGACTCTCGATCAAGAAAAAGGTTGAACGCGTGGTTTGAGAAATGGCTAAAGATGACCGGAAAACCCCGGGCATACGGTATTCTTATAAAAGACCTTCGCGTCGCTGAGCTTTTTATGCTTTTTACAGTTGTTTACATGCGTACAACAATCATCCTTTGTTTTTGTAGATAAACCCGAGAAATATCCGGTAGGGACCCGGTGTGCCCCATGGTACGAATGCCACGCGGTCTCCCGGCTGGATAGCATAGCTCAAAGACTGGGTGTAACCGTTGACAATTATTACTTCAATTTCTTCCCGGGCAAGTTCCAGCTTGTGGGCCAAAGCAGTACCCGTGATCGGCCCTTCGATGTCAAGCAGGAGAGGGGTTGGTAAACCTCTTTTCTCGAAGATCCCGGATAAATGACCGAATGCTCTCACTTCAACTGGTTTCTTTGCAGGTTCTGGCATTGATTGAAAACCCTCCGATCTCGTAATGTACACCTCTAGTATAGCAAACGAAATCCTGCGCAATTTCGAAATCGCACATTGGAAGGTTCATTGCATACACCTTGGTCGGAACGCAACGCATCTGTATATTCCGTTGGTTCCGGCTTTTCTGTTGCGTGCAGCATGCATTTCGGGTATTCTGTCTTCCATGGCAGGGGAAAAACCATTCAAATCAGGATTCATCTCGATCATCGGCAGACCGAATGTGGGCAAGTCCACGCTTTTGAACGCCCTTCTCGGCGAGAAGATCGCCATCATCTCCGACAAACCCCAGACAACGAGGAACCGTATCCTCGGCATCGTGAACAAGCCGGGGGCGCAGATGGTGTTCATGGACACGCCGGGCATCCACAAGCCCATGCACAAGATGAACGAGTTCATGGTGCAGACCGCGCTCCGGACGTACAACGAAGTCGACATCATCCTCATGCTTGTTGAGGCAACCACGCCGGCCGGGTCAGGGGACCAGTTTATCATCGAGACTCTATCGAAGGTGAAGACGCCGGTCTTTCTCTTGATCAACAAAATCGATCTTATCAGTAAAGAAGCGCTCCTACCGCTTATCCAGCAATACAGCAACCTCTATCATTTCGCCGAGATCATTCCGATTTCCGCGCTCAAGAACGATCTCAGCAGCCTCCTTGACGCGATCCTGAAACGCCTTCCGCAGGGGCCTCAGTATTTCCCCGACGACCAGCTGACGGACCAGCCTGAACGGTTCGTCGTGGCTGAACTTGTCCGAGAGAAGGTCTTCGAACTCACGAAAGAGGAGATTCCGTATTCCACGGCCGTGGTCATCGAGGAAATGAAAGAGGAACCGGACATCACGCGCATCCATGCGATGATCATCGTGGAACGGGACTCGCAAAAGGGCATCCTGATCGGCAAGGGCGGCGGCATGCTCAAGCAGATCGGAACGCTTGCCCGGCAGGACGCGGAAAAACTGCTCGGGACCAAGATATTCCTGAAACTCTACGTCAAGGTCAAAAAGGGGTGGCGCGAAGACGAGCGGCTGCTCAAGAACTTCGGGATTATCGAAGAAAAATAGAAAGCGGATGAGGGAGATGCGGCCCTGCGTAGCCGCCTATTTCAGGACAACACCCTGCTCTTGCGAAGGCGCGGGTGCGAGACCACACAGGGTTGCCTCTCCATTCGGATTTCGTACCTGGAAGGGAATAAATAAATGCATGAACTGATCAACTGGCTCGTTCAAACCATCGGCGCCCTGGGCTATCCCGGTATCTTCCTCCTTATGGCCTTGGAGAGCTCGGTCATTCCGATCCCGAGCGAGTTGGTGATGCCGCCGGCTGGATATCTTGCCCAGCAGGGGCAGATGAACATGGCGATCGCTATCCTCTGCGGCACTGCCGGCAGCCTCATCGGCG
The DNA here is from genome assembly GCA_963754875.1 of Nitrospirota bacterium. GTDB lineage: Bacteria > Nitrospirota > UBA9217 > UBA9217 > UBA9217 > JAJYKN01. The sequence continues at coordinate 212,899 of CAVWHO010000020.1, forward strand.
CTTACGTGAATTACTTCGCGGCCCATTATCTCGGCAGACCACTCATCCTGAAATACGGCAAGTACGTCTGGATCACCGAGGAGAAATTCTCCCGGGTAGAGGGTTTTTTCAAGGACCACGGCGAGATATCGACCTTCATTGCGAGGCTCCTGCCGGTGGTTCGGCACCTTATTTCGCTCCCTGCAGGACTCGTCGGCATGAACCACCTGAAGTTCTCGCTCTACACCGTGCTCGGAGCCGGCATCTGGGTCACCGTGCTCTCGTATATCGGCTATATCATCGGCGCGAATCAGGAGCTCATCATGAAGTATTCTCACCAGGCGGTCATCGGCGTGGTAATCGTGAGCGGATTCATCATCGCCGTGTATGTCCGGAACCACCGGAAAAAAAAACAAAAGGCCGGAGTTGTTGATAGCCAGTAGGCGGTCTTCTTGTATGACTCTCCAAAATATGATGCGTTCAAATAACGTCATGATACAAACGAACCCAGTTCTGGATAAATTCCATGCTTCCATTTCAGTATCTCCTGGCGTGAACGAATCAGGGGAAAACTGTGACAGAATGCCAAGTGGGGATGGGCCTCGACAATAAGCGCAATCCCCGATACCTGCGTCAGGGAAGAGGTCTTGAAAAACATCTCCAAAAGATAGCAGCCCGGGATTCGGATCGCGCGGTTGGGTTCTTTTACCTGGAACTCTGTACTCTGAACGCTGTACTCTGTACTGCAGTAAGCTCCTACCCCGAAAATACCCCATTTTTCCCCTTTATCTCCTTTCGAAAATTCATTATACTTTACACAATCTTTCCAGCAGCACGTTCTAGCCTTTTTTACCCTGCATGCAGTATCAATGCAGAGATGATAGCAGCTCATTTCTGCTCGTAACTGAAAAACCAAGTCTCGCCGTTATTGCGTTAACAACACAACCGACAGCAGCCAAACAGGAGAGATATATCATGAATGTCAAAACAGTCTTGGGAGTGATTCTGGGATTTTGCATCACCCTGGGGCAGGCAGGCGCGGAAGAAGCGTCAATCGATATGTTCAGCCCTCAGGGAGAAGTGAAGAACGTACGCCAAGTGACAGCCCGATTCACTGAACAGATGGTACCCTTCGGAGAGCCACGGCTTACGGAGCCTTTTGACATCACCTGCCCGGGAAAGGGGCAAGGCAGGTGGGTTGACGGCAGAAACTGGGCGTACGACTTCGATCGCGATCTTCCCGCAGGGGTCGTCTGTGAATTCACCATCAAACCTGATCTCAAAACACTTGCCGGCAAAAAGATCGGCGGGCAGCAGAGGTTTACTTTTACCACGGGAGGGCCGGCAGTGAAGCGATCCAACCCGGCCGAAGGATGGCAAATTGACGAGGAACAGGCGTTCGTGCTGGCACTCGATGCAGAAGCGAAAGAAGAATCAATGCTCCAGAACGCTTACTGCTCCGTGGACGGGATCGCGGAGAGGATCGGGATCAAAATCCTGAAGGGCGACGACCGTGAAGAAATACTCAAGAACGAGGGGCGGCATTTCAGCTTCGGAATTTCCCGCGAAGAAGCAAAGGGCTTTCCGCTTGTGGTCGTTCAATGCAAGCAGCGTTTCCCCAGCAACGCAACGATGCGACTTGTCTGGGGCAAGGGCATCGAATCCCTGAACGGCGTGAAAACGTCGGCTGATCAGGTGCTGTCCTACAAGGTCCGCGAGCCGTTCAGGGCAACCTTCAGCTGTGACCGCGAGAATGAAAAGGCCGACTGCATTCCTATTCTGCCTTTTCAAATATATTTTACGAGCGCGGTCTCCGGTGAATACGCAGAAAAGATCGTCATGCGGGGCCCGAACAATACCATCTTCAAACCTGTGCAGTCCAGGTCTGGAGAGGAGGGCGAGGGCACTGCAAAAAAGCCGGATTTCGTGAACCGCCTTGTGTTTGCTGCGCCGCTGCCGCCTCTTGCCTCGTTCACCATCGAGTTCCCGAAGGATCTTAAGGATGATGCGGGTAGGTCTCTGTCGAACGCGGACAAGTTCCCGCTTACGGTGAAGACAGCGGACTATCCGCCGCTTGCCAAATTTGCTGCGGACTTCGGCATTGTCGAACGGGCAGATCCGTTCCTTCCGGTGACCCTGCGTAACATCGAGGCCGAAGTTAAGGCGCATGTGTTCGATGCACGAGATGCCAAGAACATCGCTGAGAAAGCTGCAGATGGCGTCTCCGGCACTATCAAGAATTTGATTTCCGGCCAAGTCACGGGCAAGGTCAGGACCTTCGCTGCTGATACAGACATCATGATCTGGCTGGACCGTGTGGAAGGCAAGTGGGAACGACCTGGACAAACCCTGTTTCCTGGTACCGAGGCGGAAACCAAGGCAACGGAGCTGACTCTGCCCAAACCCAATGGGCCCAAGGCATTCGAAGTGATCGGCATCCCGCTCAAACAACCGGGGTTCTACGTTGTCGAATTGGAGAGCCGTATCCTCGGTGAATCGCTGTTAGCAGAACCAAGACCCTACTATGCTTCCGCGGCCGCGCTGGTGACGAACCTTTCAGCGCATTTTAAACGCGGCCGTGAATCGTCCCTGGTCTGGGTCACGACGCTCGATAAAGCGGAGCCGGTGAAGGACGCCCAGGTCACTATCCGTGACTGCGGGGGCACGGTCCATTGGGAAGGAAAGACCGATGCATCCGGCGTCGCGTACGTGAATAAGGAACTGCCGCAGGAGAAAAGCTGCAGGAACTCCCGGACGTGGGGGTACTACATTTTTGCTCGAACGTCCGATGACATGACCTTTGTGCGTTCTGATTGGAACAAGGGCATCGAATCCTGGCGTTTCAATCTGCCGGAGGCGTCTTACGAGGGGCCGGTGATCGCCCACACAATCCTCGACCGCAGCCTCTTGCGCGCGGGCGAAACAATCTCCATGAAGCATCTCATCCGAAAACACACGACCTCGGGCTTCTCACAGGTGAAGGATTTGCCCAATGCCGTCGTGATCCAGCACCAGGGCAGCGATCAACGATACGAGTTTCCCCTGGCATGGGACCAGAGCGGCATCGCCGAGACGACCTGGCAGATCCCGAAAGACGCAAAGCTCGGGACTTACACCATTACTCTGCTTAAGAAGGCGAGTGCTAAGACGAAGCAGAGGACATCAGTGGGAGGTTATGAAGAGGGCGACGAGGAGTATTTCAGCGCCGATGGCTGGCAATCCGGCACCTTCCGGGTGGAGGAATTCCGGGTGCCGCTCATGAAAGGGATCATCCAGCCGCCCAAAGAGCCGCTCGTGAATGCGCGTGAGGCAACGGTTGATCTCTTCGTAAAGTATTTGGCCGGAGGAGGTGCCTCCAATGCTTCGGTCAAGTTCAGGACACTGACTTCACCGAAACAGGTGAGCTTCGACCAGTATGAGGATTTTCTGTTTGCCAACGGAAAGGTCAAGGAAGGGCTCACCAGCCGCGAGCAAGAACGGAATTATGAGGAAGAATATGAGGGGGGTGAAGGCGAAGCTGAGGAGGTGTCGCCCCGCACAAGAAGGATTGCGGTCCTTAAGGAGGCAAGGACCAGAGAACTTATGTTGGATATGACCGGCGCTGTAAGAACGACGATCATTGATCTGCCGAAGGCTGCGGTTCCGCAGGACATCCAGGCTGAGATGGAGTTCAGGGACCCGAACGGAGAGGTGCAGACCGTGTCTTCACGCATTCCTCTCTGGCCCTCGGCCATTCTCGTGGGCATCAAACCCGACTCCTGGGTCGCATCGAAAGAGTCCTTCAAATTCCATGTTCTTGTCGTTGACCTGGCAGGCAAGCCGCTGTCGAACCGCCCGGTAACAGCCGACCTCTTCGAACGAAAGACCTATTCTCATCGCAAGAGGCTGATCGGAGGCTTCTATGCCTATGAGCATACAACCGAAACAAAAAAGGTAACGCAGGTCTGTGAAGGGAAGACTGATTCCAAAGGTCTTCTTATCTGCGAGTCGAAGTCTCCCGTGTCCGGGAACGTGATCATCCAGGCGCGGGCAACAGATGATGCCGGCAACGAATCAATCAGCCACCGGGACATCTGGATAGCGGACAAGGGCGAGTGGTGGTTCGATGTGTCCGACAACGACCGCATCGACCTGCTGCCGGAGCAGAGACACTATGAACCGGGCGAGACAGCGCGATTCCAGGTCCGGATGCCATTCCGCGAGGCAACGGCCTTGGTGACCGTGGAACGAGAGGGAGTCATGGAGACCTTTGTCAGACACCTTTCGGGAAAGATGCCCGTAGTAGAAGTTCCTGTCAAAGGAAACTATGCACCGAATGTATTCGTTTCCGTACTAGTCGTGCGCGGACGGGTCGGAGACATAAAACCTACGGCATTGGTGGATCTGGGAAGACCTGCATACAAACTCGGCATCGCCGAGATCAACGTGGGCTGGCGCGCGCATGAGCTCAGGGTTTTCTTAACCCCGGAAAAGCAGGTCTACCGCATTCGCGACAAAGCAAAGGTCTTCATAAAAGTCCGTCAGAGGGACAGAAATAATCCCTGGCCCCCGAAAAGCACGGAACTGGCAATTGCTGTCGTGGATGAGGGACTTCTGGAACTCATGCCGAACAAAAGCTGGAAGCTTCTCGATGCCATGATGGGACGCCGGGGCTATGAGGTGCATACGTCCACTGCCCAGATGCAGGTCGTGGGCAAGCGGCATTACGGGCTCAAGGCATTCCCGCCGGGCGGCGGAGGCGGCAGGACGGTAACGCGCGAAATGTTCGACACGCTGCTTTTATGGAAAGGCAGGGTCAAGCTGAACGAGAACGGAGAGGCAACTGTCGATATTCCTCTGAACGACGCACTCACCAGTTTCAGGATCGCTGCGGTCGCGAACGCCGAATCAGGACTCTTCGGCAGCGGCGAAACCTCGATCCGCACGACCCAGGACCTGATGCTCCTTTCCGGTCTGCCGCCGGTCCTCCGTGAAGGGGATAAATATAAAGCAGGGTTTACGGTCCGGAATGCCTCGGACCACAAGATGGATGTCGACATCACAGCATCGGTAAGCGGCGCATCGATCAAGCCTGAATTGAAAACAGAAAGCCTCGGCCCCGGCGAGGCTCGGGAGATTTTCTGGGACGCAACAGCGCCGCTCAATATCGACTCGGTCCTCTGGGAAGTTTCTGCGACAGAGAAGAATGGCGGAGCAGCAGACAGGCTCAAGATCAAGCAGAAGATCGTCGAAGCAGTACAGGCTCGCGTGTTCCAGGCAACTATCACTCAGGTGGACAAGGTCCATACGCTCACAATCGAAAAGCCGAAAGACGCGATGCCGGGCAAGGGTGGCGTGAACGTCTCGTTTAGGAAGAAGTTGTCGAACGGCCTTGGCGGTGTAACGTGGTACATGAAGAACTATCCTTACACGTGCATGGAGCAGAAGACTTCCCGTGCGATTGCTCTCCGGGATGAAGCGCTCTGGAAAGCGGTGATAGCGGAACTACCAGCGCATCTCGACAGTGACGGCCTGGTCAAGTACTTCCCGACCTGTCTTGTGGGGAGCGATACCCTTACCGCATATATGCTATCGATTTCAAACGAGGCAGGCTGGGCAATACCCGACGATCTCCAGAATAAAATGATTGAAGGCCTGCGCGGGTTCATCGAGGGAAAGGTCATCCGCTGGTCTGCGCTTCCCACTGCCGATGTCTCGATCAGGAAGATGGCGGCGCTTGAGGCCCTTTCCCGCTATAACAAAGCAGAGTCGGGTCTCCTGAGCTCGATCATGCTCGAACCGAACCTGTGGCCGACGTCAGCGGTGATCGACTGGCTGAATGTGCTCGTGCGCGTGCCGGACATGCCGGACCGCGAAAAGCGCATCAACGAGACTGAGCAGATCATCCGCTCGCGCCTCAACTTCCAGGGGACCACGATGGGCTTCTCAACGGAGAAGACCGACTACTTCTGGTGGCTCATGGTATCGACAGACGTGAATGCAGTCCGCACCGTGCTCACCTTCCTCGACAGGGACCAGTGGAAGGACGACATTCCGCGGCTTGTGCGCGGCGCCATCAACAGGCAGTACCACGGCGCGTGGGGCACGACCACTGCAAATGCCTGGGGCGTTCTGGCCATGGAAAAATTCTCGAGGAAATTCGAGAATGTTCCGGTTACGGGCAAAACATCTGCCAAAATTGGGGACAAAGCAAAAAGCGTTGACTGGCAGGCTGCCGCAGAAGGAGCGGCATTGATGTTCAACTGGCCGGCCAAAGAGACCGATCTCACGGTAAACCACCAGGGCACGGGCAAGCCCTGGGCCACGATCCAGAGTATCGCAGCGATCCCGCTTGAAGGAGCCGTTCTCGAGCGGGTATACGATCAAGAAGACAGTGACGCCCGTAGAGCAGAAACAGCAGGGTGTCTGGTCGCGCGGCGACGTAGCGCGCGTCAAGCTTGAGCTCGATTCCCAGGCGGACATGACCTGGGTAGTGGTGAACGACCCGATTCCTGCGGGATCGACGATCCTCGGAAGCGGTCTGGGCGGAGATTCAAAAATGCTCACGAGCAATGAACAGAAAGCCGGTTGGGCCTGGCCGGTCTTTACGGAACGCACTTTCACGGCATACCGCGCCTATTATGAATATGTCGCAAAAGGCAAGTGGTCACTGGAATACACCGTGCGTTTGAACACGAGCGGCGCCTTCCAACTTCCCGAGACCCGCGTGGAGGCGCTCTATGCCCCGGAAATGTTCGGGGAGATGCCGAATGCAGGAATGACGATCAATCCTTAATGATACGATGGATGTGTCTTCGCTGGTTCAGGCGTGCAGCCCGAACCGGTTGTTAATGTGTGGTTCAATCTTCAAGATTGAACCAGCGAAGAGTCCATAGCAACGCATTGTATGGGTAAAAGAACATGAGATACACCTGGACCATAATAGTTTTGTTCCTGCTGGCCGGCCAATCCTTCGGGATGTCCTCGTTTGACGAAGTGAATGCCGCCTATCATTCGTCCGACGCGGTCCTTCTTGACCGTCACGGCGAGGTGATCCATGAACTGCGCGTTGATCCGAATTCCCGAAAGCTTCAGTGGACGAGGCTTGCTGATATTTCTCCGGCGCTCGTGAAGGCGGTTATCAGGTCCGAGGACAAGCGGTTCTACCTGCATCACGGCGTTGACTGGACAGCCTTGTCGTCTGCTGCAGTAGGGAGCATATTCTCGGGCAGGCCGCGTGGCGCGAGCACGATCACGATGCAGCTTGCTTCACTCATTGACGCGAAGGTGAAATCGAGGAGAGGCCGGCGCACCATCGGTGAGAAGTGGGAACAGATAAAGGCTGCTCAATCGATCGAAACTACCTGGACAAAAGACCAGGTGCTCGAAGCCTATCTGAACCTCGTGAGCTTTCGGGGAGAACTGCAGGGGATCGCGGCTGCGTCGCGCGGTATTTTCGACAAGGCACCGGCTGGATTGGATGATACTGAGTCGGCGATTCTTGCTGCGTTGATCCGGTCACCCAATGCTTCTCCTGAAAAAGTCGGAGAACGGGCCGAGCAGCTTGCCGCGTCCCTGGGGAACTCTCTCCCGGCAGGAAAGATCAGACAACTTGCAATTGACCGGTTGTCCAAAGCATATTCTGTGCGAAAGAGCATTGACCTTGCGCCGCATGTCGCGAAGATGCTCTTGCGAAAAAGTGTCAGGACTGCAAAAACGACGCTTGATGCCTCTATCCAGCGTTTCGCGGGGGAAGCTCTCAGCCAGGCAATCAGAGCCCTTGCTGAACAGAATGTGCAGGACGGCGCCGCCCTGGTCGTGGACAACAAAACCGGCGACGTTCTCGCCTATGTCGGCAATGTAGGCAGTGGTTCTTCGGCCGCCTATGTTGACGGCATTCAAGCGAGGAGGCAGGCAGGTTCTACGCTTAAACCGTTTCTCTACGGTCTCGCCATCGAGAAGAAGATTGTTACAGCAGCCTCGCTCATCGAGGATTCTCCGCTGGACTTGCAGACCGGGCGCGGCGTTTACCGGCCTGAGAACTACGACAAAAACTTTCGCGGCTTTGTTCCTGTCAGGACCGCTCTTGCCTCGTCCCTCAATATCCCGGCAGTAAAAACGCTGAATCTCGTGGGGGTGAGTGAATTCGCTTCAAAGCTTCGCCAGTTCGGATTCAGCGGGCTTAGGGATTCGGAATACTACGGCCCTTCTCTTGCGCTCGGAAGTGCTGATATCACGCTCCTTGAACTGGTGAACGCATACAGAACGCTTGCAAACGACGGGGTCTGGAGCAGGCTGCGGATGTCGCCCGGCGATAGCAGACATCTTCGCAGACGCGCTCTTTCCCCGGAGGCGGCCTTTATTATTTCCTCCATCCTCTCCGACCGCGAGGCAAGAAGCGCGACCTTCAGCCTCGAAAGCCCGCTCTCCACGCGCTTCTGGACTGCGGTAAAGACCGGTACGAGCAAGGACATGCGGGACAATTGGTGTGTGGGCTTTTCCGACCGCTACACCGTGGGCGTCTGGGTGGGGAACTTTTCAGGCGCAGCCATGTGGAACGTATCAGGGGTGAGCGGGGCAGCGCCGGTATGGCTCGAGATCATGAATTTTCTCCATCAGGACTCTCCGAGCCGCGCGCCTGCTGTTCCTGCCGGCGTTACATCACGGCTCGTCACGTTCGCTGATAAGGGATCGTCCGTGCGAAAACAAGAGTGGTTCATCAAAGGTACGGAACAGGACCGGGTCAGGACCGACGTCGCACTAGTGCAACCGAAGATCATCTATCCCGCACCGGATATGGTGATTGCTCTTGATCCGGACATCCCGCATGATGTGCAGAAAATCTTTTTCGAAGCATCATCAGATTCAACCATGCGATTCGTTCTGGACGACCGCCTCATCGGGTCAGCGCCTCTCGCATCGTGGCGGCCCGTACGAGGCATGCATAGAATTTCGCTTACAGGCGGGAATGGCGCTGTTATTGACCGGGTTACTTTTGAGGTGCGATGATCAGTTGCCTCCTGGTTGATTCCGCAGTATTGGGTTGTTTTTTTCCTTCTTTGCTCTCTTCCCCCGACAGTGTATAATGTCGTCACCCATGAAATCCAAAACCGAAGCCATCATTATCAGCAGCATGAACCTGGGCGAAGCGGACAAGCTCGTTACGTTCTTCTCCCTTGACCGGGGCATGCTCAAAGGCGTAGCCAAGAACGCGCGAAAATCGTTCAAACGCTTCGGTGCAGGGCTCGAGAGTTTTACCCTCGTCCGGCTCCATCTCTACGAACGCGAGCACCAGGAACTTGCACGGATCGAATCTGCCGATATCATCGAGCAGCACTCCGGGATCAGCGCAGACCTCGGCCGCACTGCCGCCGGGGCAGTGATGCTGGAAATGGTGCGGGAAATGTCCCCGCTCGGCGAGCGGAATGCCGCGGCATTCCTGCTCCTCTCCCACGTGTTCCATCTTCTCGACGAAAGCGTAGACCCGCTTTTTCTGCTCAGCATCTTCAAAATAAAGTTCCTGTCGCTTTTGGGATATCAGCCCAAGCTCGACCACTGTCTGTCCTGCGGGAACCAGCCGAAAGGGGAGATCATTTTCCTCAGCATGAAGGGAGGCATTCTCTGCCCGGACTGCATGGTGTCTTCCGGCGAACCGCAGGTGAAACTGTCTCCCGGAGCGGTCGGCTTTTATTACCAGGCGCTCAGGATGGAGATGGACAAAATATCCCGGCTCAAGCCTTCATTGGGCATCGTGCAGGAGCTTGATAAGACGTTCACTGCCCACACCTTCCACATTCTCGGCAAACGGCTCAAAGCAACGGAGTTTCTGAAAACAATAACGGCATTGTAAGGTTAGTTTCGCCACGGAGTCGCTGCGAATGTCAGGATGCTTTTTCCCGAATTTTTGCGGCCTTTTTGGAGAGGGCAGTGGCTTTTCTCGGGATTTTTGCCAGCAGGATCAGGCTTAAAATCACGCAGGCATAGGAGAAGAGGTCGCCGTACCGGGTATAGAAGGAGTGTTCGGTCCCCGGTACGAGCTTGTGCGTAAGGTATGCTTCGGTGAAGATCCCTGAGGTTTCGAGGATCCTTCCCCGTGAATCGATAAACCCCGAAATGCCGGTATTCGCAGCTCGGGCGACCGGCACGCGGTTCTCCACGGCACGGAAAACCGCCATAGAAAAGTGCTGGTAGGGGGCCGCGGTCCTGCCGAACCAGGCATCGTTCGTGATCGTTGTCACGATCTCGGCCCCTCGATCGACAAATCTTCTGACGAGATCGGGGAAAATGATCTCATAACAAATGACCGTACAGAGCTTTGTTTCTTTCCGCTGCCCCGGCTCTCCATAAGGCAGCGTCATCACCGTGTACTCGTTTCCGCCCTGGAAGTCGCCGATTGCCTGCACCATCTTTTCGATAAAGAACAGGACTTTTTTGAGCGGCACGTATTCACCGAAGGGGACCAGGTGCATCTTATGGTACACGGCGTCGATGTTGCCGTCTCCCGAGATTAGAAACGCTGAGTTCCTTCCGATGATCCGCCTGTTGGGTTGTATTTCGTACGTCGGGCTGCCCGTGAGCAGCGGCACATGGTTCTGCCTCACGAATTCAATGAGGTCGGCAGTCATAACGCGGTCGGTCGTACCGACTCCCGTGAAGTAGAACGGTGTAGCGGTCTCAGGCCAGATGACCAGATCAGGACGCTGCCTGAGTGCTTCCTGCGTGAGCCGCTTGTAGGTCGAGATCACTTCTGACTGGTAGGCAGGGTCCCATTTTTTGTCCTGCTCGATGTTTCCCTGAATGACGGAGATCGAAACCCCATCGGACGCCTGAGGAGCGCGAAGCTTCGCGAACCCGTAGCCCAGAACGAGGATCACCACGAGGGAAGCCGTGATGATAGGAACATGGTTTTTCCTGTCCATGATGGCTGACGCCAGGGCGGCATTCACCAGTACGATAAAAAACGAGACCCCGTACACGCCGGTGATGTCAGAGATCTGTATGACCGGAAGCACGGAGTATTGCGAGTAACCGAGCAATGACCAGGGGAAGCCGCTGAATACATAAGTCCGCGCAAGTTCAAGGGCGGTCCAGATCAAAGGTGCTGCGACGAAAAACAGTTTCGGATGATTGTACCTGATGTTGACCATGCAGGCGCCGAACAAGGCCGGGTAGAGCGCGAGATAAGCGCAGAGGGACAAGGTGATGAGGGATGCGGGAATGAGCGGAAAACCGCCATAAAAATGAATTGAATTCGTGACCCAGTGGACGGTGCCGCTAAAGAACACTATTCCCGTAATTCCGCCGAGCCAGAAGCCGGTCTTGACGTTCAGTTCCCTGAGCGCAAAGAAAAGCGGAATAAAGGCAATCCAGGCAAGGAAATGGAGATTGAAGAGAGGGAAGGCTGCGGCGAGGAGAAGACCGGACAGCGCGGCGAGGGCCGTGGAACGGAGGTTCATGCTACTTTGCCGCTTTCTGTTCCTGCATCCATTTCAAGAGTCCGTCCTTCATGCTGCTGTTGATGGGCTCGCCCGCAGATGCTGAAAGCGCCGGTTGCTGGTGCATTGGCCGCGGTTTGCGTGCAACACTTTTCCCAGATTTTGGATTTGGAGCTACGGACGGTTTCCTCGCCGCGGGCCGCTGCTGCGCCGGCGGCCGTTTCTGCTCCTCCTGCACAGCGGGGCTGAGCGTAGAAATCGCATGGCGATACAGAATTTCCCGCTTCGGGCCTTCCATGATAATGACGTAGCCGTCGAATGCCTTGATTTTTCCCGAAACACGGATCTTGTTCTGGAGCGTTACGGTTACGGGCGTCTGCTCGGTCAGATAGGTATTCAGCATCCGGTCGAGGAGATTTGTTTCCATGGAAAACACCTCATGCTACTACCGATTGATCGTTGTGATCGAATGTTTATAGTACAAGTGCTGCTTGCCGCTTTCTTTCAGAAGGAGCGTGAAACTGTCATATGCTTCTATATTCCCCTTGATTCGTTGCCCGTTGATCAGATACAGCGTAAGGACCTGGTTTTCTCTGATAGCTTTATCGAGAAACTCCTGTTGAATGTTCGGCCGTCCTGACGCCGCCTCGGATGAGGATTGCGTCTGATCAGAAACTGCCGGGACCGCTTGTGATGCGGGAAACGTGAGGAGCGTCTGCGGAGCGGTGAGGTAGGATATTTCCTGTTTCAAAAGAGTGATGATCTTGCCGCCTGCGTCAAGATTTATTTCGTACCTGCCGATCTCGCGGATGATTCCCTCAAATTCGGTTTTGTTCATCTGGCCGATACGAAGCTTGATGCCGCTTGCTAAAGCCTGAGACAGGAACTGAGGTTCGACGGTTGCCTTTGTTTCTTCCTTCAATACTTCCATTGAGAAAATCATATCTGAAATTATTTACTTTTGCAAGAAAATTGTGCGGACCGCTTTTTCTTCTCCTTCAAGAAAAATGACCCGTCACGGTCGTTCGCGATGAAGGTCGAAATATGGCACGATCATTCTTCCGGGGTGCCGGCTTTCCTCTGGTTCAGCGCGAACCGAAAGTGAAAAAGAACATCCCCCGCGTTCAATATTCATGCGGAAAATATCACTTTTCCGCCGCGGCAGAAAGCTTTTTCCTTATTGACTTTTCGACGTGTATGGCCTATTATCCAACGCTATGTATGAACTTATGGTTGAATCAAAATTTGCAGCGGCCCATCAACTGCGGGGATATCAGGGCAAGTGCGAAAAACTCCACGGCCACAACTGGCGCGTGACGATTGCCGTGACCGCCGAACGGCTGGACGAAGTTGGGCTTGCAATCGATTTTCACGAATTGAAAGATTCGCTCCGCGAAGTGCTCGACCAGCTCGAACATACGTTTTTGAACGAAATATTCCCTTTTACGCAGATCAACCCGTCATCGGAAAACCTGGCCAAGTGGATCTACGACAACATGGCGAAAAAAATCGATGACGAGAATGTCGAAGTCGCGAGCGTGACTGTCTGGGAGTCCGACACGGCGTCGGCGAGTTACTTCGAGTAAGATCCGTTATGCTTTACCGCAGGGCGCAGAGGAGGCACCATGGAAAGAAACACTGCGGAAAAGATTCTCTCTTTTGCCCGATCCCATAAGGCCGATGCAGCTGAAGTCTTTCTCCGGGCCTATTCCTCCACATCCATTGAAGTAAAAGACCAAAAGGTTGATGCCTTCGACCGCGCTAAGGACATCGGGGCCGGGCTCCGTCTCCTCGTCGGGACGCGCATGGGTTTTGCCTTCACGACCGACCTCTCCGAAAATTCGCTCAAGACGCTTGCCCAGGCTGCGGTCACGAACGCGCAAAACACGGAGCCCGATCCGTTCCATTCTCTCCCCAACAAACCTGCAACGGCTTATCACAAGGTAAATATCTTTGATTCCGAAATCGTCAACCTGGGCGAGAAGGAAAAAATTGAACGGGTGATGGCCATGGAACGGGAAGCTTTCGCCGTCGATGCGCGGATCAAGCGCATCCGCAAAGCATCAGCAACCTTCTCTGATGCCGAGACCCTGATCATGAATACCAATGGCGCTGAATCGTCGTACCGGAGCACTGCATGCTCATCGAGCATCGAGGTCGTTGCCGAGGACAAGGGCGAAGCGCAGGCGGGTTCCGACTTCGACGTAAACCGCTTTTACCGGAAACTCCGGATTGAGGAAGTAGGCCGGAAGGCCGCGCAGAATGCCCTCGACCTGCTCGGCGCAAAGCACATCGATTCAATCAAAGCTCCCGTCATCCTTGAAGCGACGGTGGCCCAGGAGTTCCTCTCGATGATGGCAAGCGGCTTCTCTGCGGAGAGCGTACAGAAGAAGCGGTCGCTCTTCATGGGCAAGCTTGACCAGGAGGTAGCATCTTCGGTCATCACGGTGTTCGATGACGGGCTGCTTGAGGGCGGGCTCGGGACCGCGCCATCGGACGACGAGACCGTGCCGATGATAAAAAAAACCGTGATCGAACGGGGCTGGCTGGCCATGTTCCTTTATAATACGTACACGGCGAACAAAGACAAGACCGTATCAACGGGAAACGGCATGCGCGGCGGGTTTAAGGGCATCCCCGGCGTGGGTCTGACGAACCTTTATGTTGATCCGGGAAAGCAATCTCTTGAAGACCTGATCGGTTCAATCGACAAGGGCCTTTACGTGACGGAAGTCATGGGCATGCATACCGCCAATCCGATCTCCGGGGACTTTTCCGTGGGGGCGATCGGGTTCTGGATCGAGAAGGGCAGGAAAGCCTATCCCGTGCGCGAGATCACGCTCGCAGGAAACATCCTCGATCTCATGAAACACGTAGATGCCGTGGGCAGCGACCTTCGCTTTTCCGGAAGGCTCGGCAGCCCGTCGCTTCGAATCAGGGAACTTTCGATAGGCGGGAAGTAGGTTGCGTCCTGAACCAGCGTTTTGTTCCATAATTAAGTTGAGTGATCTACCCCACGCCTGAAGGCGGGGGCTTCTCAGGTCAACGAAGGGCTTTAGTACGCCGATTCTCACTGAGCGTTACTTTCGGGCGATCCGCCCGTAGTTAAATTTGTCCGAAAAGGAGAATGTTTTGAGCAGCATTGAAATCACGGTCAACGATTTCTCTGCAACCTTGACAAGTCCACTCTCGATCTTTGAGTGTAAGCCCGTCGTTGATCCAGCCGCACGTTGCATGCCGCTTAGACGATGGGAAAAACCTGTCGATTTGACCGAACATGGTTCCACTCCATTCGGATTTGTACGCAACCTGACGGATGAATTCAGACCAGCCAGCATCGCAAACGCTTTTTGCAATGCAGTGGTTCGCCGTCATGCCCTTCACATTCAAGTCCTCGGCAAAGATAGCTTGGTTCTCGCTTACCAGCCGGGAACTCAATTTGTGAAGGAAATCTTTTCTTTGATTCGCAATTTTTTCATGAAGCAGCGCGACCTTGTGACGCGCTTTGTTCCGGTTCGCGCTGCCCTTTACCTTGCGGGAAAGACGGCACTGAAAGAACTTCAAGCGATCTTCGGACTTGCGGAGAAACTTTGGGGACTCAACCCGTTCACCATTGGAGGTTACGAGAAACGATTTGAGCCCCAGGTCGATGCCGATCTGATTACCAGACTTTTTCGGCTTTATTTTCTTTTCGACTTCACAAAGAACGGAGGCAAAATACTTTCCGGTCGTTGTCTTCGAGATCGTAATGCTCTTCAATGCGCCTTCAATCTTGCGGTGAAGAACGGCCTTGATCGGAGCGAACTTCGGAATACTGATAGTCCCAGAGTCAGTATCGACGGAAAAATGTTGAGGCACCAGAAACGATTGTCTGTCATGCTTGCTCTTGAACTTCGGGAACTCCGATCGCTTGTTAAAAAAGTTGTTGTATGCAACATCAAGACGACGCAGGGACTGTTGAAGCGCCTGAGAATTTACAGCGTTCAGCCACACAAATTCAGGGCTCTTTTTGAGATCAGTCAGCATCTTCGCCGTGTCATTGTACGTCAATCCCTGTTTCTTCTTGCCCTTATTCGTAGCGTAGTAATCAATGCGCTCACGCAGAAATCGGTTGTAGACGAAACGGCAGGACCCGAAATGATGAGCGAGAAATTCGGACTGCTTCGCTGTCGGGTTAAGCCGAAAACTGTAAGCTTTATTGATGAGCATGATTTACAATATATCATGGTTTAATGTAAAAGGCAACTAAATTCTTAGCCCGCTTTGCGGGATGCGGCTTATATCCCCATAGCTAAAGCAAGGGGTCTTACGCCGCGAGGTGATAAATAAGTATGAGATAGGCCAATCGTACTTCGAGCCGTTTAACCCCGCCCGTCACACGTCACGTATATCCAGATCACTGAGGGAAGCCCCCGAAGCGAGGCGTAGTTGTGGTTCCGCCTAACCTGTGCTTAACTATCCAGTGCGGCGGCCCCATGACATGGAGTCGCTTATACCGCGGCCACTGGTGACAGTTCTGCCGCCAGCAGTTGCTGGATTTCCAAAGAAGCATGGCCGAATTCGAGTAGAAGAACATTCGGATCATCGCGGCTTCGTCTGATCCCTTGAATAAGCTGCCAAGACTGTCGAACATTACGGTTTGACCTTTGCCGTGGGGTACGGCCTCGTCCCTAGAGCAGTGTCATCAATCACCGGGGCTTTCTGCAATCCCGCGAAAAACTTCCTCCATGCAACTGGATTTATCATCAGCCCGGGAGGAAAGATTGAGAACGCAGTATACAGCAGCAGGTCTATTGGAAGGCTCAGGCCCAAGTCTGCCTCGCTTTTATCAATACTTAGCACACCTCGATGAACAAAGGACGAATTTTCCCCCAAGGACCGCTAATGTATTCTCGAAGGAAAGTTTGTACCCACCGCAGAAGAATCTAGTGTAGTGTCTCACAAACGACTGGTGTTATCAGCCTTTTTCTTGCGAGAGCGAGGTAATGTGCAGCCTGGCTGAATTTTCTCCAATGTTTGTTTGCAGCGTCCAAGTTTCTTAACGATCGATTCAACGGTTGCGGTCCATACAAACGGTTTTGGGTCTTTGTTCCAAGCAGCCAAATACTCTTCGATAGCGCTCTTGAGCGCGTCCACGCTGACAAAGACTCCGCGACGTATTCGTTTTCCCGTCAGTTCTCCGAACCAACGCTCAACAAGGTTCAACCAGCTTGAACTGGTCGGGACGAAGTGGGAAACAAAACGTGGATGCCGTGTTAACCATCTCTGGACTTTGGGGTGCTTATGCGTGCCATAGTTATCCATCACTATGTGCAGCTGCTTTTCGACCGGGAATTCAGCATCCAGTTGCTTTAAAAACTTGAGAAATTCCTGATGGCGATGCCGAGCATAACATTGACCGATCACTTTACCTTGCGCCAATTCGAGCGCAGCAAAAAGGGTTGTCGTGCCGTTACGCTTATAGTCATGAGTCATGGTACCGCAACGCCCTTTTTTTAAAGGAAGTCCCGGTTGTGTACGATCTAACGCTTGAATCTGGCTTTTCTCATCCACACACAGCACTAATGCTTTTTCTGGAGGATTGAGATAGAGCCCGACGACATCGGTAAGCTTTTCCAAGAACCGTGGATCGCGTGACAACTTAAATCCCGTGGTTCTGTGCGGCTGAATATGATGACTTTGCCAGATCCTATTGATCGTTGCTTTGCTCACGCCCTGCTGTTCAGCCATCGTTCGGCAACTCCAATGGGTGGCTCCAGCAGGCTTCGTTTGCAGTGTGGCATTAATTATTTTATTAATTTTGGTTGCCGTTAACTCTGGTTTACGTCCGCGACCTGCCGCAACTTCCCAAAGGCAGTCCGGACCTTCACTACAGAACCGCTGCCTCCATAATGCAGCCGTTTTATAATTGATTTGCATTTGCTTTGCGATGGCCTTGTCTTGTTGGCCATTCGCAGCGGCTAGAATAATTCGACACCGTTGAGCAACTTGTTGCGGGGTGCGATGAGCCCGCACCCATTGCTCTAGTTCTTGTCGATCAGACTCAGTAAGGTTTATGGTTAAAGCGTGTCGTGCCATGAACAGCATCCTATCACAAATCATGACATAACACCAGTTAATTGAGAGACACTACACTAGGAAATTACACAGCGACCAGAGCAAGAAATTGTGCTTGACATTTATGTAAAAGTATAATAATATTTGCATACTTTTATGTAAATTGTTTTTCGTTTCGATATAAGGAGAAAAACAAAATGCTCCCCATGGACAAGAGAATCGATCTCCTCAAAGTCATCGCCCACCCCATGCGCATCAAGATTCTCGAAGAGCTTACTCAAGGTGTGAAATGCGTAAGCGATTTCGAAGACTCCCTCGACATCAGCCAGCCGAATGTGTCACAGCACTTGACCCTCCTCCGAACGAACGGAATCATCGATTTCTTCGTTGACGGAAGGCTCAAGTGCTATTTCCTCAAAGAACCTCTCATCCCTGATCTCCTGGGACTTCTCAAAAAAAAGTATAAAGAAGACATACCCGCACCGGCCTGTTGTCCGGTGACGAAAAAAGGAACTTACCCTGGCGAAAGGAGAAGATAAGTCTGCATGAAAAAGCACACAATTACTCTCTACGTGAACGACCCCATGGGCAAGCGCTGATTGTCCAATATGGATGCCGCTCGTGTGGCGGAGAAAGAGTTCGGCGCAGAAGTCGTCGTAATCAAGAAGACCTCGAAGGAGTATCAGGGGCAGCGAGACCCGCTTCCCTGTCCTTCCGTTGTCTTGAACGGGCGGCTCATCGCAAAGAAAGATACCATTACGTACCAAAGCTTGAAGACATCGATCATGTGCGACTGTGAAATAACACTCGTATAAAGGAGGGTGCCATGCCAAAAACCGTAACTCTATATTTATCAACATCGCCGTATTCCTACGAGAACACGCTGACGAGCGCCCGCATTGCCGAATCCGCTTTGAACAAGGGCCATACCGTCAACCTCATCGCATCGGCTGACGGCATCTACTGCTTTCTGACAAAGCAGAAGGCGAAAGGGATCCTGAATGCCGAAGAGGAATTCACCAGGCTCATACAAAAAGGCTTGAAGGTGTATCTCTGAGGCGGGTGCCTCAACTTTCGCCGTGCGGCGAAAGACGACTATCTTGCAGGTACAGAAGTAGGCTCGCTTAAAGGCCTGTTTGCAACCATGGGCGAGACGGACGTGTGGATTAATCTAGGTGCATAGGAGGAGCATATGTCAAATGTTGCGATGATCTTAAAGAGATCTCCCTACGGCGATATCAACGCGGCCGAGGCTGTACGCCATGCCCTTGGCGCTGTGTCCGGTGAACTTAGCGTTGATCTCATCCTGATCGACGGCGGGGTGCTGCTTGCAAAGAAGGGGCAGGACGACAAGGGTACGGGTTTCACAAATCTCGAAGGCACTCTCAAGGACTGCGTCGAAATGGGAGTCGCCGTCTATGCCGACACTGCTTCGCTCAAAACGCAGGGTGTCCCGTCAAACGAGGTCGTCGAAAACGTCAAACTGGTCGGTGCCAAAGAGATCGCGGGACTGTTGAAGGAAGCAAAATCGACCATGATATTCTAGAGGAGGCTGCTATGTTCGTGATGATAAAGAGCGCGCCGGATACGACTGATGGAGCACTCGGATTGACCCTTGCGAAAGAAAGCGGGGCCGATCTTATCCTGCTGCAGAACGGCGTGTATTTTGCGAAAAAAGAACGGCTCGGCGATTTTGCCAGGACAGTGTATGTCCTGGATGACGACAAGAGGCTCCGGGGTCTCAAGGATTCCGAAATGGATGGGCGTGCAAAAAACATCGACTACGACAAGCTGACCGACATCATTACGGGCGGCGACAAGGTGGTCGGGATGTTTTAAATCTTGTTGTACAGGGGAGGTTATTATGTCAAGGATCGTTGTGGTAGGGGGATCGTTCGGGGGATTGACAGCGGCCTTCGAGCTTAAACGACTGCTTGGGAAGAAAGCCGACGTGACCGTGGTGAGCGACGATGACCGGTTTGTGTTCCTGCCGTCGCTGCCGTGGCTCATCATGGGGTGGAGAAAGCCGGAAGATATTACCCTTAAGGTGAGCGAGATCCTGAAGCCCAAGGGGATCGAGTTCGTTCATGACGCGGCAAAGCAGATCGACGCCGATTCATCGAAGGTAACAACCTCAAAAGGAAAAGAGCTGCCCTATGACTTTCTCGTAATATCTACGGGACCGTATCTTTCCTTTGATGAGATTCCCGGGCTGGGACCTGATAAGGGCCATACCGACTGTACGTTTACACTTGATCATGCATTAAGAGCCAGAGAATCGTGGAAAAAGATCCTGGAGAACCCCGGTCCGATAGTCGTCGGTTCGTCGCAGATGGTGAGCTGTTTCGGCCCGTCCTACGAGCTGGCGTTTGAGATGGACACCGAGCTTCGCCGTCGAAAAATGCGCCACAAAGTACCCATCCTCTATCTCACGTCTGAACCCTATCTCGGCCACATGGGGGTCGGTGGTCTCGGCAAATCAAAGCGCTTCATGGAAGACGAATTTGCCGAGCGGGACATCAAACCCGTCATCAGCCAAGCCATTGAAGAGGTAACGCCCGGAGAAATCAAACTCAAGGACGGCACAAAGCTACCCTTCAAACTTGCCATGATCGCGCCGCCGTTCAAAGGCGTGCCTGCCGTCATGCCGTTGGGAAATCCCCGCGGGTTCATCCCGGTTGACAAGAACTATCGTCATACGAAATTTAAAAATATTTTTGCCATCGGTGTTACCATGGCCATCGCACCGCCGGAGGCGACGCCGGTGCCGACGGGCGTTCCCAAGACCGGATTTATGACGGTGAAGATGGCGAAGATTGCCGCGGCAACTATCGCTGCCGGCATCACCGGGAAGACCCCGCCTCCTCCGTCGGAAATCGGCGTGGTTTGTCTCATGGACATGGGAAACACAGCCGCATACATGAAGGCCTATCCCGTGCTTCCGCCGCGCCAGAGTTCCTATACGAGGAAGACCATCTGGGCGAAGTGGATGAAGGTCCGGTTCGAGAAATACTTCCTCTGGAAGATGAAGAGGGGGCTCAGCAATCTGCCATGAAGAAAGAGATATTGAAGCTGCACGCTGATTTTTGCAAGATATTTTCCAATCCCACGAGGCTTGAGATACTCTGCCTGCTTAGAGAAGGCGAACTGACTGCCGGCGAGATCACTGAGAAGCTCGGCGTGTCACATGGCTATTAAACTTACATCATAGGTGCAGGGCCAGGCGGTTATGTCGCCGCGATACGTGCAGCGCAGGCTCTTTCGTTCTTTGAGCTTCGGTGTAGATTTCATGGCTGAAAAGGTCAATGACATGCAGCGCATAGAACCTACGGTCATCTTTGATGTAGCGCGGCCCCACCAAGCCCATCTGGTGGATATTGTTGCACCCCAAGGCCTCGGTGAAGTAAGGGTATTCGACTCCTTTGGACGCATAGGCTGTTTTTTTAACGAGCCCTTTGCGTTTCAGCACTCGGTTTATCGTGCTGTCCGAAGGAAATGGTAGCCCCTGCTTCTTGAGCTCCCATTTGATGGCGGAAACGCCGATCTGGGCATAAGGCGCATCCACCAGTTGCTGCCTGGTCAAAAGGATGCGCTTTTTCGCTCCCTCGTCGATCTCCGAGGGCCTTGTTTTGGGAGCCCGAGATTGTTCTTTGAACCAGCCTGCTGCTCCGGTTCGATATCGTATCAGCCATTTGAAGAACCACTTCTTGGATCGGTTCAGGCTGGTATAAACATCTTTGGGTGATTCGCCTCTTTGGATGTGTCGTTTGATAGGGGTCTGTCTGAGTGCGCTCTCCTTTAGTAATCTGAATAAGGAGAGCATGAATTGGGCCGAGAAGATGCTCTAGCCTAATAAACACGATTTCGGGTAACCGATGTCTTGACCAGCCGGGTAACCGATGTCCTGAAACTTGTCAGCTATACCATAATCCCTGCACTACGAGTCTTGTTTCTTTTCATCCTCCCACACTTTTTTCTCGATCTCTTTTAACAAGCCTTCGAACGAACCCTGATTGATCGCTGAACAGACAACGCCCCTGAACCGGTTTGCCATGGCTTTTGCCCAGAGGGGGTTTACGAGGTCCACCTTGTTCAGAACAACAATCTGGGGAATGTGTTCAAGGCCGATCTCCCTCAAGAGATTGTTCACCGAGTCCATCTGCTGCTCGAACCGGGGATTGCTGATATCAACTACGTGCAGGATCAGGTCGGCGTCCTGCATTTCGTCGAGCGTGGCACGGAACGCTCCGAGCAGGTCCTTCGGCAGGTCCTTGATGAATCCTACGGTGTCGGTGATGACGACCTCTCGGTCGCGCGGAAAGCGTAGTCTCCGCGTGGCCGTGTCGAGCGTGGCGAATAAAAGGTTTTCCGCCTTGACCTCCGATTTCGTCAGCGCATTAAAGAGCGTTGACTTGCCGGCATTGGTGTACCCGGCAATCGAAACGATGGGGATCTCGCTTTTGATGCGCCGCTCGCGCCGCTGGTCTCTGGCCTTCCCGAGGGCATCGAGCTGCTTCTCCAGCCTCCGGATCTTGTCCCGCGCCCTGCGCATGTCGACCTCGAGCCGCGTTTCGCCCGGGCCTCTTCCGCCGATGCCGCCTGTGAGCCGGGAAAGGGCAGTGGAACGTTCCGATAATCTCGGCAGGCGGTATTTGAGCTGGGCAAGCTCGACCTGCACCTTGCCGTCGCCGCTGTGGGCACGGCGCGCGAAGATGTCGAGGATGAGCTGGGTGCGGTCGATGACGCGCATCTCGGTGATGTCGCCGATGGCCTTGACCTGGGCAGGAGACAGGTTCTGGTCGAACACGATCAGGTCCGCGCCGAGTTGCTGAGAACGGATGATGAGCTCCTTGAGTTTTCCTTCACCGAGCAGATACTTCGGGTTGATGTCATGCAGCCGCTGGATCACGGTATCCAGCACCGTGATGCCGTCCGTTCGTGCGAGTTCCTTCAGTTCCTCGACGGATTCCTCCTGCTCGTGCCTGCTCTTTTTCGATACGCTCACGAGGATGGCGCGGTCTTTTTTGGCTACTTCACGTGCTTCCTGTGCCCTCTCCATCTGGCGCTCGATGTCCGCGATGAATTCCGCGGCATCCAGCGCGATCGCATGTACGGAACGCGGCGGCATGACCTCATAAATTTTCTCTTCGGGATTGGGCGGGACGAGATAGGCGATCGAGATGTTTCCGGGCAGCCCGTCGGCCTGGACCGCGAGTGCAGCCATGAAATCCAGCCGGAGCAGGGCAAGGTCCGTCAGGTCTTCCTGGTTCAGCGGCTGGCCCTTAAGATGGGTGTGGATGAAGCGGACGCCCCGCAGCCGTTTCGCGCCCAGGCGGTGCTCGGACAAGTCGGGAATGAGGATGTCCTTGTTCGTGCCGACAAGCACGTTGCGAACGCTGCCGGAGCGGTCGATGATGAGACCGATCTGCCTGCCCGTCTCTGCAGAGGCCTCGGAAAGAGCCCTCGCTGCCTCGGGAGTGATAACCGCGTCCGGCGGCATTCTCCTTCGATAGAGACGCTCGAGCAGTTTTACTTCAGCAGGTTTAAGACCTGTTGTTTCGCCGTGAATAGTTGGGATGACGGTCTCCTCGGGATTTTCCTGTGTAAAAAGATACAGCGCAGGCAAACACCTGCGCTGTTTTCATTGTATCATAGTTTTGTGCGACGCAACGTTACTTCACAAGAAACACGATATCATGTTCCCGGGCGTGGTCTTTTACTTTGAGGCCGACGCTCTGGCCTGCCGAGGCCTGGTCTACGTGCTGGTGTTCATACTCCATGGATTCCACTGCTTGCGTAAAGTCTGTCACGTGTCCTTTTATGTGGATGGTAGCGCCGGTTTTGAGCTCTCCTTTATTGAGCTGGACAACCGCCACGCTGAGATGGCTGTAATAATGGGTCACCGTGCCGATGGCCTCCTCATTGGAGACAGGTTCTTCCAAAGGCGGCATGCTGCGCGGAGGCGGGCCTGGCTCTACGGTGGTCGGCTTCAGCGGAACAGCTTGCTCGAGCGAAGGCACTCTCTTTTTCGCAGCTTTTTTCTTAATGATTTTCTTTTTAGCAAGTTTTTTCTTGATTGTTTTCTTGGCGGGTTTTCGGGAAGCGGCTTTCTTTTTTGTTTTCTCGCCTTTTACTTTTTTTTTCGGCATTCGATAACCTCCTCCGTATTCTTTCTCGCATTACAAGAATTCTACGTCATGAATCTTCTGATTGTTTTGCGTGGTTGTGAGCCACATCCAGTCGAGATATCTCCTGACAGAAAAACTGTCAGAATTCTAGCAAAAAAACCGCAAAATGCAAGTGCAAAAGAAGTTAAAATCGTAAGTTGAGGGCCGTGAATGTTAGCTTGACAGCTTCTGATAAATGTGAAATAATCGCCCAACAAATAGGAGGCCTCTCCCGCCGAAGTTCGACGGGGAGCTTTTTTTTGGTCCATATAGTTTAGTAGTATCGAAACATCATTACGAGTAGGGGTACTGGCCGAGTGCCAGATTGAGAAAGGAGAGGAGGGCGTATGAAAAAAGGGATATCTGTAATGTTGTTTGCTCTGATCGTTGGAAGTGTGTCACTGTTTGTGCCTGCTACAGTCTTTGCAACCGATGGTATGAATCTTGAGGGATACGGTCCGATTGCGACGGGTATGGGCGGCGCGTCCATGGCCTACGACAACGGCACCGCGGCAATGATGAACAACCCTGCAACACTCGGCCTTATGCCGGAGGGGAACCGGCTCGATGTGGCTTTTGGTTATCTGGGACCGAACATCAAGGTGAGTGTGCCCGGTCAGGAGACCACATCGCAATTGAATGCCTTCTATATGCCGGCCATCGGTTGGGTACAGAAGAGTGGGCAGTCGTCATACGGCGTTGGTGTGTTCGCTCAGGGCGGCATGGGAGCGCAATATTCGGCGGATTCATTCATGGCGGCGGGATCAGGTGACAAAGTCCGTTCCGAGTTGAGTGTCGGACGACTGATCATTCCGTATGCCTATCAGGTAGACAAGAACTTGATTTTGGCCGCGTCCGTTGATTATGTGTGGGCCGGTCTGGACCTGAAGATGGCGCTTCCGGGGGCAGCATTTCTTGACATGGCCGCTTTTCCGGGATCAACGCAAACCTACGGTACGGTGTCAGGAAGCATGATGGACGCCTTTGGCAGTCTGGTTTTTGGCGGCGGCGCGTTTCCAGCTGGTACGGTCAATCCTGCCAACCCGGTGAACTATGGTCGCTTTGATTTCTCCGATAACGACCCATTTACTGGCAAGGCCATGGGATCCGGCTTTGCCGGCAAGCTCGGCGGCGTCTACAAGATAAACGATGCAGTATCCGTTGGTTTGACTTATCACAGCAAAACCTGGCTCGGAGATCTGGAAACAAATGGCGCTCAGGTAAGCTTTAATGCGAATGTCGACTCGGGTGTTGCCGGCGGTGGTGCGCCAAACGGCGTATACGTCCCTGCCACAATCCCGCTCACGGGCAAGATCCAGATCAAGGATTTTCAGTGGCCCCAGATGATAGGCGCCGGCGTCTCTTATCAAGCGTCAGACAATCTGATGGTCGTATTCGATTATAAGTGGATCAACTGGGCAGACGTGATGAAGAACTTTAAAATGGTTTTCACCGCGGACTCGACTCAGTCCAATCCTATGGCGCAGGCGGCTTTTGGCGGTACGGAACTTGATGCCACTCTGTTCCAAAAATGGAGGGACCAGCATGTGTTCATGATCGGCGCAGGCTACAAGGTTAGTCCCGACTGGATACTGCGCGCGGGGTTGAATATCACCAACAATCCGATCCCTGACACCTATTTAAATGCATTGTTCCCGGCCATCGAAAAGAACCATGTGACGTTGGGCGCGGGCTATATGATCACCAAGGCCTCGAGCGTAGACGCATCCTTCACCTATGCTCCCGAGGTCAAGGCGACCAACGGTCAGGGCCAGACCATAACCCACAGTCAGACCAATTCACAGGTCATGTACAGCTATCGTTTCTAGTAGAAAATAGTTTTGTAAAGACTGGTTTAGCAAAGGAGCAATCCTCCCGAAAATGGAGGATTGCTCTTTTTTTCTACTCTTAATCCGAATCGGGTGTCTTGCGTCTGTTTTCGAGTTGACTGCGTCCAGTGATTGGATTATCATTGCTGAACGTCCGCACTATGAAAATTCTTATCATCAAACTTTCCGCGATCGGCGATGTTGTCCAGACTTTGCCTGCACTCGAAGCAATCAAAAAAACCTATCCCGACAGCGAAATAACGTGGGTGGTCGAGGAGGCCGCGGCAGGCATTCTGGAAGGGCATCCGCTCATCGACCGGCTGCTGGTATCGCACAGGAGAGCCTGGCTGCACTTGTTCAAAAATCCCTTCACTGCATGGCGGGGCCTGAGCGGTATCACCAGGTTCGTCCGCGAGCTGCGCAGCATCCGCTTCGACATCGCCATAGATTTCCAGGGGCTCTTCAAGAGCGGCGTCCTTATCGGTCTTGCCCATGGGGACCGAAAAATCGGATTCGACCGTACGCGCGAATTTTCTTACCTGTTCCTGAATGAGCGCTTGCCGGCCTATGACATCGAAAAACATGCGCTCGAGCGGTATCTCGACATCGCGCGGTACCTCGGCGCGAGGGATGTTTCTACGGCCTGTGCGCTGCCGATCGAAGGGGAGCGGGAAAAGATCAAGCGGCGAATTGACGCAGTGAAGCCGGCGGGACGGCGTTTCGTGGTCATGAATCCCGGAGCGCGCTGGACAACAAAGCTCTGGCCGGAGAGAAACTTCGCAGAACTTGCGGACCGGTTGATTCAGGAAAAAAATGCAGTAGTCATCTTTACCGGAGGTCCGGACGACCGCAGGATGATCGAGCGGGTAATTACTCTGATGAAGCACGGTGACGCTTTGAACTGGGGAGGGGAAACTACGCTCAAGGAACTGGCAGCGCTCGCGTCGCTATCCGATCTGTTTATCACGACGGATACCGGCTCCATGCACCTTGCGGCGGCTGTCGGAGCGAAGGTCCTTGCGCTCTTCGGGCCCACGGCCCCGTGGAGAACCGGACCCTATGGGAGCTCCAATACGGTTGTGCGCTCGGAGGTTGATTGCTCACCGTGTTTTCAGCGTACCTGCGGGAAAAACGTGAAGTGCATGACGGGAATTACCGTAGCGGATGTCATGAAAAAACTGCCACTGTGAACTAAAAATGCAGAATGACGAACGAGGGGGCCTCTCGCATTCTGCATTTTTTAATGTGTCAGTAACGAACCAAATTCTTTTTCAATATGCGTTAGAAAAATTCTCGCAGCGGCGCAGAGTTCCGGCAACTCCAAGCCTGAACTCGGCTGCTTACGTGTCGATTACCGCTACCGTTTCAGCAGAGACCGATCCCGGCCGTCCTGTCGATATACTGCACGATCTGCTCCAGCGCCAAGCGCCGGTCATCGAGTGCCCAGAAAAAAAAGTCGTCCAGCGACTTAAAGGGACCAGCGGCCGAGCGATGGGATGCGAGGACGTCTGCAGCCGCTTTATCTGCAACCACCTGGCCTGAAGACATCAACTGGTCCATCTCCTTCGGGAAGCCGGCGTACCAGGCAGCGTAGCTTTTCCCTTTCATTTTGCTGATGCGGTCCTTGACCAGGTGCAGCACGAAATGATAGAGGTCCTTCTGGTCGGCCATCATGTGCTGCGAATCGATAAGTATGGAGTACATCCCGATGGCCAGGGTCATGTCCGAGTAGCGTCCTTTCTTGAATAGTTCCTCCAAATAGCCGTTGAGCTTCTCTTTTTTTTCAACGCTCGATACCGTTACAAGTTCGGGCATAGCACCTTTCCTCCCCAGTGAACACAAGTGATCAATATATTGATCGTATGATCATATACCAAGTCCCGGGGGGAAGCAATATTTTTCTCAACTCTGCTCATAAAACCAAAGCCATAGCCTCCCTTCGGCATCTCAAACCTGTCGAAGATTAGTCCCGTCAACTATCGTTTTGTGTAGAGATGAGGCGGGAACTTGCATCTTCGTTTACGTTGTATCAAATCAGACTGTTCCTCTTCAATCGAAAATCGGCGGCACGCAGAAAAATCACAAAAAAATGTATTTCTATCTTGAATAAAAAGCAGCTCAAAGTTATTTACTGCAATTTCTTTCACGGGTCGGAACTTTGGTGCTTATATTTGTCCAACGTCCGACCCTTTTTACCTCTAGTTTGTTTCAAAAACGACTCGGCTATTAATAATTGTAATTGTTAATTGCTTGATTCGTTGAAGAAAACGATACTGGCAAACATATTGCTTTTACAATCTTAAACAAAGGTAAACAGATTAGAAACTAAATACATAGTTACGCCTCATCATTATTGAATTCCAAAACCACGGAACAAAAAAAAGAATATTGCGGCTTTCAATTACAAAGACCAAATAAGAGAGGGAGGTGCTGTATGGTTGCTATTTGCAAGGAGAGATATATGCTGTTTGCCGGTATTGTCCTTGCCGGATTCATTCTCGTCGCAGGAGGCCCGATGTCAGCCAGTGCAGCTGAGAAGGGGGTCACGGACCATGAGATCGTGATCGGAATGTCAAATGCACTAACCGGCCCGGCATCGGCCCTCGGCAGCGGAGTCAAAGCCGGGGCCATGGCGTATTTCAAAATGATCAACGATGCCGGTGGGGTGAATGGCCGTAAGATCAAACTTCTTAGTTATGACGATGGGTACGAACCGAAGAGGACGGTTGAGAATACGAACAAACTGATTGCCGAGGACAAAGTCTTCGCCCTCTTCGGTTACGTCGGGACGCCGACGTCGTCGGCTATTCTGCCGGCCGTCAATAAGGAAAAGATCGTGTACTGGAGTCCCTTTACTGGAGCTGAGTTCCTGCGTACGCCGGTAAGCAAAACAATTTTCAACGTGCGGGGAAGCTACTTTGATGAGGCGGAGACACAGGTAAAATACCTGACTGAGAAATTGGGAAAAAGCAGAATCGGCGTGTTTATCCAGAATGACGCCTACGGCCTGGCAGTCAAGGGAGGCGTCGCAAAAGCGCTTAAGAGCCGTCACCTGGACATTGTTGGAGAGGGCACATACGAACGGAACACCGAAAACGTCGATGCCGGTCTGGCCAGCCTCAAGCCTTCTCATCCAGATGCGGTCATTATGGTGGGAACCTACAAGGCCATGGCTGCTTTTATAAAAAAGGCGAAAGCGCAGGGGTTCAACCCGCTCTTTCTGAATGTCTCCTTTGTGGGCACAGCGGCGCTGGTCAGGGAACTTGGCAACGAAGGAGAGGGCGTGATGATTACCCAGGTCATGCCGTCCCCTCATGACAGTTCGCTGGCCATTATCCGTCAGTACCAGAAGAACCTGAAAGCTGCGGGCCGCCAGGAATTGGATTATACCGATCTCGAAGGATATATCGATGCAGTCGCATTCGTTGAGGTGTTGAAGAAGGTGAACGGCCCGCTGACGCAGGACTCTTTCATTGCTGCGGCGGAGAAGCTGAACGTGACCACCGGCGGGCTGACATTCGCTTTTTCGCCATCGAATCATCAGGCCATGTCAAAAATTTACCTGACGAAAATAGCAGGTACGAAGGTAGTTGATGTCAAGCACTAAGGAGGACTTTTCTGTGAGTACGCATCGAGGACAACAGGCAGCGTCCGCGCCGCAAGAACGCACAGGTACCCGGAAGCAGTCGATCGGTAAAACGTTTCAGCTTTCCAGCCTGATTTTCGTGGTTTCGCTGGTGTCTATTTTGGCACTCATCGGTTTCAAGACGACGCGGGATCAAATTCGGGAACAGATGGATGCGCGAGGGGACGCCATGGTGAAATATATGGCGAAGACGAGCATTTACTATTATCGTAACTTCGACCTCGGTGCGCTCGACGGGTTTGTCAAGGAGATCATTAAAACGCCGGACGTCGTCTACGCCGTGTACTACGACGAAAAGAAAAATCCCGTCACCATCTCGTCGAAAGAGCCGGCGAGCACGTCGGACCTCCTGATTTATGAAACGCCGGTGAAAGACGAGGCCGATAACCTTTTGGGCTACCTCTCGCTCGGGTACAGCAAGCGGGCCCTCATGGTAAGCGCACGGAAATCTTTTCTCATCATGGGGGTCAGCACGATCCTGGCACTGCTCGTGGTCGCTCTCGGCGTCCGTTATCTGATCAACAGGGTCGTTGTGCGGCCGATCAAGCAGGCAGTGACTGCGGCCGAACGGCTATCTCGCGGCGACCTTGCAGTGGCGATCGAGATTGAGAAGCAGGATGAATTGGGATATCTCCTGACAGTCATGCAAACGATGGTGGTCAAGCTCAGGTCGGTTGTGACCACCGTGAAGACGACGACCGACCACGTGGCATCGGGGAGCCAGTCGGTGCAGGCCAGCGCCGAACAGGTGTCTCAGGGGGCCTCCGAGCAAGCTGCTGAGGCCGAGCAGGTTTCGGCGTCCATGGAACAGATGGCTTCGAATATCGGACACAATGCCGAGAATGCCCGTGAAACAGAGAAGATCGCATTACAGGCTGCACAAGCGGCCCAGGAGGGAGGTCGGGCCGTGTCATTGACCGTATCAGCCATGAAGGAGATCGCCGGCAAGATAGGCATCATTGAGGAAATCGCCCGCCAGACGAACTTGCTGGCCCTCAACGCGGCGATCGAGGCCGCGCGCGCAGGGGAACACGGCAAGGGCTTCGCGGTCGTTGCGACGGAAGTAAGGAGACTTGCGGAGAAGAGCCACACCGCGGCCATCGAGATTCGGGATGTATCGGCCTCCAGCGTAGAAGTCTCCGAGAGAGCGGGGGAACTTCTGTCAAAGATCGTACCGGATATCCAGAAAACTGCCGGATTGGTCCAGGAGATTTCCAGCGCCAGCAGCGAGCAGAAGATCGGAGTTGAACAGATTCGCAGTGCGGTGTCTCAGATGGATATGCTGATCCAGCAATTCGCAGGCACCGCAGGATCCATGTCCTCGACTGCCGAGGAGTTGGCTTCCCATGCGGAACAACTGCAACAGGCGATCGCGTTTTTTGCGATCGGTACGAAACAGACAAAGATTGCCGAAAGCCGGTTTACGGCGTATCCCATTGCGGGAAAGGAGGGAATGCCGCTTTCGTCTGAGGTCGATGTGAGGGTGGCGTAAACTCGCTCTGCCTGTTTTTTACTCTCTTCATCACGGCGGGCGACGAACCGGCTGGGCACGCTCGCGGCGCAACTTGGTTCGTGCTCGGACCGGTCTTTTCCGCTTCGGAAGGCCTCTTGACTGCGCTGCGTCGATAGTTTAAAACTTGAAAAAAAAACATAAATCGGGTAAAGTCTCCAGTACTTATGACGGAAACGGAGACACAACCCGCAGGCTGGCGCAAGGGGCTCACGCGAAACGTCGTGATCCTCGGCTTCGTCAGCCTTCTGAACGACGGCGCATCCGAGATGATCTATCCGCTGCTGCCGGTCTTTCTCACGTCGGTGCTCGGAGCGGGGCCGGCGGCGCTTGGCGTGATCGAAGGGATCGCAGAGTCGACCGCATCATTGCTTAAGCTCTACTCCGGGTATGTCTCGGACCGGGTGAAGAAGCGCAAAGGATGGATCGTTGCCGGTTATTCCATCTCGAACATCATTCGGCCGCTCATAGCGTTTTCTACGTCATGGCTCCACGTCCTTGCGCTTCGTTTCTCCGATCGCGTGGGGAAGGGGCTCCGGACTTCGCCGCGCGACGCAATCATTGCCGATTCGACACCCGCGGAATTCCGGGGTAAAGCGTACGGGTTTCACCGTGCCATGGACCACAGCGGCGCAATCATCGGACCTCTTGCCGCGACAGCCCTGCTCCTTGTCTATCACGACAACCTGAAAACCATATTTCTGCTTTCCGTCATTCCTGGCGTTCTCGCCGTCGGCATGCTGCTTTTCGGACTCAAAGAAAAACCGGCGGAAGCCCCGAAATCCGCTGCCCCCGCGGCGGTGTTTAATTTCCGTTCTTCACTCCGTGAAATGCCGGGAGGTTTCCAAAAATTTCTCATTATCGTACTCGTTTTTACGCTCGGCAACTCAACCGATGCATTCTTGCTGCTTCGGGCGCAGCAGCTCGGCGTTCCGGTCACGCTCCTTCCCCTGATCTGGGTAGTACTCCATATCGTCAAGATGATATCCTCGGTCCCCGGCGGGACCCTCTCGGACCGCATCGGCAGAAAGAAGGTGATTGTCGCCGGGTACGTTGTTTATGCTTTGGTATACGCCGGGTTCGGTGCAGCGACCCAGCATTGGCATGCGTGGACGCTCTTCGGCCTGTACGGCATTTATTTCGGCTTTACCGAAGGCGTTGAGAAGGCGCTCGTGGCTGATTTTGCTCCCGTGCATTTACGGGGATCGGCCTTCGGTCTCTATCATTTGGTCGTCGGTGCCGGCGCCTTTCCGGCGTCCTTGTTGTTCGGGTTCGTCTGGCAGCGTTTCGGCTCAGCCTCGGCCTTCGGAATGGGCGCGGGCCTTGCATTGCTGGCGGGCGTGATGCTTTCGGCCCTGGTCGTGAGGAAGCCGGGGGAAAACATCGCCCCTCAGTGAGGAAAGGAGACGGGGCAGCCGAGGTTGCCGTCTCCGACCCTGGTGCGAGGACTGTGTTTTCTCTCCCGTGCCGGCCTTTTTCGTCTGATGGCCATCAAGAGCGGGCATCAATTTCCCAACGCGATTGCCTGAGTGCCGTATCCGACAGGAATACTAGTCCCGATGGTTGTGAACTATGCAAAATATTATAAAACTCTTGGCATTTCTGTCAGCATCGATCGTAATCGTCCGCTTTTCACGTCTTTCTATGCGGAGTACCCGCTTTCACGGTTTTTACCGGTTTTTTGTCTGGGAATTCCTCTCAGCGCTCATTGTGCTGAATATCCAGTATTCGTTTCACAAGCCTGCAAGTGCGTACCAGATCATTTCGAAGTTTTGTCTTATTGTTTCGCTGCTCCTGGCAATTCACGGGTTTCAGTTGCTGCGCAAGATCGGGAAGCCGGACAACCGGCGGTCGGACCCCGCCCTGTTCTGGGTCGAGAAAACGACCGTGCTGGTTGCTGAGGGGGCGTATCGATATATCCGGCACCCGCTTTATTGTTCGCTCATTTTTTTGACGACAGGAACATATCTTGAGTCCCCGACTAAGGCGGCCGGAGCACTGGCACTTCTGACGTTACTCAGTTTAATCATTGCTGCCAAGGTGGAAGAAAACGAGAATATTCAATTTTTCGGCGCTTCGTACCGAGAATACATGAAGCGGACCAGGATGTTCATCCCTTTCGTGATTTGACCGGCAATTTCACGAGATTGAACTAATGGCGTCAACCGGCACCAAAAAGAAAGAGGTCTTTATGGGAACCTATACCGTAGCCATCAGCGGCGCAAGCGGAGCGCCTTATGCGCTCAGGCTGCTCCAGGTGCTGATTAAAAGCGGCCACTCTGTGAATCTCTCGATCTCGGGAGATGGGCTGTCGATCCTGAAGGATGAAACGGGTCTCATGCTCAAGGGTACTGAGACGGACATCCGGTTTTCACTTGGAGAGGCACCTCGATGCGAAAGAAGGGCAGATCAGTTATTTCGATGAGAACAACATGTACGCGGCAATCGCAAGCGGCTCCAACAAGGTGGATGCCATGGTGGTGATCCCCTGTTCCATGAAGACGCTTTCCGCCATTGCCCACGGCTATGCATCGACGTTGATCGAACGCGCGGCAGATGTAACACTCAAGGAACAACGCAAACTCATCCTTGTCCCGCGCGAGACGCCGCTTTCCGCCATTCATCTCCGGAATATGCTGACGCTTGCTGAACTCGGATGCTGCTATTATTCCCGCAATGCCGGCGTTTTACCAGCATCCCAAGACGGTCGCGGATATGGTCGATTTTATCGTAGGGCGCGTGCTTGATGCTATGGGGATCGAAAACGATTTGTCGCGGCGCTGGGGCATGTAAAATATTTGCGTGAGGCAGGTTGGACGCTGCGTTCTTGCACCACATCCTCCTGCAGGCTCGGTCCTCCGCGCTGCGTCTTCTCGTCCTGCTCCTGGGGCCCGCCCCTTGTTACGCTGCTTCCGATTAATGAAGGGCCGCCTTGACGAGGTGTTCGAACTCCTTTTTCCCGATCGGCTTATTGATGTACTCGAACACACCAAGACTCAGCGAACGGAAATAATTTTCTATGTCGCCATGGGCGGTCATCATGATGACCGGAATCGAAGGCCGGACCTGCCGGAGGGTCGTTACAAGATCGAGGCCGTTCATATCGGGCATGCGATAATCGGTGATCACGAGGTCGATCGGAACGCCCTGACGGATGACGGTAAGCGCGGATAGTCCGTCCGGTTTAACAATGACGTTGTACCCCATGTCGCTCAGTACTTCGCTGAATGTTCTTCTCGCTTCCGTTTCGTCATCCACGAACAAGATCGTCTTGCAGCTGCTATTCACCTTAGTTTCCGCATTCATGCAATTTCCCCCACTAGACCCCGGGTTGCTTCCGCAAACGTGACGATCCGGCAACCGGAATACAATTAAAGCCTTATTTATTTTATTACACTTGGCGGAAATAAAAGTCAACACGGATGCGATAAAAATTAATCATACCCATGCTAATAGCGACTAAAGAAGCAGTAAAGTTTTTCGATCAGGATAGTTTTCGAAGGGAGGGATTGCTTGCAGATGGCCCGCGGTGCAACTCCTTGCATGGCTGAATCTGTTATACTAAATACAGAACCCAGGGATAGGCATAAAAACGTGGGGAAGACCGAATGAAAACATCAGCTGCTGAAGATCCTGAAATGAAATGTGTCGGAGAAGCAGCGAACATGGTCGATCAGAATTATCGGCTCGTCTTCGATTCGGCAGCTGACGGCATATTGCTCGTAGACGCTGATACCGGAGAAATCACGAATGTAAACCGTACTTTTGTGAAGCTGTCCGGCTATCCTCTCGATGAGGTTTTGGGAAAAAAGCTCTGGGAGATCGCAGCACTAAGAGCTACTGACACAAAATTCATTCTCGCTCAGATCAGGGAGGGACGGAAACGTGTTTATTCGGCCGACCAGCAGATCGAAACACGTGACGGGAAACAGGTTAACGCTGAAATCCTGTGCAGTGTTTACGTTGCTGGGAGCGGCAAAGTAATCCAGTGCAACATCCGAGACGTAACGGAACGGAAATCGATAGAGCGGGCGCGGCCCAGATCAGAAGATCAGTTTCGCCGCATATTTGAAGGAAATCCGCAGCCGATGTGGATATTCGAGGGGGATTCTCTCGCCTTTCTGGCCTTGAATGACGCGGCAATCCAGATGTTCGGCTATTCGCGGGAAGAATTCATCACCATGACCATGCACAACGTACTCAGTCCCTCGGAAGTTCCCGACTTTCTCGATAGTATCGGGAATGTCCACTCGCCGCTCCTGAAGCCCGATGTCTGGCACCTGCGAAGAAATAACGGTGAAGCGATAGAAGTTGAGATTGCATCGAATGAACTTCCATTTAACGGCAGGAAGGCCCGCTTTGTTGTGGCGACGGACGTTACGGCGCAGAAACAGGCGGAGCAACTGCTGAGGGAGAGCCGGCGGCTTCTCCAGGAAATGCTGAACGCGTTGCCGATCGGGGTCATGCTGACGGAAAGCACGGGGAACATCATCATCAAGAACCCGGCAATGAAGCAGATCTGGGGAGGTGAACAAAGCTTCGGGAGGGACCGGTACGACGAATACAAGGGCCATTGGTCGGATTCGGGAAAAGAGATTGCAGCCAAAGAATGGGCTGTTACGCGGGCATTGCTTGAGGGGAAAACAACTCTCGATGAAATGATCGACATCAATATCTTCGATGGGACTCATAAAACGATTTTGTACTCCGCTGTCCCACTGAAGGATTCCGGAGGGAATATTGCGGGCGCCATTGTTGTGAATCAGGACATTACCGAGCGCAGACGCCAGGAAGAAGAACTGAAACGGGTGCACGCCCTGCTGGAGCGCCAGGCGACCACCGATACGCTTACCGGCATTTTCAACAGGCTAAAATTCAACGAGTTGCTGGACATCGAAATACGGGGGGCTATGCGGTACAGGCATCCTTTGTCGTTGATCATGTTCGATATTGACCATTTCAAGTCCATTAATGATACCTATGGCCACTTGGTCGGCGATGCCGTACTGAAGGAGATCACCAGCCTGGTAACGGGCAACATCAGAAACGTGGATGTTTTCGCACGCTGGGGAGGGGAAGAATTTGTCATCCTCTCGCCGGACAGCTCGTTGAAAGCCGCGAACCAGGTGGCGGAAAAACTGAGGCGATTGATCGAGGTGTCGTCTTTCAGTAGCCCGTGCAAGGTAACGGTCAGCTTCGGATTAGCGCAGTTCCAAGAGGACGATGTGGCTAACAGTTTCCTGAATCGGGCGGATGCAGCCCTCTACAGGGCAAAAAGCCTCGGCAGGAATCGGGTTGAACCGTGCTGAAAGATAGGAGAATGGCTTTCGCTGTCGGAAAGCGCGAATTACCCGGCCGGTTCGTTAATTACTTTATATTCCAGCTCGCTGAGTGCTTCGGTCACTATTTCCCCGTTCCCGGATCGTTCTTCACGAGTGAGGATCGTTTTTGCATTGATGATATTTTCGCTTGCGGTTCTCATGCTCTCCCTTTTCCTGACTCCAGCTTTCCTGGTAACAAATAATTATAGAAGAGCAAATACAGTGCCATTTGTTTGTTCCCGAGCATCATTACCGCATGTCGCTGAAATGTCGAAGAAGTTTATAAACGGTATATGGACTATTTCGGGAAAAAGATGAAAGATGACGGAACTGGCGTCTGTCCGATGGACGCTGGTCGTTTGCCTGAAGGGGCTGCGTCGTCAATTGACCGTCTGCCATTTACGCGTTGAATTCCGTGCCGCCGCTCTCGCCGAGGTTTTTTATCCAGGTGTCGATCATAGACGAATCCTGTTTTGCAATCACGTCCTCCTCAACGAAGACGGGTGCCCCGATGCGGATTGCGATGGCGATCGCGTCGCTGGGCCGGGAATCGATATGGAACTCCTTGTTGTTGTGGAGCAGATAGAGCGATGCGTAGAAGGTGTTTTCGATCAGGTCGCTGATGACCACGCGGGCGATTTCAACTTCCAGGCGGTCGAACATGCTGACGATCAGGTCATGGGTGAGAGGGCGGGCGGCTTTGACGTTGCTCAACGCCATGGCTATGGAGTTGCCCTCCGCTGCCCCGATCCAGATAGGGAGTATCTTTTTCCCTGATTCATCCTTCAGCACCACAATGTAACTGCTGTTCCGGCTGTCGAAAAGAATCGTATTAACATTCATCTGGACCCACATTGCGTCACCCCGATTGTGATAATAAAATACCACACCCTAAATGGCAAGTAAAGGGATTATTTTATTGACATTTTTCAAAGATACGATATACTTTCTTGCCTGAAAACTGCGGGGGAAATGCTGACCATTCATGAAGCAAACGCTGACCGAAATCCTGCTCCAAGCCCTCGGTAGGGCTAAAGAAAAAGGCGAACTAAAGCTCGAAACGCAACCGGCAATTTCGCTCGATACGCCCCGGGACAAAAGCCACGGCGACCTTGCCACGACCCTTGCCATGACTTTGGCAAAACCCGAAGCCAAAGCACCGCGTAAAATCGCCGAGATCATCGTCAGCAATATCCAGGATGAAGATGGGATCATCGAAAAAACCGATATAGCGGGCCCAGGTTTCATCAATTTTGTCTTCAGGCAAGACCGCTGGAAAAAGACGCTCTTTGAAATAGATGCTGACGGCGACGCCTATGGTCTTCAAAATATCGGCAAGGGTGAGAAGGTCCTCGTCGAATTCGTGAGTGCGAATCCCACAGGGCCGCTTCACGTCGGCCACGGACGCGGCGCTGCAGTGGGAGATGCGCTCGCAAATCTGCTGGCAGCCGTGGGGTATGATGTCGCGCGGGAGTTTTATATAAATGATGCCGGAAGACAGATACGTCTTCTCGCGCTGTCCGTGTACGCACGGTACCAGCAGGCGCTCGGCAAAGAATTTCCGTTCCCCGAGGACGGTTACCACGGCAGCTATATCGAGGAGATCGCCCAGGAATTTTTAAAGGTCCATGGCAATACCTTCCTGAATGTCCCTTTTGAAAAGTGCGAGCGCCAGTTCGGAGATTACAGCAAGGACGCCATGCTCGCCGATATCCGGACCGACTTGGAGGCTTTCGGCGTCCGATTCGACACGTGGTTCAGCGAGGCTTCGCTTCTTTCAGACGGATCGGTACAGCGCTCTCTCGACGAATTGATGGAGAGCCGGAACCTCTACGAGCAGGACGGGGCGTTGTGGCTTCGTTCCACTGCGTACGGTGATGATAAAGACCGGGTTGTGGTGAAGAAGGACAAGAGCTACACTTATCTGGCAACGGACATCTCCTATCACCGGAACAAGCTGGCCCGGGGGTTCAAAACGCTCGTCAATGTCTGGGGAGCCGACCATCACGGCTACATTCCTCGCGTACAGGCTGTGATCCAGGCCTTCGGGCATTCCAGGGATTCGCTCCACGTCGTGCTCGTACAGCTGGTGGCAATACTGAGGCACGGCAAGCCGGTGCCCATGTCCAAGCGGGCAGGGACGTTCGTGACGCTCCGGGACGTGGTCCAGGATGTAGGAAGCGATGCTGCACGATACATTTTCCTCACGCGGCGCTCGGACAGCCACCTGGACTTTGACCTCGATATCGCCAAGGAACAGTCCCGGGAGAACCCGGTCTACTATGTACAGTACGCGCATGCGAGGTTGGCGAGCCTGTTCCGCGAGGCGGAAACGAGAAATATAGCGATGCCCAAAGGCGATGCAGTCGATCTGTCGCTGCTCGACCTCGAGGAAGAGCAGAACCTCATCAAGATGCTTGCAAAATATCCCGAGGTCGTCGAAGAAGCCGTGTTGTCCTATGAGCCGCACCGGCTTGACGTTTTATCTTCAGGACCTGGCCGGGCTGCTGCATAACTATTATTTCAAACACCGGGTGATCACCGAGGATATGGCCCGGACGGCAATAAGCTGTTTCTCATGAAGCAGGTCAAGACCGTGATCCAGAGCGCGCTCACGATACTCGGCGTCAAAGCGCCGGAGAGAATGTGAAAACAACAGGAGATAGGAGCCAGCTGTCAGAAGACAGAAGAACGGAACAGGCATTCGTGATCTTTTTCATCCTGGCTTCCGACTCCTGAAATCTGCTGAATACTGTTGTTTAATTTTTCTTTGATAAAAAAAGACGCTGTTTCCTCCGCACGTCTGGGAAAGTTCACAACCGCCCACGGTGACGTGAATACGCCGGTGTTCATGCCGGTCGGGACCCAGGCCACGGTGAAGACGCTCTCGCCCGACGACCTGGTCAAGATCGGCGTTGAGATCATCCTCTCGAACACTTATCACCTGTTCCTGCGGCCGGGACATGAGCTCATAAAAGAGTTCGGCGGGGTCCAGAAGTTCATGGGATGGAACCGCCCGGTCCTGACGGACAGCGGCGGGTTCCAGGTCTTCAGCCTTGCGGAGCTCAGGAAGATCACCGAGGAGGGCGTGACCTTCCAGTCTCCCATCGACGGCGGCGCCAAGCACCTGATAACGCCCGAATATGCCGTAGAGATCCAGGAGGCGCTCGGCGCGGACATCATCATGGCCTTCGACGAGTGCACGCCCTACCCGGCGACCCGAGATTATGCGCAGGAGTCGCTGGAACGGACGCTTCGGTGGGCAAAGCGCTGTCGGAGCGCGAAGAAGGAAACGGGCCAGGCGCTCTTTGGCATCATCCAGGGAGGGATGTATACCGATCTTCGAAAGCATTCCGCTGAAGCGCTTGTGGATATCGGTTTCGACGGGTTTGCTTTGGGCGGGCTGTCCGTGGGCGAGACCAAGCCCATGATGTATGAGATGATCGCAGCGTCGATGCCCGCGCTTCCCGATGACCAGCCCCGGTATTTAATGGGCGTCGGAACGCCGGAGGACCTCGTGGAGGGCGTCGACCGGGGCATTGATATGTTCGACTGCGTCATGCCGACGAGGAACGCGCGGAACGGAACATTTTTCACCTCCTTCGGCAAGGTCGTGATCAGGAACGCGCAGTACGAGCGCGACCACGGTCCCATCGATCCCGAGTGCGGATGTTACACGTGTAGAAACTTTTCACGGGCCTACCTGAGGCATTTGTTCAATGCGAGCGAGGTGCTGGCTTTGCGGCTCGGGACGGTCCATAATGTGTTCTTTTATGTAGACCTGATGCGGAACGTCAGGACAAGCATAGAACAGGGGAGATTCAAGGCGTTTAAAGAGGATTTTTTGGCGAAAGAGAGAGAATACCGACTCATAATGCATGATTTATGAAGCACCGTGATGAACCGGGGTTTTTCATGTGTGCATCCTGCATCGTGCACAGAACCCATATTTCAAGGAGGAGCAGATCATGTTTATCGCAACAGCATATGCAATGGGAGCACCGGGCGGTGCCGCAGCCCCGGGGGGTGGCGGAGGAGGATATTCGAGCCTCATCATGATGGCCGTCATTTTCGCGATCTTCTATTTCATCCTGATCCGGCCGCAGCAAAAAAAGATGAAAGAACACAAGAAGATGGTCGAAGATCTGAAAAAAGGCGACCGGATCGTTACCTCCGGCGGCATGTATGCCACGGTCGAGAACGCCACGCCTGACACACTGACGGTCAAGATTGCCGAAGGCGTCAAAGTGAAGATCACGCGCGGGTCCGTCGGCGCGGTGGTGAAGCCCGAAGAAGAAAAAGAATAGAACACCCGTAAAGCTTTCTTACCCAAAGGTCGCAGAAGAAATGTCCAGATACGGCATTCAGGATTCACTATGCTGAGTTCTCGGCGATCTCCAGGTAAAAATTTTGAACTAAGAATCAGCAGGAGGCAAGGATAATGAAGAAAAGTATCCAGTGGAGACTTGCGATCATCGCGTTATCGGTCCTGATCGCGCTGTTTTTATTTCTGCCGTCGACGCCGCTTTCACCGAAACTGCCGGGGTGGTGGCTCCAGAGCGTTCCCAAGATATCGCTCGGCCTCGACCTGCGGGGCGGGAGCCATTTGGTAATGGAGGTGGAAACGGACAAGGCCGTTGAGTCGTCCGTGGACAATATCGTCGCGGATCTTCAGACAACGGCGGCATCGCAGCAGCTTGCCATCACGTTTAACAGGGCGGGCCTGGACATCACGGCAAAATTCGATGAGGCGCTTGGTGATAAAGCGGAGAAGCTCGTTAAGGACAGCTATGCCATCCTTGATCTTAAGTCCCAGGACAAAGGCGGACTGGTCTACAGCCTGAAGCCTGCCGAGGTGAGGCGACTGAAAGAGTCGGCGGTCCAGCAGGCGCTCGAGCGGACCCGCCGGAGGGTGGACAAGTACGGCGTTGCGGAGCCCCAGATCTATAAGCAAGAAAACGACCAGATCGCGCTCCAGCTTCCCGGCGTTAAAAATCCGCAGGAGGCCATCGCCTTCATCAAAACGGCGGGCAGGCTCGAGTTCAAGCTGGTCGATTCGGATTCCAACGACCTGCAGAAGGCCCTTGCCGGCAAGCCGCCGGAAGGGACCGAGGTCCTTTATGAAGAACGGGAAGGCGAGACCGGCAAGATATCAAAACAGCCGGTCCTGGTCTACAGCAAGACGCTGTTGACCGGCGACCGCCTGAAGGAAGCCAGGGTAGGGATCGACCAATACAATAAACCGGCGGTCTCTATTTCCTTCGACGGCGAAGGCGCGAAGGTTTTCGACCGCATCACCGGAGAGAACGTAGGCAAGCAGCTTGCAATCGTGCTGGACGGCGTGGTGCAGTCGGCGCCAAGGATCCAGGACCGGATCGGCGGCGGCAACGCCCAGATCACGGGGAACTTCACGCACGAAGAGGCCGCGAAGCTCGCCATCGTTCTGCGTGAATCGCTCCCGGCGCCGGTGAAGATCATCCAGAACATTACTGTCGGCCCGTCGCTCGGCCAGGATTCAATTGACAAGGGCGTCCATTCCGCGCTCATCGGCTGCCTTATCGTCATTATTTTCATGGTCGTATACTACCGGATGTCGGGACTCATTGCCGACTATGCCATCGTGCTGAACCTTGTCCTCCTCCTCGGAGCGATGGCGCTTTTGAACGCCACCCTCACGTTGCCCGGTATCGCCGGCATCATCCTGACCATCGGTATGGGCGTGGATTCGAACGTGCTTATGTTCGAGCGCATTCGTGAGGAGGTCCGCGCAGGCAAGCAGCCGCGTCCGGCCGTCGACGCCGGGTACGACAAGGCGTTTCTTACGATCCTCGATTCGCACGTGACGACGCTCATCACCGCCGCAGTGCTGTTCATGTTCGGCACCGGCCCTATTAAAGGTTTTGCTGTTTCGCTCAGCCTCGGCATCATCATCAACCTGTATTCCGCCCTCGTAGGCACGAAGGTGATATTCGACATCATCAATACGCGGTGGAAGCTGGAAAAGCTGAGCATATAAGATACAAAATCCACCACAGAGGCACGGAGACACGGAGAAAGACTTACTGCCTATTCAAGGACCAACTCTGTGATTTCCGTGATCTCTGCGGTTAAAAACAGAATTTCTGGAGGAGACAATGCTTCAAATTTTGCATAAGACCAATATCGATTTCATGGGCTGGAAGAACATATCCTTTACGTTCTCCTCCCTGCTGATTATTCTCGGTCTCGTCGGCATAGTGCAGATCGGACGGGGCAAAGCGAACCTGGGCATCGACTTCGTGGGTGGCACCACTGTCCAACTCAGTTTTAAGGAGCCCATCCCCATTGACAAGGCCCGGGCTGCACTCGAGAAGAGCGGCTTTCAAGGATCGACGATCCAGCAGGTCGGCGAGGGCGGGAACAGTATCATGATCAAGCTCAGAGAGTCGGAAGGCACATCGGACAAGGTCCAGACTATGTTCAAGCAGGAATTTTCGGCTAATCCTTTCGAAGTCGTCAGCATCCAGGAGATCGGGCCGGTGATCGGCCAGTCGCTCCAGCGGCAGGCGTTGTGGGCCGGCGCGATCGGCATTCTCGCGATCATAACCTATATCGCCTTCCGGTTCCAATTCAAGTTCGGCGTCGCCGCAGCCATCGCGACGGTCCATGACGTTCTTGCCGTACTCGGCATCTTCTTTATACTGCACAAGGAGATCAACCTGCTGATCGTTACGGCGCTCCTGACGCTCGCCGGATATTCACTGACAGACACGGTCGTGGTCTTCGACCGGATCAGGGAGAATCTGAAGCGGAACAGGAGAGACCCCCTGCCGAAGCTCGTAAACGACAGCATCAACGAAGTGCTTTCCCGGACCATCATTACGTCGTTTACGGTGGTGCTCGTGCTCATCCCGCTCGTGCTGTTCGGCGGCGACGTGCTGCATGACTTTTCCGTCGCGCTCCTCATGGGCGTGATCGTGGGCACCTATTCATCGGTGTTCGTCGCGAGCCCGATCCTGGTGGTGTGGCATGCGAAAGCGGGTGGAAAGTTGATCTCGAAGTAAGAAGAAGGAAGATCATTAAACGCAGAGCTCGCAGAGAACGCGTTAGAAAAACTTACCAGGACACGGATTTGTTATAGAATCCGTGTTCTGTTTGTTTTATAATATCACCTCATGGTAAAGAAACTTTCAGTTTCCATTCAAGTAGCCGGCACCGATGCCAAAGTTCTTTCCGAAACCGACTTGCTTCAACTGTCCTGCGGGATTTACGGCTGCACGTCCAATTGCTGCACAAAAAGCGCTCCCATCATCCTGAACCCCTACGAGATCGCCCTTATCTGCCGGGAAAGCAAGCTGAGCTACGAGGATTTCCTCGATATTGTGGAAACGGACCGGGCCAGGGGTTTTCCACTCGTCATGTTGCCGCGTGACCCCGCATGCCACTTTTGGACGGGAAGAGGATGCCGTATATACCAAGCACGTCCGCTCGCCTGCCGGCTGTTCCCGCTCGGCAGGGTGTTCAACAACGGCCAATCCTACATTGTGCTGCCGCAACTCAATGTTTGTTCAGGACTTGCGCCCTCTCCTGCAAAAACCCTAGCGGATTATCTGCGGGAACAGGATACTTCCACGTCTATTCAAATGGCCGACCGCTGGATCGAGTTTGTGAACGAGATCGAACTGCAGCCGCTTCCTGATAAACCGGTCACTTCCATTGCCTTTCATATGCTCGTGTACAGTCCCGATACACCGCCTGCTGTCGGCGGTGTTGATCCTACGTTGGACCTCGAAGGTCGCTTCCTCATGCGTCTTGTCACGGCGCGAGAACAGCTGCCGCGTTTTTTGACCCGTTGATTAACGAAACTACTTATCGTGATGCGCCGTCTGGGGAGCAGCGACCGTATCTCCGTTGAGAGGAGGATGAATAGATGCGCACACGGATCATCCTGATGAGCGGTATCGGCGCCGGGGTGCTCTTCTGGTTTCTGGACGCTTTTGCGAACGCAGTGCTTTTCAAGAACGGCACGCTCCTGGGTCAGTTGTTCAAACCGACACTCCATGACGTGGGGACGAGACTGTTGGCCATTGCCGTTGCCGCCATCTTCCTCACGATCGTCCAGAAAACGGTATCGGTGCAAAAACGGGCAGACGGAGCATTACGAGAGAACGACGAACAGTATCGCCTGGTGATCAACAACATAAACGATATCGTTTATCTGGCCGCCATCGGCGATCATGCCCGCAGGGGGAAGGTAGAGCTGGTCGGCGGACGCATTGAGCAGATCGTGGGATACCGGTCTGAAGAGTTCATCGAAGACCCGCAGTTATGGTTTCGAATCATGCACCCCGACGATGTACCGGTAATTCGCCAGTCTACAAAAAAGATCATTGCCAGCGGCAAAGCAGGCTCCCGGACATATCGCGTCCGCCACAAGAACAGCGGAGGGTATCTCTGGATCGAAGACAAGGTGATGCCGCGGTTCGACGGCAGCGGCACGGTCACCGGCTTTTTCGGAGTCGCCCGGGATATATCGGATCGTAAACGCCTGCAGGACGCCATCAAAACTGCCGTCATGCGGGCGGAGGATGAAAAAGCGAGGAGCGAAAGCATTCTTGAGGCCATCGGCGACGGTGTCAGCATCCAAGACAATGATTTCGTGTCCTCTACCAGAACCAGATCCACAAGAGTCTCGTGGGCCATCACGAAGGCGAGTTCTGTTTCCAGGCCTATGAAAAGAGGGAGCAGTGCTGCAATGGATGTCCCGTCGCCCTTGCCTATGCAGACGGGAAAATCCATACCGTAGAGCGGTCAGCACCGTCCGGGTCCGGGCTTCTCTATCTGGAAATAACCGCCTCC
Source organism: Nitrospirota bacterium (assembly GCA_963754875.1). GTDB lineage: Bacteria > Nitrospirota > UBA9217 > UBA9217 > UBA9217 > JAJYKN01. Next base: position 257,660 of record CAVWHO010000020.1, read on the forward strand.
CCGCTCCTGGATTCAACAGGCGCGATTATTGCCGGTATCGAGGTTGTTCGGAACATCACGCTGCGTAAAAAAGCAGAGAAGAACCTTAAAGAGTCGGAGGAAAAATTCCGCACTCTCTTTGTAGAATCAAAAGACGTGTTCTATATCAGCACGCTCCAGGGGAAATTTACGGACATCAATCCGGCGGGTGTAAAACTCTTCGGATATGACTCCAAAGAAGAACTTCTCAGCATCGATATCGAGCGTGATCTGTATGTGTACCCGGCCGAAAGAAAACGGTTCGTCGATATCGTTCAGGAGTCAAATTACGCAAAGGATTATGAAGTGCTTATGAAACGGAAGAACGGGGAGAAACTGACCGTTCTTATAACCAGCACGCCGCTCAGGAGCGAGCGGGGAGAGGTTATCGCCTTCCGCGGGGTCATCAGAGACGTCACCGAACAGAAGAGACTCGAACACGAGTTGTTGCATTCGCAGAAAATGGAAGCAATCGGACTTCTTGCCGGCGGCATAGCGCACGACTTCAACAACATCCTCACCGCCATCCTCGGTTATGCAAATCTGCTCAGAAAAAAAATAAACGATGATCAATTGAAAGATTATCTAGAGCAGGTCGTCGAGGCAGCGGAACGGGCGTCCCATTTAACGAAGAGCATCCTTACCTTCAGCCGGAAGCAGATGCTGAATCCGCAGCCGGTCGATTTGAATGAAATCGTCGGAAGAGTGCAGAAGTTTCTCGCGCGCCTTATCGGCGAAGACATTGCACTGAAGGCCGTGCTTGCCGTCGCTGATCTCATGGTCATGGCGGACGGAAGTCAGATTGAGCAGGTGCTGATGAACCTTGCAACAAACGCCCGCGATGCAATGCCGGGCGGCGGCTCGTTGATCATAGAAACAGCGAGGATTAGATTGGATGAAGAGTTTGTTAAGGTGCATTCCTATGGAACACCCGGGGTGTATGCTCTTCTCTCCGTGAGTGACACAGGCACGGGCTTCGACGAGTATGAGCGGCAACGGATTTTCGAACCTTTTTTTACGACCAAAGAGTTCGGGAAAGGCACGGGCCTGGGGCTGTCAATCGTCTACGGCATTATCAAACAGCATAGGGGATATATCAATGTCTACAGCGAGATAAAGCACGGGACCACATTTAGAATATACTTGCCCCTCATGGAAAAGAAAGCTGAAGACTCGACCATTATTGAAGCTGCAACCGTTTCCCCGGGTGGATCGGAGACCATATTGCTGGCGGAAGACGAAGCGAGTGTCAGGAAACTCAACACGCTTATTCTTGAAGAGGCCGGATATACGGTTATAGCGGCACGGGACGGCGAAGAGGCGGTGCAAAAGTTCATCGAGAACAGAGATCGGATCAATCTCATCATCCTCGATGTCATCATGCCGAATAAAAGCGGCGAAGAAACGTATCAAGAGATCCGGCATATAAGCCCGTCGGCAAAAGCGTTCTTTACGAGCGGCTACACTGCCGACAGCATCCACGGCAGGGGCATGCTCGGTGCTGAAGAAAATATCACATCCAAGCCAGTCGCCCCGACCGAGCTCTTGCGCAAGGTGCGCGAGGTCCTTGACAGGCTGGCTGGTTGATGCGAGAAGGAATGAATCGCCCCTTCGTTGTTGTTCTCTTCCCCCCCCATCCCTTAACTTTTGTTGACATGACCATGCGCACCCTATATTATATATACTAGCAGCGAGTGAGCAGTATCATACTGATGATGTATTTCAGCCAGGTATCCCCTATGTTGGCATCCCGTACGATTATCCCGGTGTTTCTCCTGCTCTTCCTGGCGGCCTGCGGCCCGAAGAAGACTCTTCCGATTGATACAACCGGGAGTACGGGACCAAGCCGCTCTGCGCACAATCCTCTCGCACGACAATATTCAATACCCGCACTCATAAAAGACCCGGAGCTGAGGCTGAGGGCCGCTCTCGATGCCTCGCGGGCGGGAAATTATGAAACCGCGTTGCGCTTTTCCCGGCGCGTCGTGGAACAGTATCCGGGGACGGCCTGGTACAAACGAGCGCTCTTCGTGTCCGAACAGGCATTGATTCAGCTCGATCGCGCGTCTGAAGCCGATGCAGCCATGCTTCGCGTAGGTGAAGAATATCCTGCGCTTGCCGATTACGCAGTTTATCTGCTCGCAGACTATCATTACTCCAAGGCCCGGTACAGCCGGGCCGTTGCCCTCTATCAGGACGTGATGGAAAAATATCCGCGGAGTTCCCTCGCCGTTCAGGCAGCGTACCGCCGGGGCCTTGCTCTTCTCGCATCCTCGTCCTATCTTCCCGCTATCGACGCATTTGAAAAATTTCTGGAGGACTATCCGCACTCCGATCTTGCGCCAAATGCCGGCATCGGGCTCGCGCGGGCGTTGGCCGCCGAAAAACAACTGGACCGTGCAGTGCTTGCCTACCGCGAAGTGTGGACACGGTATGCCGGCACCGACGCGGACCAGGAAGCGGGGCAGGCGCTCCGGGAATTGAAAACAAGCGGCGTCCCCGTTACCGACTTCACGGCCGGAGAATTGTACGAACGAGGGAAAAACCTTTTTCGGTTGAACCAATACGACAAAACGGTAGATACGTTCAGAAAGCTGCTTGATCGTGAGCCGTCCTTTCCAGCCCGCGCAGAGGTGCTGTTTCGGACCGGCGTCTCACTGTTCAATCTCGCAAAACGCAGCGATGCCGCCGTGGTCCTGGAAAAGATGGTGCGCGACTATCCTGCTGATCCCCGGACGCCGGAAGCGCTCTACTGGCTCGGCAAGTCGTACAGCACGCTTGGAGACTGGGACCGGGGTGTTAAGACGTTCCAGAAGATCCTTGATCGTTTTCCGGGGAGTGACTGGGCGGATGATGCGCTGTTCCTCACCGGGAACATCTATCGCGAAGCAGGCGACGTAAAAAAGGCGCTTAACTATTATGCACGTCTGGTGGAGGAATATCCAGACAGCAACTTCGCCGACAGCGCCCTATGGTGGGGGGCCTGGTCCTCCTATACCGCCGGCAACTATAAAAAAACAGAACAGGACCTGCAGGAGCTCATCAGCCGCTATCCCCATTCCTTTCTCGTCAACCAGGCGCGTTACTGGCAGGGTAGGGCCGCAGAAAAAAGAGGCGATCCCGTCCGCGCGATAGGGTACTATGGGCGGGTCCTTAAGGAAGGCCCCTACACTTATTATGGGAACCGCTCCGCGGAACGGAAACAACGGCTCGAGGCCGCCGGTACCGTGGAGAATGCCGACGCTAGTGCCGAACCGGAAGCGCTCTGCGTTAATGTCTCCTGCGCTGAAGACCTCTTGAGTTCCTTCGAGACCGATGACGGTCCTCCGGAATGGACTGAAGAGACGAAGCAGGTACTGGCCGCCAATCCCTCATTCCGGAAGACACTCGAACTGATGCAGCTGGACTTGAAAAAAGAGGCGGCGCAGGAGCTGTGGTCACTGCAGGACACCACGCCGAGAAAACGGGGTATGCTGATCGGTCTCAGCAAGGCGTTCTTCGAACTCGGCGATTACAACCGTTCGCTCATACTGGTGCTTAGAAATTATGAGCGATATCTGCCGGCGCCTGCCAAGGGGGTCACCGAAGACCTGTGGCTGCTTGCCTATCCTCAGGGCTACTGGGAGACCATCCTGTCCTATTCCCGCAAATACGGCCAGGACCCTTTATTCATTGCCGCCGTTATCCGTGAGGAGAGCCAGTTTTCCCCCAATGCGCTTTCACCGGCTGGGGCAAGAGGTCTGATGCAGGTTATGCCGACAACCGGGGAGCGTGTCGCGCGGCTGATCAAACTCAAGGATTTCGACCGGGGGAAACTCTTCGATGCAGACACCGCGATCAATATCGGAACATGGTACATCGGCCAATTGATGAAACGGTTCAAAAACGATCCGCTCCTCGTTGCTGCGGCGTATAATGCAGGGCCCGAGGCCGTGGCCGCTTGGCTCGCAAAATACGGATACCAGGGAGAGCACGAGGCTTTTGTCGAGGCGATCCCCTTTGCCGAGACCCGGGGATATGTAAAAAAAGTATTGCGGAATTACGCGGAGTACAAAAGGATATACGGCAATCCGAAGGAACCGACGGCGAGTGCGCAATCCCAGGACCAAGACGGGACAGTATCGAAGAATACGGCAAGGAACATCCAAAATCCATAAAATCCGGGGTGGCGCAGGGAGCTAGGCATGCCGACAAGTCGGAGCGGGAAAAATAGTGAGAACGAGCTTGAAGTGCGTTTCGGCGTGATAGAAAATCGGGTGAAGGCGCTTGTGGTGGAAAACAAGGGTCTCAAAGCCCGCATGAGTGAACTGGAAGAGGAACTGGCACAAGCAAAACGAGAGGCCCTGGAGCTGGAACACTTCCTCGGCAAGAAACTGCATATCCGGGAAAAAATCGAGAGGGTCCTGCAGCAACTCGATACGGTCGGCATCAAGAAATAGGGACGAGTCGCCGGGGCGTGCCGGCACCCGTGATATCGCCATGAACCAGAATGATATTTTTTATAAAACGCTCCTCGACAATCTTTACGATGGCGTCTATTTCGTGGACCGCGACCGGAATATTACCTACTGGAGCAAAGGCGCCGAACGCATAACCGGATATACAGCTGCTGAAGTGCTCGGCAGATCCTGTTCCGATAATATCCTCCTGCACGTTGACAAAGACGGGAACAGCCTGTGCACGGAGATCTGTCCGCTCTTGAACACAGTAAACGACGGCAGGGTCCGGGACGCCGATGTCTATCTGCACCATAAGGATGGACACCGCGTGCCCATCACGATGCACGTTGCTCCCATTCATGACGACCAGGGCTCGATCATCGGCGGCGTGGAGATCTTTACCGACAATACGCCGGCCGTAATTGCACTCGGACGGCTTGCGGAGCTCGAACGGCTGGCCTACGTTGATGAACTCACCGGGCTCGCGAACCGGCGTTACGCCGAGATCACGCTGAGGTCGCGGATCGAAGAACTACAGCGATATGGATGGCGTTTCGGCGTTCTTTTTATCGACATCGACCATTTCAAGGACATCAACGACCGGTTCGGTCACGACCGCGGGGACGAGGTGCTGAAGATGGTTGCCAAGACGCTCCAGAACAGCGTCCGGTCCTTCGATGTCGTCAGCAGGTGGGGCGGGGAAGAGTACGTGGTAGTGATCGCGAACGTGGAAGGGAACGAACTCACTGCCACGGCAAACCGCTGCCGGCTGCTTGTGGAGAAGTCCAGTATTCCGAAAGTCCCCTCACTCCGCGTCACAATCTCCCTCGGCGCTACGCCTGCCCGCAGGGACGACACGATCGATTCGCTCATCAAACGCGTGGACATGCTCATGTATAAAAGCAAACAGGCAGGCAGAAACCGGTTGACGGTGGAAGAATAATCAAGAGCAGAGGACCTCCTCTTTGGACATTATTACCGCACAAAAACTTGTTAAAGACTACGACGGCCTCCGGGCCGTGGACAGCATCGACTTTACGATCAAGCAGGGTGAGTGTTTCGGCTTTCTCGGGCCGAATGGCGCGGGCAAGACGACGGTCATGCGCGTTATTTCCTGTTTCCTGCCGCCGACCGGCGGCTTGGTAACGGTCTTTGGCATGGAGGTGACTAACGGAGCGAGCGAGATAAAAGCGAGGATCGGCGTGATGCCGCAGGACAACAACCTCGACCCCGATCTTTCGGTGATCGAAAATCTCGTCGTCTATGCTCGCTACTTCGATATCCGGAAAAAGGACTCGCTCCGTCTGGGTCGTGCGCTCCTGGAATTCGTCGAACTTCAGGACAAGACCGGCGTCAAGATCGACGAACTTTCCGGAGGAATGAAACACAGGCTGTTGCTCGCCCGTTCGCTCGTCAACGATCCGGAGATCCTGGTCCTCGACGAGCCCACGACGGGCCTGGATCCCCACAGCAGGCGCGCGGTCTGGGACAAGCTCAACCATCTCAAGAAAAAGAACACTACGCTCCTGCTCACGACGCACTACATGGAAGAAGCGGAAAAGCTCTGCGACCGAGTCGCCATCATGGATTCGGGCAAGATCGTGGCCGTCGACACGCCTGCCGATCTCATCGCGACCCATGGAGGCAATCTCGAAGATGTGTACCTCAAACTGACGGGGAGGAGCCTTGCGGATTAAGCGCGCCTTCAGGGTCTGGCAGCGGCACTGGCTGGTCTATACCAAACTCTATCGAACAAGTTTTGCCCTCAATTTTGCCGAACCGGCGCTTTATCTGGTCGCCATGGGGCTTGGGCTGGGCTCGTTTGTAAAAGACATTCATGGCCAGCCGTACATAAAATTCATCGCGCCCGGCATCGTGGCCTCGTCTTCGGTATTCGCGGCAGTGTACGAGTGCACCTACGGCACGTACATACGCATGACGTTCCAGAAAACGTTCGACGCGATCCTCGCCACGCCGATAAGCCTCGACGACCTTGTCATGGGCGAGCTTCTCTGGGGCGCCACCAAGAGCGTGATCTTCGGAATCACCATCACCATCGTAATAGCCCTTTTCGGGCTTGTCGATTCTCCACTCATCGTGTGTGTGGTCCCCTTTGTCTTTTTGGGCGGACTTATCTTCGCGGAACTCTCGCTCATATTCTGCGCCATCGTACCGGGCATCGATTTTTTCAGTTACTTTTACACGCTTTTCATGACGCCGCTGTTCCTTTTTTCCGGTATTTTCTTTCCCCTCGACGCCATGCCGCGCGTTGTCGCTGATCTCGCCTTCTTTACGCCTCTGTACCACCTGGTCAACATCTGCCGTGCTTTTTCTTCAGGCACGGTCATGAATGCCCTCTGGAGCATCGTCTGGATCATTGTCGTTACGGCACTCCTTGCGCCGTTCCCGTTCAAGCTTATGCGAAAAAGGGTCATCCCGTAGTTGCCTTCCTGTGCCTGGGGAGGCGGCCCTCGATGGTTCCGCGGGGACAACCGAGGCGCTTATCACAGAACGGCACTTCCTCCTTTTCGCCGGGATGGGGTATGCGGTCGGCCCAGCGGAAAAAAGCGGGGATAAGGGCGAGGGGACAAGCCGCCAGGAAGGTTGCGAAAAACGCGGATAAAGGGGTGATAGGGGTCCCGAAAAATGATATGATGATCAACTATGATATAATAATTAACGAACCGAATGATTCAGTACGATCACGGTTTTCCGCTCTTGGTCCGGACATCAGGCATGCAAAAAACAGCCCCAACACGATTGCTTCTTGCCGGAGATATCGGCGGCACGAAAACACGGCTCGGACTCTTTTTACGTTCTCGGAAAGGTCTCAGCATGGTAGTTTGCCGGACCTTCCCGTCCCGGGACTATAAGGGCCTGGAAACCATAATCAGCGAATTCCTGCAAGACTACAGGCAGGTCTCGGCTGCGAGTTTCGGCGTTGCTGGCCCGATTGTCAAGGGAAGCGTACTAGCCACTAATCTTCCCTGGGCGTTTTCGGAACGCTCCCTCATCCGTTTTCTCGCAATTCCGCATGTCGCACTGATCAACGATCTCGTTGCAAACGCTTACGGCATCACGGTCCTTTTGGGAAAGGACGTTGCCATTTTGCAGAGAGGCAGGAAGATTCAGGGAAACGTCGCCCTGTTGTCTTCGGGTACGGGGCTCGGCTCTTCCATCCTTTTCTGGGACGGCGCGAAGCATGTGCCATCTCCTTCCGAGGGAGGACACATTGATTTCGGTCCGAAGAACCGTATCGAGCTGGATCTTCTTGAGTTTCTTTTTGAACGGTTCGGCCACGTAAGCTATGAACGGATCCTCTCCGGACCCGGGCTCTTGCATATTTATCAGTTCTTGAAATATACACGCAAATACGGCCCTGAGCCGGCGTGGCTTGCCGATCAATTCCAACATGCAGACCCTGCTGCCGTCATTGCCGAAGCAGCCAGACTCCGGAAGAGCCGCCTCTGCTCCAAGGCGCTGGACATGTTCGCTTCCATCTACGGCGCCGCAGCAGGCAACCTCGCGCTTCAGGTCATGGCCATGGAGGGAATCTACCTGGGCGGCGGCATTGCGCCGAAGATCATCTGGAAACTGAGAGACGGAACGTTCATGAAGGCATTTACAAGTAAAGGGAGGCTTTCCTCCATTGTCGAGCATATTCCCGTAAAAGTCATCATGAACGATAACGCCGCATTGCTCGGAGCTGCCGTCCATGCTGCCCGGCTGATTACGGAGAGATAAGATCATAACTCTTGTATGCAGACGTCTCGCTTCTCGCCCAAGGCTGTACGCGGCAATGCTCCTGATTGTGCTCTGTGTCCGTGCTTCGCTGTCATCCGGAGAAGAACCTGCTCATCCTGTTGACCGTGCGTATCAGAAGGTTCAACAGCCCGGCGAATCACAACAGCAAGCAACAGTTGCACTGGATAAGGAGTATTTCATCGGGTATTGGTCTGACACAAAAAACATCCTGACCTCTCCGGGCAGATGGGAATCATCGGACTGGATTACAGCATCTCTGGTGACCGGCGCAGCAGCAGGACTGTTCACGCAGGACGACAAAATCAAGACGTGGGTGCAAAAAAACAAAACCGGTTCCACTTCACACCTGGCTGATGGTACCTCGAAGATGTATACATACTCCTTCCCAGCCATTGCAGGACTCGGTGTGTACGGGTATTTGGCCGCAGATCAAAAAGCAACGACTGCGTTTTTGCTCGGGACGGAGAGCGCCATTATCACGGCCGTTTTTGTCCAGAGCTTAAAGCGTTCGACCGGAAGGCACCGGCCTTATACGGGCGACTCGCACGATACATGGTCCGGTCCGACCCTTTCCGGCCACAATGACCATTTGTCGTTCCCCTCCGGAGACGCTTCAACGGCCTTTGCGATGGCGTCTGTCGTGGCTTCCGAATACGACAACATGATAGTGCCGCCCCTGGTTTACACGGTGTCAGTGCTCGTGGCTCTCGAGCGTGTGTATAACAACGCCCACTGGTCTTCCGATGTATTCCTCGGCTCGGCCATCGGTTATTTTACCGGGAAGGCGATTGTACGGTATCACACGGGCATGAGAGAAACCCATTTGTCGATCGTGCCTCTGGTAAACGGAAAAGAACTGGGTTGTCTTTTGTCTTACCAGTACTAATGCAGGGACGGGGACCGAGGAAAAATTTGCTGATATATATCAGGTTTTATTTTATGTATTCTTTGACATGCATTTTATCTCTCGTTGCCGCATAAGAATAAGGAATGGACACATTGAGCACCGCCTCTGTGCCGTACTTTTCGGACAAACAATAAGGAAACCGGCCAATGCTTACCACCGGATGCGGCTGGGCCTTTATAAAAAAATACCTACTGCATGGCTCAAGTGGCAGCGGTCGTGATATCTGGCCGATAGCTCTTTTACTCCTACTCTTATCGGAGACGAACGATGATCAACATTAAGGACATCCAGCAGGCAGGAAAAGACATAGCAGCTTATATTCATAAAACGCCGTTGATCCGCTCCAACGCCCTGAGTGGGCTTGCCGGCGCCGACGTTTACCTGAAGCTTGAAAACCTGCAAAAGACGGGCTCCTTTAAAGTGCGGGGGGCGTTCAATAAAATGCTCCATGTGCCGCAGGGGAGGGTGGTTGCTGCATCCATGGGCAATCATGCGCAGGCCGTTGCCTTTGCATCATACCAACTCGGCAAAAAGGCGACAATCGTGATGCCCGCGACCGTTTCCCTGGTAAAGGAGGAAGCGACCAGAGGGTATCATGCCGACGTCATTCTCTTCGGCGAAGGATTCAAAGACGCCCTGGAACATGCCTTACAGCAGAAAGACGCTGCTTTCATCCATGCATTCGATGACGATGAGGTCATTGCCGGTCAGGGGACCATCGCGCTCGAAATCTTTGAAGAGCTGGAAAACGTCGATGCGGTATTCGTGCCAGTGGGCGGGGGCGGGCTTGTCAGCGGGATCGCGACGGCAGTGAAGGCGTTGTCCCCGAAGACCGCGGTGATCGGCGTCCAGGCCGAGGCGGCGCCTGCTGCACGGTTGTCACATCAGGGAAAAAAAATTGTTGAGCAGCTGCCGCTCCCCACGATCGCAGACGGGATTGCCGTCGCGCGGCTGGGCGAGAAGACCTATGAGCTCATCAACAATTATGTCGATGATATCTACCTCGTCTCAGAGGGAACAATTGCCCGATCCATCCTTCTCTTCCTCGAACGCAAGAAGCTCGTTGTAGAAGGCGCGGGGGCGGTAACGCTCGCGGCCCTGATGGAGAACCGAACGCGGTTTGAGAACAAGCGGGTGGTACTTATCTTGAGCGGCGGAAACATCGATTTCACGATCATCGACAGAATCATCAGGAAAGGACTTGTCACCAGCAACAGGATAGGGGTATTTGAAGTGGTCCTCGACGATATTGCCGGCAGTCTACATGACGTGATCGACATTATCGCATCCCTTCGCGCCAACGTTCTCGATATCCTTCACGACCGGCTCGCGCCGGACCTTCCTATCGGGAAGGCAAAGGTCGTGTTTACCGTGGAAATCCGTGGCAAGAAGCATCTCGAAAAAATATTTGAGGACCTCGCGGGAAAAGGTTATGCCGTAGGAGAAAGAAAATGAATGGATAGCTATCGGGGAAACAGCCGTTCTGCTATACTTAACAAAGTATGAAATTGTCTGACAGGATCCTCTCGGGTCATCCGATCACGATGAAACAAAAACGAGAGACAGGATTGCATATCAATATTCTACCAGGCGAATACTATTCCGCAAGGGAACCCGTCACGATACGCACGCTCCTCGGGTCCTGCGTTGCCGCTTGCCTCTATGACCCGGTGAACAAGGTGATCGGCATGAACCATTTTCTTCTGAGCAATCGGAGATATGCACGGAACATGCCCGTGGTTTTGAGCGAAGCAGGCCGCTACGGCATCCACGCCATGGAGCTTTTGATCAACGATATGCTGAAGCTCGGCGCGAAGCGGACCAACCTGCGCGCGAAAGTTTTCGGCGGCGGGTCCATTTGTCTTGCCTCCGAAGCGAGAGACAATTTTTTCTGCGTCGGCGAGGTGAATATCCGTTTCATTCGTGAGTTCCTGAAAAATGACGGCATACCGCTTGTTGCCGAAGACCTGGGAGGCGAGAAAGCGCGCATAATCCATTTTCTCTTTGACGACTATTCGGTTCACGTGAAGAAAATCGGAACAACAACTGCGCCCAAACTGGCTTTGACCGAGCGGCAGTTCTGGCTCAGGGGCATAGAGGAGCATGAACGCGCAAAACCCCAGGCGGAAGTGTGGGAAAAACAACAAGGTGTCGAGTCTTCATGATTATTTGCTCAATAGCTTATACACGGCAGAAAAGTCCATTTCCCCGAGGCCATTCTTTATTGCCAGCGCATAGATTTCTTTGGCCGCGTTAGCAGCAGGTAATGCCACGCCCGTCTCGTAGGCCGTGTCTGCGGCCAGATGCAGGTCTTTGTGCATCCACTGGAGAGGAAACTCAGTCTCGAACTTACCCTCTTCTATCTTAGAACGTTTCAAAGCGAGAAAGGGAGCAGCAACCGGGGAGGCAGACAAGGTAGTGAAGAGCTGCTCTTTGCTGATTCCGAGCGCTTCTCCAAGCACGAGCGCTTCTGAAAACGCCACCATGGCCTGGCCAAGCATGATGTTGTTCACCATCTTCATGGCTGTACCCATGCCCTGTCCGCCCACATGAAACACGGCTTTACCCATGGCTTCGAGGAGGGGACGCGCTTCTTCCACATCCTTTTTCTCTCCGCCTACAAAGAAGAGGAGTTGGCCCTGTTCGGCCGGGATCTTGGAACCGGCGACCGGCGCGTCGATGAACCTGACCTTGCGCTGCTTTGCTTCGTTCGCCACAAGCTTCGAAAATGAAGGATTAACGGTACTACAGTCGATCCAGAGCGAATCCGGGGCAAGGCTTCCCAGGAAGCCATTCTTGTCGAGCAAAGCCGTTTCAGCCACGGCGTCGGGTTTTGCAAGCATGGTGATAACGACCTTGACCTTCTTTGCCAGATCTGCAGGCGACGGTGACCACTGTGCACCCATTGCGAGCAGCGGATCAGCCTTTTCTTTGGTCCTGTTATGGACGACCAACTCATGTCCCTTTTTCTGCAGGTTTGCCGCCATGCGGCTTCCCATGATTCCCAGGCCGATAAATCCGACTTTCATAGAGCCCTCCTGTTTGAAAGCGATTCTTAAATCCCGCCCCAACATCCGTCGCAAGGCTAAGGACGTCTTTCCCGCACTTCTCCCTTGTCAACTTTCTTCTGTTGCTGTTCCGGTTTTCTGATAATGATGCGCGGTTCACGCATCTTCCGGACCGGGAGATTTTCCGGCGGCTGAGATCGGAAAACCGATGCTTCCCGCTCCTTTATCAGTCTCCGCTCGTTCTTCAAAACTTCGGGCTGAATTTTCCGGAACCGTTCCGGCGGCAGAGTCTGATTGTCCGGCAGGACGTTGGAGAATTGACTACGGCGCTGAACCCGCCTGCTGTGGTTTCTCCGGGTTCACCTGGGGACGGCGCTCAGTGACTTCAGGCCGAATAGGTTCCCGCTCAGAAATCGGTGGATGGTCTCCTCACCTTCTTTATTGGTATTTTACCTTATTTGACCGATGATTGTCCAACAAGTTGAATTTATCATGCCGCAATAAACAAAATTTTTATGCAGCAACTTGACTTTGGCGCCATATTTGGTAAGAATTACTTTATGAAAAGGAAAATCCTCATGACCGCATTTATCATCGCTCTCAGTATCGCCATGAGTGTGGGTATGACCCCTGCCAACGATGTCTTGCGTGTAAGCGACAACACAGTTACAACGTTCAAAGAGATGATCCGCGATGCGAAAAAGACCAACCTCATTTTTGTCGGTGAAATCCATGACATCCCGGAATATCACCGGCTGGAGCTTAAAGTGATCAAGGCGCTCCATGAGTCTGATGCGCCGCTGGTCATCGGACTGGAAATGTTCAGGGCTGACAGCCAAAAAGCGCTGGACAATTGGGTGAACGGCGGTTTGTCGCTCGACAATTTCCTGCCTATTTATTATGATAACTGGCGGCAGGGCTGGCCGTTGTACAAAGATATCTTTTCCTATGCACGCGAGCACCGGATATCCATGATCGGGCTGAACATTCCCGATGAGATCGCAAAAACAGTAGCGCGCAAGGGTTTTACGTCACTCACCACAAATGAGAAAAAACAGTTGCCCCCGGGCATCAGCTGCGATATCGACCCGACTTACATGGAATTCATCAAAAAAGCTTACGCAGGTCATGCGCGAGCGGTGGATAAAAAATTTCTAAACTTTTGCGAAGCGCAGATGGTGTGGGACAAGAGTATGGCCTGGCACCTTATTGAATATCTAAAAAAACATCCCGGTAAGACCGTGATTGTCCTTGCAGGCGTAGGACATGCATGGAAACGCGGCATTCCTGAACAGGTGTCCCGGCTTTCGAAGTATACGTCCACCGTCATTCTGCCGCTCATCCCGGACCAGGTGGAACTGGAGAGCATTACCCTTCAGGATGCGGACTATGTAGTGCTTCGTTAACGAAGGAGAACACCTCTCGGCCCTTATCACCCGTCGATTATTTTATCTTCTTGATGAATTCCTCAACAGGGACGGCGGGGAGGGACATAAGCTGCACCGACCCTCGCGAACCGATCTCAACGGACATCCTCATGACGGTTTCGTTGTCGGGCGCTTCGACTACATTCACAAAATCGTAAGGTCCCATCACGACATACTGCCTCAGTATTTTTACTCCCATTGCCTCGATCTCCCGGTTGACTTCCTGGATCCGTTCAGGCTTTTGCTTGATGGTCCTTCTCCCTTCGTCTGTCAGGTTGCTCAGAATGACATAATACGGCATAGTTATTCCCTCCTTTTTAATTAGCATTAATGGGGTATCCACTTCGCTCAGGTAACCCCAATATGTAGAAACGTATTCTGACAGAACCACTCGGGCATGTCGTGCTAAACGAATGAAATATTGTCTCTCCTGAGGATCTAATCGGGTGCCTGGTGTTAAGTACTTCACAAGCAATTGTAGCTACCTGAGTCAAGGGGATACCCACCTTAGCATTTTTACCCAGAGAAAAGACCGGTTGATACTTTTGATTTCTGATGTAATCATCTTTGATGAACTCGTAAAAAGTCGTCATTCCCGCTTATCGGGAATCATGTTGCCATTCAACACTCTGATAAAATACGATTCCGGACAAGCCGGAATGACGGTCCTTCGGCGATTTTAGACTTTTTACGAAACCGTCATCTTTTTATTCCTATTTAATTATAACTGATTTTGCATAGCCCATGGTAAGGCATTTAATTAATGTGACGATCGTCCCTGAACAGTTCCAGTCATCCCCCAGACGGAATCTGAATTTGCTCCCCTGGACATCAACTCGGTGATCAAAGAAGGATGTAAGATGATTCACCTTGCCATTCATGTCAAGTTGTGATATCTAAAGGTTAGAGATGAAAAGCGATCAGACCTCGGTCAATCGCTCACTGGTCCTGAACCGAGATGAACAACACTCAAAAATTATCCTCCCTTCAGGTATTTAAAGCATTTCTTAAGCTCGGTCTGACCTCCTTTGGCGGTCCGGTCGCACATCTCGGCTATTTTCGTGATGAGTTCGTCGCTCGACGCAAATGTTTGAGCGAGCCTGCCTATGCCGATCTCGTAGCCTTATGTCAGTTTCTTCCCGGACCGGCAAGCAGCCAGGTGGGTATAGGAATCGGCCTTTCTCAGGCAGGGATAGGCGGTGCTTTCGCAGCATGGGCCGGTTTTACGTTGCCATCGGCGTTGGCCCTTATCCTTTTCGCGTATGGCGTTACCGCATTAAAAGGCGGGGTCGAACATATCGGTTGGCTCCACGGCCTGAAGGTCGTGGCGGTAGCGGTGGTGGCCCAGGCCATTTGGGGAATGGCAAAGGCATTGTGTCCTGACCGGTCCCGGGGAACGGCAGCCATCCTGGCAGCCGTTTTCATGCTGGCATGGCCGAGCTCGTGGGCGCAGATCGTGATGATTCTCCTGGGTGCGTTGTTCGGGTTGGTGTTTCTAAAAGTGGATACGGTCTCCGACCATACCTCCCTAGATATCCCGATCAGCCGCGTTGTAGCAGTATCCCTCCTGGGCCTGTTTGGTGCTCTCCTCATTGTCATTCCGCTATTCGCCAGCCAAGTTCCAAATCATACCCTTACGCTGATCGACAGGTTTTACAGGACCGGCTCCTTAGTCTTCGGCGGAGGCCATGTAGTCCTACCGTTGTTGCAAGCTGCGGTTGTATCTCCGGGCTGGATCAGTAAGGACCTGTTTCTGGCTGGTTACGGGGCCGCTCAAGCAGTACCTGGTCCGCTCTTCACGTTCTCCGCCTATCTTGGTGCAGTGATGCAACCCGGCCCCAGTGCTTGGGTCGATGGGATTATTTGCCTGGTTGCTATTTTTCTGCCGTCTTTTCTCCTCGTTCTCGGGATACTTCCCTTTTGGGAGAAGCTGCGCAGAAGAAAAGGCGTGCGCAGCGCCTTGATGGGGGTGAACGCCGCGGTTGTCGGGCTTTTGTTGGCAGTGTTCTACGACACGGTATGGACCAGCGGCATCATTTCTGCAAGAGATTTTATTCTCGGACTTGTCGCCTTCGGCCTCCTTTCCCTCTGGAAAGTCCCGCCGTGGCTGGTAGTCGCGGTCACTGCCCTCGGGAGCGCAGCATTAGCTGCGATATAGCCGGCACAATTGAGCGAGCACGTAACTCAAGGAGAATGACATGCACCATAAACCCATCGAAAGCAGCTGCTGGTTGCCGGCTTTTTTTATCGTATTTCTGTTGTTAGCCGCCTTTTTCCCGGCTGCGGCATGGGCAGGCCCACCATTCGTTACCGATGATCCCGAGCCCGTTGAGTACCATCACGGGGAATTCTACCTCTCTTCCCAATATGCGAACAACAAGGGCGGACAGGAAGGGACCTTGCCCCATTTCGAGTACAACTACGGAGTACTCCCCGATGTCCAATTGCATCTCCTTGTCCCAATCGCTTTTGTCCATCCGAATGGAGGACCGACCGTGTACGGCCTTGGCGATACAGAGGTTGGGGTAAAGTATCGCTTTGTCCATGAGACGGACACATTACCTCAAGCGGGCACCTTCCCAATTGTGCACATCCCTACCGGGGGCAGCGATCGCGGCCTCGGGAACGGCCATGTTCCTTTGTTCCTGCCGATCTGGGTCCAGAAAAGCTGGGGACCATGGACGACCTACGGCGGCGGTGGTTATTGGAACAATCCCGGCAAAGACAACAAGAACTTTTGGCAACTTGGCTGGCTGGTGCAGCGTGACATTACCAAAGCGATCACTCTGGGCGCTGAGGTATTCTATTTCGGCAAAGATACGGCCGATGGCCGTGATAGGACAGGTTGCAACGTCGGCGGCATCTTTAACTTGAGCGAAGAACATCACATCCTTTTCTCGGGAGGGAGTGATATTACGGGAGACAACAGATTATCTCTCTATCTCGGCTACCAATGGACCTTCGGGCCTCATGGGGAAGAAAACAATTAAGGACACGCTTTATGAACAGCATATAGCAAGGATGCGAGAGCCAATTTTCTCGATCAATAACTTACTTGCCATGACGCTATAATGATTCATCTTGCCTTTCTCATGAAGTTATGCTATATAAACTATAGAGGGAATCGATCGAATGATCGCTTGATAATAACGGCAGGGGACGATGAAGTCAGAAACGGGCAAATCGAAGAAACAACACCAGACGACGAGTTCAAAAATGAAGCCTACCTGTGGAACCCTGTCGTATCTTGCTGAATGCCGGGGCATAACGAAAAAAACCGATCTGTCCCGGTGGGCAGCGCCGCCGGACAGTATCAATAAAATCGTTCGCAAGTATCCCGCCGACTCATAAGACGGCGGGTTTTTTATTTTCAAGCTGTTTCAGAGAAAGGACGAGGACTAAACCGTGTGCGACTTAAAGGCTTATGTAAAAAAGGACGATAAAGAAGAGCTGCTGCTCGAGTCGGTCAATCTCATTCGAGCGGAACATGGCGAGGTGACTGTCAGGAACCTCTTCGGGGAAGAAAGGAAAGTTCGCGGAGAAGTACGCGAAGTCTCGCTCGCCAAGAACCGCCTTCTTGTGGAACAGGTTTGATCGGTTCGTCGTGCTTATCTGTAACAGTTCTCTCATTCAGCATGTCGCTGAATGAATCAATATCAAGTCGATGAAAGTTTCATCTCTCTCTTGCCCTGAATCCTGCTATCCTCAACGACACGGATTTTATCCAGCTTAAATTCTTTCATGAGTGATTTTATGTTTTCGCGCCGCTGACCTACGGCAAGAGAGATATCCTTGGGGTTTACGGAAAACTCTGCTGTAGTGTTTTCTCCTGTCCTCTTTTTCAGTGCAGACCGCATCTTATCCAGGAAAATTGCAGACTCAACGAGCTGTCTAAAGGCAGGGTGAAAAGGGCCGGCAAGGATAGTACCCGGCTTCTCCAGCTCTTCCGTTGATTGCAGTCCTATTCGGATTACATCGATACCCGCGTGTTCAACTCTTATTACAGCATCTCGGCATAAGGCATACGGCCTCATCGAGTGTGAACGGCCGATATGATCCGTTTCTGTAAAGTTTTTCAAGCGGTGTGCCTTTGATTACGAGCACAGGATAGAGCCGGACGAAATCGGGTTTCATCGAATGACGGTGTCGATGGTCTTTCTGAAGAAAGTTATTTGCTCGTATCGCCCGGGAGGCCCGGCATGAGTTGAAGCCCGACTGTAAATTCATGCTCTTTAAGAAGCTTTTACCGCGTTTATCGTATCGTCTGCCGCTGTGACCGCGACCGGCGTTGATCAATACGGTGTCATCCATGGATTGAGCGCCGAGTTCAATGACCGTAACATGATGCTCTTTGAGGAGTGATAGTATCTCCTTGCTGATGCAGTCAGGACGCGTGGAAAGCCTGATAGTGCGGACTCGTGCTGACTGAATAAAGGGACGGACGGTTTCGAGATAGGTTTGCTGTACTTCGAGTGGCAGAGCGGTAAAGCTTCCCCCGTAGAATGCAATTTCGACAGCGTTCAGCGGAACGATGAGTGCTTAAATAGCGATTGATCTTGTCAGGGATGGTTGATGCATCATCGGGGTCGGTTCTGTCCCGTAATATTTTTCTGGTTGCAAAATACGCACTGATGCGGGCAACCGGAGTGGGGGATGAAGAAAGGGATGATCATGGGAACAGTTGGCAGAAGAGAGTAGATAGGAGACAGGGGAGGAACTGGATTATTTCCCTGTACTCGTTTGCTGCCTACTGCTGTTTGTCTTCTCGAAGTCTTTCCAGCGCTTCTTTTGCCGCTTTCTGTTCGGCTTCCTTTTTGCTTTTGCCGATGCCGTGACCGTATACGTTTTCCTTTAACGGAAAGCTCGACTTCAAACTGTTTCTGGTGATCGGGGCCGGTCTCGGACACGATCCGGTATTCGGGAAGCTGCTTCAGCCGCTCTTGGCACAGTTCCTGGAGTTCGGTCTTGTAATCGAGCGTGCCGCGGGACGTGCAGGTTTTTTTAACCATCTCTTCGAAGAACCGGATGACGAATGCTTCCACAGCTGCATTGCCTGCATCGAGATAAATGGAGGCGATGAGCGCTTCAAGACAGTTCGCGAGCAAGCGAGTCCTTGTCCCTTCCGCCGGTCTGTTCTTCTCCTTTGCCGAGCAGCAGGTAGCTGCCAAGACCGATTTCCCGGGCAACGGAGGCGAGGGCGGGCTCGCTCACGACAGCAGCGCGCAGCCGCGAGAGGTCGCCCTCGTTCGAATCGGGACAGTTTTTCATCAGGTATTGACTGATCACGAGACCGAGAACGGCGTCGCCGAGGAACTCGAGCCGTTCGTTGTGGGCAGGAAACCCGGTTTTCGTTTGCAAAGGACTTGTGCGTCAGCGCCCGTTCGAGCAGTTCCGGGTCCTTGAACTGATGGGAAATCCGATGCTGCATGTCCGAAAGGGGCGGCATGTTATTTGCGGAAGCGTTTAAAGATCAGGCACGCATTGGTGCCGCCGAAGCCGAAGGAATTCGACATAGCCACATCCACCTGCACGTGTCTCGCTTTATTGGGGATATAGTCCAGATCGCACTCTGGATCGGGGTTATCGAGGTTGATGGTCGGCGGCAGGACGCCGCGGTCCAAGGCCAGGACGGAGACAACGGCCTCGACGCCGCCGGCAGCGCCGAGCAGGTGGCCGGTCATGGATTTCGTGGAGCTGACCGGTATCTTATAGGCATAGTCGCCGAAGACGGTCTTGATGGCAATGCTTTCGAGCTCGTCGCCGTACTTCGTGGATGTGCCGTGTGCATTGATGTAGCCCATTTCCGTGGGAGCGATGCCTGCGTCCTTGATCGCCAGTTTCATGCACCGCGCGGCCCCTTCGCCGTTCGGAGCCGGGGAGGTTATGTGGTAGGCGTCTCCCGAGGCGCCGTAGCCGATCAGTTCCGCATGGATGCGCGCACCTCGCGCTATTGCGGACTCCATTTCTTCGAGGATCAACGACGCCGGAGCCTTCGCCCATGATGAACCCGTCGCGGTCGGTGTCGAAGGGACGGCTTGCGCGCTGGGGCTCATTGTTCCGCGTGGACAGGGCCTTCATGGCATTGAATCCGCCGACGCCGAGCGGGCAGATGCAGGACTCGGTGCCGCCGGCGATCATGGCATCGGCGTCTCCGCGCTCGATGGTCCTGAACGCTTCGCCGATGGAGTGGGTCCCCGTTGCACATGCCGTGACGACACAGATGTTAGGACCCTTGGCGCCGTAGCGGATGGAGAGTATCCCCGCAGCTTCATTGATGATCAGCATGGGGATAAAGAAGGGGGTTATCTTGCGAAAACCCCGCTCGAGATAGACCTTGTGGTACTTTTCAATGGCAGGGAGTCCGCCCATGCCCGCGCTGACCATGACACCGACGCGCTCCGCATTCTCCTCGGTGATCTTGAGTCCCGCACGAGTCCATGGCCATCTGGCTTGCGGCTATCGCCAGATGAATAAAGCGGTCCATTTTTTTGATCTCTTTGAGCTCGATGTATTTCTCGGGCTCGAAGCCGTGGATCTCGCCTGCGATCTGCGTCGGAATATTCTTGTCCTCGAACTGCGTGATCGGGCCGATGCCCGACTTGCCGTTGATCAAGCCTTCCCAACTTGTTTCCGTATCAAGTCCGACCGGGGTGATCATCCCGATGCCGGTGACGACAACTCTTCTTTTCAAAAGAGGGTTCCTCCTGGATAAAAATCCGAAAAGCCAAAAAACCAGCCCCCGCTCGAGCGGAAGAGGTCTTCTGGCTTTTTGGAATTATGGTTCCTGTAGTTTGTATTTCCGTTGCTGGAGAACGCCGTTACTTTGCTTTTGCTTTGATATAGTCGATGGCGTTCTGTACTGTCCCGATCTTTTCAGCGTCCTCATCGGGGATCTCTACACCGAACTCCTCTTCGAGCGCCATCACCAGTTCAACGGTGTCCAGTGAATCTGCGCCGAGATCGTTAACGAATGAGGCTTCGGGTTTTACGTCCCCTTCGGGCACACCGAGCTGCTCAGATATGATCTTTTTTACTTTTGCCTCTACATCAGCCATTGTCATCCTCCTCTGGTTATGTTTCTTTTTTTAAGACTTGATTGATCGTGTATGGTGCGTTGTGAAAATCGATTACTCGTTTACATGTACATTCCGCCGTTCACGTGGATCACCTGGCCGGTGATATACGACGCCCACGGCGAGGCGAGGAACCTGACGGCATTTGCCACGTCCTGCGGCGTGCCGAGCTTGCCCATGGGAATCTGCTTCGCCAGCTCCTGCCTTACATTCTCGGACAGAGCCTGGGTCATGGCCGTATCGATGAAGCCCGGGGCAACGGCATTTGCCGTGATGCCTCGGTTCGCGTATTCACGGGCAATGGTCTTTGTCAGCCCGATGAGGCCGGCTTTGGAAGCTACATAGTTAGCCTGGCCGGCGTTCCCCATCGCGCCGACGATCGAGGCAATATTGATGATGGTTCCCGCACGCTGCTTGGACATGTACTTGAGTGCAGCCTTCGTGCAGAGGAACGAACCTTTCAGGTTGATGCTGAGCACCAGGTCCCAATCCTCATCCTTCATACGGAGGATGAGGCCGTCGCGGGTGATGCCTGCATTATTCACCAGGATATCAATTCTGCCGAACTTTTCTATTACCTGGTCGATCATGGCCGTGACATCAGCGGAAGCGGCCACGTTCGCCTTGAGGGCCAGTGATTTTCTGCCTTTGGTCTCGATATCTCCGGCGGTTTTTTGTGCGGCATCGAGGTTAACATCGCAGATGGCGACATCGGCGCCATCGTTCGCAAGAGCAAGGGCGATGTCCCTGCCGATCCCCTGGGCAGCTCCGGTGACGAGGGCGATTTTACCAGATAAGCTCATGAACTCCTCCAGAGACAATTCAAAGATCCAGCCATACTCCTCGCAGACATCCGAAAGGCAGATGCACGTCTTGAGTCAATTTCCTGGCGTCCTCTGTGTCGTTGCGAGAATTATACAGCTATATTCCCAGTGTGGTCAGTGTGTCGTTCATGCTCTTCTGGTCTTCGACATTCAGAATTTTTGCGTCTTTGGCGATCCGCCTGACAAGACCCGAGAGCACTTTGCCGGGGCCGATTTCAATAAAGGTGTCGCATCCGTCAGCTACCATCGCGCTGATTGAGTCTTCCCAGTACAGGGGAGCGCTGATCTGTTTGACGAGCGACGGCCTCAGCTCCGATGCCGTGCGCAGGAACTTGGCGTCGGCGTTGTTCACGATCGGGAAACGGAGGTCGCGAATCGTTGTTTTTTCCAGCTCCCGCGCAAGTGCGATGCCGGCCTGTTTCATCAAGGCACAGTGTGAGGGAACGCTTACCGCGAGAGGGATGACTTTTTTCGCCCCTCTGGATTTTGCAAGCTCCATCGCTTTTTCGACAGCAGCTGTTTCGCCGGCAATTACTATTTGGCCCGGAGTGTTGTAATTTGCAGGGGCAACTATACCATTTTTAGCAGCTTCAAGGCAAGTTTTTTCTACGTCCTGCCGGTCCATGCCCAGAATAGCGGCCATGAGTCCCGATCCCGCGGGAACTGCTTCCTGCATAAATCGCCCTCTTTTTTGGACCAATGCCACGGCGTCTTTGAACTCGAAGCCATCTGCCGCGGTGATTGCCGTATATTCGCCGAGGCTGTGACCGGCTGCAGCCGCTGCCGTCAAACCTCTCCGTTCAAGAGGCTGCAAGATCGCCATACTCGCCGCCAGAATGGCAGGTTGTGTGTTTTCCGTGAGGTTCAGTTTTTCGACAGGGCCGTCTATGCACAGACGCGCAAGATCATACCCGAGCGCGGTACTTGCTCTGTCGAAAACTTCTTTGGATTCCGGGAAATTCTCTATAAATTCTTTTGCCATCCCGACATACTGGGAACCCTGGCCGGGAAAGATGAATGCGATTTTCATGAAGTATGACCTCGAAAAATCTTGAGCGCTGCAGTTTGTCGCAGCTTAAAGAGATAAAAGGCTACCGAGGGATAACCCGTATTCTTTGCTTTATCTGAAGACAAAAGAACTTGTATTCAGTTATCCCCGCATTTCCCGGATCTTCTTGATCATAATCGGGACAACTTCGTGGACGTCACCGACGATGCCGTACGTAGCCACGTTAAAGATGGGCGCGTCAGGATCTTTGTTGATGGCCACAATCACTTCCGACGACTGCATGCCGGCAACGTGCTGGATAGCACCGGATATTCCGCAGGCAATATAGAGCTTAGGGCAAACGGTCTTGCCGGTCTGACCTACCTGGTGGGGATAGGGGACCCATCCTTCGTCAACAGCGCCTCTCGTCGCAGCAACGGCGCCGCCGAGCGCCTTGGCGAGTTCTGCAACAAGCTCGAAGTTTTTAGCGCTACCCAAACCACGGCCTCCAGCCACGATAATATCGGCCTCACATATGTTCACCGTCTCTCCGATCTCTTCTATGGTTTTGATGACTTTGGTGCGGAGATCGCCGGACTGGGTATAGCGCACGTTAATAACGTCCCCGGTCCGGGAGTCGTTGTGCGGAGCTGGTTTCATGACCTTGTGTCTGACCGTTGCCATCTGCGGACGGTGGTTCGGGGTTACAATGGTGGCCATAATGTTTCCGCCGAAGGCAGGCCGGGTCTGGTGGAGGTGGCCGGTTTCCGCATCAATATCGAGGGCCGTACAATCGGCAGTCAACCCGGTGTACAGTGATGACGCAACTTTGGGGAAGAAGGAGCGGCCGATCGCTGTTGCGCCGGCAAGGATGACCTCCGGTTTATGTTGTTTCGCAAGCGTTGTCAGGACCGCAGCATAAGAATCGTCGTTGAAATCCTTGAGTGCCGGGTCGTCGGCAACATAGACAATGTCTGCGCCGTGGGCGATGAGATCCTGCACCTTGTCCTTGATGCCGTGACCGATGAACACGGCAGAGAGCTTTGTTTTCTTTTTGTCGGCGAGCTTCCTGCCCTCACCGAGGAGTTCCAGGGCCACGCTGGCGACGTCCCCTTTGTGTTGTTCTGCGAAGACCCACACGCCCTTGTAGGCTGACAGATCGGCAGCCGGCGCCGTAGCTTCGTCAATCTTCTCGATGGCTTTGAATTCGCAGACTTCAACGCAGGCCCCGCACATGGTGCAGGCCTCGGTTATGAATGCCTTGCCCTCTCGCATTTCGATTGCGCCGAAGGGGCAAGCCGTCACGCAGGTTTCGCAGGACGTGCACTTATCGGATATGACTCGAACGCTCACGGGGAACTCCTTAAGCCAGAAGACAGATGTCAGAGGACAGATGACGGATTGTTACTCTCATCTTACGGTTTTGTCTGGTTTCTGAATCTCGCTTTTGTCATCTGTTTTAAATAAACGATTGCTCTTTCAACTTTGAAATGACAGTAGTGATTTGATCTTCCATGCTCCCGGTCAGAACCTCTCGCTGGCCGCGGGCCGCGGGCGGGAATATTTTTACGACCTTCGTGGGAGAACCCTTGAGCCCGCATTTGCTGTCGTCGGCGCCGATATCCTTGGCGTTCCAGCTGGTTACCTTCAGGCTTTTGGCCTTCATCTTGCCCTTGAGAGAAGGTACGCGGGGTTGGTTGATTTCTTTTACAACCGTGATGAGCGCGGGAAGGGACGTTTCAACGACATCATATCCCTCGTCCATCAGCCGTTCAGCCAACATCTTTTTCCCCTCGATTTGTTCGATCTTCTTTATATACGCGACGAAGGGAATGCCGAGCATATCAGCAGTTTCCGGACCGACTTGCGCTGTGTCTCCATCGATTGCCTGTTTGCCGGCAATGATCAGGTCGTAATCAGCTATTTTCTTAATTCCCTGGGAAAGAGCATAGGACGTGGCCCAGGTATCCGCACCGGCAAATGCCCTATCGGAGAGGAGCACGACGTCGTCTACTCCGAGAGAAATGGCTTCTTTCAGCGCCTCAGCCGCCTGGGGCGGGCCCATGGTGACTGCGGTAACCTTGCCGCCGTGTTTTTCCCGAAGACGGAGAGCCTCTTCGATGGCATACATGTCAAAGGGGTTGATGATGCTCGGAACCCCGTCGCGGATAAGCGTGTTGGTCTCGCGGTTTATTTTGACTTCCGATGTGTCCGGAACCTGTTTTACCAGGACGATGATGTTCATGTATCCAATCCTTTTCTACGAAAGCACGAAGGGGTTTTTTTGACTTAACGACTCTGTGCTGATTTTTTATTTCGTTCTTGTAGCTTCCTTAATCATGTCCAGCGCGACAACATTGCGCTGGATCTGGTTCGTGCCCTCGTAAATCTGGAGGATCTTGGCATCGCGCATCATTTTTTCGACCGGGTATTCCTTCATATATCCCGAACCGCCCATGACCTGGACCGCATCGGTGGTTACTTTCATCGCCACATCGGTGGCAAACAGCTTGGCCATGGCCGAGGCGCGTGAAACGTCTTTTGCCCCGCTGTCGATAAAGCGCGCAACGGAATATACGAGAGAGCGTGCGGCTTCGGTTTGGGTTTGCATGTCGGCAAGCATGTGCTGGACGGCCTGGAACGAGGTGATCGGCTGGCCGAACTGGACCCGTTGCTTTGCAAATTTGATCGCTTCGTCAATGGCCCCCTGCGCAACACCTACGCCCTGGGCGCCCACACCCGTGCGGGAGCTATCGAGTGTCTTCATGGCAACGATGAACCCCATGCCTTCCTTGGCAATAATGTTTTCCTTAGGGATGCGGCAATTGTTGAAAATGAGTTCCGTGGTAGATGAAGCCCGAATGCCCATTTTGTTTTCCTTCTTGCCGAAGGTGAAGCCCGGCGTGCCCTTTTCCACGATGAATGCCGATGCGCCACGCGGACCTTTTGACCTGTCGGTGATTGCGATAACCGTGTAAATATCGGCTTCACCACCGTTCGTGATCCACTGTTTGGTGCCGTTCAGTACGTACTCGCTGCCATCGAGCTTTGCCGTAGTCTGTACACCGCTGGCATCGCTGCCGGCGTTGGCCTCTGTTAGTCCGAAGGCCACGAGTTTCTTACCAGTCGCGATGTTGGGAAGATATTTTTTCTTCTGGGCGTCGGTGCCGTGGAGCAAGATGGGATACGTGCCGAGCGCATTGGCGGCATAGCTCGTCGAAACGCCCACACAGGCCTTGGAGAGCTCTTCTACGGCGATACAGAGTTCGAGGGATTGCTTGCCCAGCCCGCCATATTCCTCGGGAATAAAGATGCCGAAGAGATCGGCCTGAGCCAGGGCTTTCATGATGTCGGTCGGAAATTTGTTCTGTTCATCGAGCTCGGCGCGAACGGGAACGATCTTTTCCACGGCTATCTGCCGGGCAAGGTCGCGTATCATGATCTGTTCTTCTGTCAGCAAATAGTCCATTAAATCCTCCGCACGGTATCAACAATTAATAATCTCAAATATATTTTTTCTTGCGTTACCAACGTACAAGAGCTGAAGCCCACGTCAGTCCTCCACCGAATGCTTCAAAAAGGAGGAGATGATTTTCTTTAATTTTGCCGCTCCGGACCGCTTCGTCAAGGGCCATGGGGATGGAAGCGGCCGAGGTATTGCCGTATTTAGGAAGTGTCAGCACAACTTTTTCCATTGGCATATTGAGACGTTGTGCCATGGCTTGAATGATCCGCAGGTTCGCCTGGTGAGGAACGAGGAAGTCGATCTCTTCCGCTTTTACCTTGTTATACTCCAGTGCTTCCTGGACGACGCCCTCAAGAGCCCTCACCGCGGCTTTGAACGTTTCATTGCCTTTCATCTTTATAAAATGCATGCGTTTATGGATTGTTTCGTGAGAGGTCTGGGTTCTGTGCTCCGCCGCCGGGAACATGGATCAAGGTTTCCCTGCGAACCGTCGGAATGGATGTGAGTGGAGAGAATGCCGCGCTTGCCCGTGTGCCGTTGGATGACTGCCGCACCTGCGCCGTCTCCGAAGAGAATGCAGGTCGAGCGATCCTCCCAGTCCGTATACCGCGACAGGACCTCGGCACCGACGAGCAGGATGTTTTTATACATTTCAGATTTGATGTATGCGCTTGCAACGGACATCCCGTAGATAAAGCCTGAACAGGCGGCATAGATATCGAAGGCAGCGGCTTTTCGTGCCCCGAGTCTTTCCTGGAGCACGCACCCCAAGCTCGGCAGGATCATGTCCGGTGTCATGGTTGCTACTATGATAAGATCGATTTCTTCAGCGGCGAGCCCCGCGGCTTTGAGGGCTTTTTTGCTCGCTTCATAGGCAAGGTCCGATGTGGTCTGTCCCTTTTCCTGCGATCCTGCGCTCTTTAATGCCTGTTCGCTCGGTGATCCATTCGTCGGTGGTGTCAATAAGCTTTTCCAGATCCTGGTTCGTAATAATTTTTTTAGGTGCAAAGGATCCGGTTCCTGTTATTCGTGCGTGAATCATTTAGTTCTCGTCAGCTCCATATTCTTTTCAATGTCCTCATGAATGTGTTTATTAACCTCGCTCTTGGCAAGCTCGGCGGCGACACGAATCGCGTTCTTGATCGCCCGTCGGACGAGCGGCCGTGGCTGATGATGCTGATGCCGTTGATGCCCACGAGTGGTGCGCCGCCGTATTCCGCATAGTCGACCCGGCGTTTGAGCGAATCGAACGCCGGCCGCATTAACAGATAACCGAGTTTTCGCACCAGGCTCTTGCCGATACCCTCGCGGATAAAGAGGCCTATGGCTTCGACAACGGATTCGGAGACCTTGAGCACGACGTTCCCGACAAATCCGTCGCAGACGATCACATCGGCGTTGCCGGACATAACATCACGGCCCTCGACGTTTCCGATGAAATTAAGCGAGGTCTCGGTCAGGAGTTTGAAAGCTTCCTTGGTCAGTTCGTTCCCTTTGGTTTCCTCCTCCCCGATGGAAAGGAGCCCCACACGGGGATTTGGAATTCTTAACAGATACTTCGCGTAGACTTCGCCCATAATGGCGAATTGCAAGAGGTGGTTTGGCTTGCAGTCCACGTTCGCGCCCATATCGAGGATAATGGACGTGCCTTTAGTGGTCGGCATGAAGGTGGCAATGGCAGGCCGTTCCACGCCCTCAACCGACCCCAGAACAAAGAGCGAGGTTGCCATGGCTGCGCCGGTATGTCCCGCACTGATCACGGCGACTGCCTCTCCGTTTTTGACGAGATCGTTGGCCACCCGGATGGACGAATTTTTTTTCCTGCGAAAGACCGTAGCAGGCGAATCGAGCATGTCCACGACTTCGGCGGCATTTTGAATCTCTATGGGAAGCGTTTTTGCTTGAGGGTGCTTGTCTAATTCTGCCCGGACAATCTGTTCGATACCGACCAGGATTATCCCGACCTCCGTACTCCATTGCAGCCTGCACGGCACCTGCGATGACGGCATGCGGCGCGTTGTCCCCCCCCATTGCATCAACGGCAATCTTCATTCAGACTCCCTACAATATAAAAGGCAAAGGGTCATACGGAAAAACAGTATCATCCCTTTGCCTTCGAACATGCTTCTGACTATATCTGCTGAACAGTCATGACCTCACGGCCGTTATAGGTGCCGCAGGACAGACAGGCATGATGAGGCTGTTTGACCTCCTGACACTGCGGGCAGACCGTCAGGTTCGGGGCCATGAGTTTTTGTTTTTCTGTGCGTCTCTTGTCCCTGCGGGACTTGGAATGTCTGTGTTTTGGATTTGCCATTTTTAGTAATACTCCTTCTATTTTTTTAATAAATCCTTTAAAGCGGCAAAAGCACCGAAATCTCCCGGCCCACTCTGCTGGTGACCGCATTGCGTTTTGTTCAGATCCGTTCCGCAGACGCTGCAGAGCCCCTTGCATTCAGGATTGTGAAGCGGGACCATGGGGACGGCGATGAGCAACTGCTCCTTTACAATACTCGATCGGCTCGATTTCATCGCCTTGATAGAACTCTATGTCGAGTTCTCCGGAAACCAGCTCATGCTCCGGCGCCGCACCAAGCGAATTGACCGGGGCCAGGTCAACGAGTCAATTCGTTGTCTATCTTATAAGGAAAGCTTATCAGGCAACGGCTGCATTCAAGAACGGCAGTTGCCTGTACTCGCCCTGAAATATGGAGGATGCCTCTTCCTTCCGGTTTGATTCGCAGATCCGCTGTAAACTCCGCGATGTCAGCGCCCTTGTCGAACAAATCGAGCTTCTGCGCAAGCTCCAGGGTAAGCCCCTCTGGCGGTATGTCGTTGATTTTGATAGCCATTTCTTTTTATTACCGGGGCTGTAAGATTGGAATTATATAGAGACAGCCATGTTTTGTCAAGAAAAAATACCGTTCTTTGCCCTGACCCAAGATAACGGCATTGCTCTTGCTATTATTTATTATCGATGTTTTTTGTGCTTAGTAACAACCCATGGCTTTTGTGCCGCAGAACGGCAGTGCAGGATGTTGCAATTTGTTTGCTAGTTTCTATCCAGCTGCAAATGCACGTATACCCTAAAAATACCCTATCTGATGTGTTGACTTCACTGGGCGATTTAACTAAAATTTTAAACCTGCCAAAACTCAGGAGGCATTCAATGAGAACAAAATTGCTGCTTCTGTTCGGTCTTTGTTGCTTCCTTTGTTTTTGTTGTCGGCACAACACGGCTATGCAGCCATCTATAAGTATTTAGACAAGGACGGTGTGATCTGTTTTGCAAACGATCTCCAGTCCATTCCTGAACAGTTCCGTGCGAACGCTAAAGTCGTGAGTGACGATACAGATCAGGAGAACCAACAATCGATGCATAACCAGCAGATACCAGGACAGACCAACGGGAAATCACGAGGATGTTCCCCCGGAATAGCCCATAATAGGGCAGTCGATACTCGGAATGAAAATAGTTTTTTCAATAATCGCATGCTTCTTACGGCAATTGTCGTTGTGAGCGCCGGCTTCGCTTTTATTATTCTGGGGATGCTTGAGACTGATCACAAAAAAACGATTGCGTCGTTCGCGTAACTCTTCTGTGGGCAGTAGCGCTCTATCTTCTCATTGCGCATGCCGGCGACGCGCTTCGTATGATTCGAACATTCGGCGGTACAAGTCGACGAGGTGAAGCACCAGTCTGAGGAAAAAGGAAAGAAGGCCGCAAAAGCCGATAAAAGCCATGAGGACAATTTGTGGAACAGGTCGGACAGGCTTCCTCAACCGATATTCCGGAAGACAGTTCGAGAGAAAAAAGAGTAGAGTGTACGTGCAAGATCAATTGTTTTCAGTAACCTCTCGGATGGAAGCGTAAATGACTTGCAGCGCGCGATTCAGTTCCTTCAAGGATATTGAAAGCGGAGGCATGAGTACGATCACATTGCCAAGCGGCCGGATGATGAGACCCCGCTTCCGACATTCAACAATGACCTTGATCCCGATTTTGCTTTCCGCGGGATAGGGTTCCTTCGTCAACCTGTTTTTTACCAGTTCGATGCCAACCATGAGACCTTTCTGTCTGACCTCACCCACGTGTTCCAGTGCTTTGAACTGTTTTAAGCCTTTTGCTAATTCGGTTATCTTTGGCTGAATTTTCGAGAGGATATTCTCCTTTCGATACAGGTCGATGCTGGCGATTGCGGAAGCGCAGGCGAGCGGGTTGCCGGTGTAGGTGTGGCCATGGAAAAAGGTCCTGAACTCCCGGTATTCACCCAGGAAGCCGCCGTAGATGTCGTCGGTCGTGAGCGTGGCCGCAAGCGGAAGGTAACCGCCGGTGATTCCTTTGGCTATGCACAGGATGTCGGGTGCGACTCGTTCATGTTCGCAGGCGAACATTTTTCCTGTTCTGCCAAAACCGGTCGCGACCTCATCCGCGATCATTAAGACATTGTATTTCGTACACAGTTCCCGGATTTTCTTCAGATAGCCCGGCGGCTGCATGAGCATGCCGGCAGCACCCTGTACGAGGGGTTCGATGATCAGCGCAGCGGTCACCGAGGCATATTTCTGGATCGTTCTTTCGGCGTGCACAAAACAGGTGTTCTGGCATTCCGGGTAGTTTAGTCCATACTTGCAGCGATAACAGTGCGGCGACTCGATCTTGTAGGTCTGGAAGAGGAGCGGTTTATACATCCGGTGGAAGAGATTCATCCCCCCCACGCTTACTGACCCGATAGTGTCACCGTGATATGCTTCAGTGAATGAAATGAATCCCGTCTTTTTTTGATATGGGGCGCCCTTCTGCTGCCAATATTGAAACGATATCTTCAGGGCGATCTCCACGGAAGTGGAACCGCTGTCGGAATAGAAAACCTTCGTAAGGCCTTTCGGCGCGATCTTAATCAGTTTTTGTGCCAGGCGTACAGCAGGGATATTCGACAGCCCGAGCATGGTGGAGTGGCTGATTTTTTTAAGCTGCATTGCAACGGCAGCATCAATCTCTTTTTTACGGTGGCCATGGACCGTGACCCAGAGCGAGGAGACGCCGTCAATATAGTGTTTGCCGTGAATGTCGGTGAGTGTGCACCCTTTGCCGCTCTCGATAATAATCTGTTTCTCTTTTCCCCAGTCCTGCATCTGGGTGAAAGGGTGCCAGATATATTTTTTATCCAGCGTTTCCAACTCCTGTGCGGCTTGTTGTTTTTTGGAGCGTTGATGCGCCACTGTCGGATTGCCCCTTCTTTTTTAAATTCGTACAAAATCTGCACGATATTATAGTTCGAACGCATTTTTTGTCAATAATAAAAAGGCTTGAAAACTCTCACTTCTTTCTGGTAAGATAACATGATCGGGAAGAAAACATGCAAATCCATGCCGCGGCGAAACCTTTTTCCCCAACCAACCCGGGAGGTTTATTCGTAATCATGCTCAATAAAAAGAAATTTTATCTATCCGCAGCCTTTATACTTGTTCTGGGCGTGTTTGTAGGCCTTGTATTGTCATCGCATATCGGTATCATGTCGCCGCTGCCGGCAAAGAGCCAGTTATCGGCTAAATCGGTAGACCTCCT
The DNA here is from genome assembly GCA_963754875.1 of Nitrospirota bacterium. Taxonomy (GTDB): domain Bacteria; phylum Nitrospirota; class UBA9217; order UBA9217; family UBA9217; genus JAJYKN01. The sequence goes on from CAVWHO010000020.1 coordinate 289,144, forward strand.
GACACAGCTCAGCGACGCACAGTCCGAGGTCGCAGCGGTTGCTACACCATCGGTTGTGAATATTTCCACAACGAGGGTGATCAAGTCGCGAGAAGAAGTGCCGTTCGATCTTTTCGACGATCCGTTCTTCAGGAGATTTTTCGGTGACCAGTTCCCCCACCCCAATGCACCGAAAGAACACAAGGAGCAGAGCCTGGGTTCCGGTGTAATCGTGTCTGAAGACGGCTATATCGTAACGAACAACCACGTGATAGAAAAGGCCCAGGAGATAAAAGTACTTCTCTTAAACAAGAAGGACTATGATGCCAAACTTGTGGGCGCTGACCCGAAAACCGATATCGCCGTCATTAAAATCGATGCCAAAGGGTTGCCCGCGCTGCCATGGGGCGATTCCAATAAATTGAAAGTGGGCGAGATAGTGTTCGCGGTCGGAAACCCATTCGGACTTAACCAGACAGTAACGAGAGGGATCATCAGCGCTGTCGGACGGGCCAATGTGGGCATTGCTGATTACGAGGACTTCATCCAAACCGATGCGGCCATCAATCCCGGAAATTCCGGCGGCGCCCTCGTCAACGCCCGGGGTGAGCTGATCGGCATCAATACCGCGATCCTTTCTCGGACCGGCGGCTATCAGGGCATCGGATTCGCCGTGCCGAGCAGCATGGCGCGGCAGGTGATGGACAGTCTCGTAAAATATAAAAAAGTGGTGCGCGGCTGGCTCGGTGTCAGCATCCAGGAAGTCACGTCCGATCTTGCCGAGGAGTTCGGCGTCAAAGACTTGAAAGGCGCGCTTGTGAGCGGCGTGATGAAGGGAAGTCCGGCGGAAAAGGCGGGGATAAAGCAGGGAGACGTGATACTTCAGTATAATGGCAAGGTCATTGAGGACACGGGACATCTGAGGAATATGGTCTCCCAAACACCGATCGGCACAACGGTAAAAGTAAAAGTTCTCCGACAGAAGAAGGAAATCGAACTGGACGTCACCATTGTCGAACTGCCGAAAAAGCTGGCCGAGGCATCGACGTCGACGGGTCAGGAAGAACACGGCAAGGCGACGAATGAGGGAGAAAGTACGGCCTTGGCCGGGCTGGTTGTTCATCAGCTGACGCCGGACCTCGCGCGGCGATTCGGTTATGATGAAAATGAAAATGGTGTCGTCGTCGTCAAAGTGGAAACCGACAGTAAGATCGCCGAAGCAGGGATCAAACCCGGAGATATCATCCTTCAGATTAACCAAAAAAATGTGGCTACGATAGAAGAATTCAAGAAGATGTCATCAAAGATAAAAGCAAAAGAGAGACTCCTGTTTCTTATTCGCAGGAAGGGGCAAGACCTGTTTGTAACTGTCAAGCCTGAATAACTCGATTCCCTCTCATGGTTTGTTCCTTCAGTCCCGCGACTTGGAGTCCACCGGCTCCCGCCGGGGAGGATGCGCCGTAACCCGCGGGAGGTCGTGTAAGTATTTGGAGCCTCCGGCTCCTGCCGGAGGCTCCACTCGGCTGTTGAGTAATCCATATCATCATATTTCATTTCAGGTGGAAAGGAGGTGAGAATAATGGGACGTATCCTTATTCGCATTTTGTTTGTTTTTTTAAGCACCCTGCTCGGGTACTATGTGTCTACGCAGCTTTATGACCAGGTCAGCAAGATCGAAGGCATGGTAGTCGGCTTCAGTGTGGCGGTATTGATCATCCTTACCGAATTTTTGTTTAGACGGGTCTCATTAAAGGTCATCATCGGTGGTATCCTCGGTTTCATTCTCGGGCTGACGTCCGCGAATATTATTGCGGCCCCCCTCAAGCTCGTACCACTCGAAAGGAGCATTGTAAATTTCATCCTGCTCCTCATGAACGGTTTTTTTGGGTACATCGGCATTATGATTGGTATTCGGGAAGGTGAACGGTTTAATCCCGCCAATATCAAAAAGCTGTTTAAAAGCGGCGGCGAAGAGAATATTAAAATCATGGACACAAGCGTGATCATCGACGGCCGGATCGCCGATGTGTGTGAAACGGAGTTTTTGGACGGCACGATCATCATTCCCCAGTTTATCCTGCACGAGCTTCAGCATATTGCCGATTCTTCGGACTCGTTGAAGCGGGCGCGCGGCAGAAGGGGACTTGATATTCTTCACCGAATCCAGAAGATGAGCCATATGGAGGTCCGTATCGTCGAAGAGGACTTTCCCAAGATCCGTGAGGTCGACAGTAAACTGATTGCACTGGCCAAAAAGCTCGGCGCGAAAGTCATCACCAATGACTTCAACCTGAACAAAGTTGCGGAACTCCAGGGCGTGAAAGTGCTGAATATCAATGACCTCTCGAACGCCGTGAAGCCGGTCGCCCTTCCCGGCGAGAGCATGCGCGTCTTCGTTCTTAAGGAAGGCAAAGAACCAGGCCAAGGAGTTGCTTACCTCGATGATGGCACGATGATCGTGGTTGAAAACGGGCGAAAGCATATCAACAAAAATGTCGACGTAGCGGTTACCAGCGTGCTCCAGACCGCGGCAGGCAGGATGATTTTCACAAAACTGAAGGAAGACATGGACCACGATCTACAGACTGCGGAACATTGATGATGCCAGGAGACGATAAACAGGGAAGAATTAATGACGGTCCGGTTTTTCCCAACCTACAAAATATAGTCTACATTATATAGTCTACATTTTTTTTAGGAGGTTCAATGTCAGGTCATTCAAAATGGGCAACAACGAAACATAAGAAAGCCGCTACTGATGCAAAGCGGGGGAAGATCTTTACCAAACTTGCCAAAGAGATAACGGTTGCGGCCAAGCTGGGAGGCGGTGACCCGAACGGGAACCCTCGCCTCAGGACCGCGGTCGCCAAGGCAAAGGGAGTGAGTCTGCCTGCTGAAAATATCAAACGTGCGATCCAGAAAGGGACGGGCGAACTGCCGGGGGTTTCCTACGAAGAGGTCATGTATGAAGGATACGGTCCGGGCGGCGTGGCGGTCATTGTCGATGTCATGACCGACAACCGGAACCGGACGGTATCGGAGATCCGAAATATTTTCAGCAAGGCCGGAGGAAATATGGGCGAAGCAGGTTGCGTAGCCTGGATGTTCCACAAAAAGGGGTATCTGGTTGTCAATCGTACCACGGTTGATGAAGACAAGCTCATGACACTCGCCCTCGAGGCAGGTGCCGAGGACATGCAAACCGAGGATGAGAATTACGTTATCACGACACCCCCAAACGATTTCGAGAAAGTGAAAAAGGCTCTCGAAGATGGTAACATTGCTTCCGACGTAGCAGAGGTCACAATGATTCCTCAGACCTACGTAAAGCTCGACGGCAAGGAAGCCCAGCAGATGCTACGTCTCGTTGAAACACTTGAAGACAACGATGATGTGCAGAACGTGTACGCCAACTTCGATATTCCCGAGGAAATCATGAACGCTGAGTAGTGTGCAGCAGTCATTGTATACCGAAACGGATAGTGGGAAGTTAATTTGGGGAAAATGAAGGCGGTTTTCTCTCATTTTCTGTATTTTCCACTATTCAATCTTTAAGCTCCAATTTCTCAAGGCTTTTTTGTTCCATTAAGGGGGGGGCATATGAGAGTGCTGGGGATAGACCCGGGAACGCTCACGAGCGGTTATGGAATCGTGGCGGAAGAAGATCACAAACTCTTTCATGTTGTTTCGGGAGGCATCAGTCCCTCGGCAAAACAGCCTTTCCCGAAACGGCTCAAAAAAATCTACGAGGAGCTCGAAAAGATCATCGTCAAATATCGACCTCAGGCTGTCGTTGTCGAAGACCTGTTTGTTTCGAAAAATATCAAATCGGCGCTCAAGCTGGGCCACGCGCGGGGCGTTGCAATCCTCGCAGCCATGAACGCCGGGTTGCCGGTTTTCGAATATGCTCCGTTGGAAGTGAAGCAGGCGGTCGTCGGCTACGGAAAAGCGGAGAAGAAACAGGTGCAACTCATGGTCAAGGCCCTGCTTGATCTTCCCAAAGTTCCTCACCCGGCCGATGCCGCCGATGCGCTCGCCGCGGCGATCTGTCATATTCATTCTTCGAGGCTGCGGGAAGTTCTCAAGAATTCGGCCGCATTGAAGCAAATGGGCAGGGTGGGCAGTGCACTGCGCGGTGCAGACAAACGCACCATCCCTTCGGGACTGCGGTAGGCGGGATGGGATGATAGCTTCTCTCACGGGCAGACTGAGACGCAAAGCAAACGATTACCTGGTCGTTGATGTTGCCGGCGTCGGCTACCAGGTGCAGGTCCCGCTGTCAACCTACTGCAGCATTCCCGAAATCGGCGACGAAGTCAGCCTGCATATCCATACTTATGTCCGCGAAGATTCTCTGTTGCTGTTCGGTTTTTTAGAAGAATCCGAAAAAGAGATGTTTCTGCTCCTGATGGGCGTATCCGGTATCGGTCCCAAGCTTGCCCTTTCCGTTCTGTCCTGCCTGTCTGTTAACGATCTGTGCGCTGCTATTTGTTCTTCCGACGATTCAAAGTTGTGCACGATCTCCGGCATTGGCAAGAAAACGGCAGCACGCATGGTCCTCGAATTAAAGGACAAAATGAAGCTTCTGTCCATAAACCGACCGGAGAAGGGCATGATGCCCGCAGTGTCAGATGATGTAGAAGATGCCATTTCCGCTCTCGTAAACCTGGGATATAAAAAGCCTCTTGCGGAAGACGTGCTAAAAAAAATCAAGCAACGAAAGCCCGGTGCCGCAATCGAAGATCTTATCCGGGAAGCATTGAGCGTTTTGATGAAAAGATAAATCCACAGCAGCTGTTTGCCGATCTATTTCCTGTCTCCGTTCCACTGCAAGGGAGAAGTAATCTGTGCCTGAGAGAATCATAGAGCCTGAACAAAATGAAGACGATGTGCTGCTTGACCGAAGCCTGAGGCCCCTCCGATTCGAGGATTTCGTGGGCCAGGACCGCATCAAGGAGAATCTCCACATATTCATCGAAGCAGCGAAAGGGAGGCGTGAGGCTCTTGACCACGTTCTTTTTTGCGGGCCGCCGGGCCTTGGGAAAACGACGCTGGCGAACATCATCGCGCACGAGATGGGCGTGAGTATCAAGTCGACCTCCGGTCCTGTCCTGGAGCGTGCCGGCGACCTGGCAGCAATCCTGACCAACCTGGAACCTCACGACGTTCTTTTTATCGACGAGATTCACCGCTTGAACCGTGTTGTGGAGGAGATACTCTATCCGGCCATGGAGGATTTTCAGCTGGATATTATTGTCGGCCAGGGGCCCGGCGCACGCTCCATTAAGCTTGAGTTGCCGCACTTCACGCTCGTGGGTGCCACCACGAGGACCGGCCTCCTCACCTCTCCGCTCCGCGATCGCTTCGGTGTCATCGACCGACTCAGTTTTTATGATTCCGACGAACTCACGAGCATTATTAAGCGCTCAGCAGGCCTGCTCCAGACGGCAATTAATGATTCGGCGGCCGCAGAAATAGCCCGACGCTCGCGGGGGACCCCCCGTGTCGCCAACCGGCTCCTCCGCAGGGTACGGGATTTTGCCCAAGTCGAGGGAGACGGAACGATCACTCCGGATCTCGTCACGAGTTCCATGAAAAGGCTGGAGGTCGATGAGAAGGGGTTCGACCATATGGACCGCAAACTGCTCCTCACTATCATCGACAAATTCGAGGGCGGGCCGGTGGGGCTCGATACCTTGGCGGCAGCGCTCAATGAAGAAAGGGACACTCTTGAGGACGTTTATGAACCGTTCTTGATCCAGGAAGGCTTTCTTGACAGGACGCCGCGCGGCAGGCAGGCAACACGCCTTTCTTATGAATATTTCGGCAAAGTAAGACCCGCATCAACCCAGGAGAAGCTCCTGTAAATTGTTGAGCAGGTTTCTGTTCCACTGCGTTCGTCCTCGTTCTTTATGAACCGCAGGCGGTGTTAATTGTTTGCCGTCCTGCTTCAGCCGTTGACCGGAGAAGCGGACTGAGAAACAGAACAAAGAACACCGGTCCGCTCGGGGAGTTATATCGTGGAGATCCTCTTTCATATATGCTGTGCACCGTGCGCACTCTATCCTTATTACCGACTGAAGGAAGAAGGGCACGACCCTACCGGGTATTTTTACAATCCCAATATCCACCCCTATCAAGAGTACAAAAAAAGACTAGATACAGTCAAGGATTTCGCCGGCCGCGTTGGGCTCGAAGTCGTTTACCGGGACGGATATGATCTCGATCAGTTTCTCCTGTGTGTTGCAGGGAAGGGCGCCCTGAGGTGCGAACACTGTTATCGGATGAGACTTGATGCGGCGGGAGCAACGGCAAAAGAAAAGGGTTTTCGTTTTTTTACGACATCTCTCTTATACAGTAAGTACCAGAAACACGACCTGATCGTCGGCGTCGGAAGGGAAATGGCTTCAACCTACGGGGTCGAGTTCTATTATGAGGACTTTCGCCGGGGATGGCGTGAAGGGATTGTCGAATCCAAAGCCATGGGGCTCTATCGGCAGCAGTACTGCGGTTGCATATACAGCGAGCAGGACCGATATCGTAAAACACCGGACCTGACTTGAGGTCGTCAAGGGGACATTTCTCGCCAGTATGCGTGTAAAAATTATTTTGTTCATCATCTGTCTGCTTCAGTATCCCTGCCCTAACGCTCGGGTCTGAAACCATCCGCGTCGCAATAGCTGACAACCAGAAAACGGTGTCCCTCCAGTCATCATCGGGACTGATCGCCGCGGGACAATCAACAAGCCACGGTGGAAAAAAGTTGTTCTACAGCGCGGCTTCCGTCGGCGCGGGTCTAGTGCGCTTCAGGTCCGCCGGCGCGGTCATCCAGGTAAACGGCAAAGGATATCGTGGCTGGGTGGAAATCAGGAAAAAGAAAAACGGTCTACTGCTAGTCGTTAATGAACTGGATATCGAGGAGTACCTCAAGGGTGTAGTTGCCGCAGAGATACCTCCGGACTGGAATTTCGAAGCACTGAAAGCCCAGGCCGTAGCATCACGCACCTACGCCATCTACCAGAAACAATCGGCCGGCAAAAGACCGTATCACATCCTGGCCACCGTGGACAGCCAGGTTTATTCGGGGAACAGGGGAGAGCATCCGCAAGCGGTACGTGCTGTTCGGGAGACGAGGGGCGTCGTCATTACGTACCACGGCGAGATCATCCCCGCATTCTATCATTCCAGTTGCGGCGGGCACACGGAAAACGCTGCCGAACTTTGGGGAATCGACAAACCGTACCTCAAGGGTGTTGATTGCGATTGCCAGGAAATATCGAAATACGGACTCTGGGAGAAACGGGTGCCCTTGTCCGAGGTGCTCAGTGCGCTTAGGAAACAGGGATACCGGCTGCATGACATTCTCGATATGGGCATAGGAGACATCACTCCTGCGGGTCGTGTTAAGGAAGTTGTCATCACGCACGGGGGCGGAAAACTTATGGTGCCTGCAGAAGATCTCAGGGCCGCCCTCGGGAATACGCAGATTCCGAGTGTTTTTTTTGAGCTGGAGCTCGCCGGCCGGGAGGCTGTTTTTTCCGGAAGGGGGCGGGGACATGGGGTGGGGTTGTGTCAATGGGGCGCAGAAGAAATGGCACTCCGAGGGTATGATTATCAAGCCATATTGATCCACTATTATCCCGGTACGAAACTCACTAGACTTGAATAGACCTGCATGCAGGAAAGTCCGGTACATCATTTTTCTTGACAGAGATTCAGTATCGACTATACAATGAGGCGTATGAAAAAATCAAACAAACAGAACAAGGCGAACAGAACGATCAAAACGAGCGTGGCGAACGTCCCCCCGAACGGTCCATTCGTTCTCATTTCCATGGCGTTGTCTTTCGTTCTCATCTGCGTTTTTGCCGCTGCCACATACGAGAGAAACAGCATCTATCACAGCCATGTCACGCTTTGGGCAGAAGTGGTCAAAAAGGCGCCGAACAAGCGGAGGGCCCATGAAAATTACGGCCAGGCGCTTTCTTCCGAGGGTTATTATATCGAAGCGGAGAAAGAGTTCAAGACCGTCATGGCACTGCCGGACGACGGCAGTGTCCCCCTGCGCGATCTGTACCGCGAGATCGGCGTCGTTGATTTCAGGATCGGAAAGTTCGATGATGCCATTGTCGCCTGGCAAACAGGATTGCGCTATGCACCGAATGATCCCAGCCTTTTGAACAACCTTTCTATTGTCTATATGCAAACAGGGCGGTTTGACGAGGCAGCTGCTGCAGCACAAGCGGCACTTGCCGGCGATCCGACAATGCCCCAGGCATTAAATACGATGGGGCAGGTTTATCTTGTGAGAAAGGACTACGATAAAGCTGTCGACTATTTCCTGAAGGCCGTCTACCGAGAGCCCGACGTTCCGGCGCGGTATTGGAACGCAGCACTGGCATTAGAACAGGCAAAGAAGATCGACCAAGCCTATGAATATGCCTCGAAGTATGCTGCCATGGAAACCGATCCTGTAGGACGGCAGAGGGCATATGGATATATCGAGCACCTTAAACAGCTGTTACACAAGTAAAGTCATTCGCACTGATGTTAGTGCCCTTCTCTTGTCCTTCATCGGGTAAACGCCGGCTGTTCATTTCTGCAGTATTGCAGTATCCTTCCTTTCGACAAGCGCAGAACAGAGTTTGTCCCTTTGCAACCACGGAAACAGGATTTTTTTAAAGTCCACCGCTTCCTGCTCGTCTTTTCATCTCATTCCCTTGCAATTTCTGCTGTGATAACATAGAATTAAAATGGGCAGCAGAAATGCTTAGCAATACTTCCATGGAAAACGAACTCCTCGAAAAATTCATCAATTTTCTGGCCGTGGAGAAAGGACTGGCACGAAACACGCTCGACTCCTATGAGCGGGACTTGCGGAAGTATTTTGATTTCATGAAAACGAAAGGGTCGGATGACATTGCCCCGTCGGATGTTTCCTCTTTTTTAGAATCGCTATCGTCGGCCGGCATCGCCGCACCTTCAATCGCACGGTGTCTGGCCGCGCTACGGGGCTTTCATAAATACCTTATGACAGACGGGCTCAGCAGCAGAGACCCGACGATAAACCTGGAAACACCGCGTGGATGGAAACGTCTCCCCAAAACGCTTTCCGGCGCTGATGTCGAAACACTGCTCAAACAGCCCGATCCAGCGACCCCGATCGGGCTTCGGGATAAAGCGATGCTGGAGTTGCTCTATGCTACGGGGCTTCGGGTAAGCGAATTGGTCGGCCTCAAACTGAACGATATCAATTTTGAGCGCGGCTTCCTCGTCGTGATGGGGAAAGGTTCAAAGGAACGAGCGGTCCCCTTGGGCGAAGCGGCAATTTTTTTTGTACAAACCTATCTGGACCAGGGGCGGTCTTTTCTGCTCAAGGGGAAAGATTCGGACCATCTGTTTATCAGTTCGAAACATCAGGGGATTACCCGACAGATGTTCTGGGAGCGGATCAAGCATTATACACGCAAGGCCGGCATTGAGCGGGTCGTCTCACCGCACACGCTGCGCCATTCCTTCGCAACGCACCTGCTCGACAATGGCGCGGACCTGCGTGCGGTCCAGGCGATGCTGGGTCATTCGGATATTTCCACAACACAGATTTACACGCACGTATCCCGGGAAAGGCTTAAGAAGATACACGAGAAGTACCACCCGAGAGGATAACGAGAAGGTTCAGAGTATACAGAGAGTACAGAGTACAAAGTGAGCATATGGAAGTCATCACCAGTCATACAAACGCGGATTTTGACGCTCTGGCCTCCATGGTCGCAGCGAAGAAACTCTATCCTGATGCGAAGCTGGTGTTTCCCGGTTCCCAGGAAAAGAGCATGCGGGATTTTTTTCTCGAATCGGCGTTTTATGCGCTTGAGGTCGAGCGTTTAAAAAACATCGACGTGGACAGCATCACACGGCTCATCATTGTCGATAACCGCAATCCTGCGCGGCTCGGCAAGCTTGCCCTCGCGCTGCCGCATCCCGGCGTTTCCGTGCATATTTACGATCATCACCCACAAGCGGAAGGCGACATCAGAGGCGAGAAGGAAGTCGTTGAGCAGGTCGGCGCCACAACCACGATCATGGTTGAGCTCCTCAGGCAGAAGGGGGTCCCGATCAGTCCGCTCGATGCAACGATCTTCGCGCTCGGCATCTATGAGGAGACAGGCTCACTCACCTTCGTATCGACTACGGAGCGAGATGCACAGGCCGTGGCATATCTCATCTCGCAGGGCGCCCAGCTGAATATCATCGCCGACTTCCTCTCCCGGGAGCTTACCACCGAGCAGATTGCGGTCCTGAATAATCTCATAGAATCGGCGAAAAGCTATGATATCAACGGTGTCCGCGTGGTCATTTCCGCGACGTCGATTCCACGCTTCCTCCCGGATCTTGCCAACTTGGCGCACAAGATCAGGGAGATGGAAAGCCTGGACGTGCTCTTCCTCGTCGTCCAGATGGGCGACAAGACGCACGTCATTGGTCGCTGCAGGATCCCTCAGGTGAACGCTGGAGTCGTGCTCGAAGAGCTGGGCGGCGGCGGGCACGCCACTGCTGCATCGGCCGTGGTCAAGGACATGACCTACCTTCAGACCCGGGAGCGCCTCATCGACCTATTGAAGCAACATATCAAGCCGGGCCCCACGACAAGCGAGATCATGACTTCGCCGGTCAAGACCATCCCTTCCGGCAGCACCATCGCCGAAGCCGGAGAGGCCATGACACGGTTCAGTATTAACGCGATGCCGGTTTTGCGCGACGAAGCGTACCAGGGGATCATTACGCGCGAAATCGTGCAGAAGGCCCTTTTTCACGGCTTGGGCAAACAAAAGGTCGAGGAGTTCATGACGACCGGCGGCCCGGTCGCAAGCCCGGACATGCCCATGAGCCAGGTGGAACGGATCATGATTGAGGAACACCAGCGCTTCATCCCGGTCCTTGACGAGGGAGGTGCGCTCGTAGGTGCGATCACCCGCACGGACCTTCTTCGCTCCCTGCACGAGGAGCGGCTCGCGGACATCCGCGAGTCCGAAGAAGCGGCGCCCCGTTCCATCAGGCACGTGAAAGGGCTGATCGAAGAGCGCGTGCCCCCCGAGGTGCGCGAGGCCCTCCAACTCGTTGGTGACGTGGCTGATTCGAGCGGCTTCCCGGTTTATCTCGTCGGAGGCATCGTACGCGATCTGTTTCTTCGGGTCCCGAACCTCGACGTCGACATTGTGGTTGAAGGCGACGGCATCACCTTTGCCGGCATGCTCGTGAAGCAGGCAGGTGGACGCATGAAGACCCATCAAAAATTCGGTACTGCAGTCGTGGTCCTCCCCAACGGACTGAAGATCGATATAGCCACAGCGCGGCTCGAATATTATGAATCACCGGCAGCGTTGCCCACGGTGGAGCTGTCATCCATCAAAAAAGACCTTTACCGCCGGGACTTTACGGTCAACACGCTTGCTGTGCGCCTCAACAGCATGAGGTACGGCGAACTGATCGACTTTTTCGGCGGCCTGCGGGATATCAAGGACAAGACCATCCGGGTGCTGCACAGCCTCTCCTTCGTCGAGGATCCCACCCGCGTGCTGCGGGCCATCCGTTTCGAGCAGCGGTTTGATTTTCATCTGAACAAACACACCCAGAACCTGATCAAGACCGCCGTGAACATGAAACTGTTCAACCGGCTGACAGGCGAGCGGATCTATACGGAACTCGTACTGATGTTCTCCGAGGCCGAGCCGCTGAAAGTCCTGAAGCGCATGAAGGACTTTGACCTTTTGAAGTTCATTCACCCGGGTTTGAAAGGGACGGCGGAGCTCGAACGGCTCTTCACGAACATCGGCGAGACACTCACGTGGTTCAGATTGCTCTATCTCCAGCTGAAGGCGGAAAAATGGTTTGTTTATTTTCTCGGATTTTTCGATCGGATGAAGGACTCCGCGGCAGAGGAGGCGCTGGAGCGGCTTGCGGTCCCCACCCGGATCAGGGCGCGCATGCTCCATGCACGCGTGCGCTCCCGCGAGGTGCTCTATGTGTTCTACAAGGAACAGGAGCTTTCGTCGAGCCGCATTTACGACCTGCTGTCACCGTTGGACGTTGAGTCCATTCTCCTTATGATGGCAAAGGCGAAGAAGGAGACAGCAAGGAAGTATATCTCGCTCTACCTCACCCACCTTCGTAATGTCAAGGTGACGGTGACCGGAGATGACCTCAAAAAAATGGGCATCCCGCCGGGGCCGAGGTATAAAAAGATCCTTGTTGAACTTCTCGATGCAAAACTGGACGGAGCAGTCAAAAACCGTGAGGATGAGCTGGAGTTCGTAAGGCGTAAGGCGAATAACGACAGCCGAAAAAATTAATGCAGTAATTGCACGGCTAAAATCATTCCCACCAAACCTTGTTGATTTAAGGAGGAGGGGTGCTTATAGCCCGCGAACACATCGTACGCAAGCCCATGTCTGCAAGCGGGGACTCACAGGATAGGAGCTGGACGAATAACTGTGCTTTCCCCCGGACTATCCTTATGAAGGGTGAACTGAAAGACTCTTCAGGTGTCGCAAACTACAGATTCCTGTCTGGGACCCTTGATACAAGGCGCGATACATAGAGAAAGATCGTAAATGTTCCCGTCACGACGATACCCGGAATACATTTTCACGGTTCTCCGAAACTCCTTGAAGGAAAACCCCTTGCAACTGTCCGCAAAAACGGTATAATGTTAATATAAATTACTATCGGGGCAAGGCTCTCCTGTGTTTCGGAACGGGATGTCGTTTGCGCCTGATCATCGATCACTGACTCTTCCTGCTCTCACCTTTTCTGCCTAAAAAAGCGACAGCATAGCTGGTTGGCGAACGATGTGGCTTTGCGGACACCCACTCGAGTCCGTGCCTTCTATTCGGGGAGGCGGCGCGATTGCGGAGAAGACGTAACGTGCTGTGCGGCATTGACCGTCGGCGCGAACTTTAAATCACGGAGGAGGCAACATGGCGAAGAAGCTTTATGTCGGGAATTTGTCGTATAACACCCACGAAGAGGATTTGCGGGAGGCATTCTCGAAGATCGGCGAGGTACTGTCCGCTACACTGATCGTCGATCAAACGAACGGCAGGTCCAAGGGGTTCGGTTTTGTGGAGATGGCGTCGGATGAGGACGCGGAAAAGGCGATCTCTACCATGAATGGTACATCATTTATGGATCGGACGATCACGGTAAATGAGGCCCGGCCGAAGACGGAGGGTGGGCGCTCGGGTTCCGGCGGTGGCGGTAGAGGTGGTCGCGGCGGATACGGCGGTGGCGGAGGAGGAAGATCGTGGAGGTAAGAGTCCAGTCCCAGAACATTGAAAAGGCCCTGCGGGATTTGAAGAAAAAACTTCAGCTTGACGGGGTATTCGGGGACCTGAAGAATCGGCGCTTTTATGAAAAGCCCTCAGTGAAAAAGAAGAGGAAGCAGGCGGAGGCGCAGAAGCGAAAACGGAAGCTCCTTAAACGCTCGCGTCCATCCGGATCGGGTCCTGGGGGTTCTGGGCCAAGGCCGGGAAGGCCGTCACAGTCACCCTCTGCATCGAATAACCAGGCCCGGACCTGAAAAAATCAATTACTGAAGAGGGGCCATAGCAGTGGGATTGAAGCGGGCCGGCCCCCAGTTATCCGGCCCGCCTTTATCAAGGTGCAGCTTTCGAAAATTCTTTCTGAGGAGGCATCCAGTGGGGAAACCAAATTTTAATTTCCAAAAGCGTCAGAAAGAACTCGCGAAACAAAAAAAGAACGAGGAAAAAAAGCAGCGCAAACTTGATAAAAATGCTGTAAAGTCCGCTGAGGATCAGGGCAGACTGGTTGAAGGCGGAGAGGACAATACAAACCGCATTTGACGTGGGAATAAGCAGAAACTCTCGCAAGAGGGAGGTGATGAGGCATGGCAGCTTCACGGCAAGGCGCAAAGAAGGAAGTAAAAAAACCGAAGAGCAAGAAGAAATAATATTTTCATGATTGATGAACGTATCATTGTCACGCCGGGAGGTCGTGTGCTCCAGCGTGTGGATCTCTCTCTCGTGAATATGCACGAACGGAACCTCGGGGTTGTCGCCTCGGATATCTAACCGGCATCCAGGTTAACCTCCTCGGGGTTTTCACCATGTTCATGGTGCAGATTAGCCTACGATGGTTTCTTGGGACTGCATTCCGTCTCCTTGCAGCCACACAGAGGATACCACTTCTTGAACCCGTAGTAGAAGGTAATAGCAGCATAGATGTAAATTGCTGCAGCGACGGCAACGATGATTAGAATAATCGTCATACCTGCACCTTTTAGCAACCCCCCCCAGATCAGATATAGTTCAAGAGATCTGCTTCTCCTTTTTTTAAAAAGTATACAGCAACTCTCTTAGACTAGCTCCTGAATCCGCGAAGAGCGCGGGGGGGAAATGCTAAAAAGAAATACTTTCCCGCTCACATTGTTGATGGTCGCGATTACCTGCTTGTCCTCCTGACAATTCGTCAGTGGTTATTTCATCACGCATTCTTGCCGGCGCAAAGTACTGCGGATAGCTTCATAATTGAAAGCGGCCAGTCCGGACAAGGGAACTCTGTCCTTACCCTGGAGACTGTCCTGCTTCCAGTAGACTGATGATTGGTTCCTCAGGATGCGGAAGTCCGGCAATCTTCCAGGCAATGAGCGGGTTGAAGAACTTTTTAGCTACGCAGTCTTTCGGTTCATGGAGCTTTGTGCATATCGAATTCACGATAGGGAAGAAGTTGTATGCCTTGTAATGATCGCGGATGAATTTCAATATGGCAATGCTCTCAGCAGTAAGTTCCCCGACCTCTGCTTTTGCGGCCAGCTCACGCGCAACTCCCTCATCCCAGTCGTCAAAATTAACCAGATACCCCTCATCATCCATGGCTATCTTTTTTTTACTAGGTTGTTCCAGTACAGGCATAAAAAAATCCTTTCTTACAACATAACACTCAACATCCACCTACAATCATTTTATATCCCGTTCCAGCAGTGGTCAAGTCGTGCTAAAGTCGTACAAAGGCCACATGCTCGCGGTTAGGATGTTAAAGATCAACAGCAACAAAGGTTGGCAGCAGTACTTCCGTTGCCAAAGAGGTTGCTGGTACTGCCGTTAGAACCCCTTAGCTTTGGCCATGGAGAGTGGTTAGGATTGCTTGTCGACTTCTTCGTACACGAGGCGAGTGATATCGCGAATCACTTTCGACAAACGGTCGACATCATTGCCCTGCGCCATGACACCGAGGAGAAAAGGTCGGTTCGGGTGATAAATGATACCGACCTCGTGTAGTTGCTGGACTTCCTGCTGTTGTCCTTCCATCGATACAGATATTTTCCGTTCACCCTGTTTGCATGCTATCTCGATGTTTGGCGGAACCCCCGCGGCCATTCCGTCCCGGAACGAGAGTTTGGAAAGATATCTGAGGGCTTTTTCGGACATCTCTTCGGAGAGATAGGATGCGTTATACAGGACACGATAGAATGCCGCGAACGCGTTTAATGATAGGGAGTCTTCCTGTTTCTGAGGGTCGTATTCAACGTACAGGTCCTTGAAAATTTTATCAAGGCGTCCCGGTGGCAGATTTGCATATAACAAGGAGTACGCAGCGGCATCGTCGTGAACGATCATTCTAAAAATAAGGTCGTTGACCGTATAAGCTTTGCCGGGATCCAGGTCCTGCGAGTGGATGCCATTGTCCTGAGCTACTCCTTTCTCTTTGCCGTTATACAGCAGGGTTTTACGCAGAACCAGCGGGCTCGACTCTGCCCACTTGAAATAGGCGATCATGAGCGGCACTTTTAAAAGACTTTTCGGTGACAATTTGTCATGCGCCCTGATGCCGAAGGAGTTCCCGTTATTCAAGTCCCGAAAATAAACAGAGATGGTAGACGCCTCGCCGCTTTTCAACGTATTTTCGATCATCGCATTCACTTTGTACTGAAAAGGCTTCAGCTCTTTGGCTGATTGATGTTTTTCAGAACCATTCGATCTCACGGAGGCACGGATGAACCTGAATGTTCCTTCCTCACTCTCCGGGACAGCTTCGCCTTTGCTCGTTGAAGGAGGGGTAAATACGCCAATCCCGGAACCTACGAATACACCGAACGCAAAGGTGGCGGCAAACAGAGTCAACAAAAGAGGCCACTGAAGCGATAGTTTTCTTCTTTCCAATTCATTCATAATGTTTTTCCCGAAGCTGGCCGCTTCCGCGGGGAAGTTTCCTTTCGAACCAGGTTTCTTTTTTCCGGCTGGTTCACTTCCGGGGAAAGAATAAGCCGGGGAGGGATGTTTTGCGCCCCGAGTATCTCAGCCATCTGGTCCAGAGCCTGCGCGATGCTTTTCAGTCTGTTGGTGTCCAGTTTTTCAAGCCCGGAGACCAGGAGACCCTGGGCCACTTCCGGAGCTTTCTTTACTAATGCACGACCCTGCCCGGTCAATTCTACCCTAACCACACGGCGGTCCTTTGTCGAACGCAGCCTTATGACCAATCCCTGTTTTTCGAGGCGGTTAAGAATCCCCACCACAGTCGCAGGGTGAAGATACATGCGTCTGGCGATCTCAGAGACCATGATGGGAGCTTCCTGTGCTATAGTTTTGATTGCCCAGAGCTGGGGACCGGTGAGGCCTGTCTCACGCTCGGACTTCTTCGATTGCCCATTGACTACCTGAAAAACCCGGCGCAGATTATCGATGATTTCCGCGACTGCGTCTGACCTCTTAGTCAAGAATAGAGCCTCCCATAATTGGCTTGACAAAGCAGCAACAAAGTGCTATTAGTTTGAATACAAATCATTGTACCATACAAGATGTGAAATGTAAAATAAAATGAAATTAAAGTGTTCGTTCGATTAAACAAAATGCAAGCCATGGTGTCAAAAGAAAGAGTACCGCGTGTTTAAAATAAAGCGAAGAAACAAAAGGAGCAAAACATGATAATGACAGGCTGACTATCTATTCTGTGGCGGATGACCCGGCTTCATTCTGTACTCGTATCGTCAGTAAAAGAAGGATTAGATTTATCTTGTGACTCATAACCGCATTAGTAAAACAGCAGTAAACGATATTAACGCTACTACATCGAATGGTACATTCTAGGAGGAATAACTGTATGAATCGCAAAAGCTTGCTGTATCTATCATTTATCTTACTTGTTGGCATTGTTACCTTGTGGGGTTGTCCGAAAAAAGCAGAAGTAACAACAACGCCCGAAGCGCAAACGGAAAAAGCGACACCGTCGGCGACCCCTGCTCCGTCGACAGAAGCTACAACAGCCGAAACAAAGGCTGAGATGAAAGCCGAAGGTTCGAATGAAAAGTCCGGCATAACGGCGGAAGGTCTCAAACCCGTTTATTTCGATTTTGACAAGTCCTTTATCCGCGATGATGCAAAGGCCGTCATGAAGGCGAATGTCGAATGGCTCAAAGCGAACCCCAAAGCAAAGATCAGGATCGAGGGCAATTGTGACGAACGGGGCGCTGTCGAGTACAATCAGGCGCTCGGTCAGCGACGTGCATTGAGCGCAAAGAAGTATCTGGCCAATATGGGCATCTCGGAACACCGGATTTCGCTCCTCAGCTTCGGCAAGGAGAAGCCGATTTGCAGCGAACATGAGGAAACCTGCTGGCAGAAGAACCGGCGCGATGATTTCGTCGTGGGAGAATAAGCACGCCCGCTGCCGGACGGTCTAAGTGAGGTTTCTGTAGTTTCTCTAATCGGAAACAGTCGTCGGGAGAGTTGCTGCCCTACTATACCGATCTTGCCGTCGCTCCGCTCGTTGTCGGTGTCATGCGATGAAAGCGGTAAAAGGAGACAGTCGCTTTTCCGAAAAAAACGCAAAAGACCACGAGACGATTCGACTTCGATCCGCCGAGACGCAAAGGCTATCGACGACAGGAAAAACGCCCTGCTTTATAAAATAGTTGCGCCGTAAAATAATGCCGTCAAACGGGAGGTGACGTAATGAGCTATCTGGATCTTGACGGTATGAAATGGGTCAAATTAAAAGCTGATTTGGAAACAGGACTCAAGGAGGGCATCGTGGCTCTCAAAAAGGGCGTCGTAGTAGTCAAAAAGAGAACGGGCGAATTGACGGAAGAAGGGAAGCGTCAATACAAACTGATGGCACTAAAGTCAAAATTGCATAATGGCTTTTCCGACCTTGGCGCGAGAGTGTACTCACTGGCCGCTACAAAAGGCAGGAAAAATCTCGAAGCGGACGCCAAAGTGAAAGACATCATGGCACAGCTCAAGAGATATGACGCAGAGATAGTTTTCCTCGAAAGACGCAGCTAAAATCATCCAAACGGGGGATCGGAAGCGCCGCTTGAATCCTCCCGGCTTGTTACAGATACATCACTGCTCACTTTGAGGGTGCCGGAGAATTGTATACTTTCGGCGCCCTTTCTTATTTAAGGTAAAGCGTCACACTCTGATGTGAGCCGGAAGAGAGGTATTAAATGAGCATAGGCAGTATATTATGAGAAAAAAAGTCGTAGAAGGGTCGGTTCTTTTTATCAGCATACTGAAGTGGTTGTTTCTAGCGACCTGCATCGGGGTCATTGTCGGCTTGTCGACAGCGGCGTTCCTGAAACTGCTCGGCCTGAGCATCTCCGCAACGGCGCCGCATCATTATTATTTTCTTTTTCTTCCGGTGGCCCTGTTCCTGAGCGCCCTTGTAGTGAAGGTCTTTGCACCGGACGCCGAAGGGCACGGCACGGAGAAGGTCATCGAAGCGGTGCATCGGCACGCCGGTAAGATGAACGCCCTGGTCGTGCCGGTCAAGCTGGTGGCGACCGTCATAACGATCGCCTTCGGCGGGTCGGCCGGGAAAGAAGGTCCGGCCGCCCAGATCGGGGCCGCGATCGCGTCAACCTTCGCCCGGTTCCTGCGGTTTGGAGACCAGGACCGCAAGAAGCTGGTCATCTGCGGCATCAGCGCTGGGTTCGCCGCGGTTTTTGGAACGCCGATCGCGGGCGCCCTCTTTGGGGTCGAGGTCCTCTTTGTCGGGGCTATGCTGTACGATGTGCTTCTCCCATCCTTTGTCGCGGGTATCGTTGGATATCAGGTTTCATCTGCGCTGGGGGTCACGTACTTTCATGAAGCCGTCTGCATCGTTCCGGCTTTCAGCAGTTATTTCTTTTTTAAAATCTGTCTGGCCGGCCTGTTTTTCGGCTTCTGCTCGCTTATCCTCATAGAAACGATCTACTTTGTCGATAAACTGAGCCATCGACTGAAGATCGGGAAGCCAACCAAGGGTTTGATCGGCGGTCTGGCACTCATTCTTCTTACCTTTCTTTTCTCTACGCGTTATCTTGGCCTCGGCCTTGAAACGATAGTGGGTGTGCTGCAGGGAGGTTCGGTCCCTGATGGAGCATTCCTGATTAAGATGCTGTTTACAGCGATCACGCTTGGTTTCGGCGGAAGCGGCGGTATTGTCACTCCCGTCTTTTTCGTCGGCGCGACTGCGGGCAGCGTTTTCGGCAGTTTCCTCGGTTTCGATATGGCGCTGTTTTCCGCCATTGGCATGGTCAGCCTGCTCGCTGGCGCAGCGAACACTCCAATTTCCGCGAGCATAATGGCGATCGAGCTTTTCGGGCCGCAGATCGCTCCCTATGCCGCAGTGGCCTGCGTTATCAGCTTTCTCATGACCGGCCACAGGAGCGTCTACCCGAGCCAGGTCCTGTCGCTGGCAAAGTCGTCGTCGCTCACCGTGGCCAAAGGCAGCGAGATGCGGGACCTGGGAGACGTCGTGTTCCATCCCAGAAAGAAAAGCGTCAGCGCCGGCATCATGAAAGGCATTGAAATGCTGACAAGGAAAAAGAAGTAACAACCTATTCTCAAATAATACCGTAATGTTGCCTTGCGAGAAGATGCCTTGACTCAGGCTGACGGGGCATCCTTCAGCCACGCGCACGCCCGTTGACTGAAAATTCAACTCGTACCCTGTGTTTACTTACGGTACGAAATCTGCTACCTTAAATAAAGGACCGTTGACGCGGAATTAATTTCTTCCGCGCTGGACGAACTTTCTTTCACGGGGGGGACATGATCACGCTGATCTTCGTTATCATTATAATCGTGGCTGTTGCAGCTTTTTCAGCGCAAAACGCTACACCGGTCGCGGTCACCTTTTTGCTTTGGCATTTTGAGGCTTCGCTTGCTCTCATTATCGTGTTGTCTCTTCTCGGCGGCATGATCATCGGCATGGCTTTGCTGTCGTTGCTCCGCCTGCGCCGGTCCGTTCGGGCAAAGAGGAAAGCGACTACCGACGCGGATAGTGCCGGCGCTAATAAACCACGGTAACATGCAAAAACGACAAGGAGGAACACGCTTATGGACACCGCCTCTATGAAGTTCCTTGTCCCCGCGGCGACAGCCCTGGGGTGTATGCTTATCCTGCTTATCTTCAGGTCCGTTATTTTCCGGTTCCTTCATGCCTGGGCGAAAAAAACCACGACACAGATCGACAATATCATCATCGACTCGACCAAAAACCCCTCAATACTCCTCGCAGTGGCGATTGGCCTTCATATCGGCCTGGCCTTCTCTGACCTTCCCGAGAAGCACATGGAGTACCTGGGGAAAATCCTTCATGTCATCATCATCCTGTCTGTGACTGCTGCCGCCGCTACCCTGGCCGGCAGACTGTTCAGGAATTACGTCCAGAAGAGCAACATCCCCATTCCCACGACGGGCCTCGCTTACGGCATTCTGAAGGGGACGATCTTCGTCATCGGCTTCCTGATAATCCTGACCGACCTCGGGATATCGATCGCCCCGCTGATCACGGCCTTGGGAGTCGGCGGACTCGCCGTGGCCCTGGCGCTCCAGGACACGCTGGCAAACCTCTTCGCAGGCATCCACATCCTCATGGAAAAGTCCCTCAGGATCGGCGATTTCGTCAAACTCGAGACGGGGCAGGAAGGATACATCGACGACATCACCTGGCGGACGACACGGATCCGCATGCTCCCGAACAACATGGTCGTGATCCCCAACAGCAAACTTGCTCAGAGCGTGGTGACGAATTACTACATGCCGGAAAAAAGAATGTCGCTTCCCATCTCTATCAGTGTAAGCTACTCGACCGACCCGGAGCAGGTGGAAAGCATTTTA
Organism: Nitrospirota bacterium; assembly: GCA_963754875.1. GTDB lineage: Bacteria > Nitrospirota > UBA9217 > UBA9217 > UBA9217 > JAJYKN01. The sequence continues at coordinate 310,242 of CAVWHO010000020.1, forward strand.
GTTGAAGAGGCAAAGAAGTGCTCAATCGATGTTCCGGGGCTCCTTGCAGATCCCGAACCCTTCGTGCGGTTCATTCCCGGGTTTGGAGCGAGCTCTCTCGACTTTACTCTTAACTGCCAGGTGGCCGAGTTCACGGACCAGTACCTGGCCCAGCACGAGCTCCGGAAGCGGATCTTCAAACGCTTCAAGGAAGCGGGCATCGAAATTCCCTTCCCGCACCGGACCGTGTATGTCCGCGAGGAGAAGGAGTGGCGCAAATGAGCAGGATGCCGGCTAATGCGGAGGGCTGCGGTAAACAGAATGAAATGATGGTCCGCGGAATTCAACGAACCGCTCACGATGGACCGGAATAAAAAAATCTTGTGCCGAAAAAGATACTATGCTAACATAGGGGCCATGCAGTGGAACGCAAAACGGATAGTCCGTATTTTTTTCCTTTTTCTCTACGCCCTCTACGCCTTCACGCCCGTCCATATGTACGCTATGGCGGGGGGCGGCGGGACCCGCAGCCTCCTTCATACGAGAAAACACGCTTCCACGGACATCGTCTGGGCAAACGTCCTCTATTCCTTTCTGGTCGATGACGACGATACGCCGCCCGCAGGCGTCGGAATCTCCGCCGATGCATCGCCGGACGGCGACGTGGTTCTTGTCAAGAAAAGACGCGCTTTGTTGCGGGAACAGTTCGACATCAAACCGCTGTTCGACATCGAGATGCTGCCCCCCGGCGGCCTGGAACGCACACCGTTCACTTCCGCGGAGTATGAAACCGCGAAAACCCCGCTCCTGCGGGAAACTGACGTTTGTCTTGTCCTCAACGCCGGCCTCTCTCCCCCGTCTCTCATTCTCTCATAAGCCTCTTATCCATCATACATGCCGCCGCACGGTATGTCGACATCGCGCCGGGACCGCATCGTTTCCCGGCGGAGTGACCGTCGTCGCGCGCGGCGTGGCACTTTTCCGATAAGGAACATTGATTGCCGATATGTCCCTTTTACTCACAGACCAGGTGGAGGCATATTGCACTGAGTCTTTCCTCTGCCGGCAGTTTCAGGCAAAGGTCCCTGGGTCGATGTTTCGAAGATGCTGAAGGGGGTGAGGATTTTGAACGTCTTTTTCCTCGAGTACATCGTTCTTTTCGTCATAGTGTTGGCAGCGGGATGTAAGGTGCTGAAAGTATTGCGCGCCGACGGCCGTAAAGGGGACCCTCCGGAGAAAATGGTTTCCAGGAAAAATCGCACAGGATAGACGGTGACTCGGAATAGCAGGGACCGGCAAGATTTGTTACGGAATATGTGACAAGAGAAACCGTGTCCCGTAAGAGGGTGGGGGATTGACTTCACGCTGAGCGAGGTGTGCACGTTGAGAAAGGTACGCGCTTTCATGAGTTCGTTGAGTTCGTTGTTTTTTACATACGGAGCGGTCATGATGTTTGTTGCGGCAGTCCTGGGAGGGCTTCCGGTAAAGGCCCTGGCTGCCGGCAGAGACGGGAATGTTCCTGCTTCGCTCACCCTGGGAACGAAGCCTGGAGCAACCGCAAAAAAAGAGCCGCGGGCCGCAATTTCCGCAGAGCCGGAAACGCGCAAGAGCGCAGACGAGGAAACAGCGGCGCCAGCGCAGGGAGACCGAAACGAAAAAGCTGCTCCTGCGGGAAGGGTGGAGGACGGTGAGCGCAATCTGGACGATGCATTGAACCGTATCGAAGCGGCCTGGGAAGCCTGGACGGGCGGCGATGAGGAAAAGTCCATCGAGGCGCTGGACCAGGCCTACGCGCTCATCCTGAGGGTTGGCGCAGATAACCAGAGCCTCGCCCGCCAAAAAGAAGATATCCGCCTGACCATCTCCAAGCGCCTCATGGAGATTGATGCTTCCCGGCATACTGCTGCCAAGGGCAACCACAAGGCAATACCCTTGACCATCAACAAGTACGTGGAGCGCGAGATCGGCCTGTTTCAGGGAAGAGAACGCCGATTTTTTCTTGAATCCTACAGGCGTTCCGGAAAATATCGCGGCGAGATCGTGAAGGCTCTGAAGGAGGCCGGCCTGCCCGAAGAGCTCTCGTGGCTGCCGCTCATCGAGAGCGGTTTCAAGATAAGGGCGCAGTCGCCCGCCCGGGCACTGGGACTCTGGCAGTTTGTCCCCTCGACGGGTTACAAGTACGGCCTCAGGAGGAACAAGTGGATCGACGAGCGACTCGACCCGGTGAAGTCCACGAACGCCGCCATCGCCTACCTGACTGATCTGCACGAAATCTTTGGGGATTGGGCCACGGTACTGGCAGCCTACAACTGCGGCGAGGGAACGGTCCTGAGGGCGATTAACCGCCAAAAAAAGGGCTACCTCGACGACTTCTGGGACCTGTATGAACGGCTGCCCTACGAAACAGCCCGTTACTTCCCCCGTTTCCTTGCCGTGCTGGCGATCCTGAAGGACCCGTCCCGATACGGCTTTACGCTGGAGGAGCCGAATGACCCCGAGCCTCACGAGACGCTCGCTATCAAGAGCTCCCTTCCCCTGAGAACTATAGCGGAAAAGCTCGGCGTGCCCTTTAAGGACCTTGAGGACTTGAACCCGGAGCTCCGCAGGTACAGAACCCCTGCAGGGTCTTATTCCCTCAAGGTACCGCCCGTAAAGACAGCTCTTCTTCTGGTTGCAGCGGATGCCCAGCCGGAGAAGTTCGGTCTGAAGAAGGCCTACGTGTATCACCGCGTCACATCCGGAGAAACCCTGTCTCTCATCGCAGTGCGGTACCACACGAGCATAAAGGCCATAATCGAGATGAACGGCATCGAGCAGGCGCGTTACATCCGCGCCGGGCAGAAATTAAAGATACCGCTGGACGATGTCTCTTGACGCAGGAATAAATTTATAGGTCTACAAAGATGTTTCGTCCACAAGGACACTCTGGTGGCATAAGCGACCGTGTTTCAGAAATTGGACGCAATCGGCCGCAAAAAATATTCTGTTTTTGTTTCTCTCTTACGCCTTGACGCCGGTTTCCATGTAATTCCAATCCGTGGACGATCCGGCCAAGTTCTTCCAGCTCTACCAAGTGCTCAGGAACGAGAGGAGCATCAGCATCGACCTGATCCGGATAGGACAGCGCCAGACACTGAACTACGAGATTCTTTGACTCTGCCACAGATGCCAGCAATACTAAAGAAGGCTATAACGGCAACGGACAGATCGTACCCCGGCCGACAATGGAGGAAAAGATACCCGCAACGTTTCGTATCCGGGCGAGGTCTGCTAAACTTAAATAGAAGCGAGGCGGATGAGTGGTACTTTTTGCGGAGGAAGAAGCTATGAGCGGGTCCTTTGAATTCAAACAGTGCATAACGATGCTCAAGGCCACGGGGAAAAAGGCGCGAAATCTGCGCGAGTTCCGCGACGCCCTCGCTGCGGTAAGCAAAAGGTCAATCTTTCACCATACCTATCAGTACTTTTTGAAGGGACATATCCTGGAGTACACAAACGACTTTGCCCACTGGGCCGGAGAAAGCCTGGAGGCACGTGCTTTGTCCGAGCATCTCTCGAACATCGATCCCTACGACTTCAGTGATATCGAGGATATGAGGAGTGCCCTGGTGAAGGCCGTCGACGAGTACCTTGAAATGCTTCCTGAGCCCCGCGACGCCATGCCGGGAGATGAATTTTATTTTAACGAGACAATAAGCTTCGTATTCCCCGCAGGCGTGCGGGCACGGAACCTGGCCGAGTTTTTGATGGCCGTCAAATACGTGGACGGCAGCTCGCTGTACTACCACTTTTTCGACGCGAGGCAGCGCCTCGGTGGCTCTGATGAATTTTCGATATGGTTCGAGGAAGCGCTCGGGAAAAGCGGCCTGGCGAAACGCGTCCGGGAAATCGATCTGTTCATGCACAGCCTTGAGGGAATCCGCGAACGCATTGCCGCGGCGGTCGAGGATGAAGTGCGGCGAGACATGGAAAGTATGGGGGTAGCGCCGTGATCGGTCAGTATAAAGGCATATCACCGAAAGGCGACCTGGCGCTTCTCCAAAAGCTTGGTGATGCATTCAAGGGGAGATCGTTCCTCCATGTCAACTCTACCCGCGAAGGCGGCGGGGTTGCCGAGATCCTGCACCGCATGATCCCGATCCTGGGGGACCTCGGCATTAACGCGCGCTGGGAGGTCATCAAGGGCGACGCGAAATTCTACGACACGACGAAGAAGATCCACAACGCGCTCCAGGGCAACGAAGAGCATTTCACCGCTGCGATGTGGGACCATCACTTTGAGGTGAACAGGAACAACGCTGGAAAGCTCGACCTCGATGCGGACGCGGTCCTGATCCATGATCCCCAGCCCGCGCCGCTGGTGGACTTCAGAAAAAAAGGCGTCTGGATGTGGCGTTGTCATATCGACGTATCGAATCCCCGTGCCGATGTGTGGAACGCCATCAAACGTTACACCGAACACTACGACGCCGCAATCTTTTCTGTGGCGAAATTCGCCCGCTCCATGCCTGTTGACGAGTTCATCATCCCGCCGTCCATCGACCCGGTGAGCGAAAAGAACAGGGACCTTTCCCCTGATGAGATCAGCGAGACGGCGAATAAATTCAGCATCCCCCGGGACCGGCCGGTGCTCCTTCAGGTTTCACGATTCGATGTCTTCAAGGATCCCCTCGGCGTGATCAAGGCCTACCGCATGGTTAAAAAGTACAACGACTGCGTGCTGGTCCTGGCCGGGAGCCCCGCCTCGGACGACCCGGAAGGCGAAGCGGTGCTGGCTGAGGTGCGCGAGTATGCGGCCGGGGACCCGGACATCATCATCCTGCTTCTGCCGCCCTTCAGCGACAAGGACATCAACGCACTCCAGCGCCTATCCACAGTGGTGCTCCAGAAGTCTCTCAAGGAAGGCTTCGGGCTCACCGTGTCCGAGGCCATGTGGAAAGAGAAGCCCGTGATCGGCGGGGCCGTGGGCGGTATCCCGACGCAAATCGTCCATGGGGTCACGGGTTTCCTCGTCCACTCTCCCGAAGGCACGGCGTTCCGCATTCGACAACTTCTGAACAACCCCGACATGGCGAAGCGGATGGGCGAAAAGGGAAAAGAGTACGTGCGCAACAATTTCCTCATCACGCGGCAGGTACGGGACTATCTCTCCGTCTGGTACGCAGCGGAACATAAGGGCAGGAGCGTGCTGGAGCTGTAATCGGCAACAAATCGACCGACCGGAAAAGGAGAAAAACGTACTATGCGGGCAGGCGCTCTTTATCACGGGGAGGGTCGCTGCGAGTTCATCGTCTGGGCGCCGCTCCGGAAAAGCGTTGAGCTGAAGATCATCGCGCCTGCAGAACGGATGGTCCCGTTGGAACGGTCGGAAAAAGGTTACTGGCGCGTCGAAGTCGGCGATGTTTTTCCGGAAGCGTACTATCTCTACCGCCTCGATGGAGAAAAAGAACTGCCTGATCCGGCCTCACGATACCAGCCCCAAGGCGTTCACGGACCTTCGCAGGTCGTCGATCATTCCTCCTTTCCCTGGGAGGACGACGGAGGGAAAGGACTTGCCCTTCCGGATTACATCATCTATGAGCTTCATGTCGGGACCTTTACACAGGAAGGGACGTTTGATGCACTCATTCCTCGTCTTGGTTACCTCAAAGAACTCGGAATCACGGCGATCGAACTCATGCCGGTGGCCCAGTTTCCCGGGATGCGTAACTGGGGATACGACGGAGTCTATCCCTATTCGGTCCAGAACTCCTACGGCGGCCCTGAGGGCCTCAAAGGGCTCGTGAACGCGTGCCACCGGAAAGGCATCGCCGTGGTCCTCGACGTGGTCTACAACCACCTTGGTCCCGAGGGGAATTACCTCTGGGACTATGGCCCCTATTTTACCGACAAGTACAAAACACCCTGGGGAGACGCGATCAACTTTGACGGGCCCTCCAGCGACGAGGTGCGGAACTATTTCATCGGGAGCGCCCTCGCCTGGGTGACGGACTATCATATCGACGCGTTGCGTATCGACGCAATCCATGGCATCTTCGATTTCAGCGCCAAACACTTCCTGCAGGAGTTGGGAGAAGCGGTTCGTGCCCGTGCCGAAGAGCTTGGCCGGAAGGTGTACGTCATCCCCGAGAGCGACCTGAATGACGTCCGGGTCATCAATCCCGTTGAGATGGGCGGCTACGGTCTCGATGCGCAGTGGAACGATGATTTTCACCATGCGCTTCATGTCCTGCTTACCGGTGAGCGCCGGGGCTATTACGGGGATTTCGGAAAGATCGATCATCTCGAAAAAGCGATCAGGGAGGGGTTCGTGTATTCCGGCCGATATTCCCCGTTCCGCAAACGCAGGCACGGGAGTTCATCAAAAAGCCGGCCTGCTCATCAGTTTGTCGTCTTCTCCCAGAACCATGACCAGGTGGGAAATCGTCTGATGGGAGAGCGGCTGACCTCACTCGCGACATTCGAACAGCTCAAGCTCGCAGCAGGTGCCGTTCTCCTGTCGCCATTCATTCCGCTCCTGTTCATGGGCGAGGAGTACGGCGAGACGGCGCCCTTTCAGTATTTCGTGGGCCACGGCGACAGGGATCTTATCGAAGCGGTGCGCAGGGGCAGAAAAGAAGAGTTCAGGACCTTCGGATGGGAGGGCGAGGTCCCGGACCCACAGGCGGAAGATACGTTCCTGAAATCAAAAATCGACTTCGAACTTCGTCAGCATGATCAGCATCGGACCATGCTTGGTTTCTATAAGGAGCTACTCCGAATGCGGAAGGAAACGGTATCTTTGAATAATCTCAGTAAAACAGACACGGAGATCAGGACCTTCCCGGCGGAGAAGATGCTGTTCGTACGGCGATGGCAGGGTAGCGAAGCAACCTTTAGTGTTTTCAATTTTAGCGAAGATCAACACGCTGTTCCCCTGATCCTGCCGGAGGGACTTTGGGAAAAGATGCTGGACTCCTCAGAAATTCGATGGGCCGGGACAGGCAGCTGTGCGGAAGCGAGTATTGATGCGCGAGGCCGGGAGGTAATTGGCTGCCTTAAGCCGCACAGCTTCGTTCTCTACCGGTCTGTCAGGGGGGCTCAATGAGGGAAACGCCAAAAGCGAAAATTCCCGTCTCCACCTACCGGCTCCAGTTCAACCGTACATTCACGTTCCGCGGCGCAACCCGCATCATCGGCTACCTGTACGATCTCGGCATCACGGACATCTACGCATCGCCTTATTTTGCGGCAAAACCCGGGAGCCTGCACGGCTATGATATTGTGGACCACACGAGGCTGAACCCCGAGATCGGAACCGAAGAAGAGTATTACGCTATGATCACCGAGCTTAAAAATCACGACATGGGCCAGCTCCTCGACATCGTGCCGAACCACATGTGCGTCGAGAGTCCGGAGAACCGGTGGTGGATGGATGTGCTCGAAAACGGGCAGAGTTCTCCCTATGCCCGGTATTTTGACATCGACTGGGCCCCGGTCAAGAAGGAGCTCAAGGACAAGATCCTGATCCCGGTCCTGGGCAGCCAGTACGGCAACGTCCTCGAAGGTCAGGAGCTGGCGCTCGTGTTCGAGGACGGCGCCTTCTTCGTGCGCTACGACGATCACCTCTTTCCCCTGCGGCCTCATTCCTACGCCCTCGTCATGGAGCACCGCCTGGATGAGCTGCAGGAACGGCTCTCCCCCGGCCACCCGGACCTTGCCGAATACCTGAGCATCATCACGGCCCTGGGGCATTTGCCCCGCTACACCGAGTCCGATCCCGATCGCATCGGTGAACGGCTCCGGGAAAAGGAAGTAATCAAGCGGCGGCTCCTGGCGCTCATGGACCGGTCCGTCGAGGTACGAAAGCACCTCGACGGGAACATGCACCTCTTCAACGGGACCAAAGGGGACCCCCGGAGCTTCGATCTCCTCGATGAACTATTGAATCAGCAGATCTATCGACTCTCGCACTGGCGGGTCGCCACCGAGGAGATCAACTACCGGAGGTTCTTCGACATTAACGGCCTGGGGGCCATCCGCATGGAACATTATGAGGTCTTTCAGGCAGCCCACCGGCTCATCTTCAGGCTGATCGGCGACGACAGCGTGACCGGACTCAGGATCGACCATCCCGACGGGCTCTTCAATCCCGTGGAATATTTCCACCGGCTCCAGCGGGCCTGTTTCATCCGGCAGATGATTGGCCCCGCCGGCATAACGCCGGAATCGGAGCACGAACTCGCTGAACGATACGACGATGCGGTCCTTGCCGATCCTGCCTACCGGCCCTTCTACATCGTCGGCGAGAAGATCCTCACCAAGAGCGAACGCATGCCCGACGACTGGCCCATTTTCAGCACCACGGGCTACGTATTCCTCAATTCGGTGAATGGTATCTTCATCGACAGCGGGAGCGCAAAGGTATTTGACCGGATCTTTGAGAAATTCATTGGAAAGAAAATGAATGTTCCCGAAGTGATCTACGAGAAAAAGAAACTCGTCATGCAGGTGGCCATGGCGAGCGAAGTAAACACCCTGGGGCATTACTTGAATGACCTCGCGGAGAAGAACCGCCATACGAGGGACTTCACGCTGAACAGTCTGCGGAGCGCCATTACGGAGGTGATCGCCTGCTTTCCGGTCTACCGCACGTACACCAACACGTGGATTGTCGCGGACCGGGACCGCCAGGTGGTCGAACTGGCAATCTCGCGGGCCAAGCGGAAAAATCCGGCCCTCAGCGAATCGATCTTCGATTTTCTGAAGGACGTCCTGCTGCTCCGCTTTCCGGGCGAGGAGAAAGACGAAGACAAGGCCGCGTGGCTCGATTTCGTGATGCGGTTCCAGCAGATAACCGGGCCGGTCATGGCCAAGGGCGTCGAGGACACGGCCTTCTATGTTTACAATCGGTTCGTGTCTCTCAACGAGGTGGGCGGCATGCCGGAGCGGTTCGGCACGCCGCTCGAAACCTTTCACGGACAGAACATCGAGCGCGAAAAAAACTGGCCTCATGCCCTCATTACGACTGCCACCCACGATTCGAAACGGGGCGAGGATACGCGGCAGAGGATCAACGTGCTTTCCGAGATGCCGCGAGAGTGGGCGGAACGCGTCAGGGCCTGGGCGCGGCTCAACAAAAAGAAAAAAAACGTTATCGACGGCGTTGAAGCGCCGGACCGGAACGAAGAGTATCTCCTCTACCAGACGCTCATCGGCGCCTGGCCGGCGGAACCGATGGACGAGCAGGGCCGCGACGCATTCATCGGGCGGATCAGGGACTATATGCTCAAGGCTTCCCGCGAGGCAAAGGTGAACACGAGTTGGATCAGTCCGAACGGGAAATACGAGGAGGTCCTCGCTGCGTTCGTCAGCTCCATTCTGAGGCCGGCTCGCGGGAACCGTTTCCTGGGCGACTTTCTGCCGTTCCAGCAGATGGTCTCCCACTACGGCATGTACAACTCCCTGTCCCAGACGCTGCTCAAGATCTGCGCTCCCGGCGTCCCTGATTTTTACCAGGGCACGGAGCTGTGGGACTTCAGTCTCGTGGACCCCGACAACCGCAGACCCGTGGATTTTGAACGACGAATCAACCACCTGAAGGACCTGAAACGGAAAGAAACGGAGATGACGGAAGCCGCACTTGCGTGGGAGTTGACGCAAAATATGGTTGATGGACGGATCAAGTTGTTCGTTCTTCAAAAAGCGCTTTCGCATCGGCGGGCCAACTTCGAGCTCTACGGCCAGGGAGAATACCTGCCTTTGGCAAGCAGGGGACCTAAATCCGGAAATGTCTGCGCATTCATGCGGCGAAAGAACGGTGCATCGATAATCGTCGCCGTGCCCCGGTTCCTGACCAGCCTTATTTCGGGGACCGGAGCAATGCCCTTCGGCAAGGGAGCCTGGGAGAATACGATGCTTGTACTGCCCGAGGCTGTTCAGGGTGGAACCTATCGGAACGTGTTCACCGGAGAAGTCGTTACGGCGCATGCGGAGAGCAGTGAACAGGGGATATTCTTCTCCGATATTTTCGGGAGCTTTCCTGTTGCACTTCTGGAAAGCTCTCCGGCTTGAAATGATCGGGCCGCCTCATGAGAGGGCCGGACCAGGTGCACCGCAAACCCGATGACGTCCATCTGCAAAAAACTTTTACAGACGTGCACGCGGAATATTTTCTGCGAGCGGTCGGCCAAAGTATGCACGATTGACAAACAATGGAACCATGACCTATAATCGGCTCTCACACGAGCAATTCATAACGACTCAGGGACTGACACGCCCGGAAGTACATCTGCCGGTTTGACAGGTGCGCCGGGAAAGAGGGCTGGCAAAGAGCATTCATGCACAGAGATGCTTGTGGCGGCCCTTTGTATTTTATTTCCGATGACGAAAACGATTATCTTCACCGACCTCGACGGCACGCTGCTGCATCCGAAAAATTACTCCTTTATGGATGCGCTGCCTGCGCTCGAATTGATCCGAGAAAGAGACATCCCGCTCGTCCTATGCTCCAGCAAGACGAGAGCGGAGATGGAAGTCTACCGGAAGCGGCTGAAGAACAAGCACCCCTTCATCGTGGAAAACGGGGCGGCCCTGTACCTGCCAATGGGATATTTTATGTTTTTTACGGGGAGCGTGAGAGGCGGGGACTATATTGTAAGCGAATTCGGGAAACCCTATGATGAGATCAGGAAAGAGTTTGCGGTCCTGCGTGAAAAACTGCACGTCCCGGTAAAGGGCTTCGGCGATATGACCCTCGAGGAAATTTCCGAAGTGACGGGCCTCTCGAAGGACGAGGCCGCCCTTGCCCGGCAACGGGAGTTCGGCGAACCGTTCATTTTTGAGCAAAGACCTGACGATCGTTTTTTTCAAGCCATTGAAGCACGCGGACTACGGTGGACCCAAGGCAGGCTCTATTACCTCATGGGCGACCATGACAAGGGAAAAGCAGTAGGGCTTCTGAAATCATGGTACCAGGCAGAGTATGGTAAACTTATAACTATTGGACTCGGCGACGGTTTGAATGATCTGCCGCTGCTCCGGGAAGTGGACCACCCGGTTCTTATCCAGAAGGAGGACGGCAGCTATGACCCGCGCATCGATCTTCCCGGCCTCATTAAAGCGGAAGGCATCGGACCCATAGGATGGAACCGTGCGGTACTGGAGTTGCTGAAACAGTGACGAGAGAACCTCTGATGGACATCTTCAACGCGGGCCTGGCCGCCGTTGATCCCTATCATGCCGTAATCAGGGAGCTGCGGACTGTAAACGGACAACTATATGCAGGCGGGCGCGTGTACGAGCCCGCCGCTTTTGACCGCATCATTGTCGTTGGCGCGGGTAAGGCGACAGCGCGCATGGCTGAGGCTGTTGAGGAAACTCTCGGGAGCAGCGTCGACGATGGCCTCATCATCGTAAAATATGGTCATACCGGCAGGCTCAGGATTACCGAGCAGATCGAGGCTGGCCATCCGATTCCTGATGAGGCGGGAGTGCGGGGAACGGAGAGGATCCTCGAGCTGGTTCGTCGCGCGGACGAGAAAACTCTCGTCATCTGCCTTCTCTCGGGAGGCGGCTCTGCGCTGCTCGTTGCGCCGCTGCCCGGCATCACGCTGGAAGACAAACAACTGACCACGGACCTGCTTTTGAAAGCCGGCGCGAATATCCGACGAATTGAACACGGTTCGCAAACATCTGTCCGCGATAAAAGGCGGCAGACTTGCACGGGCGGCTTATCCTGCCATTCTGGTGACGCTGGTCCTTTCCGACGTGATCGGAGACAGACTTGACGTGATCGCGTCCGGTCCCACTGCGCCGGACAGCACGACCTATGTTGATGCCGACTTCGTGATCTCAAAGTACGGGCTCAAGGCGGCGCTTCCTCCCCGGGTCGCTGCATTTATTGAAAGGGGCGTTTCCGGGAAGGAGCCGGAAACAGCCAAGAGCGGAGAGTCCTGTTTCTTGAAATGCAGGAACGTGATCGTCGGCTCGATTGCGCAGGCCCTTGCTGCGGCAAGCGAAAAGGCCATGGCGCTTGGCTATACTGCCGAAATTTATACCGCTGAGCTCCAGGGCGAGGCCCGTGATGCGGCCCGTAGGTTGGCACAAACAGCGTTTCGGATCCGGGACAGCCTGAAACCCGGGGAGAGACGCTGCCTTCTCTCCGGCGGGGAGACGACGGTGACGGTCCGAGGAAAAGGAAAGGGCGGCAGAAACCAGGAACTGGCGCTTGCCTTCGCGGTGGAGCTCGCAGGCAGGGAAGGGATCACTCTGCTTTCCGCCGGCACCGATGGAACGGACGGTCCAACCGATGCAGCGGGCGCTGTGGTTGACGCATCCACCGTGCAACTGGCGAGAGCATGGGGCATTCATCCGGAGACCTATCTGGGAAACAACGATTCCTACACGTTTTTTCACGAGGTAGACTCTTTCTGCAATACGAAACATCACGTCATCACGGGACCGACGGGAACGAACGTCATGGACATGCAGATCATTCTCACCGAGGCTAAACCGGGCGGAGCGGCAGGGTGACATACGTGAACCTGAGAGCGGCATGAACAGCATCATTTCCAGAAAAGAGATAGCGGACCAGATCGAGAGCGTAAAGGCCGCCGATATACTTGTCGGCATCCCGAGCTACAACAATGCCCGGACCATCGGTCACGTCGTGCGGGCAGTCCAGGCGGGCCTCGCCAAATATTTCCCCGATCTGAAATCCGTGATCGTGGATTCCGACGGCGGGTCAACCGACGGGACCACGGAAATCGTACGGAACACGGTTGTCGAGGATTTTCAATCCATTCTGCTTCATCACCGGGTGTCGCCCGTGTTCAAGATGGCCGTACCCTATCATGGGCTGCCGGGCAAGGGAAGCGCCTTTCGCACGATCTTCGAGATTGCAGACGCCCTGAACGTCAAGGCCTGCGCCGTGGTGGATTCGGACCTCCGGAGCATAACTCCCGAGTGGATCGAACTTCTTTTGAAACCGGTGCTCGAAGAAGGGTTCGATTACGTCGCCCCCCTTTACCACCGGCACAAGTACGACGGGACGATTACGAATAGCATCATCTATCCTCTCACCCGGGCGCTCTACGGCAAGCGCGTACGTCAGCCCATCGGCGGGGACTTTGGTTTTTCCGGTTCCCTCGCGAAACATTATCTCACCCAGGACGTGTGGCAGACGGACGTTGCCCGATACGGCATCGATATCTGGATGACCACGGAAGCAATCGCCAATAACTGCAAAATCGCCCAGGCTTTTCTCGGCGCGAAGATACACGATCCGAAAGACCCCGGATCGGACCTCTCCTCCATGCTCTACCAGGTAGCTGGCTCGACCTTCGGGCTGATGGAAGCCTACTCCGCGGTCTGGAAAACGGTCAAGGACTCCGGGCCGGTGCCGACCTTCGGGTTTCAGTACGAGGTGGGGCTCGAGCAGGTGAATGTGGACGTCGGGAGGATGCTCAGGTTCTTTAGGGAAGGGATCCGGAATCTGAAAGATATCTGGGTCGAGGTCCTCGGGAACGGGGACTGCGGTGAACTGGCAGCATTAAGCTCGCGTCCCGACGAGGAGTTCCGGTTCCCCCTCGGGCTGTGGACCCGGATCGTGTACGATTACGCCCTTGCTTATCATAAAAACAAATTTCCCGCCGAACACCTGCTGAAATCGCTGACGCCGCTCTACCTGGGGAAGACCGCCTCCTTTATCATGGAAGTGCGCGACCTGAGCCAGCGTGATGCGGAGGAAGAAATCGAGAAGCTCTGCATGGAGTTCGAGGAGAACAAGGCGCATTTGATCAACAATTGGACGTAATCTAAGGGGGTGCACAATGACGGATTTCCTCAATTTGATCCTGGAGCCGCTCAAGGAGGTATTCCAGAAGTTCTTCAAATTTCTTCCCAACCTGCTCGCGATGCTGATCATCATCCTGATCGGGATCATCGCGGCACGGATCGCCCGGGCCGTGCTGCTCATGTTGCTTAAGGCGATCAACTTTGACTCATGGAGCGACCGGATGGGCCTCACGTCGGTGATGAGGAAGGGGGACCTGTGGGCCAAGCCGTCAGCCGCTGTCGGCGCCTTTGTGTTCTGGCTCCTTATTATCGTCGCGTTCATGGCGGGGTTGAACGCCCTGCAGGTAAGCGCCATCGACAGCCTGACGTCGCAGTTCGTGCTCTACCTTCCGCGGGTCCTTGCGGCCGTCCTGATTCTCGTCTTTGGATACATCGGGACAGGATTCATCGGCAGGGCGGTCCTCATCTCGGCCGTGAACAGTGGCTATCATTTCGCCAAGCTTTTTGCCGAGGCGGTCCGGATCCTGCTCGTGGTGCTTTTCGTCGCCATGGCGCTGGAGCAGCTGCAGGTGGCCCCCAATATTGTCGTGGCGGCTTTCTCTATCATCTTTGGCGGTATTGTGCTGGCCCTGGCCATCGCCTTCGGCGTAGGCGGCATCGACGCCGCCAAAAAAGTTATAGAGGAAGAGACTGAGAAGAAAGAGGAAGGGAAACGGGATATAGAACACATTTAAGGAGGCGCTATGTCGGATTTTTACCAGACAGGGATCATCACCACGCTCCATGATCTCGGTAAACAGTCCCTGGAACGACTAGAGCAGGAACTGGGCCGTTATTCCCAAGCCCGGCCAATGGCTCTGGTGTTGCCCGCGCTCTACTCCGAGTTCGAGGGGCCTGCCATGCCGGGGATCGTGCAGGAGCTTTCGAAGGTGAAATATCTTTGTGAGATCGTGCTCGTCCTGGACAAAGCGTCTGACAAGGAGTTCGAGCACGTCAGGCGTTTCATGGCGCCGATCTCCGGAAATGTAAAGGTCATACACAATGACGGCAAACGAGTCACGGAAATCTACGACACCTTCAAACGGAATGGGTTGGATGTCGGCGAGCGGGGAAAAGGGCGGTCCGCCTGGCTGGCCTACGGGTTTGTGATTGCGGGAGGCACATGCGATGTGATTGCGCTCCACGATTGCGACATCGTGAATTACAGCAGGAAGCTTCTCGCCCGGTTGTGCTACCCCGTGGTGAACCCGAACATGGATTATGTCTTCTGCAAGGGATACTACAGCAGGGTCACGAACAAGATGCATGGCCGCGTCACCCGTCTTCTTGTGACCCCGCTCGTCCGGTCTCTTCAAAAGCTGGGAGGGGAACACCAGTTTCTTCAATTCATCGATAGCTTCCGTTACCCTCTCGCTGGCGAGTTCGCGATGACCACAGACGTGGCGAGGGTCAACCGTATACCCTGGGACTGGGGGCTGGAGGTAGGGTCTCTCGCCGAGGTTTACCGGAACTATTCTCCGCGCCGCGTGTGCCAGGTGGACATCGCCGAAACCTACGAACATAAGCATCAGATCCTTTCTCCGGAAGATCCGGAAAAGGGATTAATGAAGATGACTGTAGATATCTGCAAATCTCTCTTCAGGAACCTGGCATCGGAAGGAGTTGTCTTTTCAGACGGTTTTTTCAAGTCTCTGTCCGTCGCCTATCTGCGAAGCGCCGAGGACGCCATCATTAAATACGAGGCCGATGCCGCAATCAACGGTTTGGAGTTCGACCGGCATGAAGAAGCGAAAGCCGTTGAAGCCTTTACCCGTGCCATTGCTCAAGCAGCAAAGGTTTTTATGGAGGACCCCATGAGCACGCCCCTCATCCCGAACTGGAACAGGGTGACATCGGCAATCCCGGGTATTCTGGATATGCTGAAAAAGGCGGTGGAAGAAGACAATAAGTAAAGACGAACCGGTCCGTCCTGCAATCCACGATTTTGTGTTTTCTCAATGTATCGGAAAACAGCTTTCCTTTTTGATGACGATTATTTTTCTGATACTTAACTCCTAAAAAATCCTCTCTGCATTTTTTAAATCCTTACCATATTCGTTGTAGCATATCCTGCAGAGAATCGAGCCACAAGCTTCAGTCGAAAAAAAAAGAAAAAAAATCGTTCGAAAAAACAACGAATAAAGCTGGCATAGGAGATGCAATAATTCAAATGCAAAGGATTTGCAGTAAAATAATTCAGGTGGTGTTCCGCGTTCATGCAGTACTCGTATTTGGGACGGGAGGCTCAACATGATGCACTGGGGAAACTGGGGAGGCTACGGATGGGGAATGGGGTTCGGGTGGATATTCATGGTTATCTTCTGGGCACTGGTTATTTTCGGAATTGTCTATATCGTCCAGTCCCTGACGCGGAGGGCCGGACAGTCAGGGAAGGAAGAGTCTGCCCTCGACATGCTGAAGAAGCGATACGCCAAGGGAGAGATCACCAAAGAAGAATTTGACCGAATGAAAGACGACCTGCAAAAATGAGGGGAAAAGCCATGAAGATGATAACGGCGATTGTGAGGACAACCAGCCTTCAGCGCGTCATCCAACAGCTCGAAAAAATCGGCATACGGGGGTTGACGCTTTCCGAGGTCAAGGGTCTTGGCGAGGAAGTGCGGCTGAACAACCCCTATTCCATTCACGACAAGATCGAACTTCTTATCGCCGACGACAAAGCGGACGAAGCGGCGAACATTATTCTTGAACATGCTGCGACCGGTCTTGCCGGCGACGGTGTTGTAGCCGTCTGGCCCGTGGATTACGCGGTCAGGATCAGGTCGAAGGAGCAGTTGATATGAACCGGAAAGAACGTCTGCGTCAGGCGCGCGAAAGCAGGGAAGAGGCACTGCTTCTCATGCACGAACATATGGGAAATAAGGCTGTGCTCACGAAAATTTATCATGCCATGATGAGTTGTCTTTTCGCGCTTTTTAATATACGGGACATCGGAAAATTGACCCATGCAGATATCATCGGCCGGTTCGAAGAGGAGTTCGTACACGCGGGGAAAATGGACGAGACGATTCTGGCCGCCCTTCACCGGACGTACGACCTGACCCACGAGTGCGACTGCGGGCATATGCCGGTGCCGACGGAAGAAGAAATTACGTCCGCGATGAAGGCCGCGCAGGGACTCATCGCCGCAACTGAAGGATTTTTGGGGACGGAGGTGACGGTACATGAAAACAGCGCTGTTTAAAGTGGAAAAAACGCTCTGCGCGGAGTGTTCGCTCGCGCTCAGGCGGTTCATAGGCGGCATGGACGGCGTCGAGGAGATCGACGTGGAGAGCGGCAAGCTGGCCGTCCGGTACGACGAGGGGACCATCCCCGAGGAAAAGCTGACGAAGCTTGCGAAGGACAGCATCGAGCGGCTGGGATACCGGCTGGAGGAATGACCGGGTAAGGAGATGATACGGCATGATACGAGATCCTATCTGTAACATGGAATGTTCCGAAGACACGGCTGTGAAAACCGACTTTCAGGGCGAAACGTACTATTTCTGCTCCGAAGGGTGCCGGGACAGGTTTCTGAAGCGAAGATCTTGCAAGCGTCCCCGCGATTCTTATGATCTGATCATCGTCGGCGGCGGCCCCGCAGGCCTCACGGCGGCGGTCTACGCGGCGACGATGAAGATGGACGCCTTTCTCATCGCAAAAGACCTGGGCGGCCAGGCCGTGGACAGCACGAAGATCGAGAACTACATGGGTTATGACTTCATCACCGGACCGCAGCTCGTCGAGAAGTTCCAGGAGCAACTCGTGCGCTCCCACTACATCGACCATGTGATAACCGAGGTCGAGAAGATCGAGGCTGCAGGGGGCGTGTTCCACGTCACGACCTCGGCGCTCACGACCTATACCGCTAAGGCGGTGATCGTCACCACCGGCATGGCAAGGCGGACCCTGGGCGTGGAGGGCGAAGAACGGTTCCAGCGGACAGGAGTGTTCTACGGGAATATCCAGGACCTGACCTTCGTCCACGACCAGGACGTGGTCGTGGTGGGCGGAGGCAATTCCGCGCTACAGATGGTCGAGAACCTGCACGGCATCGCCGCGAAGATCCACATAGTCTCGGCCACGGAGCTGACCGCTGACCCGGCAATCATCGAGCGGGTCCGGTGCCTGGACAACCTGGACATCTACGAAGAGTATAAGGTCGTGGAGTTCGACGGAAACGCCTCTCTCGAAGGTGTGACGATCAGGAAGATGGCAGGGGAGGAAACGCTATGCCTCCCCGCACATGGCGTGTTCATCTCGATCGGGTTCAAGCCGAATTCCGGCCTCGTAACGCATCTGGTGGACGTGAACGACCGGGGCGAGATCATGATCCAGCCGGACTGCTCGACCTCGATGCCTGGCGTCTTCGCGGCCGGTGACATTACGAACGCCTTCGGCAAAAGGATCATCATCGCTTCGGGAGAAGGTGCCAAGGCGGCCATGGCGGCAAGACAATACCTCCTTGATCTCAGAAAGAAAATGGCTGCGACCGCCTGCTCGTGATTGTCCCATCGACCAAGATGCCCGCCAATCAATCAGCGAAGGGAGAAATATTGCAATGTTCATAACGACGGAAACGAACATTATAATAAACAACACTCCCGAAGCAATATGGGATTACGCTTCTGATCCTTCCAACTGGACCTCATCGAATCCCGAAGAGCATTTCGGGCTCGTTTACTACAACAGCAAGGACAACCGGCCTGCGACCGGCGTGGAATTTCATCAGCGAGAATCCGTGGCCGGCATCTATGCGGATCTGCGCGGGAGGTTTCTGAATGTCGAGCGGCCCCGCATCGCGGTGTGGTCAGGCACTGCGGTCTATCGCATGCTCGGCGGCCTGATTCGAGTACGGATCCCGGAAGGCGGCGTCGTCCGCGCGGAACCCGCGGCAAAGGGCACACACCTTTCCCATGACGTGTACATGGATTTTCCCAATTCAGCATGGGGCAGGATGCTTGCCTGGATATTCAAGGATATTCTGCAAGGCCCCAAGGCCGTGTACAACCATACCTATAAGGAACTGCTGTTCTTCAAGGAACACTTGGAAAAGGAACAACCGGCGCGAATAAAGGAGAACGCATCGTTCAACTGAGAAGAATATGAGAAAGCGGCAGGATGGGAAGCGGGAAACGGGTATAATAGATATTAATGAAAAGACTGCAGCGTTCATTCCAAGGAGAGGGAAGAAGACACATGCGCCGACTTTTATTTGACGCAGGAATTGGAGGAAAACATGACAAGCGAAGAAGACACAATCTATACTTGCCCCATGCACCCCGAAGTACGGCAGAAGGGGCCCGGCAAATGCCCGAAATGCGGCATGTCGCTTGAGCCGACAAAAAAATAATTACCGCTGCCCTGTCCCGGTTTCCCGGCTTTTTCCCGGCCCATCTTCGCCGTCAGGAGGAACACATGAAAGTAAAAGACCCGGTGTGCGGAATGACCATTGAAGACAAGGATGCTGCGGGAATGGCATCCTATAAGGACATGACGTACTATTTCTGTTCCTCTTCCTGCCGGGAGAAGTTCGAGAAAGACCCTGCATTGTATGCGGTGAAGGAAAGTCCGAAAGAACAAGCGCCAGGCTCCTGTCCTGCCTGTGGAAGACCGTTGCTGCCTAATGAGCCCCATAGACACGTTGATTCAAAGGAATATACTTGCCCCATGCATCCTGAGGTCCGGCAACCCGGCCCGGGCGTGTGTCCGAAGTGCGGCATGGCGCTTGAGCCGGTCGAGCTGGCCGTTGCTTCATCCAAAACAGAGTGGACCTGTCCCATGCATCCGGAGGTCGTGCGGGATGAGCCGGGAAGCTGCCCCATCTGCGGCATGGCCCTCGAACCGAAAACGATCACTGCCGAGGAACAGGAGAACCCGGAACTCATCGACATGACACGACGGCTCAAGATCAGCGTTGTTCTGTCCATCCCCCTGATCTACATCGCCATGGGCGGCCTCATCCCCGCGATCTCGCCGGAGAAATTCATTCCCCTGAGGATGCTGAAGTGGCTGGAACTGGTCCTAGCGACGCCTGTCGTGCTCTGGGGCGGGTGGCCGTTCTTCGTGCGCGGGTGGAAATCGATCATTACCTGGAACCCCAACATGTTTACGCTCATCGGCCTCGGTACGGGTGTGGCCTACGGGTACAGCATCGTAGCCGCGCTCTTCCCGGGGATGTTTCCTCCATCATTCCGCGGAAAAAACGGGGAGGCGGCAACGTATTTTGAAGCTGCCGCCGTTATTACGACCCTCGTGCTTCTGGGCCAGGTCTTGGAACTGCGGGCCCGGAGCAAGACCGGGGCAGCTATCAAAGCATTGCTCGGTCTAGCTCCGAAGACCGCTCGGCGTGTGCAGGGTGAGACGGAAGAGGACGTCCCGCTCGAAAACGTCCACGCTGGCGATCTCCTGCGGGTACGGCCCGGTGAGAAGGTCCCTGTCGATGGGACGGTGACGGAAGGGTCGAGCAGCGTGGATGAATCCATGATCACCGGGGAACCGATGCCCATGGAAAAACATGCCGGCGACCGCGTTGTCGGCGCTACCGTGAACGGGACCGGCTCATTCATCATGCGGGCGGAGAAAGTCGGCTCTGAGACCCTTCTTGCGCAGATTGTGCACATGGTGGCGGATGCCCAGCGGAGCCGTGCGCCGATCCAGAAGCTTGCGGACATCATCGCCGGATATTTTGTCCAGATAGTCGTCTCAATCGCAATTATAACCTTCATCGTGTGGGCCTGGATCGGACCGGAGCCCCGCTTTGTCTACGCATTGGTGAATGCCGTGGCAGTCCTGATTATTGCCTGCCCCTGCGCCCTCGGGCTCGCCACGCCTGTATCCATCATGGTCTCCATGGGCAAGGGCGCTACAGCGGGCGTGCTGTTCAAGAACGCCGAAGCCATCGAACTCATGCGAAAAGTGGATACTCTCGTCGTGGACAAGACCGGTACGCTTACCGTCGGGAAACCGAAGCTGAATTCTGTTGCAACGAATGACGGGTTCGACGTGAAAACGCTTCTTCTTTATGCCGCGAGCATCGAGCGAGGGAGCGAACACCCTCTGGCCGCGGCCATCGTTGCAGGCGCACTCGAAAAGGGCGTGAGCCCGAAGAATGCCGAGTCCTTTCAGTCCAGTACCGGCAAAGGGGTCACCGGTAAGGTTGAAAGTCACGCTGTCGGACTCGGCAATCGCGCGCTGCTCGACGAGCTGCGCATCGATCCCGGCCACTTATCCGCAAAGGCGGAGGAGATGCGAAAGGACGGCCAGACGGTGATGTTCCTTGCCGTGGACGGAAAAGCAGCCGGCCTTCTGGGAGTGGCTGATCCGATAAAAGAAACAACGCTTGAGGCCGTGAAACTCCTTCATGACGACGGCATCCGTATCGTGATGCTTACTGGCGATAACAAAACCACTGCCGAGACAATAGCGAAAAAGCTCCATATCGATGACGTGGTCGCGGAAGTGCTGCCGGACCAGAAAGCAGCTGTCGTGAAGCGGTTCCAGAGCGAAGGCCGGTTCGTGGCAATGGCAGGAGACGGGATCAACGACGCTCCCGCTCTCGCGCAGGCCCAGGTGGGCATCGCCATGGGCACCGGGACGGACGTGGCCATGGAGAGCGCTGGGGTGACGCTCGTGAAAGGCGACCTCCGCGGGATTCTCCGGGCGCGGCTTCTCTCCCGGGCCACGATGAAGAACATCAAGCAGAACCTGTTCTTCGCCTTTGTGTACAATTCCTTGGGAATCCCCGTTGCAGCGGGAGTACTCTACCCATTCTTCGGGATCCTGCTCAGCCCTGTCTTCGCAGCGGCGGCGATGAGTTTCAGCTCCGTGTCAGTCATCGGGAACGCCCTGCGGTTGCGCAGGACAAGCATATGAAGGCATGTATGACCCCACCTGGACAAAGCATTATGCTACGAAGAAAGTATTAGTTTGCTATAATACTCTCCGATTGAAGCCCAGATCAAAAAAATGACGCCTGACCCTCCTTCGATAATACATTCTGGTATACTCAACCATATGGGATCAGATCTGCAATACGCATGAGATAGGTATCTGAATTTAACAGCTTTACCTTAACCGGTGCTTTCCATGTGACGACTTCCTTTTGAGCTATAGTCATGGACATTTGTCGCGGGAGTTCACGAAATAAAAACCCCTTTTTATGTTCCCGGTGATAACCAGCAGACTGTTCATTGCCATCATGCTGTCTATGCAAATATCTCATTTTCTCAACGCGATGTGGCAGAGACGGGCATGAACCGTTCCTTTACTGTCCAGACGGGAGTTGGGGAAAGCGGCGGTCAATCACCAGGCACGGGAAACAAGTCCCTCCTATGAGGCAGAAATGATGATCAAAAAGAGCCATGTAATGGCACTCTGTTTGGCAGCGGTATTCGTCCTGTACGGAGCGGGCGTACGCGCGGAGCAGACGTCCGGGGCGTGCATAACCTGCCACACCTTTCTCGGCGGCAAGCTTGCGCAGCCCGTTGCGGAATGGAAAGGTTCGATCCATCAGCAGAACGGCATAACCTGCGATTTCTGTCATGGTGGCGATGCAGGCGTTGATGTGGGGACTGTACGGGATCTCGCGGGGCAGGAGTTTGCGGACAGGATGTCGCGCGCAATGTCTAAATCCCAGGGTTTCATCGGCAAGCCTTCCGGAAAAGCGATGTTCGCCATGTGCTCCAAGTGCCACAGAGATTCCGTCGAACGGTATGCAAAGAGCATCATGGGCAGGTCCTATCTTGAGAACAAGGGCGGGCCCTCCTGTGTTACCTGCCACCATGCACACCGCAATGCCATGCCCGACGTGCCCAAGGTTTGCGAAAGCTGCCACAAGGATATAGAAGGGTTCGACCAGATCGACCCGATGGATGTGACCGAATCAACGGTGAATGCGTTATCAGGCATACGGATAAAGCTCGCCCAGGCGAAAATGATCGGCAAGCAGCCGCCCTTCATACCCGAGTTTCCCGTGGACCTCGATGCTTTCCAAATAGGGTTCGTCGCATTCGGCGCCGTGCTTGTCCTGTTCTGCATCGGCTATATCGTGTACGTCGTACTGGAACGGAGGAGATGATATGAGCTTTGAGACCATTCAGACGAAGAGGCCTGCCTATCCAAAAGCCGCCGTGATCGCGGTCCTGGTCCTGTCAATCCTCCTTCTCGGTGCAGGCGCCGAGTTCGCCTATTTCCTGGTATCGGGCAAGGGAAACGATTACCTCTGGGGCACGCTGCTGGCCGTGGAGTTCCTGATCGCAGGTATTGAGATCGTCCTCTTTGCACGCTATTTTGTTCCGTTCAGGGAGGTATCGGAGGACCGTGAGGAGGAGCTGCTATGGTAGACGGGAACACCGGCAGCAATGACAACAAGGAAGGCATCAGCCGGAGAAGGTTCACCCTCGGGATGCTCCTTGCGTCCGTGGCAGGAGCCTTCGGGTCTCTTTTTGCCCTGCTCAAAGTGCTGGCTCCCGCAAAAAAGGGCGGAGGCTATGCAACGACCATAAAGCCCGGTGATGGGCTTGTCTATGCTCAGGGAGGCAATGCGGGTGCTCCCGTCACGGCTTCATCGATGAAGCCGGGCGACGCCGTGCTCGCCTATCCCACGGGCAAGTCATCGAATCCGGCAAACCTGGTCCAGTTGATCAAACTGGAGGAGAAGGCATTCATACCGCCAACCGACATCGCACTGACGGACCAGGGGTTCGTGGCCTACAGCGCCATCTGCACTCATCTCGGCTGCACCGTCTCCTGGATGGCGAACCGGGAATCACCCACAGCATCGTTTACGGAATGTTTCTGCCACAACAGCATTTTCAATCCTGCCCAGGGCGCGAAGGTCATGGGCGGGCCTGCACCGATCCCTCTCGCACAGATTGGAGTGAAGGTGAAACAGGACGGGACGCTTATCTTTACGAGCGATTTCAACGGCCCGATCGGGCCGCAGGTATAAGAGGCGAGGATTCTGCCATGGTCTTTAAATGGTTCGATGAACGGCTGGAGCTCAGAAAGTTCAAAGAAAAGTTCCTGAGCAAGACATTCCCGACCCACCCCACGTTCCTGCTCGGAGAAACGGCGTTGTTCGCCTTCATTACTCTTATCATAACGGGCGTCTTCCTCGGGTTTCTCTATGAGCCTTCGACCACGATGGTTTCTCTCTTCGGTGCGATGGTTCCGGCAGCCTATGCGAGCGTGGTGAGAATAGACCTGCTCCCCATGGGCCTGATCATCAGACGCATCCACCACTGGTCGGCAATGATAATGATCGCCGCCATAATCGCACATCTCCTGCGGGTCTATTTTACGGCGTCCTACCGGAAGCCGCGGGAAATCAACTGGCTCGTGGGGCTCAGCTTGTGGGGTACGGCCATGGTCGCGGCATTCACCGGCTATTTGCTGCCCTACAGCCAGTTCTCGGTGACTGCCACGTCTATTGCCTACTATATGGCAAAGTCGGTGCCCTGGGTCGGGGAATGGATGTCCCGACTCCTCTTTGCAGGCGACTTTCCTTCGGACGGGACCGTCCCCCGCTTCTTCTTCATGCATGTCATGCTGATCCCGACGGCACTGATCGGTCTCATCGGCGTGCACATGCTCATCCTGATCAAACAAAAACATACGGAGCCCCGGTCCAACAAGGACCGAAAGGAGGCACAGGGCGGGAAGAGGCTCATCGGCATCCCGATCTGGCCCGAACAGACCGTCATCAGCCTGTCTTTTTTCCTGTTCCTGCTGTTCGTGGTCGTGACTATGGCGACGTATATCCCCTTGAACCCGATAGAAACGTATGGCCCACCGTCGCCGGGAACACCCGTGATGAGGCCTGACTGGTATTTCCTCGTTGTGTACGGTTTCCTGAAGCTGGTGCCCGGCGATTTGTCATTTTCCATCCTGGGAGGGAAGATCACGCCCGAAACCATCGGCGGCGTCATCTTTCCCGCAGCCACATTCGTTGCGTATGCATTGGTCCCTTTCCTCGACCGGTCAAAGGGCCCGCAGTACTATATGGAAAATCCGCTCCACCGGCCCTTCATGACCTCGTTAGGCATTGGGGCCATAGTTTTCCTCTGCATGATGGTCGTGGCCGGGTACATCGACGTGCTCCATATCACGCCGAGGACCATGACCGTCTCCGCGGTCCTCGCAACGGCGGCGGCGTGGAGCATCAGCTACGGCTTACTGCACTGGTACAACAGAAAGAGAGGCGACAATGTCTAAGCGTGGTCACGCTCTCCTCTGCGCCCTTCTCGCGTGCGGCGCATTCCTGTTCACCGCAGCCGCAAACGGCGCTGACGGAAATAAAACCTCGAATTCCTGCGTTGCCTGCCATTCCCGGCTTCCGGGAAGCAGTTTCGTGGGCGCAAAGTCCCACAGCTGGAAGGGATCGATACACCAGAAGCACGGAGTGACCTGCGACAAATGCCATAAAGGCGACCCCCGCGCTTCCGGGCAGAAGGAGGCCCATGCAGGGGTCCTCGCCTCCAGCGATCCCCAAAGCTCAGTTTACTACAAGAACATCCCGTCAACCTGCGGCCAGTGCCACGGGGCCGAATTCTATAAATTCACCCAGAGCTTGCATTACAAGAGGCTCGAATCGGAAGGAAAGGGGCCCGAATGCGTAACGTGCCACGGATCGATGGTCACCGGTATCTTAACGCCTGACACCATCGCGGCCGTGTGTGAGCGGTGCCACAATGCGCGGATAGGCGTCTTTCCCTATGTGCCGCAAAAAGCGAAGGCTGTTTTGCTTTTATTGAAGGAAAGCAATGCACTTCTCGATGCAAACGTGAAGCTTAATCGTTCTGCCAGCGGCACCGAAAGGGCAGGAGACCTGCGTGATGCCCGGACCTCGCTGCACTCTGCCATGCTCGACTGGCACAAATTCGATCTCGACACGATCATTGCCGACTTGCAGGATTTTTACAATTCTATGAATAAACGGTCTCCGGGGAACATGCACCAGTAGGCGGAAGTTCCTCACTGTATTTTGATTCTCAGGTATTGGAGCCAGCCTTATTGTTTTCCTGCTCGGCAGTTCTTTCGATCACACCCATCGGCTGAAAGTACACACTCGGGATGTTGACCTACGCCCTCCTGTGGTTCTTGTTTAAAAACGTCGCCAAGATAGGGGCATACCGGCCGATGCGGAGGCGGGAAATCCTTTTGTAATGGCAGTATGCTTGTAGAAGTATGGAGAAATGCTGTGAAACCATCGACCGATATGGTGTTTCTATTCGACGTTGACAACACGTTGCTTGATAACGACCGGGTGGAAATGGACCTTCGGCGCCACCTCGAAAGCGAGTTCGGGGTTGAAAGCAAAAACCGGTATTTTGCCATTCTGGAAGAGCTGCGGGCTGAGCTCGGATATACGGATTACCTGGGCGCCTTGCAGCGTTACCGGCTCGAAAAGCAGTGCGATCACCGGCTCCTCATGATGTCATCATTCCTCGTAGATTATCCGTTTGCAGACAGATTGTACCCGCAATCGCTGGATGTCCTTAAACACGTGCAGGCATGGGGGCCGGCGGTGATCCTGTCCGACGGCGATGTCGTCTTTCAGCCGCGTAAAGTCCAGAGATCGGGGTTGTGGGACGTCGTTGAGGGCCGCGTTCTCATCTATGTTCACAAAGAACGTATGCTGGCCGACATAGAGAAGCGCTATCCGGCGCGACATTATATAATGGTGGATGACAAGCTGCGTATTCTCGCAGCCATGAAAAGCAGCTGGGGCGACCGGTTGACGACGGTCTTTCCTTGCCAGGGCCACTATGCGCTCGATCAAAGAAATGTCGATGCCTACCCGCGGGCTCAAATAACCGTTGAGCGGATCGGCGATCTCCTGCAGTACGACCTGGCCGCGTTTCTCGGCGCCGACGGGAAACGCTAGAACGGCAGCGTCGAATATCGCTTCTCATCAATTGTCCGAACGTGATCAATCTGTTGCGGAGCAGACGACGCCGGCGTCAAGAGGACTCCTTACGAACTGATAGCACGGAACAATGTTCGGGTGGATCTCAGTTTGCTGCTTGCACCTGACACGCGCATTACAGCGGGTCTCTGCCTTGAAACTTACGGACAGTGCTCTATAATAGAGGTAAGGCAATGAACAGGTAATGTGTGATTTATGCGAATTCGCAATGTCACGCTTTATCATCCATTGACGTAAAAGAGCGTGAGGTTGAATTTCACTTGAATTTTAAGAAAAGAGGAGGACTTATGATTTCAAAGATTCTTGTGCCAATAGACGGTTCGAAAATGTCACACAAGGCGGCAAAATACGCGCTCGAGCTCGCGAAGCAAACGGGCGCATCTTTGACGCTGCTGAGCGTCATCGATAATCGCTTCGTCGTCGAGCAGGCGGTTTCAGCTTCTGCATCGCCCACCCATTTAAAAGAGGCTGTCGAAGATTATCTGAAGCAGTCAGTGCAATCCTCCACGGACGAGATAGCAAAGGAATGCAGACGGAATCGCATTCAATGCAAAGCGACAATAAGGACAGGGCATCCTGTGGAAGAAATTGTGAACGAAGCGACAAAATCAAGAGTCCACCTGATTGTTATGGGCTCCCATGGTAAAAGCGCCCTTAAAGCGGCCGTGCTCGGCAGCGTTACGTACGGCGTGATACATAAAGACTCTAAAATTCCTGTACTCATCGTGAGACGATGATCACAAGGTCTGGAAAATAGTTCTCATGTTAGGGATAAAGCAAGGCAGCCGCTATGGCATTTGAAGGAAACGCTATGAACGTGAGCCCTTGGGCAGGAAAGCCCGCGGAACCATCCATACTCGTAAACGTGCCCAAACTTATTACAGCCTATTATACCGAGATGCCTGACCCTTCGGTGCCGGAGCAACGGGTTTCCTTCGGCACCTCAGGACATCGTGGTTCTGCGCTAGAAAAGGCTTTCAATGAGTGGCACATCCTCGCCATCACCCAGGCTATTTGCTTTTATCGCCAAGGGAAGAAAATAGATGGCCCCTTGTTTCTCGGCATGGACACGCATGCCCTTTCAGTGCCGGCTCTTGCCAGCGCGCTGGAAGTTCTGGCGGCCAACGGCGTAGAAGTCATGATTGCCGAGAAAGATGAATACACTCCTACTCCTACTATTTCCCACGCAATTCTCACGTACAACCGCGGACGCACGAAAGGACTTGCGGACGGCATCGTGATCACTCCTTCCCATAACCCGCCTGACGATGGAGGCTTCAAGTACAATCCCCCAAACGGCGGTCCAGCAGAGCAGGACGTAACCGGCTGGATCGGGAAGACGGCGAACGAGTTTCTTGCGAATGAGCTGAAGGGTGTGAAAAGAACGACGTATATGAAGGCGATTCGTGCCGATACGACGCATCGCCACGATTACCTTAATGCCTATGTAAACGATCTAGGCAGCGTGATTGACATGGATGCTATTCGGGCTGCGAATATCCATCTAGGTGTGGACCCGCTTGGCGGCGCCGGAGTCCACTATTGGCCTGTCATTGCCGAACGATACGGGCTAGATCTCACCGTCGTAAACGACGTCATCGATCCCACGTTCCGTTTCATGACCGTTGATTGGGACGGCAGGATCAGGATGGACCCTTCGTCGCCTTATGCGATGCAGCGGTTGATCGGGCTGAAGGACCGCTTCGACGTGGCCTTTGCCTGCGACACCGACCATGACCGGCACGGAATTGTCACCCGGAGCGAGGGGCTGCTGCCCCCCAATCACTATCTTTCCGCAGCCGTCTTCTATCTTTTTCAACACCGGCCGAACTGGCGCAAGGAAGCGGCAATCGGCAAGACGGTCGTGAGCAGCCGGATGCTCGACCTCGTCGCTGCGAAGCTCGGACGGACACTCTACGAAGTTCCCGTGGGGTTCAAGTGGTTTGTCGACGGCCTGCTCAACGGTTCTCTCGGGTTCGGCGGCGAGGAGAGCGCGGGCGCGTCATTCCTTCGTCGCGACGGTACCGTCTGGACGACTGACAAGGATGGCATCGTGCCGGCCCTGCTCGCGGCGGAGATCACGGCGCGGATGGGGCGCGACCCCGGCGAGATCTACCGTGAGCTTACCGTCGAGTTAGGAGAACCGCTGTACGACAGGATCGAAGCGCCGGCGACTCCCGAGCAAAAAGAGATCTTGAAAAAACTCTCTCCGCGCCAGGTTACGTCGACCGTATTGGCCGGTGAGAAGATAGAGAGCATCATCACCCTGGCTCCCGGCAACAACGCTTCGATCGGCGGCCTGAAGGTCAGCGCGAAGAGCGGCTGGTTTGCAGCACGGCCGTCGGGGACCGAGGACATCTACAAGATATACGTGGAAAGCTTCCTCGGCAAGGACCATTTGCACCGCATCCAGGAGGAAGCACAGACGATCGTCAGCGATACTCTGGCGGCGTCTCCGCAACAGCCGGAGATTCCGTCCAGGACGCATTTGATGGAGAGGCAATGAACAAGCAAACACCTGTCATCAAGCCGATCTACAGTATTCTCCCTGCGGACGTCGAGGGGTTCGACTCGCTGGCTGAGCTTGCCCTGGATCTGCGCTGGTCATGGAATCACATAGCCGATGAAGTGTGGCAACAGCTCGATCCCGACCTGTGGGATCTCACGCACAATCCCTGGGCTGTCCTGCAGACGGTTTCCCGGGACAAGCTTCAGCTCGTTTCAACCGATCCCGTTTTCCGCAAAAGCGTCGATGACCTCGTGCGAGCCCGGCGTCAGGCGGCGAAAGCCCCTGCGTGGTTTCAGCAAGAGCATGCGAAGTCTCCACTTACCCGAGTCGCGTATTTCAGCATGGAATTCATGCTGAGTGAAGCTCTGCCCATCTATTCCGGCGGACTGGGCAATGTGGCCGGCGATCAGCTCAAATCGGCCAGTGATCTGGGCGTGCCGGTGGTCGGTGTTGGTCTGCTCTACCAGCAAGGCTATTTCCGGCAGGTGCTCGACAAGGACGGAGCGCAACAGGCCCTTTTCCCCTACAACGATCCCGGCCAATTGCCTATCACGCCGTTGCGTGAGGCGAATGGGGAGTGGTTGCGGCTGAAGCTCGACTTGCCCGGTTACCCGGTCTGGCTGCGCGCCTGGCAGGTCCAGGTCGGCCGTGTGTACCTTTACCTGCTCGACAGCAATGACCCCGCGAACATCCCTGCTCACCGGGGCATTACCAGCGAGCTCTACGGGGGCGGGCCGGAGCTGCGGCTGAAACAAGAGATTATGCTTGGGATCGGCGGGTGGCGTTTGCTTAGTGCCCTTGGCATCCAGCCGGAAGTCTGTCACTTGAATGAAGGGCATGCCGCCTTCGCCATTTTGGAGCGGGCCCTGAGTTTCATGCAAGAGACAGGGCAGCCCTTCGAAGTGGCACTGGCCGTCACGCGAGCGGGCAATCTCTTCACCACCCATACAGCAGTGGCTGCCGGTTTTGACCGCTTTGCTCCGGCCCTCATCGAGCAATACCTCGGTGGTTATGCCGAGCAGAAACTCGGTATCCCCCTCAGCGATCTGCTGGGACTCGGCCGCCGGAGCCCCGAAGACCAGTCGGAAAGCTTCAACATGGCCTATCTGGCGATCCGCGGAAGCGGGGCGGTCAATGGCGTGAGCCGTTTGCACGGAAAGGTGAGCCGGCAACTCTTTGAGCCTCTTTTTCCGCAGTGGCCGCAGGACGAAGTGCCGATCGGATCCGTGACCAACGGAGTTCACATGCCGAGCTGGGATTCGGCGCCAGCCGATGATCTTTGGACGGAAACCTGTGGAAAAGACCGTTGGCTGGGGACGACGGAAACACTGGAGAAAGACATTCGCCGCATCTCTGACGCCAGGCTCTGGAAATTTCGTAGTGCTGCCGGAAAGTCTCTCGTCGAATACGCTCGCGAACAATTGTCCCGGCAACTGGCCGCTTCCGGCGCGTCACCCGAGGCGGTTAACGAGGCGAAGCACCTATTTGATCCCAACGCGTTGACGCTGGGCTTTGCACGCCGCTTCGCAACCTACAAGAGACCGAACCTGCTGCTGCACGATCCGGAGCGGCTGCTTCGCCTATTATCTGATCCAGAGCGCCCTGTACAGCTCATCATTGCCGGCAAGGCCCATCCGGCGGACCAGTCAGGGCAGTCTTTGATTCAGCAGTGGACCCATTTCATCCGACGCACAGAGGCGCGTCCCCATGTGATCTTCCTCAGTGACTATGACATGCTTTTGACCGAACACCTGGTGCAGGGCGTAGATGTCTGGATCAACACGCCTCGCCGGCCCTGGGAGGCCTGCGGCACCAGCGGCATGAAGGTGCTCGTCAATGGAGGCATCAACCTGTCGGAGCTTGATGGCTGGTGGGCGGAAGCCTACACGCCTGAAGTGGGGTGGGCGTTGGGAGACGGCCTGGAACATGGCGACGATCCCGCCTGGGATGCAGCCGAGGCCGGGGCACTCTACGACCTGCTCGAACGCCAAGTGATCCCCGAGTTCTATAATCGCGACAGGACCGGCATCCCCACTGCCTGGGTGGCGCGGATGCGAGAAAGCATGGCGTGTCTAACCCCGCGCTTCTCCGCCAACCGCGCGGTGCGCGAATACACTGAGCAACACTACGTCCCGGCTGCTATAATTTATCGCAAACGAGCCGCAAGTCAAGGGGCCGTGGGCAGACAGGTGGTTGATTGGCGGCATAGGGTGGAGCAAAAATGGCCGACGCTCCACTTCGGCGAAGTGAAGATAGAGACCAACGGGAAACAGCATGTATTCGAGGTTCAGGTCTATCTCAATGACCTCGACCCCAAAGCGGTGCGTGTGGAACTTTATGCCGACGGCGTTAACGGCGGCGGTCCGGTGCGGCAGGAGATGAAGCGCGTTCGGCAGCTGGTGGGCATGTCGGGCGGCTTCGTGTACACTGCGGCGGTGTCTGCGGTGCGCCCGGCGCCGGACTATACAGCGCGGGTGATACCGTACTTCTCCGGCGTTGCGGTTCCCTTGGAAGCCGATCCGATTCTCTGGCAGCGCTGAGTTCTCGAAGGTATGATTGCTGATAAGAATTGTCTTGAATATAGTGTGCAATGATATATTGTTATTCTGAAACTAGGCGTATGGGCAAAACAGGCTATTATTAAAGAGCAGTAAACCATCTTAGGTTCTTTAGCTTCTTATGCGAGAGTGTCCAGTCATGAGCAGAAGAAAGATTTGGATGGGCGGCTTGAGCGGCTTTCTGCACTTGCTGCGTCTCCACCAATTTTCACCAATTTCCGCAAACAGCTCAGGAGACAAAAGCGTGACCAATACGCAACCACAACAACTGCATGAAATCGGCATGGTCGGCCTGGGCGTCATGGGGCGTAATCTCGTGCTAAACATGGCTGACCACGGCTTTTCAGTGGTTGGCTACGACAGGGAATCAAGCCAAGTCGAAGCTCTGCGGAAGGAAGCAGTCGAACGCAACATCCGCGGCGCGGTAAACATCCATGATTTCATTGCACTGCTTCGTAAACCGCGCGCAATAATGATGCTGGTGCCCGCAGGCGCTCCGGTGGATTCAGTTATCAGGGATCTGTTACCGCACTTGGACAGGGGCGATCTCATCATCGATGCCGGCAACTCATACTTCAAAGATACCGACTTGCGCGCTAGCAGTTTGACCGCAAAAGGCATCCAATTCCTCGGTGTGGGCGTGTCGGGTGGTGAAGAAGGCGCGCGTCACGGACCGAGCATCATGCCAGGCGGGCCGAAAGAGGCTTACGAGAGGGTCCGTTCCGTCTTTGAAGCTGCTGCGGCGAAGGTCAACGGAGAGCCGTGCGTGACGTATCTCGGTCCCGGATCGGCAGGTCACTTTGTGAAGATGGTCCACAACGGCATTGAATACGGTGTCATGCAATTGATTGCTGAGGCTTACGACCTGATGAAACGCAGCTCTGGCTTGAACGACGATGAATTGCATGACGTGTTCAGCTCATGGAACAAGGGTGAACTGAATGGCTACCTGATGGAAATCACCAGTCATATTTTTTCCAAAAAGGACGAGAAAACCGGCAAACGAATGGTCGACGAAATACTCGACGTGGCTAAACAGAAAGGCACCGGGATGTGGACCTCGCAGAGTGCAATGGAGCTGCAAGTGCCGATCCCGACCATCGATCTAGCAGTTGCGATGCGGGACTTGTCTGTGTTCGCGAAGGAACGGCAACAAGCCGGCGCGATCTATCAGCGGTCCCGGCGGCGCTCCACCAGCGACCGCGAGGCGTTTCTTACGCAACTGGGCAGCGCGCTATTTGCCGGGATGATTATCATCTACGCACAAGGCCTGGCGCTTTTGGCGGTTGCTTCAGAAAAATACGAGTATCACCTGGACCTTGAAGCCGTGACGCGGATCTGGCGGGGCGGCTGTATCATCCGGGCCGCGTTGCTGGAAGATATCTGCGCGGCTTTCCACGTAAGGCGTGATCTGCCGAATCTGTTGCTCGACCCAAACCTGTCGAAGAAGGTCATGACACATCAGGAATATCTGCGTCAAGTGGTATGCCACGCAGCCGAATTAGGGGTGCCGGTCCCGGGTTTGATGGTTTCATTGGGTTATCTCGACGCCTATCGCAGCGCCTGGCTACCGGCAAATCTGATTCAGGCCCAGCGCGACTATTTCGGGGCCCACACCTATGAGCGGATAGATGCCAAAGGAACGTTTCACACGGAATGGGAGAAGGAGTGAGAAGCATGCCGACGAATGATCGACTCGAACCGACTGTGTTCATCATTTTTGGTGGAGCCGGCGACCTTACCTGGCGGAAGCTCGTGCCGGCCCTGTTTGATCTCTCCCAGGACAGAAGTATTCCGGCTGATTTTTCGATCATCGCAGTTGATCGCGTTGAATTGAGCGACGAAAAGATGCGTCGGCGTTTCCACGACGGCATCAAGAAGTTCTCGCGCCAGAGAATGGTAAAAACCGGTGATTGGGCGGAGTTTGCAAAGCATATCCGCTACCAGCAGGGCGATTTCAAGAAACTGCAAACGTATAAGACCCTGGGCGAACAATGCGCGAAACTGGAAAAGGAATGGGGCGCCAAAGCCCACCGCATCTTTTACATGGCCACACCACCTGGCATGCTCGGCGAAATCCCTAAATACCTCGGCAAGGCCGGACTGGCGAGTGACCGGAAATGGACGCGGATAGTGGTTGAGAAACCGATCGGCCATGACCTGGAATCGGCCCGGGCCCTGAATGCCATCCTCGCTGCAAATTTTGAGGAGTGCCAGATCTTCCGCATCGACCATTATTTGGGCAAGGAAACAGTGCAGAACATTCTGGCGTTCCGCTTCGCCAATCCTCTCTTCGAGCCGATCTGGAACCGCCGTTATGTGGATTGTGTAACCATCACCGCTGCCGAAGCAGTGGGTGTCGAACATCGGGGCGGATATTATGACCACGCCGGAGCCTTGCGCGACATGGTGCAGAATCACCTGATGCAACTGCTCTGTCTGGTTGCGATGGAACCGATGGTCTCCTTCGAAGC
The DNA here is from genome assembly GCA_963754875.1 of Nitrospirota bacterium. Classification (GTDB taxonomy): domain Bacteria; phylum Nitrospirota; class UBA9217; order UBA9217; family UBA9217; genus JAJYKN01. The sequence continues at coordinate 344,508 of CAVWHO010000020.1, forward strand.
CGACGAGATTCGCAATAAAAAAGTGGACGTCCTCCACGCCGTTCGTCCGATTCATCCTGACGAAGTCCATCAATGCGTCGTGCGTGGGCAATACGGCCAGGGTCGGGCCGGCAGTAAAAAAATTCCTGGTTACCGTGAAGAGGACGGCGTGTCGCCTGATTCCCAAACAGAGACGTTTGTCGCACTCAGGCTGTTCGTCGACAACTGGCGCTGGCAGGGCGTGCCTTTCTACCTCCGGACGGGAAAGCGGCTCACCAGGCAGGCCTCGGAAATTACGATCCAGTTTCGCGGAGTGCCGCATCAATCGTTTCCGGCCGAGTCCACTCTCGATTGGCAGGCATCCCGACTGGTGATGTCTATCCAGCCCGACGAAGGCATCGTGCTGAGCTTTCAGGCCAAAAATCCCGGGCCAAAGATGCACCTGCGCTCCGTGGAGATGCAGTTCAATTACCAGGACGCCTTCGCCGCCCGGTCGCCTGACGCTTATGAAACGTTGCTCTGGGACGTAATGAAGAATGACGCGACATTGTTCATGCGCGCCGATCAGGTGGAGGCCGCCTGGCGGTTGTTGATGCCGGTGATCGAGGTCTGGGCCGCGGCTCCGCCCGGTGATTTCCCCAATTACGCCGCTGGCGCCTGGGGACCAGAGGACGCTCAGGGACTGCTTGCTCAAGGCCACAGCTGGCCGGTTCCTACTGAATTGGCTGGACATTGCGAGAAGAAGGGTAAGGATTCGTGATTCGGTATAGAACGCAATGCCCGATCAACCTAGAATTCTAGTCATCAACATCGGCGGCACACATGTGATGAGCTGGCCATGGCCCCACGCGTAAAACGCCACAGCGGTTTGATGCGGGCGTTTCGGGCATGCTGGGATCAAAGGCCTTAACAGGGGACAGGATAGCACTATGCGCATTTTAACCATCAACAGCGGTTCGTCGAGCATCAAATTCTCCCTCTATGGCATGGAGCCTGAGGAAACATTGATGCTCTCGGGAAGCATCGCAGGAATCGGGACAGCAACAGGCCGATTCCATGTTGCCTCGCCGAATGGGACCGCCAGGATAGAAGCGGAACGAAAGTTCCAGAACCACGTTGAAGCGTTAGACGTAATCATGGCTTGGCTTAGTGGAAGCGCGGAAGGCCGCACACTTGATGCGATCGGCCACCGCCTGGTGCACGGCGGAAGCGCTTATATCAGACCGAACCTGATCGATGCGCAGCTGCTGGTGGCACTCGATGCGCTGATTCCCTTTGCCCCCGACCATCTGCCCCACGAAATCGATGCGATCAAGGCGTGCGCACGGTTCTATCCCGGCGCCAGGCAGGTTGGCTGTTTCGACACGGCGTTCCATCGCACCATGCCCGGCGTGGCACAGCGCTATGCGCTCCCCGAAGAGGTGCAGCGTCACGGCGTGCTGCGGTACGGCTTTCATGGTCTGTCCTACGAATACATCCTGAGTGAATTGCGGAACATCGCAGGTGCACAAGCGGCCGACAACAGGGTGATCATCGCCCACCTGGGAAACGGGGCGAGCATGGGCGCTTTCAAAAACGGAAAGAGCATGGACACGACCATGGGGTTCACGCCCGCGGGGGGGCTTATGATGAGTACGCGCTCCGGCGATCTGGACCCCGGCGTGATCGTGTACCTGCTCAAGGACAAAGGTATGGACGCAGCCGCGATCAACCGGATGGTGAACAAGGAGGCCGGCCTTCTCGGCGTATCGGGAACGAGCCCCGACATGAAGGACCTGCTCGCGCAGGAAGCAGCGGATCCGCGCGCTGCCGCGGCAGTGGAGCTGTTCTGCTACCAGGCGAAAAAATTCCTCGGCGCTCTGGCCGCGGTGCTGAGCGGGTTCGACACGCTGATTTTCACCGGCGGCATCGGCGAGAACGCCGCTCCGGTCCGGGAGCGCATCTGCGGGGGCTTGGAATTTCTTGGAATTCACATCGACAAGGAGCGTAATCTCGGGAACGAACCGATCATATCGCGCGACGACGGCCCTGCCGTCGTCCGGGTGATGAAAACGAACGAGGAACTGATGATCGCCCGGCATACGTATCGTCTCATTAATAATATCTGAAATGCCTGACAGGAGGCCGTCATGACCAAAGCACTCTCCGATGAACAACGCGAAGCCATACATGCGTACTGGCGCGCGGCGAATTATCTTTCCGTGGGCCAGATCTATCTCTACGATAATCCGTTGCTCAAAGAGCCGCTGAGGCTGGAGCACATCAAGCCGCGGCTCCTGGGCCACTGGGGCACCACCCCGGGCCTCAACTTCATCTATGTCCACCTGAACCGAGTGATCAAGGAACGCGACCTCAACGTCATCTTTATCTGCGGCCCGGGCCATGGGGGCCCGGGCATGGTGGCGAACACGTACCTGGAAGGAACGTACAGCGAATTCTACTCCCACATCACCCAGAACGCGGAGGGGATGCGGAAGCTCTTCAAACAGTTTTCCTTTCCCGGCGGGATCCCGAGCCATGCGGCCCCGGAAACGCCCGGCTCCATTCACGAGGGAGGGGAACTGGGGTATTCGCTCTCTCACGCCTATGGAGCCGCTTTCGACAATCCCGATCTCATTGTTGCCTGCGTGGTGGGCGACGGCGAGGCAGAGACCGGCCCCCTTGCCACGGCGTGGCATTCGAACAAATTCCTGAACCCGGCCACTGACGGCGCCGTGCTGCCGATCCTGCACCTGAACGGCTACAAGATCGCGAACCCCACAGTCCTGGCTAGGATCAGTCACGGGGAACTGGAGGACCTCTTTACCGGATACGGATATCATCCCTATTTTGTCGAGGGCTCGGACCCAGTGGTCATGCATGAGAAAATGGCCGAGACCCTCGACACCGTGATAGGTGAGATCCAGTCGATCCAGAGCAAGGCCCGCAGCGGCGGTGCGGTGGAACGTCCGCGTTGGCCCATGATCATCATGCGAACACCCAAGGGGTGGACAGGCCCGAAGGAAGTCGACGGAAAAAAGACAGAGGGATTCTGGCGTTCGCACCAGGTCCCCTTTGCCGATATGGACAAGCCGGAGCATGTGAAGCTGCTCGAAGAGTGGATGAAGAGCTATAAGCCGGAGGAGCTGTTTGACGAGAACGGCCGGTTCATCCCGAAACTGGCAGCGCTTGCCCCACGCGGAAACCGCCGCATGGGAGCCAATCCCCATGCCAACGGCGGCCGGCTTCTCATAGATCTGAATATGCCCGATTTTCGGGACTATGCCGTTGCGGTGCCGAAGCCCGGCAAGGTCCAGGCCGAGGCCACGAGGATCATGGGCGATTTTTTACGGGACATCGTGAAGCTCAACAAAGACAGCAGGAACTTCCGGGTCGTGGGCCCCGATGAAACAGCCTCGAACCGGCTCAGTGCGCTGTTCGAAGCAACGAACCGGGTGTGGATGGCGGACAGGATCCCCGAAGACGAGAGCCTTGCGCCCGAAGGCAGGGTGATGGAGATCCTGAGCGAACACACCTGCCAGGGCTGGCTTGAAGGCTATCTTCTGACCGGCAGACACGGACTCTTCTCCTGCTACGAGGCCTTTATTCATATCGTCGACTCCATGTTCAACCAGCACGCCAAGTGGCTCAAAGTCACGAAGAACGAGATCCCCTGGCGCCGGCCCATCGCCTCCCTGAACTATCTGCTCACGTCCCACGTCTGGCGCCAGGACCACAACGGCTTCAGTCACCAGGATCCCGGTTTCATCGACATGGTTGTGAACAAGAAAGCCGACGTCATTCGCGTGTACCTGCCGCCCGACGCGAACACCCTCCTGTCCATCACCGACCACTGCCTCCGGAGTCGCAACTACATCAACGTTATCGTGGCAGGCAAACAGCCCGAGGCGCAGTGGCTCGACATGGAGTCCGCGGTCAAGCACTGTTCCGCGGGGATCGGCATCTGGGAGTGGGCAAGCAATGACAAAGGCGCAGAGCCGGACGTGGTCATGGCCTGCGCAGGGGACGTGCCGACGCTCGAGACACTTGCTGCAGTCGAGCTCCTGCGGCAATACGCGCCGGACCTCAAAATCCGGGTCATCAACGTGGTCGACCTGATGACGCTCCAGCCGAAGGAGGAGCATCCCCACGGCCTTTCGGACAGGGACTTCGACACGCTCTTCACAATGGACGCACCTATCATCTTCGCATTCCACGGCTATCCCTGGTTGATCCACCGGTTGACCTACCGGAGGACGAACCACAAAAACCTCCACGTGCGCGGGTACAAGGAGGAGGGGACCACGACCACACCGTTTGACATGGTGGTAAGGAACGACCTGGACCGTTTTCATCTCATGTCCGACGTGATCGACCGCGTGCCGAAGCTCGTCTCCATCGCCGCGTACGCCAAACAGGCCGTGCGCGACAAACTGGTAGAACACCGGGAGTACATTACGAAGTACGGCGAAGATATGCCCGAGATCAGGGAATGGACCTGGAAGGGGCCGAGGTCGCAGGGGACCGCCATACACGGCAACTAGGCCTGGCCGCATGTGCCTGAAGCACGACGACGTATGACGGTGGCAGGGGAAAAGGACATCCTCAAACGGGCTGCGGGGAGGAAATCATAAAAAAGACTTTTGACTTTCGGTTCATGCGACCCATGAGAAAAGCGGGCTTTCTGTTCCTTGCCGCTCTGACCGGCGTGATCGCCGGACTGGGCGCAGTGGTCTTTCGCGCGCTCATCGCCTTCGTTCACAACGGACTCTTTTACGGCAGGCTCTCGACCGTCTACGATGCAAACGTGCACACGGCTGCAAGTATGTGGGGGCCCTTCGTTATTCTCGTGCCGGTGATCGGATCGCTGGGAGTGACCTTTCTGGTCACGCATTTTGCTTCCGAAGCGAAGGGACACGGGGTACCCGAGGTGATGGACGCCGTGTACTACGGCAAGGGCGTCGTCCGTCCTCTCGTCGCCGTAATCAAGTCCCTTGCCTCGGCGCTTTCCATCGGCAGCGGTGGGTCCGTGGGGAGAGAGGGGCCGATCGCTCAGATCGGCTCGGCCTTCGGGTCCACCCTAGGCCAGATCTTAACCATGACGACGAAGCAGCGCATCACCCTGATCGCCGCCGGCGCGGGAGGGGGCATCGCGGCGACTTTCAACACGCCCATTGGCGGTATCCTGTTCGCTGTCGAGCTCCTGCTGCACGAAGTGAGCGTAGCCACGCTGGTGCCCGTCGCGGTCACAACGGTCACGGCAACGTACGTGGGGCAGCTTTTCTTCGGTGTCCATCCGTCCTTCGTCATCCCGGCGCTGCAGCAACCCTATTTCCACCCGCTCAATCCCTTGCTCCTCGCCCCTTACGCGGCCCTCGGCGTGCTCATGGGCCTGGCTTCGGCGGTGTATATCCATTCGCTCTACCTGGCCGAGGACTTTTTCGAGAAACATACCGTGGCGAATCCCTATCTGCAACATGGGGTGGGCATGCTGGCCGTAGGAGGGCTGATGTACGTCCTGCTGACCACGACGGGAAATTATTATGTCGACGGCGTCGGCTACTCGACGATCCAGGACATCCTGACCGGAAAGATGAACACCGTACACATCCTCGTGCTGCTGTTCTTCATGAAGCTTCTTGCGACATCTCTCACCCTGGGGTCAGGAGGCTCGGGCGGAATTTTTTCGCCGTCCCTGTTCCTGGGTGCAACCGCCGGAGGCGCTTTCGGGATCGTTCTCCAGCATCTGTTTCCGCATACGCCGGTCAGTCCGACAGCCTTCGCCGTGGCGGGCATGGCAGGCATGGTGGGCGGCGCCACCGGCGCGGCCATGACGGCGATCGTCATGATCTTCGAGATGACCCTCGATTACAGCGTTATTCTGCCGATGACAATGACCGTGGTACTAAGCTATGGCACCCGTACGCTGCTCACACGGGAAAGCATCTATACGATGAAGCTCGCACGCCGGGAACACTACATTCCCGCGGCGCTCCAGGCGAACCTGCTCCATGTCCGGCGTGCGCGGGACATAATGGAGAAACCGCTCGGGACCGTATCAGTATCGGACAGTCTGGATGTTCTTGCCCGCCGCACCGCGGAGCACGCGGAGGTGGGATGGTTCCTCGTCGTCGAGGTCGGCCATGTTGCGGGCATTGTGCCGGGGGACTATGCGTTATCCGCCCCTGAGACCGAGCGCAGAGGCTGGCACTCCGTGGCCGACGTGATGCGGCGCGACTTCATTCATGCCCGCGTGGACGAGACCATGGACAGCATCGTCGCACGCATGCACCGGCCGCACGCCGCAGTGGCGCTCGTGCTCAGATATCCGGGATCGCCGCCCTCCGTCGGTGACGTCGTGGGCATTATCTCCTGGGAGCGTGTCGCGGAACTGCTGGAGGAGACTGTTGAACTGTTTTCGGAAGCTCGGGAATAGCCTCTTCCCTTCTCCTGATCGAAGAAGGACTGTCCTGCACGTGAAAATCCCCGCCCTGAAAATGTGATCGAAGAAGACCTTCAAGCCTTGCGAAGTGCAGCATCCTCGCGCAACTTCGCTCTTACTCGGGCCAGGAATCGGAAACGGCCTTCGGCTCGCGCTTCACGAGAAGGATGGAACAGGGCATCCTCCGGATAAGGTCCTCATTGTCCCTTCCGAAAAGTAAGTGTTCGAGCCGCGATTCTTCATGGGCAGGAAGCACGAGGAGATCGATCTTCTCGTCCCGCACGATCTTCTCGATTTCATCGACGGGTTTGCCTTCCCGGATCAGTTCCTTGACTGCCATGCCCTGCCGTTTTTCTTCGGCAACGAGGTTGTCCATGTCCTTCCTCGTCTTTTCGAGCAGACGACGAAGATCCTGCTCAAGTGACGGGAGGGGAAGGTTCCATCCCTCGATCCCGAAGGGGTTGTGAATGATGTGTGCGACGTATAATTCCGCGCCAAAGCTCCTGGCTTGGTCTACGGCAGCCCGGACTACAGGGCCGCAACGGCTTGTCAGCATGCAGACGACGAGGACTCGTTTGATGTTATTCATGAAACATCTTCCTTTCTTGCTTTTTACAGCCGTTACACCTGCCTGCGGTGATGTTTTTCTCAGGCATTATGCCGCTTTTTAAATTTGTCCTTTGCTGATGAGACAGCTTCTGTGAAATCAATCCAGGTCTTATCAAGGCCATCTCGCAGCGTCTCCCATGCCTCGCCGCTGGATTGCCTCAGTTCCTGGAGCTTTTGTTGAACGCTGTCACGCTTTTTCTTGAGGTCGCGCAGGTTGTTCTGGTACCCGCTTTTCAGGTCTTCTTTGGCGACTGCCATCTTTGTCTCCATTTCATCGATCCTGGAAGACCAATCCTTCAACTGCTTGGCCATTTTGTCGATATATTCTTGCCGTGTTTTCATAATACTTTCCTCCACAGAATATCGAACGTCTTTACTTTAATCTTAAAACTCACTGATACATCTGTCAATATAAGCCAAGAGCGAATATAACGAGCCGCGTGCAAAGGAAACAACGGAACTAAGACAAACTGCTGAGGAGAAAGAGGGTTCCGCTTGTCGTATAGGCTGAAGAGGACAAAAAGTGTCATCTGTGCAATGAAGAGTTGCGAAGACCTTGAAGGAAAATCAGTACGGGAATCTCGCTGTCCAACATCACCGCGTTCATCTTTCTGTAATCTTCATTTTATTATAATCTGTGCAAAACAACCTGCATAATAGCCTCTTGTATGACTGATGAGAGTGGGGCGTCATGCCTATGAAGCCGGATGATTTTGGCCTTCAAGAGGAGAAAGGGGAGCAATTAACCTTGTCAAAGCGTTCTTTATGCCTGGGCCTGCTTTTTTTAATGTTGTCCTCCTGCGTCTCCTATCAGACCAGGCCGCTGAATACCAGGCCTACCTTGTTGAACGAAGTGCCCCATGTAATCATGAACGCTGGACAAATGCCTTTGCCGGAATTGGCGTCGCACCCGTTCAATCCCGACGACGGCCTTGATATGACCGAAGTGGCTATGTTGGCGGTGACGAACAATCCTGACCTGAAAGTGGCGCGGGATGAAAGAGGCATAGCTCAGGCTGAGCTCATGGCAGCGGAGGTACTGCCAAATCCCCAGCTGACTGCCGGAATGGACTATCCGACAAACGGCGGACCGGGCACCGTGAACGCATTCAACGCTGGCTTGAGTTACGACATCGTTGCGCTCCTTACACGTAACGCTTTAATCAATTCCTCCCGTGCGAACAGCCTGAAGCTTAACCTCGCTGTTCTCTGGCAGGAATGGCAGATCGTTCAGCAGGCGCGTCTATTGTTTGTCAGCAGCATAGAGGAGCAGAAGATGATCCGGGAATTGACAGCTTATCGTGAGCTCGTTGCCGTCAAGTACCAGCGTGCGCGACAGGCCCTGCAGGAGGGTGATCTCACGATCGACGTGGTGAGCGCGGACTTGACCGCTTTGCAGGATGCAAACACGAGTATCAATGATCTCGAACGAGAGATGTGTAAAACGCGTCACGACCTCAATACGCTGCTGGATTTATCACCCGACATCAGACTCAATCTTGCGGGGAAAGTCGATCTGCCCATGCCGGACCAGGCGATGGTCGAAGCGTTGCTGGAACAGTTGCCTGACCGACGCCCGGACCTGCTGGCGCTGCAGGCCGGTTATAAAAGCCAAGAAGAGCGCCTGCGAAAGGCGGTGCTGGAGCAATTCCCGGCGCTTTCAATCGGGGTGACCCGCGCCCGCGACACAAGCGGAATTTACACCTCAGGCATCGGCATTACCTTGAGCCTTCCGATATTCGATCGGAACCAGGGGCCCATCGCAATCGAAAAAGCCACCCGTAAACGCCTATATGACGAGTACCAGGCCCGTTTGAACTCGGCATACGGCGAGGCGAAAAGCCTGCTGTCGCAATCGAACCAGGTGAACCGTCAATACAAGGACGTAATCGCTGTTCTACCCGGGATGGAGAGAACTGCGGCGAGCGCACAAGCCGCACTGGACGCAGGCAATCTGGACATCACCACCTACACCGATCTTCAGGCCGCCCTTCTGAAGAAGCGTCTTGAGGCCATCGCCCTTGAACGCACGCTGCTTGAACAACGAATAGCCCTCAGGACGCTGCTCGGCGCCGATCTGCCGGGACACATTGCATTGGCCGCGATCCAACGCGAGGAGCGAGGAAAATGATATATGAGAAAGAGCTTTTCCCTGTGCACGGTTTTGATAATGATGTTCGGCGCCGCAAATTATGCAGTATTAGCCGGCACCACGAGTACGCTGGTTCGAACACAGCCCCTTGTTGAACAGGTGCTTGCCGAAACAATCTCCGGATACGGAATCGTGAGCATCGATCCTCTTAACACCGAAAGCATAAATTTCCCCCGTGCAGGGCAGGTGACGCGGCTTCTGGTCGGACAAGGAGAGGTGGTAAAAAAGGACACACCCCTCCTGCAATTGGAAACCAGCCCTCAGGAAAGCGTCGGTTACGAGCAGGCGCGGTCAGCTGTGGACTTGACAAGAGGCGAACTGGCCAGAGTGCAAAACCTGCTGGCGCAACAGCTTGCGACCAGGTCACAGGTGGCGAACGCTCAAAAGACTTTGCAGGACGCAGAAGCAGCATTCGCAGCCCAGCAGAAGCTGGGAACAGGGACCCCAAGCGAAATTATCCGGGCACCTTTTGACGGCATTGTGAGCGTAGTGCAGATCGCCCAGGGAGAGCGGATCCAGGCTGGCGCCCCGGCGTTGCAGTTGTCGCGGATCGACCGCCCGCGCATCGTGCTGGGAATTGAACCCGAAGACGCCCGCAGGGTGAAACGTGGCATGCCGGTGAAGCTGGTCCCGGTATTCGACAGTTCGCAGAGCGCAGCAGGCCTGGTCAGTACCGTCAACGGGATGATCAATCCGCTGACAGGGCTGGTTGACCTTCTTGTTGCGCTGAAACCCGGACAGGCTGTCCGTTTGATGCCGGGAACACGAATAGGGGGACTCATCACGCTGAATAGCCGGCGGAAAATTGCCGTTCCACGACAGGCGGTCCTCACCGATGATCAGGGAACCTATATTTTCGTCGTCAAAAACGGTCTCAGCCATCGCATCAATGTGAAGACCGGGATCGAAACACAGGGTCTCGTCGGCATCGTCGGGCCTTTTGAGAATAGCGACCGCGTTGTGGTCGTGGGCAATTATGAGCTCCAGGAAGGAATGGCCGTGAGGGAGGCTTTGAAATGAGCGCCTTCCCCCTCTGGGTACAGGCGCACCGCCGCTCGATCCTCTTTCTGGTGCTGATCCTGGCCCTTACAGGGGCTGTTATCGCCTTCAAACTGCCGGTGGCCCTTTTCCCGAATGTGGATTTTCCCCGTGTCGTGGTCTCCTTGGATGCGGGAGACCGCGCCGCGGAGTTGATGGAGCTGGAGGTGACGCGGCATGTCGAAGAGGCGGTCCGTTCGGTGCCCGGCGTCATCTCGGTGCGCGCTACAAGCAGCCGTGGCAGCGCCGATATTTCGATCAATTTCGGTTGGGGCGTGGATATGGTTTCCTCCCTGCTCCAGGTCGAGTCCGCCGTCAGCCGGGTGCTGCCCCAACTGCCGCAGGGAACGGTCTTCGAGGTCCAGCGCATGGACCCGACGGTGTTTCCCGTCTTGGCGTACAGTCTGACGTCGGACAACCGCTCCCTGGTGGAACTGCACGACATCGCGGAATATAAACTGGTTCCCCTGCTGTCAAGCGTCAACGGCACTTCGCGGGTGCAGGTCATCGGAGGCCAGGTGGAGGAGTATCGCGTTACCGTGGACCCGGCGCGTCTTCAAACCTACGGGCTGACCCTGAATGATGTGGCGCAGGCGCTTTCGGCAGCCAACGTGATCACCGCCGTGGGCCGCATGGAAGACCATTACAAACTGTATCTCGTCATGTCGGACACACGCTTTGCCGGCCTCAGCCAGATCCTACGGACCGTTCTGCGCAGCGGCCCGAACGGCCTCGTCCGCCTCGAGGAGGTTGCCAGGGTCCAGCGCGATATCGTTCCCCAATGGCAGCGCGTGACCGCGGACGGGCACGACGCCGTATTGATCAATGTCTATCAGCAGCCCGGCGGCAATACCGTCCAAATTGCACGGGATATAAAAGCAAAACTTGCCGCGTTTCAACAACGCCTGCCGAATGGAGTACGGATCAGCAACTGGTACGATCAGAGCGAGCTGATCATCGCATCCGCAACCAGCGTGCGCGACGCGATCATCATCGGGGTGATCCTCGGGGCGGTGGTTCTGTTCCTGTTCCTGCGCAACCTCAAGATCACCCTTATCGCCGTCATCATCGTGCCGATGGTGCTGGCAGCCACTATCGTCCTTCTCTTTGTGCTGAAGATGAGTTTTAATATTATGACGCTCGGCGGCATGGCGGCTGCCGTGGGGCTGATCATCGACGACGTCATCGTGATGGTTGAGCACATCATGCGGCGTTTGCGCGGGAGCGGGGAACAACACCGCGGCCGCGTGATGGCCGCCGCGCGCGAGTTTGCGCAGCCCCTCGTCGGCTCCTCTTCTGCCACCATCATCATTTTCCTGCCGCTGGCTTTTTTAAGCGGTGTAACAGGCGCTTTTTTCAAGGCGCTGTCCTTCACCATGGCGGCGGCGCTTGTCATTTCGTTTCTCATTACCTGGCTCGCCATCCCGATCCTCGCGGACCATCTGCTCGGGAGAAAAGAGGCGGAGGAGAACGAGAGCGGCCCGTTCAGGGAACGCACGCACCGCGCGTATGAATGGATCATGGAGCGTTTGCTGAAACGGCCGGGGCTCCTCCTGGCGGGCATCACGCCGCTGCTGATACTCGGCTTCATAGGCTACCAACAGGTCGGTTCGGGGTTCATGCCGGTCATGGATGAAGGAGGCTTCATCCTCGATTACCGCACGCCGCCAGGGACTGCGCTCTCCGAAACTGACCGCTTGCTGCGGCAGGTTGAAGCCATCATCAGGACGACGCCGGAAGTGCTCACCTATTCGCGCCGTACGGGCACGCAACTCGGCGGCGGTCTCACGGAGGCGAATGAGGGAGATTTCTTCATACGATTGAAACCGTTGCCCAGGCGGCCCATAGAAGAGGTCATGGACGAGATCCGCGAAAAAATCGAGCGAGACGTGCCCGGCATCGACATCGAACTGGCCCAGCTCATGGAAGACCTGATCGGAGATCTGACCGCCGTGCCGCAGCCCATCGAGATCAAACTGTACTCCGACAGCCAGCAACAGCTTGCTGCCGTGGGCCGGCGGGTAGCCGATGCCATCGGTGGAATACCCGGCGTGGTGGACGTCCGAAGCGGTATCGTGCTGGCAGGGGACGCCCTGGACATCTATGTAGATCGAACCAAGGCCGCACTGGAGGGCGTCGATCCCGATGCAATAACCCGCATGCTGAACGACTATCTGTCCGGGGCGGTGACGACGCAGGTCCAGGAAGGCGTCAAAATGGTCGGTGTCCGCGTCTGGATCGACAGTGCTCTGCGCGCCACCGAAAGAGAGGTCGGGGAGCCTCATGATGCGCGCGCCGGACGGGCATATGTTCCCCCTCAAACGGGTTGCAAACGTCAAGGCGGTCGTCGGCCAGCCCCAGATAACAAGCGAAAACCTCAAGACCATGACGGCGGCAACCGGCCGCATCACCGGCCGCGATATGGGCTCGGTGATGCGGGATGTGCGCACGGCGCTTGCGCGTCCGGGTTTGATCCCGAAGGACGTCTACTTCGATCTGGGTGGAATGTACGAGCAGCAGCAGATCGCCTTCAAGGGGCTCATCGCCGTGTTCATCGCCGCGCTTGCCCTGGTAAGCCTGCTGCTTCTCTTTCTCTATGAACGCTTCAGAATCGTGCTCGCCATCATGGCGCTTCCGGTGCTTTCCCTGTCAGCGGTGTTCATCGGCCTCTGGGTGACCGGCATAGAGCTCAATATCTCCGCCATGATGGGAATGACCATGATCGTCGGAATCGTCACCGAGGTCGCCATATTTTATTTTTCGGAATACAGCGATCTTGCTCAAACCATGGATATGGGACCCGCCTTGATCGAGGCGGGAAAGAACCGCATGCGACCGATCATGATGACGACCTTTGTGGCCATTCTGACTCTTCTCCCCCTGGCGCTGGCCTTGGGCCAGGGGGCCGCAATGCAACAGCCGCTCGCCGTCGCGATTATTTCCGGCTTGCTGGTGCAGATCCCGCTTGCGCTTATTGTACTGCCGGCGCTATATTATCTGTTAGCATCGGCGCAACGCAGAGGAAGCGGGCCGGACAAGGACGCGTAAGGAGCCCCATGCGCATACTGATAGTGGAAGATGAAAAGCCCCTGGCCGACATTCTAAAAAAAGGCCTTGAGGAGGAAGGGTACGCCGTCGATGTCGCATACAATGGAGAAGACGGTCAGTATCTGGCTGAACATGAGCCATCGGACCTCATGATCCTGGATATTATGCTGCCTGTGGTCGACGGCATGACTATCCTGAAATGGATTCGCCGGATCGGTATTAAGACCCCAGTTCTCCTGCTGACGGCGCGGGACGCCATAACGGACAAAGTGTCCGGCCTGGACAGCGGCGCTGATGATTATCTGACAAAACCTTTTTCCTTTGAAGAGCTGCTCGCCCGCATGAGAGTATTGCTGAGACGGAATTCAATGGTGAAAACGTCCTTGATCGTAATTAGAGACTTGACTCTTGACACAGCGACCCATGAAGTCAGGAGGGGGGAAAAGAGCATTTCCCTCTCGGCGAAAGAACTCTCGCTCCTTGAATATATGGCCCTCAACAGGAATATTGTCCTGAGCAGAACGGCCTTGACGGAACATCTTTATAACCAGGACTTTGATCTTGACAGCAACGTGATAGATGTCTTTATTAACCGCCTCAGGAACAAGATAGACCGGGGATTTGAGGAGAAAATCATATTTACCGTGCGGGGCGCCGGTTATATGCTGAGGGGATAACATGCTGTCTTCGATCAAGGTAAAAATCATTTTTTACTACATGGCTGTTTTGTTCGTCGTCCTCTCCTTCCTGGGGACCTTCCTGTATTTCAGCCTCGACAAGATCGTATATAAATCCCTTGATGCCGGTCTGCTTGCCAGGGCCAAGGCGATAGCATCGATTATTGATATCGACAGGAATGAAACCGAGTTCAATCTGTCCGATGAAATCATGTGGGAGTACCATTCGACGAGGTCAGGAAGTTTTTTTCAGGTGCGCCGCGCCGACGGGACGACCATGGCAAAATCGGCTTCGCTCGGGGGGATGGAACTCCCCGTGCCAGAGAACGATTCCCGCACGCGTATCACCACGATCCGTCTGAACGGAAGGAGTGTGCGACTCATTGCTTTCCCCTATGGTTCGACGGGAGAGGAGGGGGGCGCTGAGGAGAAAGACCTGCAGGGACTGGTGGTCCAGTGCGGTGAGGATATGGAAGACCAATTAGAGCTTCTGGAAGATTTTCGCGCCGTACTGGTCGGCGCGGTTCTTTCCGTCATGCTTCTGTCGGCATTAGGCGGCTTCGTCATCGCGAAGAAAGCACTTACTCCCGTCCTGGACATTTCACAGACCATCGACAGGATATCCGAGCTGGACCTCACGAGACGAGTCTCCCTGCAGGGCATTCCTCGCGAGTTGAAAATTCTTGCTGCTTCCTTCAACCGTATGTTCAGCAGAATGGAAGAGGCGTTAAACCGGCAGAAACGGTTTGCAGCGGACGCTTCCCATGAGCTCAGGACGCCGCTCTCGGTCATTCTGAGCCAGAGCGAGATCGTCCTTCGAAAGGAGAGGACCACGGAAGAATACAAAAGCAGTCTCGATGCCATCATGCGGGCGGCACGAACGATGTCGTCCACGGTCCGGAAACTGCTTACGCTGACCCGGTTCAGCGCCGATAAGGTTGAACTCAAGTTTGAATCCATTCAAATCAAAGAACTCATAAACGACGTGGCAAAACTGCTCGGTCCTCTTGCCGGACAGAAAGGGATCGTCCTGGAAACGTCGCAAATACCTGCTTCACTATCGGTTCAGGGAGACCGGGAAAATCTGCTGGATCTGTTTACCAATGTGCTGGACAATGCCATAAAATACAATATTCCCCGGGGTCTGGTGCGTATTTCCGCCAGGAAGGATGTAGAATTCATCGTATGCGAAATCCTGGATGCGGGGATCGGCATACCTGCTGGCGCGCTGGATAAAGTGTTCGATCGCTTTTACCGGGTAGACCATTCCCGTTCGAACGAGATCGACGGCAGTGGATTGGGGCTCAGCATCTGCAGGGAGATAGCAGGGCTTCACGGAGGAAAAATCGAAATTAAAAGCAGGGAAGGTGAGGGAACGGTTGTATCGGTATATCTGAAAGAAGGGGAGAGGGAGCGGTCTTCCAGATAATGAAACGCCTCATGCCGGCGTGAGCATGGGGTTGGTTTAAATATTCAGAGGAGATTGAGACGGTATCCCGATTTCGCCGGGCGGTGCAGCGACTTTACTCACGACGCAGTGCTGCGATCGGGTCCAGCTGAGTGGCCCGCCACGCCGGATAAAAGCCGAAGAAGACGCCGACCCCGATTGCGAATAGTGGGGCGATGACGAGGGCTTCGAGGGGGATGGACATCGGCCATCCCAAAACGTACCCCATTATAAAAGAGCCGATCACACCTACGCAGACCCCCGAGAGTCCTCCGAAGAGGCTCAATATGACTGCTTCGCCGAGAAACTGCACTTGTATGGCGGATGTCTTGGCCCCGATCGCCATGCGCAAGCCGATTTCCTTGGTCCTTTCAGTCACGGACACGAGCATGACGTTCATGATCCCGATCCCGCCGACCAGAAGAGAGATGGAAGCGACGCTGATGAGAAAGATTGCGAGTGTCCGGTTCGATTCGATTTGGGCCTTGATTACCTCTTCCGGACGACGGATGTTAAAATCATCATCACTCGCAGTTCGGATATGGTGCCGCTCCCGCAGAAGCTCATTGATCCGGTCAACAGCGGGTTTCACAACGTCCATGGACTGGGCCGAGCACAAAATGTCGTCCAGCCAGGAGTAGCCCTTGCCCCGAAGCCTCTTCTGCACCGTT
This sequence comes from Nitrospirota bacterium, assembly GCA_963754875.1. GTDB lineage: Bacteria > Nitrospirota > UBA9217 > UBA9217 > UBA9217 > JAJYKN01. The sequence continues at coordinate 360,550 of CAVWHO010000020.1, forward strand.
GTATAGGGCATTATGATGGTGTCGTCCTGATCCTGGCCGGTACCAGACTGGCCTTTCGGCGCCAGTACGCCGACCACCCGGTATATCTGTTGATTAATTCGTGCTTTTCGTCCAATTGCTTGCTCGTCCCCGAAGAGCTGCTGACGCACGGTTTGGCCGAGAAGAACCACGTTGGCCACATGATCCACGTCTTCTCTTGTGAACGGTTCCCCCTCCGCCAGTTCCCAGCGTTTAATTCCGAAAAAATCAGGGGTGACACCACGATAATGAGTCGTCCAATTAAGCTTTCCCGAGGCGATGAGCACACTCCCGTCCACATTCGGAGAAACACTTTTAATGAACGGCACTTCATGAAGGATTGCCTCGGCATCATCCATGGTGAGTGATGTCATACCGTGGCTGCCGGACCGCACCCCGTTCACGTTGCGGGAGCCGGCCTCGACCCACACGAGGTTGTCCCCCAGGTTGTGGAGCTGCTGCTCGGCGCGCTGCGTACCTGCCGTGCCGATGGCCACTACGCACACTACCGCGGCAATACCGATGGCGATTCCGAAAGACGAGAGCGCACTTCGCATCTTGTTCCGGGTAAGCGCACGGACTGCTTCACGGCCGAGGAGGCTGAGCGGGAGACCAATTAATTTATGTGAAATGCTTGACATATCGAAGAACTATCTGTTTTGACCTCCATAGTACACAGGGATGCAGGTTCTGTCAACTAAGCACTTCTTGAAATCAGACTGATAACGCAGCTGCGGATTATGTGGTAAGTTAAAAAAAAGGACGAAGCGCATCGTCTCTGTTTATAGTATTTTTGAACGGACCCGATACTTGCCCCCTGGCGCAATGCCGCGGCTTTTTACCTGCAAATCAGCCAAAGTGCATGTAGTGTATGCAAATACCCTAAAAATACCCTGAATCACTAATTTATTGATTTAAAGATAAAAATACTAGATTTTTTTTGAAACCATGAAATATTGTTCGCTTTCGGTAAATCTTGTCTTGACAGAGGAGCAGTATTGTTATAGTTTTATAGTGAAAGCAGGAAGCGGAGCCTCTAGTTCCAGCCGGAGGGAGCTCCACGGGGAACCCGGAGTATTTATATTCAGCGCGTCGTTTAGCCGGTACATCGGCTTTACGCTCAATAAGCATTCAGCGTTCCGGCGGAGATCAATTATTCTCTGGATAAAAGGCGCTCTAAGCCGGCTCCCCGGCTTATTCGGCCTTACCGTTCGCAGCCTGTGCGCTTATGCTTATGTAAGTGTACAGGCGGAGCAATGTGCCGGTACATTTATAAATCGTTTACATAGCGATCATACCTGATTTTCTCGACTTCCCAAAAAATCGACCCACGATGAAGTTTCTCATGAGCAAAAACGGGCATCTGTCTCATTAAATCTTTGTTTTGCAAAAAAAAATATGATTAATAAACTGATGAATAAGAATTACACGGCGGTACCCATTTTCCCGTGATTCAATAAAATCGATTGAACATAATGGAAGTTAAGGGCTTAATGGATCCAAACGTTCGTGCCAAGAGCTCTAATGGATTTGACAGGACTGTCTTTTTAAGGAATAATCGGATCAAGATCAAGTTCGAAAAACTTCCGGCAAATATGCTGTCGAGAATTCCTGCAGTCCGGAAGGTTTTGTAACTGGATCAACCCTTTTGTAAACAGGGAACCAATATTCCTTCAAACTCAGACAGAACTCTGGGCATTATCCTCTTTGACAATATGCGCGGCAGGCAGTAAATATAACACTCAATCGGAGGGCATATATTTGAAACGTGTTTTTGTGACTGGTGGGGCAGGGTATATCGGCAGTCATGTGGTCAAGGCGTTGGGAGAACGTGGGTACGAAGTCCTCGTGTATGATAACCTGTCAACGGGCAATCGATGGGCCGTGCTGTACGGCAATCTGGTCGTGGGCGATCTGGCGGATGCGGATTTGCTCAGCAAAACATTGAGGGAGTTCCGGCCCGATGCGGTCATACATTTTGCCGCATATATCGTGGTGCCCGAAAGCGTGGCCCAGCCACTCAAATATTACCGGAACAATACGATCAACGCGATCACCCTGCTTGACGCGCTGCAGAAAAATAATATCACGAACTTCATCTTTTCTTCCACCGCGGCGGTCTACGGCATGCCCGAGACCATGCCCGTGTCAGAGGAAACGCCCCTCGTGCCGATCAACCCCTACGGCACGTCAAAAAAGATGGTCGAGATGGTGTTGAGGGACCTCGCTTATGCTGTAGAGAAGTTCCGGTATGTTGCGCTGCGGTACTTCAACGTGGCGGGCGCCGACGGCGGAGGCAAAATCGGGCAGGCGTACAAGGAAGCGACCCATCTCATCACGCGGGCATTGAAGACCGCCAAGGGAGAGCTCAAGGCCATGCAGCTCTTCGGGACCGACTACCCCACGGCCGACGGCTCCTGCATCCGGGACTATATCCATGTGACGGACCTCGCGGACGCCCATATCCGGGCGCTTGAGTACCTTTTGAACGGCGGCGCAAGCGACGTGTTCAACTGCGGCTACGGCCACGGCTACTCGGTCCGCGACGTGATCCGCGTTGCGCGCAGCGTTACGGGGATCGAATTCCCGGTCGTGGAAACAGGGCGGCGTGCCGGCGATCCCCCGGTCCTGGTTGCCGATAATGCGAAGATCAAAAAGAAGCTGGACTGGAAACCCGCGCATGACGACCTGGAATACATCGTTCGGACGGCCTGGGAATGGGAGAGGAAGAGATAAGACGGTAAAAAGAATCAGACGCGGATGGTGCTCCGCGACATCCGACCTCCTGCTCCCGACTCCCGGCCGATCGGATAAAATGCTTACCAGTGCGCTCAAAGCATGCTTCAAACCAGCGTTACGTGCCCTCATCATAAGAATGAAATGCCACACCCGTTGTTTTCGTTGACATTTGCGCGATTCAGTCATATATTATTTCATAATTTCTGTTCAATAAAGATACAATCCTTTTTAACCTTTGCTTTTCTGTTATAGCTTCTTGCGTGAGGATTAACTATGAATAAGATTGCTCTGTTTTTTTGTTTTATGATATGTATAAATTCAGCTTATGCCGAGATGCCCTATGATTATCCAAACCAGCCACAGGGATTTAGGAACATATCGTGGGGGGAGAATTTGACAAAGGTAAAGGGCATGAGGAAGATGTATGTCAGCGATGAGGACAGTGATATCGTAACTTTTGCCCGGGATAAAGATGTATTGCAAATAGGAGCTGCAAAATTAGATTTCATTCGGTATGTTTCATGGAAAAATAGATTTTCCGGTGTGATTATTTCTTTTAAGGGATCTACCAATCATGAAGGATTAAAAGCGACATTATTCGAAAAATTCGGGAAAGGACAACAACACGATGCCGGGAATAGTCTGGAATGGTTTGGAAAAGATACAAACATTATTTTAGAATATAATGCCGCGACCAGAGAGGGTTCGTTGATGTTTTATGGCAACAAAATACGTGCTGAGGAAGATGCATACAGGAAGAAAAAAGCCAAGGAAGGGGCGGCAAAAGACTTTTAAGCGCACAAGTCACGAGGTGCGTCACGGCAATTGTCGATGCAAATACTGTTTTTAACCTTTTACCACACAGAGGACCACTGAATAGTTCACTTAGGCAACTCGATAGATTTCCCCCCGGATATTCCTTGAACCTGGTTGCAAAGATACTTTATAGATGACATGACAATGTTTAATTGTTACGAAGGACGGGAACGGATTACCGAAGCCGGCAAAGCCCTCGGATTCTATTGCCCAAGGTCAGGGAAACGCTTGAGCAAGAATAGAACGGGGGCAATGCTCGAGACTGCGGAGTGATCGCCCGCCCTTCTACTCATTGCCCACAGGCAACTTGCAATCCGAATTTGCTGCTTGTCCTAACCAACGAGACCTGCACGCTCATGTGCCGAATTTTCTTTTAACCACTCCGCTGCCTCAAATCAGACCCGTGATATACCCTAAACATACCCTTATCGGAGTATGGCGTTATCCTTCGGTTGGTGATTGGTAAAAAAAATCGAGGCCGGGTGCGGATATTTTTATTCAAAAAGGCCAGTGAGTTCAAAATCTTGCTCTTTTAATGCAGAGCAAACCCACTCATTGAAGAGGGGGCTAGAGGAGGGTGTATGAAATTACGAGGCAAGAGGTGGCAATGCAGTGCATGCGGAACGGAAAATGACACTGCATCAAAAACGTGTACGAATTGCGGCGCGCTAGTACATGAGGGACCCGTGTCCAAGTACAAAGGCTCCCGAAGGATAGCAAAAGCCGTTTCCATTAGTGGATGGTTCATTGTTGTATTAAGTGTTTACGGGCTATTACATCTTGGGCTCACCATGATGAGCTTGTATTTGATTTTAGGGGGATTTTTCAGCGGGTTTCTATTGGTAGTTGCAGGTCAATTTGCACGTGCAATAATTGATAATGCTGATAATACCGGCCAAATACTGGCGCTTATGAAAAGTAAAAAAAATGAACGGGTTGTTCAATAGCCTTCCTGTCAGTCCTCGCTTCCCCGTTCAATACCGGTATGTTGGTTACCTTCAACGCAGTCTATGAATCTCATAAGCAACGACTTGTCCAGGTCCGTCAGTTCCAGGAATTTCACCCCTATGTCGTAATCTGCATGCATCCTATGCTGGTGTTTGCGGCAGGAAACAACTTTGCCCATAAAGTTTACAGGAGCACAATCGTTGGGTGACAACTCCAGGAGGACCATGCTGTCTATGTTCAAGTGATGATTGGTTTGAATAATTACGCCGCTGAGGCTGATTTCTTTTATTCCGAACTGCGTCGGCAGATTCAGAACCTTTTCGTCGGGCGTGGTGATGCGAAACCGGATAAAGCAAGAGAACCAGTCAGCCTGCTCCGGTACCGGTGTTTTCCGGTGGTTTTCAATTGAAGCAAGAAAATCTTTGACCTTCCCCACCGATGCCTCGTTAAACAATATCCCCACCGAGTAGATCGTAACTTGGACCCCCTCAGCTCTTTCCTCAATTCCGCTTAATTCTGAACGAACCACTACCCCCTTTACATTAATAGGCTTCCCTTCGTATCCCAGCATCATCAAACACTCTTTCCCTATGTTAAGTTTCCTGTCCGCCTTGAACGCAACCCCGCCCAAGCTGATATCAATGATTTCTACACTGCCGACCAAGCTTATCTTGCTGTTCAGATCGATTACATCCAATTTGAATCTCTTATGCTTCCTCATCTGCCGCATTTTGTGACTCCAATTGCTACCTTCCCTGATTTCGTATGGATGGCACTGGCCTTTTCACCGTAGAGATAAGACCATAATGTATGTTTCCGGCGACCCTTGCCCGATCTGCTCTCTGCATCATCACTGCCTTTAATTTGGGTCGTTCAACTTCCTTCGCTCTTCGCCTGATCCTCGTCCTTACTCCGAAAATTTGTACCTCCCGCGACTCTGATTATGGTAACATAAAACCCGAAGAAGGGCAATCATGGGTGGAGAAAAAGGATTGCTCCCAAGCAAACCATCAGAAGTTCGTGCGATGCCGATGACTGACATCGAAAAGATATTTTAAGCGCAGACATCAGCGGATGAGGTTGATATTTTACATGCTTCAAAGCATGGCAACTTTATCGACAGAATGCCTTGCCAGCAAATTATCTCTGTAGAGGAGCAGTTTAAAATATTCGAATATCAGTTCGCTCAACGTAGCATGATAATTCGATGCATAAATGCTAAGAGCTATGCCTCGGCCGTTTACATACTTTGAAAAAGCCAACCATGTCCTCATGGTGTGGTAGGGAGAAGTCACGAGGACCAGATGTGTATACCCCCTCTGCGAGGCAGTATCGGCAATACTCTTTGCCTCTGTTAATGTTCCAAAGAAGCGACGCTTTAATGTTACTAATTCTATATCTTCTTTTTTCACGCCGCTGTTAGCCAATGTTTTTATAAACCATTCATCATTTGTTAAATTCCTGTGAAGATGATGGTCGTATTCTGTTATTCCCGGCCTGCTTAACGACAATATTCTTTTACACAGGCCGTGATGATACAACTCGGCGGCAGTTCCGATTTTTCGTATAAGTTCATTTTGAGATCCGCCCAGTACGTAGACGACATTATCCGACTGTGCAGGAGAAGAAATAGAGGAAGTTTCCGGGAGAGGCTCGACTTTTGTCAGTTCACCGATGAGCAGACGATAGAGCTCCTTATGGCCGGGAAAAGTTTCAGCGCGGATAAATAATACACAGAAGATGGCAAAAACACCGATACCGAGGATGAGGGGGCGTTTTTTCAGGAGATATGTATTCATCGATATTATTGAGCATTGTCAAGTTTATATCGTGAAATAAACATGACCGCGTGTTGTATGCTGAAAAGGGAATTATTCTTTACAAGAATGGCGCTGCACCATAATTCATGGTTACAAAGTTCTTCGCCCTATCAGAAATAGTTATACATCAATTTGTATCGAAAATCTACCTCTATGGCACAATCGATAAGTACAGCTTACAGAAAGAATATCGCCCTTCAGATTGTAGCCGATATTCAGCACCTCAATCACATCAGGTTCTCTGTGAGTGACTTAGCCATCGCATCACGCAATGGCAGAGATACATTGAACCCCATAGAATATAGCGGATTATTAGAGCAAATTCTGTAGGTCCCTCACCTGCGTTTGATGAGTATATCAGTTTTCTGCACAGGCAAAATCGATAAAATTATCCTTTTGTGCCGTAAAACCCCGCCTCTTGGTGGGGATGTAAGGCACTGGTTGCAACGCAACCCGATAAGTTGCTAAGTATTGAAATCTTTACCTCTATGATATAATATGTGGAATGCTTGAAACCGCTGAGGAGATTCCATGAATAACAAAACAACGACAAATGGGCCCGCTTTTAATTCGGAATTGGAGCTCAAATATCGAACGCTTTTCGAACAATCAGCCGACGGCATCCTCATTCTCGACCCCGAGGGAAATATTCTGGAGTTCAATACCAACGCGCATTTGCAATTGGGGTACACAAGGGAAGAGTTTGAGAAACTCCGTATTGCCGATCTCGACCCGGAGGAGACCCCGGCAGAAATAAGGGGAAAAATCCAGGAGATCTTGCGGCAGGGAAAAGCCGAACACGAGGTTAAACACATAACCAAGCAGGGGGAGACTAGAGACGTCCACATCATTGTACAGAAGCTTGTTCTGTCAGGCAAACCGATTCTCCACGCTATTTGGCGCGACATCACCGACCGTAAGCGGGCGGAGGAGATGCAAAGGAGAATTCAAGATCATGTCCAGGCTCTCTATAACAGTATTACCGATGCCCTGTTTGTTCATAGCGAACTGCCTGAAAGCGGCCAGCGCTTTTTGGAGGTCAATGACGTGGCCTGCCGGCGCCTCGGTTATACGCGTGATGAGTTGCTTTGCCTGTCGCCGAAAGACATCGATGCTCCGGATTCGGGCCTGGACATCGAATCTATCGTGGAACAAGTCGCGGCAGGGAAATCAGTGGTTTTCGAGCAGGTCCATGTTGCAAAGGACGGAAGACGTATACCGGTCGAGATCAGTGCAAAACTGCTCACGCTGGAAGGTAAACCGGCCGTTTTATCGATGGTTCGCGACATCACCGAACGAAAGCAAGCGGAGGAAAAGCTTCAGAAAAGCGAGGCCGAGCTTTCAGAATCACAACGTGTGGCGCACATCGGCAGTTGGGACTGGGACGTCCGGACGGATATAATATCGTGGTCCAACGAATTATACCATATTTTCAATATTGATCCGGATGCGATTCGGCGTAATTATCTCAAGCATTTGAAACTGTACACGCCTGAAAGCATCGAGAGGCTTGATGCGTCGGTGAAAAAAACCCTAGAAACAGGAGAACCGTACAAGCTCGACCTTGAAGTGGCTAATCCAAGCACCGAAATACAGTGGATTGCCGCGAGAGGCGAAGTCAAGCGGGATTTGGGTGGGAGCATTACCGGCCTTCATGGCACAGCTCAGGATATCACCGAACGCAAACTGGCTGAGGAGAAGCTCCGGCAAAGCGAGACTAAATACCGCTACCTGTTCGAGTCGTCGATGGACGGGATTTTCATCCTGGGTCTTGATGGACACTTTATCGACGTTAACCGGACCGCCTATGAACGCCTGGGATATACGCGGGAGGAGATGCTCGCCCTGAATGTAAGAAACTTCACCTCCCCCGAGTTTGCCCGCCAGGTCCCGGAACGGATGGCGCAGGTACGCGAGCGCGGGATGGCGGTTTTCGAATCCAGCCACCTGCGCAAGGACGGTTCCGCGATGCCGGTGGAAGTAAATGCGCGACTGATCGAGTACGACGGGAAAATGGCTCACTTCAGCGTCGCCCGGGACATCACCGAACGCAAACAGGCCGAGGAGAGGATCCGCCAGAGCGAGCAGTTCATTCGGGGCATCCTCGACACTGTCGATGAAGGATTCATTGTTGTCGACCGGGACTTCCGCATTCTGACAGTCAACAAGGCCTACTGCAGCCAGGTGGGTGGCTGCGATGAAAACATGATCGGAAGTCATTGCTATGAGATGACACACAAGAGCAGCCTGCCCTGCTCCAAAAATGGCGAGGAGTGCGCACCATGCAGGGCATTTGAAACGGGCAAGCCCCATTCAACAATCCATCGCCACAAAGACCCCAACGGGAACATCCTCTACGTAGAGACCAAGGCCTTTCCCATCAAAGACGCATCCGGCGTTGTAACCTCCGTCATCGAAACGCTCAACAATATTACGGAACAACATCTTCTTGAAGAAGAACGACTCAAGACCCAGAAACTTGAATCCATAGGCACTCTTGCAGGCGGGATCGCCCATGATTTCAACAATCTTTTGCAGGGTGTGTTCGGGTATATCTCCATGGCCAAGATGACCTTCGACCGGAAAGAGAAGTCGTTCGCTATGCTCGAACAGGCCGAGAAAGCCCTTCACCAGTCTGTCAATCTTACGGCCCAGCTCCTGACCTTTTCCAAGGGCGGCAAGCCGCTCAAGAAGCTCATAGACCTTCGAACGGTCGTCGAGAACTCGGCAAAATTTACGCTTAGTGGCTCGCGATCCGATATCCGTATGAATATTCCGAAAGACCTGTGGCAGGCGGAGGCGGATGAAGGTCAGCTGGGACAGGTGGTCCAGAACATCGTGCTGAATGCGGACCAGGCCATGCCGCTCGGAGGCACGGTCAGTATTACAGCGGCGAACCTTGCAGGGGGCGATGCATCACTGCCCCCCCGACTCGCAAAGGCGAACTATGTCGTAATAGCGATCCAGGATGCCGGCGTCGGCATCCCCGAACAGTATCTGAGCAAGATCTTCGACCCCTATTTCACGACCAAGGACAAGGGAAGCGGCCTGGGGCTGGCAACATCCTACTCGATCGTCAGGAATCATGGCGGCATGATCCATGTCAGGACCAAATCCGGCGAAGGCAGCACGTTCATGATCTATCTTCCCGCGATTCCCGGAGAAGGCCGTCGAGACGCCGTAACCGGCCCTGCAAAGGATGCGAAGCCGCGAGCAGCAAAGATTCTGGTAATGGACGATGAGGAAATTATCAGAAATTTAAGCTGTGAAATTTTCAGGGCACTGGGACATACCGTTGAAGTGGCAATAGACGGCCAGGAGGCACTGGAAAAGTATAAGGGTGCGATGGCCGGCAGACCCTTCGATATCGTCATCCTGGATCTGACAGTACGGGGCGGCATGGGAGGAACGGAAACGATGCAAAAGCTTCTCGAACTTGATCCCCGGGTGAAGGCGATCGTATCAAGCGGGTATTCCGACGATTTCGCGACGACGAACTACGAAAAACAGGGGTTCAAAGCATTTTTGAAGAAACCCTATAATGTTGAGGCTCTCAGGGTGATGCTGAATAAGATGCTTGCTGGTTAATATTTTATATTTAACGTAAGGTAGGTGCGACATTTGAGACGCACCATGGCAATCGTTGGCATGCCTCACAAAAAACCTAACCGCGCTCAGACCTCGTCAACCTGTTCCGTTCCTCACCCAGTCCTGCAACGATATTCAACTGCATCTGATCCCTCAAACTTGTAATTACCCGTTCCTGCCGGAGGAGTCGCCACTAAAGTTGTTTCACCACAGTATTCTTCAAGAAACGACGACCTTAGTATTAGTTCTTATTCAAGGATGCAAATTTCAACACTTTATAAAAAAATCTTTTATTACCATATGAAGAAATCACCTTGACGAAATTAACACTGTAATCGTATAATCATCAGGCGAAAAAAAGTGCACAATATTCACGTTTGGAAAATTTTAGATTTGACATTTCTTGCCATGAAAACCATCTTGGACTCCTCGACCATAGACTTCTCACTTCCCGCATAATGACTGGAAGATTACTCGATAAATCCGATTTTCTCAAATACATTTTCGACACGATACCATCGTTCATGTTTGTAGTGGACGAGGATGTTCGAATCATTCACTTGAATGCTGCGGCCTTGACGCTCCTCGGCGGAGACTTGAAGCAGGCATTGCACAAACGGGGCGGCGAGGCATTGCACTGCATTCATTCGACCGAGACCCTGAATGGCTGCGGCCACGCGCCGTCCTGCAAAGACTGTGTGATCAGGAACTCTGTGAACGAGGCTTTTAAGGGCAGACGGAGACATCGTGAAGAATCGAAATTGGAGCTCGTACGTGATGGCACGGTATGCGGCATCAATGTGAAAATCACGGCCAACCCGCTCCGGTACAAAGGAAAAGATTTTGTCCTTCTCTTGATTGAGGACATTACTGACCTCAAGAAAAGCGAGGAGCAACTGAAGCAGCACGCAGCCCGGCTGGAAGACGCAAACAGAGAGCTTGAGGCGTTCAGTTATTCCGTATCTCACGATCTCAAAGCCCCGCTCCGGAGCATATGCGGTTTCAGCGACGTACTTTTGCAGGATTTTGGCTCGCGTCTGGACGAGGAGGGCAGGGATTTTCTTCAGCGTATCCGCTCATCGGGGCTGCGAATGACGCAGCTCGTCGATGACATGCTGAACCTTTCCCGTATCACGAAAGAGGAGCTTCGCCGCGAGGAAGCTGATCTCAGCGAACTAGCACTCACCGTTGCTGAAGAAATCATGACGAATAGCCCCGGCCGCAGTATCAATTTCATCGTCGCGCCCGGCATACGCGCAAGCGGCGATGTCCGACTCATGCGAATCGTCCTGGAAAACCTGCTTGGCAATGCGGCAAAATTCACGTCGGACCGCGAGAGCGCACGGATCGAATTCGGTTCGGTCTTTCAAGGCGACAAATGTGCGTACTTTGTGCGGGACAACGGCGCCGGCTTCGACATGGCGCGAGCCCGTGATCTCTTCACTCCCTTCAAAAGGTTGCATGACGAGTCGAGGTTCCCGGGTAACGGCATTGGATTGACGACGGTACGCCGTATTATCCATCGGCATGGCGGCACGATCTGGGCTGAAAGTGCTGTAGAAAAGGGAACAGCGTTTTACTTTACGTTACAGTAAACACCGTTTGGTTATCGGTCATCGGTGCATGCCGGCAGGTGGTCGATGAATCCCGCGACTTGCAATCCCCCGGTTCCCGCCTGGGGTAATGTGTCGTAAACCGCTATTTCTCCCCGAACGATCTGAAAGATCCTGCTCGTACTGTGGGGTAACAAAACCTTCCTGAAATTTACAACAGCGGCAGGTTTCGGAACGTGCGGACGTCATGCGGAAATATTCGGCCCAAGGCGACGCTCCACGATGATATCGATGGAGATTATTTCAATATTGGATGGTGTTGCTCATGAGTTCATACAACAATGAAAAAAGGATCAAACGAAGGATGAAGCAGGAGTTGGTGGTGGGCGTCAGGACCAAGATGGGACTAATCAATGTGGCCTACACAATTGATCTATCCCGTAGCGGTGTAAAGGTTGGAAGCCCGCTGCTTCTGCTTTCCCTTGGAGAACAGGTGGAGCTCGTAATTGATAAACAGGGAGAAAAATATCCGTTCTCAGGCCGGGTTGAAAGAGAGGACGGGAATTATTACATCAACCGCATAAGCCGCAGCGTAAATACATTTTTTATCAGGATTGACGACGACCGGTTTCCAAAATTTGTTATCGACAATTATTTCTTATAATGTTTAGCATATACTTTTTACGCGTCTACTGCAATTAGTAGCCGGGGGTATCTGTTTCGGGCAGATCACGAAAAAATTTTCGTTTATCCTTTCCCTGACTGAATATGATTTTTTCTGCCTGGCAGCAGCTGCTGCATTCCCCCTTTTTTGCGTAGACATCATTTCTCAGAAGGAGTATCCTGAGAACAGTCATTTGTGAGGGAACTACCATGCAACACCTGAGACGACATCAAAGATACGGCCTGGATTTAATGGACGTAAAGGGCAAGATGAGTTTATCCGAAAAAGTCGAGATCCTTGATATCAGTCTCGGCGGAGTTGCCTTAAAAGTGGACCGAAGACTGAATCCCGGCAGAGAATATATGATCAAGCTGCACGATAAAGAGAATACTCTTAATGTAATGGGCATGATAGTCCGTTCCGAGCTCAGCGGAATGGAGACGAGAGACAATGGAGAAAGTGTCTCCATATACGCGGCAAGCATGCAGTTTAAAGATGGTTCAACGGACCGGGTCGCCGATTTTCTTAAATCAATAGTGCCGAACCAAAAAAAGCCAGCCCCAATACCAGGGGAGCGGAGACTCGCTGTCAGGTCGCAAACTCCCGAGCCGCAGGAGAATATTTTGTGCTATCCCGCCAACTTCAAGGTGAAAACAGTCAGCCTCAGCGGCATGCTCATTCAGACTGATCAGGCCCTGGCAATAGAAAGCAAAGTCCCCATGGGATTGCCTCTGAATGACGGCACCACGGTCAACTTTACCGGACGAGTTGTTTCATGCCAAATGAAGGAAGACAAGGGGCAACAAACACACTTCGATATAGGGTCGGAGTTTATCGATCTGACAGACAAGGATAAAGCGTTGCTCCAAATGTTCATAGACCAGTGGACAACAATGGAAAACAGCATCGCAAGAGAAAAAGAACACTCAGAGGGTCGTACCTGAACGTCGTTGCCGGGAGAACCAATCGGGACATCCTGTATTGATTAAGATAGCAATAAACCAGCTTGCTTTTTCAACATGATAACCATGCCGGCTTCTTTTGAACGCACTGATCCTGTACAACGAGCAATCCGGTCCCTTTTTTGACATTATCTAAAAATACCCCCCCTTTACTAAATATCTTGCAATAAATAAACGAATATGATGGTAAAGTATCATATCTTTGTGTCATAATGTTTAATTTCCATTATAAACCTCCTGCATTGCGCTGGTTTCTTTCTGTTTTATCAAGCATGTAAAATCTATTTGCCGAGTAGTTCTTCGACCACACAGGCCCGTACCAGAGCGTACTGCAGTGGCTCGGGGGAACGTCGTTCGGGAGCACGGGTTTTCTGAGCCGCGAGATCCAGATGTTTGCTGACTCAGATGCAGATCTGACCGCGCTTCTGAACGAACTGCTTTCCGGCAGAAGCCGGGAACCTATAGGGTCAGGTCTTTTAATTTGACATTCTCCTTTTTCAGTGCTAATCTCGCCGCATGACCCGCCCCCTTCGCATAGAATACGCCGGAGCCGTCTACCACATCACCTCCCGCGGCAATGAAAAGAAGGCTGTTTTCAAAGACGACCAGGACCGCATCAACTTCCTGAACACGCTCCAGCATGTCAACAAGCGGTATAACTGGCTCTGTCATGCCTACTGCATGATGGACAATCATTATCACCTTCTGATCGAGACACCTGACGGCAATCTGTCCCTGGGTATGCGGCAGTTGAACGGAGTCTATACGCAGCTTTTCAATAAACGTCATCAACGGACGGGCCATCTATTCCAAGGACGATACAAATCAATCCTCATTCAGAAGGACAGCCATCTTCTCGAAGTATGCAGGTACGTAGTATTAAATCCTGTCCGGGCGCGGATGGTTGAACGACCGGAAGCCTGGAAATGGTCCAGCTACCGTGCTACAGTGGGAAAGGAATCGCCGGCACCATGCCTGACAACGGACTGGGTCCTTGGGCAATTCAGCCGAAAGAGAACTGCGGCAGAGCAGAAATACCGGCAATTCGTCGAATGGGGTATCGGCAAGGAGACTATCTGGAGAGAGGTAAAAGGACAGTCCATCCTGGGTGAAGACGATTTTGTGGAGGGACTCATCTCCCATATCAAGAAACATCAGAACATTCCTGAAATACCGAAGAGTCATCGCTATGTGAACAGACCGTCTCTCGACAAGATATTTCCGAAAAATGTGATCCTGGATAAGAGAAAACGAGATAAGAAGATCATTGATGCCGTGCAGAAATATGGTTATACTCAGCAGCAGATAGCCGCTCATTTGAGTATGCATTATTCAACGATCAGCAATCTGGTGAGGGGTAAGGCGTAACACCAAAATAAAAGACCTGACGCTTGACGGGTTCTAGTGATGCAGTTTCAGTTATTTCCATTTTGGAAAGCACTGACGACGAAGGTGAACCTTTAAACTCACTTCTTGTCTTTTGCGCTAGACCGTTTCACTCGGAATTGTTATCATGCTATGTAAGGGGACCATCTGATGTCAGAAAAGAATCCGCATGTCATTGTCATAGCCGGGCCGAACGGGGCCGGAAAATCGACGACAGCGCCGATGCTTCTCAAGGGGACGCTGGGTGTGACGGAGTTCGTGAATGCCGACGTCATCGCTCAGGGGCTCTCCGCGTTCCAGCCGGAGAGCGCGGCGTTCCATGCAGGCCGGGTCATGCTGGAGCGGCTGCACTTCCTTGCGAATGAGCGCGTGGATTTCGCATTTGAGACTACGCTGGCGAGCAGATCCTTTGCGCCCTGGATTGCAAAACTGAAGCAAAGCGGGTATACTTTCCACCTGGTGTTCCTGTGGCTTCCGAGCGCTGATTTTGCCGTTGCCCGCGTGGCCGAGCGGGTCCGCATGGGCGGGCATGATGTGTCTGAGGAAACCATTCGGAGGCGGTATAATAAGGGTATCGAGAACTTCTTCCGGCTTTACCGGCCGCTGTCGGACACGTGGCGGATGTATAATAATTCGGCCCGTATAGGACCACGGATTCTGGCTGATGGCGGGACTGGGAGAAGAGAAGCAACTTACGATCCGGCAACCTGGAGCATGATCAGAGGTGAACACAATGAGCGTAGCTGAAAAGAAAACAATTGACGAACTCTTTCGCGACGGAAAAGAAATTGATATCGCTTTACGGAATGCCGTCCAGCAGGCTCTCTTGCAGCACAAGAAGGCCGGAAATCCTGTGGCCGAGTGGCGTGATGGCAAGGTTGTCTTGATCAAACCGGAAGATATTGTTGTTGAAGAGAATCAAAAGTAAAAACCCTCTCCGGGTTCCTTCCCTCTCACACAGCCCGCTCACCTTTGGAAAGCATCAATAAAAAAGCCCCAGTCTTAACGGCGACTGAGGCGCTGCCACGGTCCTGAACCATAGGTAATGGACCACCAGCCTTGCGGCTTGGCAATAATATACAGCAGTGAATAATAGAGTTCAAGCTAAAAGGAAAGGCATTATCAGTTATGACATCTTCCGCAATCGTTCAAAAACTCTGGAACTACTGGGGGGGGCGATAGGGTCACCCATTTAAAGGGCACCGTCAAGCGGAAAAAGCTATCTTGTGGCGAGAAACGAATGTTTCTCGCCGAGCCTTTTCGTTATCTTCATCATTACCATTGCCGCAGTTTCATTCGGTTTCGGTGTCAGTCTTCACTGCACCAGTCACCCATCGGGATTAAGGTCATTGGTGAAGCTCTTTATCCATGACCCTTTCCGCCTTATGGCGGACCAGAAAATCTTCGGTTCCATGCCGTGTCCAGGAGTTTGTACAGGTCTCATGGTTGTTAACCAGCCCCATGATGGCTCGCGGCATGGGCAGTAAAGATGCTGATAACGCTATAAAAGGGTGGGACGGATTACCAATCAGGTCTCGTGGTTTTTTGCCAACCCTAAGCCAGGTTCACCGTCCCAGCCAGCCTATGAACTTTGTGTAAAGATTTTCTCCGGCATAAAGGGAACTCCATCTCGCATGATGTAGTACGCTGCCCGCGCCAGTTTGTGGGCCAGGGCTTGATGGGCTATCATGGCGTTGGTCTTTTGCATCTTGCGCTGGTAATATGCCCGGGCTTCCGGATAATAGCGCCGGGCGATCTCGGCAGCTTCGGAAAAGGCCCATGCCAGGTACTTGTTGCCGCTTTTCTTGTTCCCTTTGCCCTTTTTCTTGTCGTTGCTGATCCATTTGGTTGAAACTTTCCGGCAGTAGGAACAATAGTTGCCGACTTGCGCGAAGCGGCTGATCGGGCCGGTCTCCAGCATGATGGTAAGTCCCAACGTTTTACCCACTCCCGGCAACGTGAGGAGATTTTTGTATGGTTCGCGCAGCTCCATTCTGTCTTCTATGATGCTCTCAACCGTTTTGATCTTGAGCGTCAGAAAATCTATGGACTCCTTGCTGATCTTGCCGGCCAAGGCCAGGTCCTCGTTCTGCTCAAGAAACGGCGCAACGCGATCCGTTTTCAATGCCTTGACGTCGTTCGTCTTGAGCCGGAACCCGTTGTTACGGCAAATGATGTTCTGCAAACTGATGATGAGCGAGGTCCTGAGCTTTACGAGATGACTTCGTTTGCGTAACAAGTCACGGACTGGTCGATCTTCTTTCGGGTAAATGTAGCCTTCGGGAAGGATCCCGAGCCGCAGCATCTCGGCCAGCCAGAAGGCATCATGCTGATCGTCTGAATACTTGAGCCCCTTATATTGCTTTATCTCCGTAGGGTTTGCGAGATGCACCTTGTATCCTTCTGCCATGAGTGCATCCACCAACCAGTACCAGTTGTACGTGGACTCGATGACGATGCCGATAATCGTATCCTTGTATGGTGCGAGAGCGGAAAGAATTTGTTCCGGATCATTGGGAAGCTTCTTTTTGAACACCCGTTTACCAGTTTCATCGATGATCGCCAGATAACTGTTGCTTGAATGTAGATCAATTCCTGTGTACAATCTCATAAAGCACCTCCTGGGATAAGATTGGTCTCTTCTCCCAAGAGCATATCAGAGCTTAACCACTCTGGTATGCTCTGGAGGTGCCCTTTATATGGTTATACAGGTCTTTTCTTCTTGATATCGCTTCTTTATGATATGGTGATATGGCGGTTGGAGCGGTGAGCGCGAATCGTCATCATTCCTAGCCCCGCCCGGCCCGGAGGGTTTCCCAGAATTGCCTCGGTGTGATGATGGGGATGTTTTTGTATCGCTCTAAAACGAGCAGATCCTTGTCGCCGGTTATAAGGTAGTCCGCATGTCCTGCATCGGCAGCGCCGAGAACGGGAAGGTCCTCGTTGTCGCGGCACTGCACAGCAGTCACCGGCAGCGGTACCGCAAGAATGGAATATTCTCTGAGATACGCCATGATGTCGTCGGCAATGGATGCTGGAAGCGCGATTTTTTGAATCAGTTTTTTACGAACTTCGGAAAGGATGTGCTCGCTGGTTATGACGGTGTGACCGGAAAGACAGAGTTCAAGAACGTCGGCGCTCAGGCCGCGCGCGGCAAATGCCGCGATAATGACGTTCGTGTCCAGAAGGACTTTCATGAAATAGCTTTGAATACATCTTCATCGGTCAGCAGGCCTTGTGATTCGGCAAACGGCAGGACCTTTTTCCGCAACAGCTGAAACTGTTTGACCGAAAGGTAGCGGATAAGGGCATCTTTAATGATCTTGTCCTTCGATGTCTTTTCCGCTTTCATGACGGCTTCCAATTCTTTTTCGAGCTTGTCAGGTAATTTTATGGTAATACTTGATGGCATTGTTATCTCCTTTTATGTTTAACGCTTCTCTTCCCGGACTTCCTGTATCGCGTGAGCAATGTCTGATTCTATCTCGTCAGATGAATACTGCGAAGAACGGGCGTGGATTTTTCGCAGGATGCTGTCAAACCGCTTCTGCCATTCGTCATGGGAGAGGATTTTCAGCTCAACCTGTTCATGCTCTTTGAGGTCCATTTTCTGCAGCGGCTTGAGAACGCCGTTTTCGAATATTGCATTGACTACTTTGGACATGCGGACCTCCTTTGCGATGGTTTCCGGGTTTTAATGCCGGGCAGTTTTACGCCCTCAATTGCAGAAGAGGTCACAACGGCTGTATAAAGCATGGATTTCCGCCGGGTTGGATTTTTGAGGTATGGATTAGTATTGATTAGCGAGTCTTTCTTCATAGGAATATTATAGTCGATATTAGAATCAAGTCAATCGATTCTTAAAAGGAATAAAAGGGATTATATGACACCAGCAGCAATCGTTTCAAAACTCTGGAACTACTGTAACGTCCTCCGGGACGACGGAATGAGCTACGGCGATTATGTGGAGCAGCTCACGTACCTGCTGTTCCTCAAGATGGCCGACGAGCGCACGAAGCCGCCGTACAACCAGCCGAGCGCCGTGCCCGCGAAGTACAACTGGCCGACGCTGCTCAAAAAAGACGGCGACGACCTGTTCGACCACTACCGCCACATGCTCGAAAGCCTGGGCAATGAAAAAGGTCTGCTCGGCCTGATCTTCAACAAATCCCAGAACAAGTTTCAGGACCCTTCGAAGCTGCGACGGCTTGTTGTCGATCTGATCGATAAGGAAAACTGGTCGGTCATGAGCGCTGATGTGAAAGGGGACGCATACGAGGGCCTCCTGGAGAAGAACGCACAGGATACCAAGTCCGGCGCAGGCCAGTACTTCACTCCCCGTCCTTTGATCCAGGCCATGGTCGACGTGATCCAGCCGAAGCCGAAAGAGACCCTCTGCGATCCTGCGTGCGGGACCGGGGGCTTTCTCTTAGCTGCGCACGATTACGTGGTAAAGCATAACCCGAACATGAGCGCCGATGAGAAGCGCAAACTCAAAGGCTCGACCTTTAAGGGCTGGGAGCTGGTCCAGAGCATGGCCCGGCTCTGCGCCATGAACCTGATGCTCCACAGCATCGGGACCGACAAGGACCTTCCTATCATCGTTTCGGATTCTCTTGCTGCCGACCCGGGAGACAGGTTCGATATCGTACTGACCAATCCTCCCTTCGGGAAAAAGAGCAGCACCACTATCGTTGCTGAGAACGGCAAGGTATCACGGGAGACCGATATCATCGAGCGCGAGGACTTCTGGGCCACGACGTCCAACAAACAGCTCAACTTCATCCAGCATGTAAAGACCCTTTTAAAACAGAATGGCCGCGCGGCGGTTGTCGTGCCGGATAACGTCCTGTTCGAAGGCGGGGCAGGGGAGACGGTCAGGAGAAAGCTCCTGCACGAGTGCGACGTGCATACCCTCCTGCGCCTGCCTACGGGCCTGTTCTACGCCCAGGGTGTGAAGGCGAACGTGCTGTTCTTCGACAAAAAGCCGGCAAGCGAAACACCTTGGACAAAGAAGCTCTGGATCTACGACCTCCGCACGAACATGCACTTCACGCTCAAGACGAGCTCCCTCCAGCGCTCAGATCTCGACGAGTTTGTGAAGAACTACAACCCCGAGAACCGCCATCAGCGTAAGGCTACCTGGAAGACTTCCCCCTCACCCCAGCCCTCTCCCCGAAGGGGCGAGGGAGTAAAAAATAAGCGCAAAACAAGTGGAGAGGAAGGTAAAAATGAAGGGCGCTGGCGGTCGTATACCTATGACGAACTCGTAAGCCGCGACAAGGCGAGCCTCGACATCTTCTGGCTCAAGGACGAATCCCTCGAAGCATCCGACAACTTGCCCGATCCCGACGTTATCGCCCAGGAGATCGTGGAAGACCTGGAAGCTGCGTTGGAACAGTTTAGGGAGATTGTGGCTGATCTTGGTAGCAATAAGAAAAGTGCCGATTAAGGAGGTTACCACGTGAAGTCAGGCAAACTTTTAAATAGAATACATAAACGTATTTTTTTGCAGTTCGTTCTAGCTCTTATTATTATCGGCGGATGTAGCCTTCAGCTCATTTCACCCTACGATGCGGACACTCAGCGCTCGACATTTGAATGCGCCAAGATGGTAGATCAGTTCTACGGCAAGATCCTTGAAACGGATGCACAGAACCGCCAGTATACAAAATTTGCCGATCAGTACACGACAATTGAATCAGAACTTAGATCCCTTGTCCTTCGCAACAAGGTGCGAAAGCTTAACGAAGACTCTGTTAATATTTCTCAGCAAATATTAGCGCTCTGGCAGAAATACAAGGCTCGGCATAAGACGGACGACACCTACAGCACCGGCAATGCGGAATTAGACCGTGACCGCTTTGCGCGACTCTTCGCATATGCCGTGCGGGCCGAAGATGCGAAGAAACCGTAGTGCGAACAATTGCCTGAGGAGACTGGTATGTCATTTAACCCGGAACAGACAGAGAAGGATATGCTGGCATCAGCTCAAGCGGTCATGGGCACAGAATGGCTCAAGATAAAGGACGCGCTGCAGCAGGTGATAGATGGTGAGCGCGAAGCTCTCAAAAAGATTGCTGAGGCATATGCTCTTGGTAAAGTGAAAGTACCCCGCAGCAGAGCTGCGGGGCATCTGGCCTTGGAACCTAAAGATACATCGAAACAAGAGGCTAATCCTGACTACGTCAGGATGTCCTTTTCATCCCAGCAGCAGAGCTGCTGGGTATTTCAGGACGCTTTTATAAATGAAGATGATCTCAAGAGCCAACTAGAGGACGAGAAAAAAACATTTAATGCTGGTCTTTCCATGGTGCATGCGGTGAAAAGGGCATCTGTACAAAACGCTGTCAATGCGGCCTTGGGAACATTCTGGAAGGCGGTTTCTGCTGCTGTTAAACCAGGCTGATTATCATACAAACTTGCTATTTTGATTTCAACGCCATCTCCTTTCATTCTGTTATCCTGTCGGGTCCAAACAAGCCCTTGCCGATTTTATCAATTTCCTGCAGACTTCATACCGAGGGTGCTTTGAGTATGCCTAAGACGATGACCCGCCTGTCGGAGGAGGAACACCTGTAACCGTTAAAAACGGCATAACCCTGACCTCGGGAGCATACCGGGTAAGCTCGATCAATCTCAGCGGGAGCGGTAAAGGCACCATTAACGGCAATGTAACACTCTACAAAACGGGCAGCGTAAATCTTTCCGGCAGCTCACAGATCGTGATTTTTCCGGGTAGTTCGCTGACCATCTATATTAACGGCAGCCTCAATGTTAGCGGAGGATCAATAGTAAACCAGACGCTCAGTCCGCACAATCTGACGATTTATGGGACCCCGACCTGTACTTCTGCAAGTTATTCAGGAAGCAGCCTCCTCTATGGGGTCATTTACGCACCTGCTGCTAGGACGGCGCTTTCCGGAGGAGTCAATGTCTACGGGTCTATAATCGGGAAATCGGTAGCTATGTCCGGCGGCGGCTGTTCACTATGACTACAGCCTGGGGAATACCGCAAATTGAGGAATTCGATGACTCGCTAAGGCAGCTCTAATCATACGAGAAGCCGATGCCCTTAAGTCCTGGTGATCATCATACACGTGGGCGGTATATGTGTTACGACCGGAATTCGTCTGCTACGGGCATAACAAAACCTTCCCTAACCCTTCTTCTCATTCCCTCGGTGTTGTCACCGCCTAAATCGAGCTATATTTTCTATAGATAATTGCTTTTTAAAGCAGCCAAAAGAAGCCGAAAAATATTTGTCTGATAATTAAATATGTCATATTATCAGCAACTATACAACGCAATTAGTGCTAGAATTGATGAAAGAGCAGTGAATGAGGTGAAAATAACGACGGCAATCTGACCCATAACAATCACCAAGCCAAACAGATTTTCAAACTCTGAGGGAGGTAATTATGGACGATCTAAAATTGCCTGAATCCAAGAGCGAATTTCTTGACCGTGTAACATCCCTCTCTAAGGAAGGGCATGGTGTACACTATCAGGATTTTGAGCGTGTATTTAGAGAGTCGGCAAAAGAAGATATTCCGGTCGATGGTTGGCGCAAAATTACCAGTTTCACGTCCGATCAACGTGGTTTTTGGGAAGCCGAGTGGTTATTTTCCCAGGCATATTCTCCAAATATGATGGCAAAATCAGAAATGAATGGCTGGAAGATCATCTGTGAAGCTTGTTTGGATGAATTAAAAAATAAAATTTCTGAAGCAGCGTATATGATTGAAGAACAGCGCAATCTAGCAGTGTTGAAGTATTCTCTAAAAAGAGCGGTTGCTTATAATGAGTCAAAACTCTCCCGAAAAATTAGAGCAAATGTGCGATCGTCACTCCTTATTAAATTAGATGAAATCGGATTGCGCCGTGTTGCTGCACGCCTTTATGCACGAACTTTATATCCCAAGGGAACTGTAGGTCGTGCAAGCAATTAACTTAAACTAGTTCAACCAGTCCTTAAGCACATACTGGGAATTTGGCCCAGACCTCATTCTCCTTGCTGTGAAAGTTATACTGCACGTTTCAATCTAATAATCTCAAGGATCGAGAAGTGACCCCTAATGGTTGTGTTTCCAATCTCCCTCTCATCTACGCATTTATGGGCATTGACATAGCTTATCAATAATCATATAGTTCCAGTGGATAATTTCACAGCAACGGGCGGGCATTTTATTTGCTAAATCCGCTAACATCGTATCTCGGATATTAGTTTTGAACACTCTGTTTTATCCGTTCGAGGGGGACAGGAGGGTGATTCTATGCACAAGAGCGATGGCAGTGAAATGGATCCCGTCCGGGAATCCGGGCCTGAAAACCTTCCCGCACGTCGAAGGACGGTGCGATCGATCGTCGGTAGGATTCTTCTCCATTGCGGGTTTCTCCTGATCGCCGTCGTTGCCCTCGGGGCGTATGAGCATTTCAAGCTTCATGGGGAATCAACGCAATCGCTGGTGAGCCTGCTGCTTGCGGCTGGCTTCGGGTTTGCACCGGTACGCGCCCTGGTGCGCGAGCTGTTCGTGATCGAAGGCAAGCTGCTGCACCTGGTGCACGGTGTCGGCGGGCTGGCGTTGGGCGGGTTGGTGCTGGGGGGTGTGGTTTCAGGTGGGCCGCTGCTGGCGCACGCGGCGCTTGCGCCGTTCGCGATTATGGGCGCGGCGCAGGCGGTGATGCATCAGGATCACCCGCGCAGCCCGCAGCAGGCCGAGGCGCTGAGGCGTTTCGTGACGAGCCTGCCGGAGGTCGAGCAGTTCACGAAACCGGGAAATCTTACATCTCCTGAAAACGTGCGCCGGGCAGTCGCGGTTCTTACCGATCTGGTGACGAAGGCGCAGGTGCTCGGTGAGACCGAGCTGCGATCCGATCCCGGTTTTCAAGGCGCGCTCAGGCGGGTCACGACACGCTTCGGGCTTTCGCTCGGGCTAGACGCGGTTGACCGGGCGATCGGAAAGCTGTCAGCGAACCCGGCGGCGGCGAGTGCGGTCCCCGAATTGCGCAATCGGCTCGCCAAGGTGCGTAAGGCGGTCGGAGATGAATAGGTCGCGGCGAATAAATATCTGAAGTGGAGAATAAAGAAAATGAAACACATTTCAATAAGTATAGTATTAGTCCTGACAATGGCAGGCCACGTGTTTGCATTTGACTGGTCAACTTATTTTACAAGTAGCCCAAACGAACAAGAGGTTGTAAGCTTACTTGGAAAACCATCGAAAGCAGGCACACTGTACGGTCAAATTGATTATGAAACATTTACCAGAATAAATAAACCTGACATTTATATGCTTGAATACGACAGATCTCTTCGCAACCATAATAAAATATTTCAGAGTCCGTTAGGCATAGAAGCTTCATTTATCGAGATCTGGTTTGCTAAACCAGGGAGTTTGCCCAACATGCAGGGAAAGGTTACACGTATATTTTCAATTGATTTTTTCTTTTCAGGAAAAGACAGAGATAAAGCTTTTACGGCTTTCAAATCCGACAAGAAATGTGACAATGAGGATCTTGCTTGTTTTTTTTCGCAAAAATGTTGGCAAGTGACAATGTATCCATCAAAAGAATACAAAAAATATGCTGATATCTTTGCTAGAAAATATGAAGATGGCTTTGATTATCTGTTCACCTGTTTTAAGGCTGCACCTACGGGAGCATATTGTCTTGATAACTTAGAAAGACTGTCATTAAAATATCATACTGATACTCTTGATAAGCAAAAAATGAAAAAAGAATGTGAAGAAAATAAAGAGGGATTTAAACATTGAAAAAGGCTCATTAGCGCCCCAACGTTTTTTTTATAAATATCGTTTCGACTCGTGTAGCGGTCCGCGAGACTGCCTGCTGGCTCTAGCGGTGGCGCCACTTGCTTTTATTGGAACTTCTGAAGGAGCCCCTCGCAGCATTTAGTAACCCCGTCCAGAACGAAGACTCCAATTCACATCCCTTAGCCAAATACCACAATATGAAGCCCGCACGCCGCTTGCCTTTGGCCGGCATTTTTGTTAGTATCCTTCATGTTTTCCGTATTAATGCTTTTCCTCATCCCTGTAGGGGGCGGAATCCCGGCAGGCGTATTGCTCGCCCAGACCAAGGGTCTGGCCTGGCCCGTGACCGCCGGGCTCTACATGGTTTCCGATGTGATGCTGGCCCTCGCATTCGAACCGGTCCTTCAACTTCTCGCATGGTTGGGGCGAGGAGTTCCGTTTCTCGCCCGCTTCAGCGCGAGGATGAAGGCTGCAATGGCCCGCAGCACGGCCCATTTCAGCGGCACCGGTGCAGGCCCCATTACGCTCGTTTTGATCTCCTTTGGCGCGGACCCGATGACCGGGCGTGCCTCGGCGCTGGCTGCGGGCCATGGCTTCCTGATGGGCTGGGCCTTCGCGATCGCGGGCGACATGCTGTATTACGCCGTCATTGCAGTCACGACCCTGCGCCTGAACAGGTATTTTCGCGATCCCGACACGACGATGTGGATAGTTCTTGGCGCGATGATCATCGTTCCCCTGATCGTCCGCGCTTTCCGGGCGCCCCAGGGGATAAAGGGTCGCCCGGAGATCCGATGAGGTCAGCCATGATAAATCAAATCGATCACCTTGCTATCGTCGTTACTGATCTTGAAAGAAGCAGGAAGTTTTTTGAGATCCTCGGATTCGAGGAGGCGATCCGATCGACACTCGACGCTGCGTTCCTCGAGTTCGTCACCGGTATCAAGGGGGCGGCCGGTTCGTTCGTGGGGATGAAGCATCAGACGAGCCAACTCGTCATAGAACTTCTGCACTTCAGCAGTCCGAACCCAGTGCCCGACCCGAATTGCGGTTATCCGAATCGTATCGGTTTCCGTCATTTGGCTTTTTCTGTTAAAGACATTGCACATACGGTTGCACGGCTCAGGGAGTTCGGCGTTGAGTTCTTAAGCCGATTCGGACCTGGGAAAAAACAGGAAAGCGCCTCGTTTATTTCCATGGTCCCGATGGAATCCTTATGGAACTCGCACAGTATCCGGAAGAAGAAAAATGGAATAGCTGAAAAAAATAGCGGAAGGCCGGAGAATACGAAGGGAAGATCATTGAGAGAAGGTAGTCGCATGAAAACATTCGACCTTATCATTATCGGAGGCGGAGCCGGTGCATTCGGGGCCGCCATTCGTGCAGACGAACTCAAGGCGAATACGGCCATGATCAACTCAGGCCTGCCTCTGGGCGGTACCTGCGTGAACGTCGGCTGTGTACCGTCAAAGACGCTTCTCTACGCGGGAGAAATCCTGCATCTTGCCCGGAGTCACGGCATCCCCGGCATTGAACTTGCGGTGAAGAACTTCGATTTTAAAAAGGTTGTTCAGTATGATCTCGCCATCGTCGAAAAGCTTCGCACTAAAAAAATACAGCAAGGTGTTGAAAGACCTCGAACACGTCACCTTTCTTGAAGGACGTACGAAGTTTATTTCTCCGCATGAAGTCGCGGTAAACGGCGAGACGATCCGCGCTCAAAAGTTCATCATTGCCACTGGTTCAACTGCCACGGTGCCGCCTATCGAAGGCATCCGGGACGCGGGATTCCTGACCCATATCGAAGCGCTCGCGCTCGAGAAGCATCCGAAAGAACTTACTATCATCGGCGGCGGACCTCTCGGGCTTGAATTCAGTCAGATGTACTCGCGCTTCGGAACAAAGGTCACTCTCCTGAAACGTTCCCCGTCGATCTATCCCATATCCGAAAGCGAGCTGACGGAACGACTCGCGCAGATCCTTGCTCAGGAAGGGATCACCATCAAAAGAGGCGTTCAGATCAGGAAGGCTTGGGTGGAAGGGCGCAGGAAGAACGTATCATTCACGTTGGACGGGATAGAGGAGCGGGTATCGGCTGATGAAATACTACTTGCCTCAGGAAAGACGCCGAACACTTCCGGTCTCGGGCTTGAAACCGCGAAAGTCAATCTCGACAAAAGACGGGCAATCGTGGTCAATGAATTCCTTCAGACCTCCAGTCCCGAAGTGTTTGCGGCCGGCGATGTGGCCAACCTTCCGTTGCGCCTTGAAAACACGGCAGGCCATGAAGGAACGCTCGCGGCGGAGAACGCTTTAACCGGCTCGCGAAAAACCATCGACTATGACACCGTTCCTTACACGATATTCACCGATCCTCAGCTTGCCGGAGTCGGTCTTACGGAAGAAGAGCAGATGAAGAGATTCGGCACATGCATGTGCCATACCGTATCGTTTACGGATGTTCCGAAAGCAATTATTACGAAGCGCACTGAAGGGCTGATCAAGATGGCAATCCACCCGAAGACAAAGCAGATAACCGGGGTTCATATCCTTGCGCCTCACGCCGGTGAGATTATTGCCCAGGCGATGATGTTAGTTAAGAACAAGAACACCATCGACGAAGTGGTGGATTCTTTGCCTATATTCCCGACGTTTTCTGAGTCAATTAAACTAGCGGCACTGTCGTTCACCAAGGATATATCAAAGCTGAGTTGCTGCATTTAAGACAAGTCTGAAAGGAGAGATAAAAATGAAAACAACATCGTGGATACCTTCTCTTGCAGGTTTTTTCTCTTTTGCCGCTGTTGCCGAGGCTCAGGCACAGACCCAAGGCTACGGCCCATGGCCGGGAATGATGGGCTGGGGGTGCGGCATGGGGTGGCCTTGGCCCATGATGTTTATATTCTGGATTGTTGTTATCGCCGGGATCGTTTATTTTGTGCGGTCGGCGCATAAGGGTCGCGGTGGCGCTCCGGAAGAATCGGCCCTCGAGATCCTTAAAAAACGATATGCCAAGGGCGAGATCAGCAAGGATGAATACGAGAAAATAAAAAAGGATATTTCATAACCTGTACGTGCAAGGGGGAAGAGCTTGAAAATCGACTGCTATATATCACAAGGATGCGGTTCCGAGGAAGCGTTAAAAGAGAACATCGCCCGTGCTTTGGAAAATGAAAAGATTCAGGCGGAAGTAGGTATGCACCGGATTAGCGATGAAAAAGCGGCAGAATTGAAACTCAGCGGATCACCGTCCGTATTCATAAACGGCAAGGAACTGCAGCCATCGGGCACCATCGGGTTTTCCTGAAGGATGTTCAAGGACGAGTCCGGCAGACTCGGGAATGTGCCGTCAGTGGATACGCTGCGCAAGGCTATGAAGGAGCCGAATTGCGGGGCAGGGTGCACGCCTGCTATCGGCAAGACTAATATGAAGAGCCTCATGGATCAGATCGGGGCAACGGTACGAGGGAGACTGGCTGAAGCCAATCTGAGTCAATCTGAAAACGAGACGCGAAAGTTTATTCTGAAAGAGTTCGCCAGAACAGGCAATCCACCTGACGAGAAAACAATAGTCGAGGCAATGAAACTGCCGTCCATCGAGTCGGTTCGCAGGTTCATCGAAAGACTGCACAAGGCGGACATCCTGACGATGGAAGGCGGGGAGATCATATCCGCCTACCCCTTTTCCGCAAAACAGACCCGTCACAAAGTGGTGTTCCCTGACGGTCACGAGATATACTCGCTTTGCGCGACAGACGCTCTGGGCATTCATTTCATGCTCAGAGAGAACATCGTTGTCCGGTCACGCTGCCCGGAGTGCGACGGAGAAATAAAGATCGAAGTGAAGGACGGTAAGATCGTCTCTTCCGTTCCGGATGGAGTGGTTGAATTTGTCAGCAGCGGGGACCACTGTGGATGCACCGCAAAGACCTTTTGCCCGTTCATGAACTTCTTCTGCTCGAAGGACCATCTTGAGAAGTGGCGGGAAAAGAACCCCGCCTCCGCTAACGGCGAAATGTACCAGCTTCAGCAGGTCCTGGAGCATGGGAAAAACATCTTCGGAGATTTTCTGAAATAAACAGACTGCAATACCTGGAGGGCAAGTGGTGAGCAGAATAACAAAATCGGCTATTTTCATTGTGTTTTGCGCTCTGACGGTGATCTCGCTCTGTAAATCTGCGTCAGCATGCCAGGTGGACGAGTTTTACATGACGAAGGAAGGAGCTTTAGCCGCTTCTACTTCTGAGACATTAAATCTGGCGATCAAGCTCGAAGAATAAGGTAACAAAGAAAAGCTTGCAGACCTCATAAAGAGCGGGACTGTTCTGCGGCTGACAGACAACGCCAAGGTTCAGGTTCTGGAAAGATCCGTTGAATTCAAAACGCTCAAAATAAAGTTCCCGGATGGAAGTGATCCATATTGGGTAAAGGACGGCTCGTTGAAACAAATCAACTGTAATTAACTGACAATCTTGCTGCTTAGAGAGCGAGGACTATCCGAACCGAAATCGGGGGCCTTGTCTTTGTAAATCAGGGGGATCATGGCGGTTCCGAAATAAAGATGTAGTATTTTTCTGACGATTTAGACCGAATTCGATATCAAAGTCGCCGGCAAGTGTATGGACCGCGTGCAGCACGATCATGAGGAAAGCAATGATCGTCCGGTTGAAACGTTTTTATCATCCATTCCTCATTATTTCTCTTTCCACATTCTTGCGTCAAAGACAAAGGGCATTGGGTCGCTAATGCGGATTTTCTTGAAATCGCGGTGAGCGGGATTGAGCAGATAGTTCCAACTTTTGGGAACCAGCACGGAGGGGACCCGGAAAACCGCTGTGTCCGCCTTCTTTGCCCAGGTAGAACCGATCTCTTTGGTTGAATCCCTCGGCGGTTCGGCGGTCCAGTCATCGGGGAGATCGGCGCTCTTCAGCTTTTCAATAGGGACGCTGTCCGGAATCTCGATTTTATAGTACACGAACTTGATGTGAGAAGCGTCGAACCCCAGGTGAACGAACTTCTCCAGAACGGACAGGGCGATGGACTCGCTTACGTAAATGACGGGTATACCCTGGTGATGCCATCGGCCGCTTACGCGGCGCGCTCCTTCGCCGGTAAACGCTTCCTTGGCACGCTTCGCTTTATCCAGGCGCCAGGCAGTGATCACGAGATAACCCCGTATTCAATGCGCCAGAGAAGGTCTTCAACCTCCTTTGCACCGGCTTCGGTATGCAGCAGATCAAGGGGTGTTTTACCGCCTAATCCCACCTGTTGACGACGAAGCCACTCCTTGGCTTTTTCCTCGTTCTCCAAGACCTCACAGGCGATCGAAAAGATCCTTGCCAGCCGGTAAAGCCGGTCGCTGGCGATGGCCGACAGGCGCTGACTCGGCGAGTTGCGGACTCGGGCCAGGGTTCGTTCGCTTACCTCGATTATGCCGGCAAAAATGGGAAGGGGAAGGTCCAGCAGGCCCCGGACGTGGTTGCCCGCTTTATAAGGGAACCCCTCGCGGATGAGCTTGTCCAAGTCCAGGGTGCTTTTAATTTTGCGTCCAAGAGATGTCTGTCCGCCAAGGACTGATACTATATTCTGTTCGGTAAACATGGAAGTAACCTCCTGTCATATGGCATTATAGTATCAGACAAATGGCATGCTGTCAATGGCGATGTAGTTCGAGAATATCATGTTTCCGATGAATTAAAGGGAACCGAACGCTCAGGCAGGCCACAAGAGTTCCCCAAAAGTGATCAGACGATTTAAGCGAAATTGTGAAGTGCAGAAAAAATACGCTTTTGCATCTCTTGAATATTCCAAAGAAAATTCGAAGGGATTTTATCGCGGGATACTGACCTTTATGCACGAGCGAAATGAACTGCTACAGTAACTGACATGACATAGAAAAAGGATTGGCTTTTGTAAGCCAACCCTTTGAAAACTTCGTAGAGCTGAGGGGGAGTCTCTCGTGCTTCGCTTCACGAAAGGGCTCGCCCTCTCGTGTGCTCTCCGAAAGCATGAGGGAAATCCTTTCCCTCAAACTCCCTTTGGTTCGATCCTCCTCATCAAAATAAAAAAAGCCGGTCAATAATGACCAGCTTTGTTTTATTTATAACTGTGGAATCTCAATAGTATGAAACTATTATCGAATATAGGTAGTACTTTGCACAAAAAACGCAAGTTCACAGACCGCGTAGGAGGTCGGCAGCGCATCGCTTTAACAGCTTTTTTATGCCATCGTTCCAATAGCCTTTCGAAAGCGCACCAGGGAGACAGAGAAAAAAACCGTCCCAATTAGCAAGAGAGCAACGAAATGCTGCCACACCACC
The DNA here is from genome assembly GCA_963754875.1 of Nitrospirota bacterium. Taxonomy (GTDB): domain Bacteria; phylum Nitrospirota; class UBA9217; order UBA9217; family UBA9217; genus JAJYKN01. The sequence goes on from CAVWHO010000020.1 coordinate 391,140, forward strand.
GACAGCCCCGCGCCGCGATACAGGATGGCCTGGGCAAGGGCCACGAAATGGGTGGTTGGCATCGTCAGCATGAGGTACTGAACAACCTCCGGCATACTTTCCCGCGGTGTCATGCTGCCCGACAGGATCTGAAGCGGCATCATCACCAGCATGAGCAGGAGGGCGAACTGCGGCATCGTGCGCGTGTTCGTGGCCAGGAATATGCCCATCGACGTGGTGGCGAACAGGTGAAGCGCGGCACCGGTCAGGAACAGGGCGACCGAGCCCTCGATCGGCACCTTGAGTAGCCCCTGGACCACGAAGGTAAGCGACAAGCTGGCGGCGACGAGCACCACGAGCGCCATTGCCAAGACCTTGCTGCTCATGATCTCGAAGGGCGTCACCGGCATCACCAGCAGATGCTCCACCGTGCCGTGCTCCCGTTCGCGGATCAGCGCGGCGCCGGTGAGGACGAGGGACAGCATGGTGATGCTGTTGATGACTTCCATCACGGCCCCGAACCAGGACTTGTTCAGCTCGGGGTTGAACCGCGCCCTGAGCGCCAGATCGACCACAGGCGTATCCAATGCCCGATATCGTTGGACGAAAGCATTCACCTCCCCGGTCACAATGGACTGGATATAGCCGCTGCCGGTGAATGCCTGGTTCATCCGGGTGGCATCGACATTGAGCTGCAGCGCGGGGCTGCGCCCGGCGAGCACGTCGCGCTGAAAGCCGGAGGGAATATCGAGGGCGAAGGTGTCCAGACCGTTGTCCATCCGGGTGTCCATCTCCTTCGCGGAGATGAACTCCGGCGGAAGAAAGTAGGGCGGGTAAAAGGCGTCGGCGATGCGCACGGACAGCGGCGACCGGTCCTCGTCCACGATGGCGATGGGCGCCTTGTGCAGCGTTTCCGGCTGCGCTGTCGCCGATGTATAGACGGAGAAGGTGAAGGAGAAGATGATCAGCACGACCAGTATCGGATCGCGCACGAGACTGCGCAATTCTTTGACGCCGAGATGGAGGACGTTGGCTATGCGCATGTCAGTGCTCCTGTTTTTTGAGTAAGGCCGCAGCTATGCCGATGAACAGGGGCGCGGCGATCAGCGAGGGGCACGAACGAGCCCCGGAGATTGGCGAAGACGAGCCCCTTGGAGAAGGTGCCGCGCGCGATGGTCAGGAAATGGGTGGTCGGGTAGATCCGCCCGATCACTGCGCCGGCGCCCTCCAGCGACGAAACCGGGTCCATCATCCCGGAGAACTGGACAGCCGGCAGGATGGTCAGCACGGCAGTGCCGAACAGTGCGGCGACCTGGCTTCGCATGAAGGTCGAGATCACCAGCCCCATGGCGGTCGCCGTGATCACGTACAGGAATGCCGCGATTGCCAGCGTCGGAAAGCTGCCCTTGAGCGGCACGCGGAACAGAAAGACTGCCATCGCGGTGAGCAGCAGAAAATTGGTCAAGGCAAGGGCGACGTAGGGGATCTGTTTGCCGATCAGGAATTCCAGGCGGGTGACCGGCGTGACGTAGAGATTGACGATGGAGCCGAGTTCCTTTTCCCGCACCACGGACAGGGCCGTGAGCATGGCGGGAATCATGAGCAGCAGCAGCGGGATCACCGCAGGCACCATAGCGGGCAGGCTTTTCACGTCAGGGTTATAGCGGAAGCGCGTCTCGATGTCGAACAATCCCGCGGTGGCGGCTGTGCCGTAGGCTTCTCGCGCCTTGGTGGTCAGCCAATGGTAGTGCATGCCCTGCACGTAGCCGCGCACGGTTTCGGCGCGCATGGGCATGGCGCCGTCGATCCAGGCGCCGATCTGAACCGCCGTGCCCCGCGAAATGTCTCGGCCGAAACCCGGCGGGATTTCGATTGCAAGACTGATGGCGCCCCGGCGCATGCGCTCGTCCAGATCGGCATAGTCGCGGAGCGGCGTGCGCTCGGTGAAGTAGCGTGAACCGGCAAGATTGAGCGTGTATTCGCGGCTCAGCGTCGTCTGATCGCGGTCGAGCACTGCAAAGGGGAGGTTCTCAATATCTGTATTGATGCCGTAGCCGAGCACCAGCATCAGGATGATGCTGCCGAGCCCGGCAAGGGTCAGGCGGATCGGGTCGCGCCACAGCTCAAGCGACTCGCGCCGGGTATAACTGAGCAGGCGGCGCAGGTTGAGGAACCCGCGGCCGGAGGCAAGCGCTCCAGCCTGTTCGGGATTGTGCGGTATCGAAGAAACCTCCCTGGCAGCGGCAATCGGCTCCGGCATTGCCTCTGTGGTCGCCTCTTCGAGAAAGGCGATGAAGGCCTCCTCGAGCGTGTGCTTCCCGCGCTGCTCGATAATGGCTCCCGGCGTGTCGCTCGCCAGCACCTTGCCGTCATGCATGAGCGAGATCCGGTCGCAGCGCTCTGCCTCGTTCATGAAGTGGGTGGAGATGAAGATGGTGACATGGTCCTTGCGCGCCAGGTCGATAATGACGTTCCAGAAACGGTCGCGTGCCACCGGGTCCACGCCCGACGTCGGCTCGTCCAGGATCAGCATCTCCGGCCCGTGGATCATGGCAACGGCGAGCGAGAGGCGCTGGCGCTCCCCCAGGGGCAACGAGTCGGGCAGGGCATCCATTATCTCGGTGAGACCGAAACGCCGGGCCATCTCCTGCACCCTCGCAATGATTCGTTCCGGCGCGATGCCGAAGAGCCGCGCATGGAGAACGAGATTCTGGCGCACGGTCAGCTCCCCGTAGAGCGAGAAGGACTGGGTCATGTACCCCACGCGGCGGCGTGTGTCGATATCGTGCGGGTCTACTGGATGGCCGAAGAGCCACGCCTCCCCTCCGGTCGCGGGCAGAAGACCGGTGAGCATCTTCATGGTGGTGGTCTTTCCGCAGCCGTTGGGGCCGAGGAACCCGAAGATCTCGCCCCGGCGGATGCGGAAGCTCACGTGATCGACCGCCGTAAAGTCTCCGAAGCGCATCGTGAGATCATGTGCCTCAATCGCCGCATCCCCTTCCGAGCCCGCCTCATGGGGCGGGATCACTACGGGACGATACCCTTCCCGCTGCGAGGCGGGCAGGAGCGCGATGAAGGCCTCCTCCAATGTGCGGGTTTTGCTCCGTTCCAGGATCTCAGCCGGCGTGCCAGCCGCCAGCACCTTGCCGTTATTCATCGCCACAAGCCAGTCGAACCGGGCAGCTTCTTCCATGTACGCGGTCGCGACCAGCACGCTCATGCCGGGCCTGCCGGATCGGATGCGGTCGATGAGCTCCCAGAACAGCCTCCGCGACAGGGGGTCCACGCCGGTGGTGGGTTCGTCGAGGATCAAGAGGTCCGGGTCGTGGATCAGCGCGCAGCACAGACCGAGCTTCTGTTTCATGCCACCGGAAAGTTTTTCCACAGGGCGGTCCGCGAAAGGTGCAAGGCCGGTGGCGTGGAGCAGGTCGCTGATGCGCCTTTCGCGCTCCTGTTGGTTATGACCGAAGAGGCGGCCGAAGAAGTCCACGTTTTCGAACACGGAGAGTGTGGGATAGAGGTTCTTCCCGAGTCCCTGGGGCATATATGCAATCCGCGGACAGATCTCGTTCCGATGGCGCACACTGGCCATGTCCCCGCCGAGCACAGTGATCCGTCCGGACTGGATTGCCCGAGCGCCCGCGATGAGCGAGAAGAGGCTTGATTTCCCCACGCCGTCAGGGCCGATAAAACCAACCATGCGGCCAGAGGGGATCTCAAGATTAATCTCATGAAGGGCGATCACTTTTTTGAAACGTAGACCGACGCCCTGCAGTCTGGCAACTGGCTGGGACGTTGGCGAAAGGGAGGATGGTGTGGAAGGAGGCTCGTTCATCTTTTTTATGCTCTTGAGTAAACGAACAAACCTAAGACCAATTTTCACACGAAGGCACAAAGGCACAGAGAAACTGATAAAATACGGATCGAGCCTTTCTACTTCGTGCCTTCGTGGCTTCGTGTGAGATCGTCGTCGATTATATTTCTTTTTCCACCTGCCTAAATTTCCACATAGGACTGACTACTTCTCCACGTGAGACAAACGTATTTGAATTTACCTATCAACTACCTACTGCTTTATATTCCTGTCTACTGCCTACTGCCTACTGCATTCCCACCTACCTACTCCATACTACTTGCTGCCTCACTGCGGCAACTTCACCTGCAGGTGTGCAGGCCATTCTGCCCTGGGATCGAGCCACACATAGGCCACGCCGGGAAGTCCGGTCTTGACCTGGGTGATATGTTTTTTGAGAAGTTCCATGGGGATTTGCGCCCGAATGCGAAACATCAGCTTCTCCCGTTCACTGGCCGTCTCCACGGTTTTCGGGGTGAACTGGGCCACGTCGGCAATGAATGACACTTTCGAGGGGATCACGTACTGGGGTGCGGCGTCAAGCACCAGCCGTACCTCGGTGCCGAGTGCGACCCGTCCCGCCGCGGCCGTGGGCAGGAAAAAGGTCATGTAGACATCGCTCAGGTCAACCAGGCACAGCACGCGGCCGCCTGCGCCGACCACCTCGCCGAGCTGGGCAACCTGGTACTGCACCCGTCCGTCGCGGGGTGACTTGAGGGCGCTGTCCCGTATATCCGCCTGGATGCGCGCGATGGTGGCCCGTGCCGCATCGACCCCCGATTGCGCGCCGATGATCTGCTTGCGTGCCGTGGTAATGGTCGCTTCGGCGGCGGCCACCTGGGCGCGGGCTGAACTGAGGGCGGCAGTCGCGCTTTGAAGCCGTGTCGTATCGTCGTCGACATCTTGTTGCGCTATCATCTCCTCTGAGAGAAGCTGTGTTGAACGGGCTAAATGCTTCCGTGCGTTGTCGAGCTCGGCCTCGCGCTGACCGACTAGTGCCAAGGCCGCCTCCTTTTCGCTTTCGCGCTGAAGGAGCTGGCTCCGCGCCGTCGCAACGGAGCTTTGTGCCTGCCGCAGTTGCGCCTCTGCCTCGTGAAGCTGAGCTTCCAGGACCTCGGTATCCATGAGCGCAACCACTTGCCCGGCGGAAACGAACTCGCCTTCGCGGACCAGAATATCCTTTATCCGCCCGGGAGACTTTGCCGCGACGTCGATCTCAACAGCCTCGATGCGGCCGTTCCCGCTGACAAGACCGTTGGTTCTGTTATTCCGGTCGAATTTTTGCCAGGCAACTCCCCCCAAAACGCCTAGGATCAGCAGAATAACGCCTCTGATCAACCATTTTTTCTGATGTGCAGTCATAGTATTCTTCTATCTGTTGCGGCCTGCATGCTTGGACATCATAAGGTTTCGCTAAATATCCATTTAAAACAATTCCACAGCGAATGTACGAATCACGTAGCACTGGTTCATTTATATGATATTATCACAACATTTTGTACTTTGAGGGAGTATTCATCGTTATGAGAGCGTTGTTTTTCGTCATGAATTTCGATTGGTTATTTTGGGGTATTTCAGCAATCACGGAATGAATCATGATATGTTTCGAGGATTCACAACTTCAAGTGATTCAGACCTTATGATTAAAGTGGCAAGTCTGACTTAAGGTATATTTACGTCAGGACGACTCACGCGTAACGTTTCGATCAGGATCTTTCACGATAAATTTCAACTCTGGCAGCAACATGTCAGCGTTCAAATCGATGTTGACAGGCAAAGCGCTCCGAAATTGTCGGCCCCGTTCTGGCCTTTGAACTCTCGCGAGCGCTGGACATGCGTATACGTCAGACGATAGGCCCGCCACGTGAAGGCTATCCCCCACTGCACATCGTCCACAAGCGGCTCTTTCTTCACTCTTCTGCTGTCTTGGTAAGTGTTGCCGTCGAGAAATATGTCTCTCGCCACTGCCCGCCCATCGAATCCTGCGAAAAAATACCACTCAAAATAATGTGTAGGTTCGAGAAAGCCCGAGCCGGGCAGGCTGGGCTGGATGCGCGGAGGGCCGTAGTCAAGCGGGAGTTTATTCCCGTACCGCAGCATGAGGCCCATGTTGGCATAGGTATAAACGTTCGCTAGGGCGCCTCCGACGTGCGGCGTTACGTCGAAATCATTACCGATCAGCGTTTTAGCCACGAGGCCGCGCCAACTCTTCTCATAGGTCAGCACGAGGCCTGGTTCGTCGTGAAGTTGCGTGTCCCAACCTTGGGCCCGTTTTGCATCGACGACGGTATGGACCATTTTTTGGGTTTGTTCTCCGCCGGCAGCTGGACCGACAACACCCAGCGTTAGCACGAGGGCGTCCAGTTCTCGCCCCGTCACCACGCCGACCCCTACTGAACCGTACAGCCATCCCGCATAGGGACGTTCGTTGGAGGGCGGATTCGCCAGGGTCACATTGCTGGGGGTATATAAATTCTGGCCGAACGCGTAGCCATGACGGACTTCGCCGTCCTCAGGGAACCAAGGAATCCAATGACCAACCCGCAGGATCCAGTCCGGTGCCGGCTTGTCATTCGGCACCCGGATAACCTCGGTGCCGTTCGTATAATCCCGGTCGGTATGATAAAAGAGGTTATTTTCTTCAACGATGCTCAGTACGCCAGACGTTGCTTCCTCTGCATAAGCACGATTTCCAGCAATGAAGGCAGAGAGGACGAAGAATGCTAGGGCCGCTCTTTTAAAGGCTCTTGAATTCTTCATGCTCGTATGGTCAAAAAACTCATGCGGTCATCTGGTAGTAATATTGAAGCAGTAAAGACCCTGAGAAATTGTCTTTTAGCGTCCCTGGAACAGATGGCGGATCTGTACCGTACCTTTTGTAACAATAAAGAGCATATCGCTGGTTGAGACTCTCGAGTATCCCGTCGTCGTAGAAGCAGAAGGGCCCCCTGAGACGTTGCGGCCACATCTTGACATTGCCGACAATCTGGATACACTTGAGATATATGTTTTGGACGGGGAGGGGGGATGTCGCAAGAGGGGGCAGGACGGGTACTGGTTACGGGCGGAACCGGTTTTGTAGGAAGTCATCTTGTTGAACGGCTTCTCCGAAGCGGTTATGCAGTAACCTGCCTCGTGAGGGATCCTCTTCATTTGCGCTGGCTTGAGGGCCTGGACGTGCGGCTCGCGCACGGTGACTGCACGCGGCCCGAATCGCTTGCCTCCGCCGTGCAGGGTATCTCAGTCATATTCCATTGCGCCGGACTTACCAAAGCAAGAGATGCTCACGATTATTATCTCGTGAACCACCTCGGCACGAAGAATCTTCTGGAAGCATGCGTACGATATAATCCCGACATTGAGAAATTTGTACTGGTTTCGAGCCAGGCGGCGGCAGGTCCGAGTTTGGACGGCCGACCGGTCAAAGATGGCGACACACCTCATCCGGTGTCTGATTACGGCCGGAGCAAGCTGCTTGCCGAAAACGAAGTGCGCAGTTACAAAGACCGCCTTCCTATTGTGATTCTCCGGCCGTCGAGCGTCTATGGACCGAGAGATGTGGATATTTACGAACTGTTCCGCTGGGCCAGTCGAGGCCTGACTCTCGAGATGACAGGGGGAAATCGATATCTCAACCTGTGCTATGTCGAAGACCTGACCGCGGCGCTTCTTCTGTCAGCCGAACACAGGACGCAGAGCGGCATCGTATATTTTGTCGCGGAGAACAGGCCCTATTCGCGGTCGGAATTCAGGAATCTGCTGCTCGCCACGGGTGGTGTGAAGTCGCGCATGATAAAAATTCCCTACGGGGCGGCTTACTTGATCGGCCTCGCTTCCGAAATCGGAAGCCTGTTCACAAAAAGGCCGGCGCTTGCGAACAGACAAAAAATCCGGGAAGCCGCACAGAGATATTGGCTTTGCGACGTCGGCAAGATCGAGAATGACCTCCGCTTTCGGGCGGAGTATCCCCTGCAGAAAGGGCTGGAACTCACATGGCAATGGTACAGAAAAAACAAATGGCTGTAGTGCCGGAACCGGTACCGCTGAGGGATCTTGAGGCGAGAACGCCGGATTTGTTCGAAAAATGTCGGAAGTTTACAACTGCGAAAGAGGTTATGGCCGCCGGGCTGTATCCCTATTTTCACGTCGTGGAATCGGAGCAGAGCCCAGAGGTGATCGTCGAGGGTAAGAAGATGATCATGCTCGGCTCGAACAATTATCTCGGGCTTACGAGCCATCCGAAGGTGAAGGAAGCTGCCATCGAAGCCGTGAAGAGATACGGCAGCGGCTGCGCGGGTTCACGCTTCCTGAACGGAACCCTCGACATCCATGTGAAACTTGAGGAAAATCTCGCTTCGTTCTTTCACAAGGACGCGGCGCTCACCTTTTCTACGGGATATCAAACCAACCTCGGGATCATATCCGCCCTCGCCGGCAAGGACGACGTAGTCGTGATCGACAAACTCGACCACGCAAGCATAGTAGACGCGTGCAGGTTGTCTTTCGCCGAGGTAAAAAAGTTCAAGCACAACGATATGGACAGCCTCGAATATATCCTTAAGGAAAGCGGGAACCGCGGCAAACTCGTGGTCGTGGATGGCGTGTACAGCATGGAGGGGGACATCGCACCTCTCCCTGACATCATCAAGGTCTGCAGGAAATACGGGGCGCGGCTCATGGTGGACGACGCCCACGGCATCGGCGTTCTGGGTGGGACCGGCAGAGGGACCGCCGAACACTTCGGTGTCGAGAAGGAAGTGGACGTGATCATGGGCACGTACAGCAAATCCTTGGCGTCCATCGGCGGATTCGTCGCAGCCGACGAGGACGTGATCCATTACGTGAAGCACACCTCCCGTCCGCTCATTTTCTCCGCAAGCCCTCCGCCTGCCTCGGTGGCGGCGGTTATCGCAGCGCTGGATATCATTGACCGGGAACCGGAACGAAGGGAGCGGCTATGGCACAATACGCGCAAGATGATGGAGGCGTTCAAACAGATGGGCTACGACACGGGCGTCGCCGAGACGCCGATCATCCCGCTTGTCATAGGTGAGATGGAGCGGACGTTCCTGATGTGGAAGACCCTGTACGATGACGGGGTATTCGTGAATCCCGTGGTCCCACCGGCCACGCCGCCGGGCCGCTGCCTCATCCGCACAAGCTATATGGCAACCCATACCGATGAAATGCTTGACCGGGTGCTCGGCGTGATCGAGAAAGCCGGAAGAAAAATCGGCGTGATCTCGTAGTCGATTAGGGGGGGGAGATCATGAACATCGAACAGGTCAACGATGCGGGCGGCAAGAATGAATTCATCCAGTTCCCGTGGAAAGTGTACCAGGGAAACCCCAACTGGGTCCCGCCGCTCGTAAGCGAAGTAAAATTCGTCCTGAGCGAAAAGAACCCCTTTTTTCAACACGCCGAAGCCGCATATTTCCTTGCGCGCAAAAACGAAGAAACGGTCGGCAGGATTGCGGCGATCATCGATCGCAATCATATCAACATCCACAACGAGCAGGCTGGATTTTTCGGCTTCTTCGAATGCCTGCCCGACATCGCAGTCGCCCAAGGGCTTTTAGATACGGCATCGGGATGGCTCAAGAAGCGGAACATCTCGATCATGCGCGGACCCATGAACCCGTCGACGAACGATGAGTGTGGGTTTCTTCTTGAGGGGTTCGATTCGCCCCCCATGATCATGATGACGTACACGCCGCCGTATTACCTTGATTACATGGCACAGTGCGGCCTCGTCAAGGCCAAGGACCTCTTTGCCTATATATCCGTCATCAAAAACGTCTCCGCGGCGCCGAGGCTTGAAAAGCTGGCATCAGCCGTCAAAGCGCGCGTCCCCGGGCTCGTCGTGCGTCCGGCCGATATGAAGCATTTTCGTAAAGAGCTGGAAGCGGTAAAGGACATCTATAATTGCGCGTGGAGCCGCAACTGGGGTTTCGTTCCCATGACGGATGAGGAAATAGATTCCATGGCGAAAAGATTGAAGCCGCTCATCGTGCCGGAACTGCTCATCATGGCCGAGGTAGACGGCAGTCCCGCTGGATTCTTCATGGCTGTGCCCGACTATAACCAAGTCCTGAGCAGGATCAACGGCAGGCTCGGCCCTCTCGAACTCGTCAAATTCCTCTGGTATTCGAGAAGGATATCGGATATACGCGTGTTGACCATGGGCGTCAAGGAAGAGTTTCGAAAAAAAGGCATCGAGGGACTGCTCTATCTTGAGTCGTTCAAAGCGGCCATGTGCAGGGGCTACGAGCGGGCCGAGATGTCCTGGGTACTGGAGGACAACGCCCCGATGCGCAATGGGTGTGAGCTGATGGGCGGGAGGCTGTACAAGAAATACCGGATCTACGAGAAGGGGATTTGACGTTTATCCGCCTCCTTGGAGACGCGCGTGCGTCTCTCGCGTGCGTTTATCATTTTTGCCGAATGCATCAGCTGACCTGCTGGACCCCGCCGCCCGTTTTCCGGGCTACGCGTGAGAGCGCCGCGAACAGTATCGGCGCCAGATAAACGGTCAGGATCGTCAGGGCGATTCCCGCGATGACATCGATAACGTAATGATACCGGAGATACACGGTCGAGATGAGCAGTCCCGTTACCACCGGGATCAAGCCAGCAAAAAGTCTTTTCTCCTTTTTACTCCATGCATAATAGAGGCTCATAAGCGAGACGGCTGTATGGCCGCTCGGGAAGGCATCGGTCTTATTTTTTTCGAGACTGTTCAGGACATCCTGAATCTTTTCGATGAACGGGGAAACCTGCAGTCCTTCGGTCTGGAGATGGCCGAGCGTAAAACGCGGCCCGATTGCGGGAACGAGCAGGTAGCCGACGTAGGAGAGATAGAAGCAGAGCAGGATGCCGAACAGGGCCTCTTCGAATTCCTCGAACCTGCCCCTGGCAATGAGTGCGACGCCGAGCGAGAGGGGGATGAAATAATAACTGATGTAGGCGAACTGGAGGAGGGCCGAAAGAGTCGGGCTGATCAGCCGTTCGAGCCATACCGTGGGGTGAACGCCGAAGAGCGCATGATCGACGGAGATGAGGCTGGCGTCGAATGTCGTCGTGTGAATGCCGGCGATGAGGGCCCCCAGGCTGTTAAATATAGAGAGAACCGTGATCACCGTAACGACAACCGAAAGGTAGAAACCCTTCTTTGCCGAGTCTACCCTCGTTCGGTACGCGGCAACCGCCAAGATCGCAATTGCCAGCACTGTGTACGTAGCGAGAAGTCCGGCCCACGACGGGTTCATACGCGCGGAAAATACCGTAAGGCCGGAGAGAAGGACAAGAAAAGAAAGCGTTAGCAGATCAGAGGGTCTCAAGACAGGGCGCATAGCGATATATACACTACCTGAGGCGAAATTGCAATCTCAACATCGATCCCTGCCGAATGGGTTATATATGGGTAGAAGCTAACGAATACATGTGAAACATTATGTGTTGCTAAGAATGGCGACGACAAGAACTACAGGATGCACAGTTAACTGTAAACTTCAAATGGCATTCGCCACTTCATCTATGATCGACTGCTCCGCGATGACACCTACAAGCTTTGGAGTTTCGCTATATGGAAACTTCAACGAATACCGGTAGAAGCTTGCATATGCAGCCCTGCCCCGGCAGACCGGATTTACGGTCACCGTTTCTGCCGGGGCAAGGCGTGACAAAGCTCAATCAGTCAACATTTCGTTATTTACAGCCTTCTAATGCCCTTCCGATATAACCCGTATAACATCCACTCCCTCAAACGGCGTTGACCCTATCATGCCGCTTACATGGACCGGGACGTGGTCTCCTGTCGGCAGCACCGCAATAACATCGCTCCGTTTAAATTTCACCGTAAGCTGAGAGTGATTGTGACCGGCGTGGTCGCGGTCACAGCCGTGCTCGAGGTAATGGTCTTTTATTTCGTACGGCCACAGGCTTGGAGGGCGAGGGCGGTGTCGAGGATGTAGCTATTGGGGCAATCATCAGCGCCTCCGAACCCACCGTCTGAATTGCGGTAGAGGAGCAAACTCGCTACATAACCTGAGGTATCCTGCCCTGCGCGTTTGAGCGCAATGATCTGACGTGAAATATAATCCGTTGGAGAAACGATCTGGCTGCTCAGCCACTGGAAGGCCGGCCCGTAAGCCGGGTTTGAGGGATCAACTGAATAGATAGCGTCCAGCGCCGCCGCAGTAGAATAATAATCTGTGGTCACAACTTCCGGCCAGTTGCTGGATGTGGTTTGAGCGGAGTAGAGCCATGAGAGTCCATTGGAAATTTGCGGAGATTGCGCGAAGACGGATGAATTCAACGCCAACAAAAGAATAACAACAAAGCCATATACTCTTTTCCGCATGGTCCCTCCCGAAAGGCACATGTAACCACAGATTGATTCAGGAACTACGAATACAAATGATCATCTCATCGTCAATTCGATACTTTGAAGGATGAAAGAAAGTATTTTTGTACCATCACAAAACTCCGCTATCACGTCATGATTATTTACGAAGCATAAAACTTCGATTAAAAAAACGAACAAACCGTTTTGCAATTTTAATTGAATCTGTTTCGTATAACTCCATTGTCATTTCAATATCTGGATTTATTTTTTTTATTATTTCGGCGATTTCTGTTATCTGAGCAATATAATCATCTAAGGTTGAAAACACTATTTCGTAAATATCGTTATTACCAGTTTTAATGATTAGAAAAGGGCGTATACTTTTCATGAATTCTTTCATCTTGCCTTCAACCGCCTTAATTTCTGAGAGAGGGATAACATCTCTTTCCCGCCAGCTTTTGGGGAAACGAATATGAAATATTAAATAATCAAGAATAATTACATTCGAAGTGGTAATTACGAAATGCTTTCTTGCAACTCTTTCACCATTCTTTAATTTTTGGAAAGATGACGTTAGCTTCTTATGAAAGAGTATTTCTTCATCAATTGCTAAACTCAATAAAGGCATTAACTGGTCTGGTATCTTGTCTCCTCTTACAATTGCTGAGGCATGATTTGTTGATGGACCAAGAAGATCGCCTTTCTTGTATGAGCAATTTGAGCAGGTTTCAACCAGTTGAATATTGTAAAAATGACAAGACGGACACTCAATAAAATATTGGCCTTTTGCCAGACCAATTACCATTTTCTCAAACAGAATATGTATCAGTAGGTCTACAACCACAAACGTTGCCAAAACTATGAAATAATAATATGGCTTTGCAGTTTGCATAAATATCGGACCGTTAGTGGCGTCCAAATACATAGAAACAATAAAGGCCGGTAGAAAAATAAAAATATATTTTTTTTCTACTCCCAAAGCCTTTAGGAAACAGTAGCTCATATATATCAGGAAAAACCTGTAACTGCCGACGCCTGAAATAAGAAAGAGAATCCCAGTTACAACACCAGACATGTTTACAACAAAATCACGATACTGACTTGAAAACCGTTTAATCTTCACCTTTATAACTTCCTCCAATCAGGCCTTCACATTCCCGCATGAAACTTCTCCAAGTTTGCAGCGACTGGAAATCGGTAGCAATAAAGAGACGTGGATCAGAATAAAATGCTTATAGTTTAAGCACAACAATGTAATTCTTTTCCCAAAATTAAACTCGGCTGGACATTCATTGTCTTTATATACTCGTCATAAAACCCACTGAGGATTATTTCTGCATTCTGAGCAAGTCTCCAATAATTAGTTAAATGCTCCGATTGTTTTATGTACTTTAAATATATGAAACACATGTAAACCATAATATAATATGCTCCACCAGTAGGATCTGTCGGTATTGGCCATGGCGGTGGCGAGTGTTGTGCATAAAACACTGAAGCATCATAAAAGGCAGCGCTCCACTTGACTTTTTGGAATAAATCAGCTAATTGTAAAGAATAATCTAAATATTTATCACTTACATTGCTATATAATGAGGCAAACAATACACCAATTGCTGAAATAAAGCTCGTGACAGCATCATCAAATGCTGCCGTAGTGGCAGCGATTTCGGGAGCAAATGCTCCCACAAGCATTCCGATCGCTATGGTCAGAGCGATAATGGCAAGAATCCACATAACAGTCCAGAAATAATACCAGAAGCAAGATCCATTTAATCCATTGCTGATCATATAAGCGCCTGCCCCGGTATTTGGGTCTATGATAATGTAACCACACCCGGTCCAGCCATTATAAGTGATGTTTGACTGTTGAACTGTAACAATTTTCCCGGTATTTACGGCATTTTGAATATCGGACTTTACATCTTCATTTACGCCCAGTAGCGGGAATATTGAATTTATATTCGACTGATTGATAACGTAAATAGGAATACCCTGATCATTCGCAAGCCTAAGAGCTGTAACAGCTGAAACGCCTTGCACATCATTTGTGGGCGTGGAAAATAGCTGCTCCGGTACGTCATGCTCCAGCGCAGATGAGTTGGATCCTGATGAAAGCATATATTGTTTGACTTTATCGAGACCCCCATCTTTACTGAAAACCGCTTGCATAATTCTGTCTACATCCATCACCATACCTTTAGGGCCGGCACTTATAGGGATACCGAAAGCGTCAGTCACATTGAGTGCCATAGAGAACATGCCAACAGAGGGTATGCGATACCGAACGATATTCGAGGTCCGGGCAGCAATCTCATCGGCCACATCTAGTTCGGCAAAATAACAGGCAATAACGGTGGAGAGGATGTCACCCATCAGATCGTCTTTAGTGATCCCGTCAAATGTTTGTGCCTCTAATTTAGTCTTTGTTGTTTCTAGTTTTGCTTTAAGAGCATTGAGTCGATCAGCACTAATCCGCCCTGTATCCACACCAATTCCGTAATATTCTCCGGCTTTGATCACGTTGTTTATATTGCTTACACCAATGCCTGGTTCATTTAGCGATATCGTGAATGCTTGATCACTACCCATTGTTCCAGGAACGCCAGTTGCCACAATCTGTCCTTCGATCCGGAGTTCGGGCTTAAAATTAATAAGATACGCGGGAAGGGATAATGGTAATTGGCTCGGGTCTATGGGCGTTCCATTAGGATTGGGGACAGGAAGAAGCGATTCTAGCACCGCCTCATCATTGTCCGTAGCTGGTGAGAATGAGAGTGTTATCTTCTTCCCTGCGATCTGTGCCATACTCGTTGTGTAGGACAGTCCTGCAGTTGCTCCAGTCGGATCGGGGATGGTGAATCTAATAGTCTCACGGAGATTATCTGAAACTGCAGTAAATTCCGAACCAACTTGGACAGTTTTATAAGGAAGTGTTCCGAGGAGGATCGGGAAGTTCTGCTGAATAATCTGCTTCGTGCCGATCACATCTCCAACAGTGGCGCTCGGATAGTTCTGCTGAATGTAGTCGTTAACACGGGTCTGGTAATCTTGCATGGTTTGCTGGACATACGCCGAGTTCAGATTTGTGATCGAGCCGAATGTCGTATCAGTCGTTGCCGTAGACAAGAACTGATTCATAAAGGTTTGACCGTCGAAACTCACAGCTGATGCTATGTCGATTCCCTGCGTGTAATTGTACTGCTTGTAGCTCGCATCAAGCGGTATCCAGGCATTTCCCTGCCTCTGTACTGCGCCCCGGCTTGGGATGTAGTCGATATACGCCTTGACCCAGACGTGTTCGATCTGTTCGTATTGGATCGTACTGCCTGAAACGAGGGCTGTTGCTGGGACCCCGTTGGTGGCGAGAACAGTGCCTGCCATATTCGGGTCTGTCACGCCTCCCACCCAGTTCATGGCTTTATCTATCGGCATTTGTATGGTTCCGTAGACGTAATGAGCGTATATCCCCGATACTCTGAGGAGAGCGATGAGCAGACTGGCTGTGTCCATGTCGTTGCATATCTTTGACTGGAGGCACTGGTCCGCGCCCTGGATTGAACCGTAGGTTGGCGCGTATTCTATGTTGTTGCGGACCCAGTTGTAGATTTGTACGGGATTATTATTAAGCTGCGTCGCAAGATTAATAATATCTTGGGTGAACTGGATATCCGGAGTTTCAGCCAAGTCATCAGCGGAAGGTTGGCCCGTCATTTGTGCGAGAATGAATGGTGTTGAATCGACTAAGGCAAGTTGTGAAAGATCGTTGATTTCAGATTTCGGGATGATACCACCCCTCATCTCACTCCTTTCCCCTGAGGGGCGAGGGATTGTAAAGGAAATGTCGCTTGCAGTTTGATTGAATGCCAGAAGAACAGGTTTATGCTGAGGTGTGGAGTCTATTGAGCGTGAAATCTGCATGTATCTGCGTAAATCTGCGGATAAAAAGTCTTGCGGGTTTGAAGCAGTCCTTAATGACTTCTGCTGCGGAAAATCCTTTTCAAAATCTTCTTTCTTCAGCCTCGGCGATCGTTTTTTCCCTTTTACCATCCTGTTCGGGAGGTTATTCGGATCAAGTGTCTTATGCATCTTTGGCGGCTTTACTTTTTCGAGATGCAGCCTAACTTTTTCAATTTTGGCCTTGAGGTCTGATTTTGTCTTTGCCTGCTCGACATCGTCGAGGTTCGTCCTCAGCTCTTTCAGATTATCTTCATAGTGCTTTACGAATTTATAGTGCCGGGCGAGGATTTCATTCGGCAGATGCGCGTCTTTAAGCTTCTTTTCCGTTGCAGGAAATTCTTTTTTAAAATCGGTATCTAATGAATCTATCTCGGCTCTTTTAGCTCTTATCGCTACTATTTCCGCTGAAGCGTCTTCACCTTTATTGGTTTTATCTCCTGCTTTTGCTGCTGTCTGACGGATATCTTCCAGCGCCTTCTCGAACCGCGCCTCTGGTCGCTCTTGACTTTTATCGGATGCCGCTGGACTCTGCTTTATCGTCCCTTTGCCCTGCGGTGTCGCTGCATATGCGACCGCTGCATACAAAGGCAAGTACGTCCAACAGAAAAAGAAGAGCGTGATACCAGAAAATATTCTTAATGCCCGATAGAAAGCCCGCATAGATCGATCTCCCGTACGTATTCAGATTTTCAAGCTAATAATAAGAAGTGAGTTAAGGCAAGATAATTCGGAAATACATGCTACTTTTGTAGCATAAATTTGCAGATCAAGTCAATGACCCAAATAGGGTATTTTCGGGCGATGTAATTTGAAACAACGATCTTCTAAAGCAGAAACTTTGCCTTCATGTGTATTCTGGTGAATTCAGGCAGGCATTCGGTTTCGTTTCGGGCACGCATTCCGATTCAATTCGGGCACTCTCCAACGGGATAACCGATTGCTGGGTTAAAGCTACTATCTCATAGGGATTTTGACTTGTCAACGATTGATCTTTGATTTGCTCTTTCTCATTGATTCTCCTTTCAGGTCTATTTTGTAGGCGTTATGCACCAGACGGTCCATGATAGCGTCAGCCAAGGTCGGGTCGGCCAGGATATCATGCCAGTGCTTAACCGGCATTTGGGTAGTTATGAGGGTCGACCGGCGATCATAACGGTCCTCGATGATTTCCAGAAGATCTCTTTGCTGTTCCGTCGTGAGCGGAGCAAGTCCGAAGTCGTCGAGGACAAGCAGGTCTGCCTTGAGAAGTGACTTCATCAGTTTCCGATACCGTCCGTCGTGATGCGATAGGGCCAGATCTTCAAGAAGCCTCGGCAGCCTCTGATACACGACGGCATGACCATCACGGCAGGCTTTGTGGGACAGGGCGCAGGCAAGATAGCTCTTTCCCACGCCGGTCGGGCCGATGATAAGCAGATTGTGATGCTCGATAATCCACTGGTTCGACGCAAGCGACAGAATGAGCGATTTGTCCAGCCCTCGGGGCTGACGGAAGTCGATGTCTTCGATAGATGCTGAGATTCTCAGTTTTGCAGCTCGTAAGCGCGTAACAAGCCGTCTGTTCTCTCGTTCTGTCAGTTCTCGGTCAATAAGGAGCCCAAGCCGCTCCTCAAAGCTTAGTGAAGTCGCTTTTTGATTCTGCAGTTGTTCACGCAGGGCTTTTGCCATGCCAAAAAGACGGAGTTGTTCGATCTTGTCGAGTGTGGGATGCGCTAACATAATAGTCTCCTTTTGCAGTTAGTTATAGTATTCGCTGCCACGGATGTTGCTGTGAGTGATCGCCTGTGATGCGGCTTTTGGCTCTGGTAACGGTTTTTTGTCTAAATTTGTTTCAAGGATGGACTTGACGCTTCCGAAACTGATGCCCCCGATGGCGAGTGCTCGCTTGCAGGCAGCCTCGACGCGTTCTTTGCCAAACTTCTTGGAAAGAGTGATGATCCCCATACAGGAACGAAAGCCTTGTTGTGGGTGAAGCTTCTTTGCGAGAATGGCCGTAACCAGCTCTGCCGTTGATTTGCCGGTTTCCGATGCCCAGCGTATCAGGCGCTCTGGGGTCCAGTCAGCATAGTCCCGATGGGACTTCGGCATGTGCTCGGCAAGTGTCGTATGTCTTCCCTTGGCATAGGACCGGATATGTGAGGCGATGCGTTTGTTGTGAAAGAAGACTTCTACAATCGATTCCGTTAGCCGTACGTCCAGGTATTCATTGCGGAGTTGGTAGGGTACGCTGTAATAGTGGTCATTGACTTCGACGTGGTAATCGATGCCGGAACGTTTTTTTATCTTCCATTCTGCGTACTCGAAGGCCACAGCAGGCAGCGGTTGTAATGCAGGCTTATCGATCTCCAGAAAACGGCTCATACGGCTGCCGGAGAGCTTCTTGAAGGGCCGGTTATTGAGTCTATCCAGCAGTTCCCGGATAGCGGCATTGAGTTCTGCGAGGCTGAAGAAGGTACGGTTCCTGAGGGCTGCCAGGATCCAACGCTGCACCAGAAGGACTCCGGCTTCAACTTTCGCTTTGTCTTTAGGCTTCCTGACGCGGGCAGGAATGACCGCAGCACCGTAATGAACTGCAAGCTCTTGATAGGTGCGATTGACGCCTGGCTCATAGCGACAGACCTTGGTGATGCCGGAGAGAAGATTATCAGGGATCAGGATCTCGGGCACACCGTCGATGAACTTAAGGGTCCGGACATGGGAACCGATCCAGTCTGGCAGACCCTGCGTAAACGTTGCTTCGGCATATGTAAAGTTGCTGGCGCCTAGGACGGCGACGAAGATCTGACAGTTGTGTACCTCTCCGGTGGATTTGTCGATTACCGAGACTGTTTGGCCACAGTAATCAACAAACAGCTTTTCTCCTGCAAGATGAACCTGTCGCATGGAGATATCGAGCTTTTTTGCATAGGCGCGATAGAGGTCACAAAAATGTGCGTACTGATATCCTTCAGGATATTGCGCTTTGTACTCGTCCCACAGGAGCATCAGGGTAACACTTTTACGCGCAAGCTCGCGGTGAACATCCTCCCATACAGGGAGCGGACGTGGAGATGTGGAGACAATGACCGGCGGGTAGAGAAGATGCTCGAGGGCGGTATCGTCCAGGTCTGCCGGCAGGGGCCATGATAGCCCGGCCTGTCTGGCTCGTTTCGTATACTCGTCAACGGTGCTTCTGGCTATTCCACAGCTTTTGGATATAGCGCGGCGGTCTAGGCCGCAGGACCATTTGAGGCGTAAAACTTCTTTAATTGTTCGCACGGGTATTCTTTCTCTCGTCATCCAGCTCTCCTTAGAAGCGAATTTTAAGGAGCAGGATATACGAATTTGTAGAATTTACCCAGCGTCGTTTAATGCGTTAGAGGGTGCCTGAATTGGAGCGGAACACCGGCCCGAATTGCAGTGGAATGGGTGCCTGAATTGGAGCAGAACAGGTGCCTGAATTGCAGTGGAATGGCTGCCTGAATTGGAGCAGAATACTCAGCCTTCAGTCTCATTCTTATAGACTGTAATTTCACCCAACATGATGGTCGCGGCACCATAGCATTGTCGGATGAGGTCGTCAATCAGGGAAACCCTATTTTTGGCTTCGATTTTCCTGATGTTATAAAATGGAAACGCGACAAGGGGAGAACAACGCAGTCAATCTGAAAAAAATGGAGATGCCTGTATCTGTATGTAGAAGTAGTGGACGTTATGATGTTCTCAAGCCTCAAAATAAGAGATTTCGAGTAGCAAATTCGACATGAAGTAGTGAAAAATTGACTGGCGACAAAATCACACCTTCAGGAAGATATTTGGACTGTAATTTTCAATCAGAATATTTCAGCTTTCTCTTCTCAGGCCGGCGTCGAAGCCACCTATTATTGTGCAATTTTAGCAAAGAAAATTATCATCAACTACCGCATGTAACTTACACATGAACGCTGCCTAAAGGTACGGCGTGGTTGGGATCAGCGGAAGGTCATCGTGCCGGCAATTCTGTGGATGAAAATTGCTACTTGTAATATTCCGGATATATCATTTTCGCGCATTGCGGGCAGATACTGTGGCTGAATTCTGCCAGTGAATGCCTGCTCAGATATGCTTCGATCTGGTTCCAATATCCGTTGTCGTCGCGTATTTTCTTGCAGGACGCGCAAATCGGGATGAACCCGCGCAACGTCTTTATGTTGTCAAGAGCTTCCTGAAGTTCAGAAACGAGCTTTATCCGCTCTTCCTCCATCTTCTTTCGCTCCGTGATCTCGCCGGTCAGCTTATCATTCGCCATCATCAGCGCCGCAGTGCGTTCCTGGACCCGCAACTCCAGTTCGTCCCTCGACCTTCTGAGCTCGATCTCCGCCTGTCTGAGAGCGGTTATATCCCGCACGATGTACACATTGGCGAGCAGCCGGCCGTTTGCATCCTTCATAACGGATGCTGACAGGTTGAGAACCTGCTTGCGGCCGTCCGGATGGTCATAGGAAAGATCGAGCTGTTGCGCCTGCTTTCTGCCGGCCGCTACAGCGGTCTGATCTAAGGATACAACGTCGTTAAAAAACGCAGAAATATGCTTCCCCACGAGATCCGGGGTCGAATGACCGAGCACCTGGGTCGTGGGATTGTTCACAAGCCGGATAATGCCTTCCGCATCGAGAACCAGTAACGCATCGTTCATGGTGTCGATGATGTTCTGAGCGGCGAATCGCGGAGAGATGTCCACTAATCGGTAACGGCTGATGGTCGTCTCAAGTATCCAAAGGGCGATAAAGATCGCAAAAAAGCCGAAGGGAAAGATTGGAACGCCAAGTCCTGGAAGATAGTCGACAAGACCTAAAGAGCCGATGCCGAACGCGATAAAGTACGCTTTGATGCGATGGTATTGGACGCTGTTCGGTGCAGCCTGTTTCTGGCCGAGCCAGAAGTGACGCAGGCCGAGGCCATAGAACGTCAGCATATATATGATGAGCAGCGTGTTCTGTGGCGCCATTGCTCCCTGGTAACCCCAGGTGTAGTGAATGACGCCTTTCACGATAAGGTCCGTATTGATCGCGATGATCGAGAAAAGCGTCGACAGGATCCACCCCGTCCAAATGGTGGTTCGGTGCTTTTTGTCGACCCTGAGTGCCACGACAGCAAAATGGTAGATCCCCGCTGGGATGAACGAGATGCCGATATTGGACGTTTTTGCCCACCATATCGACACTGCTTCTTGGTTAGAACTATAGGTAAAAAAATTAGAAACAAGCCAAATAGTAATGACGATGCCGAGGAAGGCCAGTGCGTCGGCGGCGAGGCTGAACTTTTCCAGGATCAGATGCCGTAGAGAAATGATCAGCGCCGTGACCGCGATGAGGAGCGTGGGTATGGCGTAGGGATTGAAAAAGTAGTTTGTGGACTCAAAAATCTGGTTTGACATGGGCTGTAACCCTGCCGTTTGAATAGTTTTGAATGAATTCTATGCTTATCCTAAATGTTTGTCAACATGATGAGAGTTTTTTGATGAGAGTTTTTTATGAAAGGAGCTGGCGGAACATAGTGTTTAAAGCACGGTGCAATATTACGATAGTAATCGATCACAACGCTTTCCTTTTCATGACCTCTGCACGCAAGCCTGCTGGGATAGGACGGCAGCCACATTTCTTATCATGCGCCACGTGCCAGCTTATTCTTTCGTTGGATGTAAATCGATACTCGATTTGCCAAACGCTTGAGTCGTATCGGTCATTTCCCCTCCGTTAGTTAGACAATTTTCGTCACTTGCCTTTATGGTGGAATGCATTCAGTCTTGCTCTTACTTCGCCGAAATCGCCCACGTTCGAATAAGCATTGATCGTTTCGAGCTTCAAAGCATCATCCAGGGTGCGGCCCACCACCTCAAGGATGGTCTCTTTTGCTGAACGAACAGCCTGCTGGCTGTTCTTCAATATCATGTTTGCATATGCTTCAGCCGTCGTAATAAGTTCATTCTGGGGGACAACTCGATTTACCAAGCCGAGCTGGTGCGCCTCGGTTGCCGTTATTGCACGTCCCGTCATTGCCAAATCCAAAGCCACGGCAAGTCCCGCGATGGCGACAAGGCGTACGATGCCTCCGTCGCCTGAATGCAACCCCTGGCGCACTTCAAAGGAGCCGAATTGAGCGGTTTCGGAGGCTATGCGGATATCGCACGCGAGCGCCAGTTCAAAACCGCCGCCAATTGCGTGGCCGTTTATCGCCGCTATAATCGGTTTGTAAATCCGATACTGACCCCTGGTTATGCCGCCTCCAATGCCTTTTTTTACATTCTTGCGAATATCGAGCATGGTCGCGTGTTCCCACTTCGGTATCCATGTCTTAAGGTCTGCCCCTGCGCAAAATGTCCTACCGGCCCCAGTGAGTATCGCTATGTCGACAGAATCGTCTGCGCTGAAGTCCGACCACACTTGCCAGAGGGCATTGTTAAGGTCGTCGTCCAGTGCATTCAAGACGTCGGGACGGTTCAGGGTAACATAGCCGATCCGGTTCTTCTTCTCATACATGACCTTGTTCATTGCATCCTCCCTGTTTCCATACATGTCAGCGTGATGCTATCCGCCTGGATGTTCACCATGAATTCTCGACACGTAGCAGGTCTGGTTGAACACAGGGATATCCAATCTATTTCGGAATAAAGTGACCGGCTTCGCTCGAACGAAGGATTACCCCAACTGCGGCCCTTTGCCGACCACCATCCTGCCGTTGTAATATCTTTGTTTGATTTCTTGTTCTTTTTCCAGATATTAGGCAATCCCGTGCTGTTTGAGGGTAGTGTAGTGTCTCTCAATTAACTGGTGTTATGTCATGATTTGTGATAGGATGCTGTTCATGGCACGACACGCTTTAACCATAAACCTTACTGAGTCTGATCGACAAGAACTAGAGCAATGGGTGCGGGCTCATCGCACCCCGCAACAAGTTGCTCAACGGTGTCGAATTATTCTAGCCGCTGCGAATGGCCAACAAGACAAGGCCATCGCAAAGCAAATGCAAATCAATTATAAAACGGCTGCATTATGGAGGCAGCGGTTCTGTAGTGAAGGTCCGGACTGCCTTTGGGAAGTTGCGGCAGGTCGCGGACGTAAACCAGAGTTAACGGCAACCAAAATTAATAAAATAATTAATGCCACACTGCAAACGAAGCCTGCTGGAGCCACCCATTGGAGTTGCCGAACGATGGCTGAACAGCAGGGCGTGAGCAAAGCAACGATCAATAGGATCTGGCAAAGTCATCATATTCAGCCGCACAGAACCACGGGATTTAAGTTGTCACGCGATCCACGGTTCTTGGAAAAGCTTACCGATGTCGTCGGGCTCTATCTCAATCCTCCAGAAAAAGCATTAGTGCTGTGTGTGGATGAGAAAAGCCAGATTCAAGCGTTAGATCGTACACAACCGGGACTTCCTTTAAAAAAAGGGCGTTGCGGTACCATGACTCATGACTATAAGCGTAACGGCACGACAACCCTTTTTGCTGCGCTCGAATTGGCGCAAGGTAAAGTGATCGGTCAATGTTATGCTCGGCATCGCCATCAGGAATTTCTCAAGTTTTTAAAGCAACTGGATGCTGAATTCCCGGTCGAAAAGCAGCTGCACATAGTGATGGATAACTATGGCACGCATAAGCACCCCAAAGTCCAGAGATGGTTAACACGGCATCCACGTTTTGTTTCCCACTTCGTCCCGACCAGTTCAAGCTGGTTGAACCTTGTTGAGCGTTGGTTCGGAGAACTGACGGGAAAACGAATACGTCGCGGAGTCTTTGTCAGCGTGGACGCGCTCAAGAGCGCTATCGAAGAGTATTTGGCTGCTTGGAACAAAGACCCAAAACCGTTTGTATGGACCGCAACCGTTGAATCGATCGTTAAGAAACTTGGACGCTGCAAACAAACATTGGAGAAAATTCAGCCAGGCTGCACATTACCTCGCTCTCGCAAGAAAAAGGCTGATAACACCAGTCGTTTGTGAGACACTACAGTAGCACAGGTTGAATATTTTAAGGTTGTGCGGCAGGACGTCCGCCGTGGGATTGAATTTAACGCAGCGGAATTCCAAACACTCAAAACAGAAGTCGAGCCCTCGTTCTGTCGCGCATGCGTAGGTTACGCATGTGCCTTCGACGAACTGGTTCTTCCCCTTAGCCGGCCTGCATCCCGGACAAGGGGCCCCGTTCCATTTCGTCTTCTTAATCAGTACCTGCCGCAGAGACGGATCGTCCTTGACCTTGTAAGCCGGGCAGGTCCCGCAATGCATCCCTCATGGCGAACTAGAGTAATGTCGTCTTTTGTCTTCATGGAAGAAGCCTCCTTTTTGTTTTCTTCTATCCGTTAGACCGGCTCGGAGGCGATAGGTTACAAAAGATCAGGAAAAATAAACCACTCTTTGTTTCGAATACCTTCACGGATTCTTTGAGCAAAAGATTCGTCAGCCCTGTCCCGGTAAAGGTCGTGGTAAAAATCACGCAACGTTTTCATTTTCCTGAAATCTTCCCTTGCTTGGATGGTAATAGGAGGAAGGGGATTGACTGAAGCCTCTTTTGAAATCCAGCCCTGCGACAGGCCGAAACGAACGAACTGCCTACAATTACAGGGATTGGATTTCTTGATAAATTGACATCTGTTTTCCATGTAGCCGAACCATCTTTTCTTGGCACGATGAAGCGTAGTTTTGACCGAGCTTACTGAGCAGTCGAGAATTTCGGCAACGAGTTTCTGAGGCAGACCTACAGTGATCGTCAGGCAAAAAACCTTTCGCTCGTTCGCTTGCAGGCATTCCGTCAAAGAGTGCAAACACTTGACCCGCGCCTGCTGGGCGAGCAGCGCGGTTTCAGGGTTGTTTGCGGGATTAGAGTCAATGACGTCCTCGAGAGAATAACCCAGGTCCTCGGTAAGCGTATAGATCGGCAGTTTGCTCCTGTATCTCAAGTAATCATTTGATACGTTGATCGTAATTCGATATACCCAGGTAAAAAAAGAACTATCTTCGCGGAAGGTGTCATAGGAGCGAAAAGCACGAAAGAATGCTTCCTGGGTGATGTCCTCGGCGTCGTATGCATTGCCTGCAAGTGACAACGCAAGCCTATAGACTTTCGATTGATTGTCACGGTACAGCTGGTCGAAAAGATTCCTCTGCTCGTCAATCACAGTCAGCACCTCTTTCATTTTCGGAGTTTTACTAAAGAGGTATCCCGATGATCTCCTCCGCATTTGACACCTTATTTTTCATTTTTTGTTTTGTATCTGTCTTTTTGATTTGATATCAACCCGGTTCGTGCATTTCCTCCGCCGCTGACTTACGTTGGCTTTGTTTTTTTGCGGCCCAGAAAATAGACGGTGAAAGCCCCCAGGGCGCAGAAAAGACCGCCCGCCTGCAAGGCGTGGCCCGAACCCACCCTTTGGGCGATGACGCCCATCCAAAAGCTTCCGATAGGCATGCTCCCGCCGAAGACCAGTGCCCAAATGCCCATCAGCCTTCCACGCAGGTGATCAGGGGATTGGGTTTGGATGATGCTATTTCCGATGGAAAAAAATAAGATGATGCCGAACCCGGCGAAGAAAAGAAGGAAGGCCGCTCCGACCGGTTGATGCATGAAACCGAAAAGAATGATGAAAGCTCCATAAATGCCCGCGCCGGTATAAAGCGTTTTAACGCGGACGATACGAGATCCTTGGGCGGCGACGAATAAAGCGGCGGTACAAGCGCCGAGGCCATTCAGGGCCAAAAGCCAGCCATAGCCTTGGGCGTCCATATGCAATTGGGTTACCGCGAAGGCGGATAGCTGGGATTGGTAGGCCCAGCCTCCCAGTCCCATGATGAAAAGCAGGGTTACTGTTTGGGCCATGGTGGAATTTGTTTTTAAATATTTGAATCCTTCTAAAGTATATTTCCAGTCGGCTTTTACTTTTTTAGGCGCGTAGTGCGATGCGGGAAGCTGGATTTTGTGAAGCGCGTAAAGAACCGCCAAATAACTCATGGCATCCAAAAGAAAGCACCAGGCAGCCCCGAAGGAAGCCAGTAAAAGACCTCCAATAGCGGGACCGATGACCCGGGTCGAATTCACCATGGCGCTGTTAAGCGCGATGGCGTTCACTAAATCTTTTTTGCCCACCAGTTCAACCATGAGGGTCTGCCGGGACGGCATCTCAAAGGCGATGGATAGCCCCCAAAGGGCGGAAAAGATCATTAGATAGGCAATGTGAACGGGACCGCGGAACAACATGACGGCCAAAGTCAATGAAGACAGTAGCGAAAACCAACTAGTCAAAGTAAAAATCCTGATTTTGGGAATACGGTCGGCCAGAGAACCGGCATAAACGGCGAAAAGGAAAATGGGAAGGGAATTGAGCATGAAAACAATACCCAGCAAAAATTCCGAATGGGTGAACTGAAAGGTAACCCAGCCTAAGGCGGCGGTGCGGGTCCAGGTGCCGATCAGTGAAACGGTTTGTCCCGAATAAAAATAGCGGTAATTAGGATTGCGTAAGGCGGAAAAGGTTTTATGCCATCCTTTGGAAGGGGGCAGCCCGGCATTGTTTGCCTCCGCTTGCTGCAAGGTTTCCTGGGAGTTCTCTGATCTCAATTATTCCGTCTGCTTTGCAATAAGGACACCAACTGTGAGGACCGTTGCTCGTGTCGGAAAAATCTTCTCGGTTTGAACAAGGGGTATATCCTGAGCGGCGTCGAAATGGGAATCTTTGATGACGACGTATCGAAAATCCAAGCCGAACGAGCGCTTTAGTGTAGGAAAAGTCTTGCCACTCGTCGACATTCCAAAGGTACCAAGTTTTTAATGGTTGAATGTTCTGCAGCTCGAATCATTCAAAGCTACTTTGACGAGAGGGTTTCAATAGCTCGTTTCGCCCAGGTGCTGTCTTGAAGGATTGCCCTTCCAACGCCGATCAGGTCAGCTTTCTTATCCTTCAATAATTTCTCAGCAGCGTTCACCATCAGTTATCCCTCCCGTAAGGATCACGGGAATGGAAACAACGCTCTTAATGGCTTCACTGAGTGGAGCAAAATATCCCTGACCGGTGAGGCCGGGGGGAGTATATCCAACAAAACCGCCGGAGATGTGAATCATATCCAGACCTGCTTTTTCAAAGGCCTGGG
This sequence comes from Nitrospirota bacterium, assembly GCA_963754875.1. Taxonomy (GTDB): domain Bacteria; phylum Nitrospirota; class UBA9217; order UBA9217; family UBA9217; genus JAJYKN01. The sequence goes on from CAVWHO010000020.1 coordinate 418,379, forward strand.
CGGCAATCATGCTGTCTTCAATGGTCGTTCCACCTTCTGTATAATCCGATGCCCCTAACCGTATCTGAATTGGAAAGTCCGGCCCGACTGACATGCGTACTGCCTGGATCACCTGTAAATGAATGCGAATGCGGTTGGAAATATCTCCGCCATACTCGTCTGTTCGTTTGTTTGTCAAAGGGGATAAAAACTGGTTGAGCAGGTAACCATGCGCAGAATGGATCTCCACAGCATCAAAGCCCGCGTCCCTGACCCTGCGTCCGGCCTCTTGAAAGGCATGCACAATATCACTGATTTCCTTCTTGGTGAGTTCGCGGGGCATGTCGCCGCGTCTCGGGTTCGCTGTTGCCGAAGGAGCCAAAGGCGTCGTTCCCGTGACCTCCTTGAGCGCCGCGCTTCCAGCGTGATTGATCTGCATTGCGGCTTTTGATCCGTTCCGGTGGATAATATCCGACAATTTACGCAGACCTGGTATTGCCGCGTCATCGCAAACAGAAAGCTGACTGTTGCTCGCCTTGCCTTCCGGGGTTATGTAGCTATGCTCAATGATGATCAAAGCAATATGGCCGCCTCGGGATTTTTCGTCATAGTAGTCGAGAAGCGACTGGCTTACTGTTCCGTTGAGTTCGGCTTTTGCGGTAGCCATCGGCGGCATAACCAGGCGGTTGGCCAGGTTCATTGAACGCACTTTTAACGGTGTGAGAAGACAGGTCATGGATTAAGAACCTCCGATACGCTCTTCACTATTTCAGTCGAATTTTTTACGATAGCGACCCGTTCGAGGTTTTTTAAAGAACGTTCATGCGCATCCCGGTCCATCGAAGAAACGCAATCAGAAACAACCACCGGGTAGAACCCTCTGTTTGAAGCATCACGCGCTGATGACTCGATTCCTGCCTCAGTTGCTATACCGGTGAATATCAGCGTCGTTATCTGCCTGTTTCTCATCATAAGCTCGAAATTCGTCCCGATGAAAATGCTCGCAGTTGCTTTATCCAGAAGAATGTCTCCCTTCTCAGACTTTACAGCCTCGGGGATTTCTCTTTCTCGTGAACCGGGCAACATGAAATTCGGCAGTTTGTCCGGCTCCTTGACATTATAGCGTCGCATCATATTGAAAATGCCCCAGGAAGACTGAAATTCACGTGGAAGGGGCGTGATCAGGGTATAGACAACAGGCATTTTATTTCTCATGCTCTCCACAAGACGTTTAAGGTTACTTATAAATTCCTCCTTGTTGAATATTCTGTCCACAAGCCCGTTTTGGACATCCCAGACAATGAGGCACGAATGATCGGGATGGACTATTTCTTTCAGATCTTCATATATGGTAAGGCCATTTGTATTTATCATCATTGACTCCTTTCTGTAGAAAGCATCCCGTGACGTTATCAGGCTTATTTTGTTTGCACATAATTATTGGAGTAATGGTTGTGTTTAACCTTGTTATATGCCAGCTCGCTATCCGGAACTGGATTCTTAGTTTCGTTTGGGTAGCCAATGCTCACCATACATTCAACCTTGATATGTTCGGGCAGTCCGAGCAGATTCTGTATATATTGGCCAGCAGATATTATCTCTGAGTGATTACGATTCCTAATTTGTATCCAGCAGCAGCCCATGCCCAAAGCGTGAGCAGTCATCTGAACTAGTATTGCTGCAATGGAACAGTCCTCGACCCATACGTCGGATTTTGTGCTATCGGCACATACGACGATCCCCAAAGGTGCGTCCCGCAGGTGATGAGATCCTTGTTCTCTGGCCTTCGAAAGGTTAGACAGGAGCTCCCGATCATCAACAACGATAAACTCCCAAGATTTACCGTTTCGCGATGTCGGTGAACGAAGTAATGCCTCTATAAGTACATCAATGACTTTGTAATCAATAGGCGTTTGGGCATATTTACGAATACTTCTGCGTGTGCGTAAGAGATCGATCATGTTGTGTCCTCCTCATGGTAAAACACAGCGGCGATGTAGTAACCGCTTCTTTGACCCTTTTCCCAGAGAGCGCCTACTTGAAAATCTCGCTGAAGAAGCTTTTCATCGCTTCCCATGAACGCTTATCCGCTTTTTCGTTATATGCGACGCCTTTCGATTTGTCCGTCCCGCTTTCAGGATTGGTGAACGCATGTACGGCGTCAGCATACGAGACCAGGTACCAGTCAACACCCGCTTTGCGCATCTCATCTTCAAAGGCAATCACCTGCTCCGGCTTTGCATAGGGATCGTCTGCTCCGGTGAGAACCAGTACTTTGCTCTTGATGTTCTTGGCATCCGCTGGGTTCGGCGTAGTGAGCCCCCCGTGAAAGCTAACGACACCAGCAAGGTCGGCACCGCTTCTGGCAAGCTCCAATACCGTGGTCCCGCCGAAACAGTACCCGATTGCTGCGACACGTTTCGAATCAACCAAGGAGTTCTTCTTCAGGGCTTCAAGCCCTGCATTCACTCGGGCGCGCAATAGATTCCGGTCGTTTCCGCCAAGATACTTGCCCGTAAGCGCCATCGCTTCCTGAGGTGTTTTCGCTCGGTTGCCTTTCCCGTAAATATCAGCTGCTAAGGCGACATACCCGAGCTGCGCCAGCTGTTCAGTTCGTTTCTTGGTATAATCGTTGATGCCCCACCATTCATGAACAAGGAGGACACCTGGACGAGCGCCCTTGATCGTATCATCATAGGCCAAGTATCCTTCCAGCACTGTGTCTCCCTGTTTGTATTCAACGAGTTCGGTATGAATGGCCGCATTTGCTTTTACTGCGAGTAGCATGAAAAGCAGGCTTCCAATTATAATTTTCATTCTATCCTCCTGTAGATCTGGATTTGAACTCATCGTAAATTAAAATAATTTTAACACTTCCTTCATTTAGTAAGCCATGCTTATCCTTTTGCGGCAAGGCGATGTCCCAAATCAAAGGCTTTCTGACAGTCAATTGGGAATATTTCTTTTCGTCTCAAAGCCTTCTTCTCAGGATCAAAGTGCTCCATGATGACTTTTGAATAGTCGGGGAACTGATACGTGTCATAGGAGCACAAGGTTTCGGCCTCGCCGAAGATCCTCTTTAAAGATGCTTCGGTGGCGCTCATCATTGCTTGGTAGCCGATCTGCTTGCTCATTTCCTCGGGAACGTTCATCGTGTAGATCATCGCCGTACGCAATTTGCGCGGGAAAAGAGATCGTGGAGGTTGGGAATACACAAGAGGGGCAAAGAGGAGGCGTTCCATGCATGATTTCAGCTCTCCGGACATGGACCCGAAATAGACCGGAGTTCCCAGCACCACTGCATCGGCCTGGTCCTCGATCATTTTTAAAACAGGGGTGAGCTCGTCTTTCATAGCGCATTTTCCCTTGTTGGGCGAGTCGATCAATTTACACGAGAAACAACTCGTGCAGCCTTTGAAGGTGAGATCGTAGAGATGAATCAGCTCGGCTTCTGCTCCTGCGGCTTTTGCCCCTTCGATTGATTTTTTCAGCAGCGTTGCGGTATTCCCGCTCTTTCTCGGACTGCCGTTAATGGCGATCAGTTTCATGTTGGATTAGCTCCTTATAAAGAATAACCTTAATGTCTGCTGCATGGCTCCGGCTCTAGGATGCGTCATTCTTATTGTCATCTCAGCGTAATGGCTTTCTCTGGACACATCTCCTGGCAGCAAAAGCACGCAATGCAAATGTCGGCGTTCACTCGGGGAATATTTCCAACCATGGATAACGCGGATACCGGGCAATGCTCAACGCAGGTACCGCAGCTTGTACATTTCTCCGGGTCCGCCTGAGGGCGCAGGATTGCCCGTCCATGAATCATTGACTGCATGGCCTCATTGCGGAATATTGCTTCTCCGCCCAACGGGGGCAGTTTGAAATCAGGCAGCGTTTTCAACTCTCCGATGATTTCGATCGTCTTGAGATCGTAGTCACCCAAGCCCGCTTCTTTCGCCTTTTGAAGGAATCTCAGTTTCCCTGGATCGCATCCCATCATCGTTGCTATAACGGAGTCAACGGCAACAGCATTATCTGAGGCGAGGATCACGCCGATATTTCTGAGGTCAGGTGAGGCCGGTCCATTGCCTTCCATTCCGACTACGGCGTCAACGATGAACAAATCCGGCACCCGAAGCTTGAATACTTCTACAATCACTTCATTAAAATCCGTCGGGTTGCCGGCAGCCCTGTGCAGCATGGCTTTCTGCGCGCCGGGCAATAAACCGTAACTGTTCTTGATCGCTCCAGTCAGAACGGTCAGACCGTGAGTTTTGAATTTAGGAAGACTGATGATAATATCAGCATCCAGCACGTCTTGCGAAACGCTGACAAAGGGCATGAATTTTGGATGGAAGGCGACTTTCCGGGAATCATTTCCGATGTTTTTATAGTGGCCTTTGGCTGCGTCCATCAGGCCGGTTTTGGAAAAGCTCTCCTCGTTTGCGCCGTAGCTGAACAGGCCTGGATTATCTCCCACGATAAGAGAGGCGGGACTCATTGTTTCCACCTTTTCCACGACAGCGCGGAGGACGGCAGGATTAGTGACAATGCCATCTTTTGTTTCCGAGCTTCGGAGTACGTTGGGCTTGATCAGGACTTTCTTCCCCGATACCATCATAGGAAAGAGTTCAAATGCTCGGTCTACAGCTTGACGGACATTCTCATAACTGGCTGGATGGATCATGACTTTTGGCATAGCTTTACTCCTTTTTCCCTATCGAAAACGCCTTACCAATAAGCTCACCAATACTATAATAAGCTCTTTGCCCTATATCAAAAATGAGCGGTTTGACTTTCAGGATATCCGCCATTTCCTGTTCGCCGAGCGCCGACTCTTCAGCCTTGACATCCATGATCTCTCCGATGAATTGCGTGTGAAGACCGATTTCGAGCGTGTGGATCACCTTGCACTCTATTACCAAGGGAAATTCTTTTACGTACGGAGCGTCAACGAGGTCGCTTCGAACAGGGGTCAGTTTCGTCATTGCAAATTTATCGACATTTCTTCCCGAAGTCATGCCCACATAGTCCACCTCTTTCACCATCGCAGCGGATGGGATGTTAATGGTATATGCTTTGCGTTCCTTGATGCACCCGTATGTGTACGTTTCCTTTCGCAGGGAAATAGTGACGCAGGGAGGTTGGGAGCAGCATATTCCTCCCCATGCAATAGTCATGATGTTTGGTTTTCCGAGCGAATCATAGCTTCCGATAACCCATACAGGGGCTGGCTGGGCTAGTGTTTTGGCGCCGAGTGATTTTTTCAAAGTTACCTCCATAAAAAATGTCGTGAAAGACTGAAGAGCGGCATTATAGATTGGCTTACTGGTTATGTGCCGATGCTTTTTGAGGCTGGTACGCCATCGGCATTTTCGAGAGACCATTCTGTTGCTGTAAAGCGCCTGCCGGTGATTCTCCGTCCCTCGTCGGATGCGAGAAAGACGGCAACAGGAGCGATGATCTCCGGCTTGAGCAGGCGCGAGCGGAGATCGTCGGAAATGCCGGATGGGATCATGCCTGTATCGGTAGCACCTCCGGGAAGTATCTCGTTCACCGTTATACCCGTGCTTTCCAGGTCCTGGGCCCAGATGATCGTCTCGGACTCAAGGGCAGCTTTCGATGGACCGTAGGGCGAGAAACCTTTGCGCTTCATGGTCTCGTAGTTCATGGTCACATTGATGATTGCCCCGCTCTTTTGACGCAGCATGTGCGGCACAACTACGCGAGCCATGTAGAAGGGACCATTGACGTTCGTGTCTATGACCATCTTCCATGTTTCAGGGTCTGTTTCCCAGAATCGAGCTGGCTCGGCCATGAAGGTCGGGGAAACGTATTTCATACCCCGGCCGGCATTGTTCACGAGCACATCAATGCGTCCGAAACGGGAAATTGCTTCTTTTATAACGGCTTCACAGGCACGGTATTCAGCAACATCCGCTAAAAGGGCAAGGGTTTTATCTTTTCCCCATACAGACACAAAGGAATCGATCTCCTTCCGCTCTCGGGCTGCGATTACTACCACGCGGCACCCTTCCTGCACATATCTCTCGGCAATGGCTCTGCCCATGCCACGGCCGCCGCCGGTCACAACTGCCACTTTCCCGTCTAATTTGCCCATGATCACCTCTCGTATGCTTTTCGCAGATGCACAATGCTGGAAGCCGCAACTTCTCGATGTGAGACACTTCAGCGGCGAATAGGCTGAATATCTAATCCTATCATGAATATATTCTCGATTCCAGGCGAAGTCAAACGGGACGGGTATGCCTGATGTGTAGAGGCTACGAAGGTGCGTTATAAAGGGAAATCTACTATGATATATTGCGGGCGTTGCTGCTGAGAAGCGTGTACCTCACGCTGGGGACCGTTCCTTCGGCTATATACTTGAGGTACACAAACTTCGGGTTCATAGCTCGGAACGAAGTAGCCCACCTCCCTCAGTCGCGGTGTGGCAAAGAAATAACATCACCATCGACCGGTGGATTACATGGACCAATCAACTGCTAGTGTAGTGCGTCCAACGCTTCTTTACTTTTGGCGACCTTGGACAAAATCTGTTCCACAGGTGCAGTCCATACAAACACCTGCGGATTTTGGTTGTGATTATCGATATAGTTTTTGATAGCATCGATTAATGCTGGCACGTTCCGAAACGTGCCACGACGTATCCGCTTGTCGGTAATTTCTCGGAACCACCGCTCGACCATGTTCAGCCAAGAGCTCGAGGTCGGGATAAAGTGCAAATGGAACCGTGGATGCCGCTTGAGCCAGGTTTTTACGCTGGGATGCTTGTGGGTCCCGTAATTGTCTACGATCAAGTGCAGGTCGAGACCGATCGGGGTCTCTCCATCTATTTTCTTGAGGAAGCGGATAAATTCTTGATGCCGATGGCGCGGCAGGCAGTCGCCGATAATCGTACCGTCGAGCATGCTGAGGGCTGCAAATAATGTTGTTGTGCCGTTTCGTTTGTAATCGTGCGTCATGGTCCCACAACGGCCCTTTTTCAACGGCAACCCCGGCTGCGTCCGGTCGAGTGCTTGGATTTGACTCTTCTCGTCGACACAGAGCACGAGGGACTTGTCCGGAGGATTGAGATAGAGCCCAACAACGTCGTACAGTTTCTCGACGAAGTTTTTGTCGCGGCTGACCTTGAAGGTTTTGATCAAATGAGGCTTTAAGTCGTGTTGCTTCCATATACGGCGTATTGTGGCTTCGCTTAACCCTTGAGCCTTGGCCATGCTGCGAGTGCTCCAATGGGTTGCATTGGGTGGAGTGGTATGGAGGGTGGCTTCGATGACTGCTTGAACCTTCTTCACCGGTATTTTGGGGATACGACCAGGACGGGGTGCATCCTTTTCCAGTCCCTCCAGTCGAAAAGCCAGAAACCGCTGTCGCCAAAGCTGCACGGTTGGCCGGGAGACACCAAGCTCCTGTGCAATATCTTGGTTCTGTACTCCATCCACAGCCATTCGGATGATCAGTGCACGTTGTACAAGTCGCAAGGGAAAGCTTTTTCCACGAACCCAGACGTCCAATTTGGATTGTTCCTCAGGAGACAAAATAATGGGCGCTGCGCTTTTCATGATGGCTTAGCATACAGAGTTCCATATCATAAGTCAAGTTATTTATGACGCAGTACACTAGATTGAATGGCCAACTGTCAGATCCTGACGCTGAAGATGATTGACAACCCTCTATATATTCAATATATTATGCCCGTTGAGCGAAAGTTTCTTGGCTGCAGCCAGCAGCGGTAAACACTCCACGGGCGAGGAAAAGGGTTTCCCTACTTCGTCTACAAAGGGGAGCCATAGCTAGAAAAAGGGCCAATTTCAAAAGAAATTGGCCCTTTTTAACTTTGCGACTGCTAACTATACTATTACATTTTTTAACAACCGTTCACATCGGCCATATATTGTGATTTCATATTGTGTGAGCTTGTCCTGAGTGAAAAAACAGCTTTCAGATATCATTAGTTGTCCGGGCTGCGAAAATATATAAGTGCTGCAGTGTTGTCATGTATCATAAGATACAGGCTGTGTTATCTCCCCTACCTGAGGCTAATTTCCGCTCTTCCAATTCTTACCAACAGTAATTTATCGGCGCCCTCCGGAAGAATCGCTCTCTAAACATCATTGAACAACTAATCTCTGCGCTTCAAACGTCGTATTTTGCATCTATTTGAAAAACAGGCGGAGATATTGCATTTATGCGATAACAAATGCCTTATGTCCCCTGTAAATTCAACATGCTGGTTCGCGGCATGGTTAATGCAATCATTAAATTAAGATTGAATAGAGAGGGGGACCGGATCATGAAAAAGGTCATGTCAACTCAAGGCGTTTATATCGGCACAGGTGCAGGCGTCATTCTTTTTGCGCTCTTTGGATTTTTGCCGGGATGCCTGCTCGGTGGTGCTGCCGGTATCAGCATCGCCGGATGGCTTTTAGGCTTTCCCCTCGATCCAGGGCTGCTCTCACGAGTGATTATTCTGTTATCTATGCTCGCGGGAGTGCTCATATCGGCAAGCGTAATCGTTATTGCATTGTCCGCACTCGGATGGCTTTTCGGATCGTTTTTGCGCATCTTCATGGATGATAAAACCGTATTGTCAATACTATAGGTAGTCAATACTCGATAAAAAGGGAGGGAGTCTTCTATGAGCAAGAAACTAGTGGTTTTCATGATTGGCTTTATTGTTGTAGTCGGGGGTTTTTATCTCTACGAAACAAGAGTCGCATTCCAGAATCCGAAGAATTGCACCGCTTGTCACTTTGTAGTTCCCTATTATGAGAAGTGGGCGACGTCGACGCACAAGAACGTGCCTTGTTTGAAATGTCACGAATATTCAACCGAGCGCGCGCTTGCAGCTCAGTTCCTGTTTCTGGCCGGCTCTTATAATCCGCGGCCACTCACAAACGTCCCGGACAAGAATTGTCTCCAGTCCGGCTGCCATGATAAAAGGTTGGTCACATCCAAGGTGACGTTTACAAAAAGAGGCATCAGTTTTGATCATAAACCGCATTTTACGGAGATGAAGCGGGGCATCAAACTGCATTGCAGAAGCTGCCACTCCGACATCGTCCAGGGAGAACACCTTAAGGTATCGATGAACGTCTGCTATCTTTGCCACTTCAAAGGTGTTCCTCATGACCAGGCCCAGACTGGATGTCCTTCATGCCATGCTGCTCCTGCGAACCCCATTGTCTACAAAGGCAAGAGCTTCTCTCATGCGGCGGCTTTGAATGCCGGTTACAAATGCAACAAGTGCCATATAGAGATTACGAAAGGCGATGGAGTCACACCTCGGGACAAATGCTACTTCTGCCATGTCGACAGAACGGAAAAGTATTCTGATGTCAATCTGATCCACGAAAAACATGTTACCCAGAAACAGATTGATTGCTTGTATTGCCATTCGAAGATAGAGCACGGGAAAATTAAGATGGCTGAAAAGATGCCAATTTAGTTACGTCAGTCAGAAGTTAGAAAGTAATGAAAACCGCCATTGGTCATCTATTCTACCAATGGCGGTTATTTAATTGACAATGTTGTAATCGTTACTTTTGCTGAAATAATGGAAAACGCACGAATTTTGCGCATAACTTTGGCACAACAATTATTATTGTCTGCAATTTATATTGCAAAGTTTCATTCAATTTGGTAGCATTTGTTTGAGAGTTTAATGAATTTTTTTCGTCTTTAATGCATTTGTTTTTATTTAAACTTATGATTCCCTCCTCGTGCAGTTTTGACTGATGGGAATAAAGGTGGATTAGATGTATAAGACCTTTCAATTCATAACATGGGCGTTCTTCTTCCTATTTAACCTCTACACGTTTTCTCCTATTTATATCGTTCAACCATCCGGTGGCGGGACCGGGTTCAAGCTCCCGAATGATACATACGGCAGTACTCTTGCTAATCGGACTTTCCGTTTGCCTGGAATTGAAGAAATGGATGGTGATTTTCATCATCACGACTCACGGGGCAATGATTTGATCCGCATTGTGAAAAAAAGAGCCGTGATCAAGATGGCCGTCGATCTTAAACCCTTCCAGATTTCAGACGTAAAGCCTTTATCAGATTGCTGCAAAAGCGACTCCGCAACGGTCTACACCAGGCAGGCCGCGATAGACGTTGGCTTTAAGCATGGTGTGGATGAAGGCTTTTACTTCAAAATAACCGGTCTTTCACCTCCAACTCCTCTCTCATAGCAGTTTCATAAATTTTCTCTTTTTTACTGACGAACCCAACAACCTAATGTGACCCTTGTGGATATTACTGTACCCGTTGGGTCGAGAATCTGTTTGGAAATGTTTCCAAATACAGAGCTAATACGCTCTATTTATTTTAAAGATGGCGCTCAAGCTAAATCATCATTAATCATTAAATACCAAGGAGGCTGGATAGTAAGCAATGGTAAGGAAACTCTCGATGGTTTTCGTAATGCTTGTCGTTTCTATTTATTTATTCGGTAGTGTTGCAAATGTTTTTGCCGAGACGGAATGGCAAAAGGAACACCCCCGCAGAAAAGAGGTAAATAAACGTTTGAACAGACAAAACAAACGCATCGACAGAAAGGTCAAAGAAGGGGAAAGGTCTAAAGGCGAATCCAAGAAGCTTCATCAGGAAGATAGAAATATTCGCCAAGAGGAACGGGATATGGCCAAGCAAAATGGTGGGCATATTACCAGGCAGGAACAGAGAGCACTAAACCAGCAGGAAAACCAAAACAGCAAGGCAATTCGCAATTAATCCTGATTGTTGCTCTTACGACAAATTATATTGAAGCGACAATCCTCAGGAGAGACAATATTTCATTCGGTTAGCACGACATGCCCGAGTGATTCTGTCTGAATACGTTTCTACATATTGGGGTAACCTGAGCGAAGGGGATACCCACCTTATTCAATTCTAATTTAAAAGGAGTCTTAAAAAAAATGAAAAGATTTATGAGTGCAGCTTCACAATTTAGCACGATTTTATTTATTGCGGTTTTCCTTGGCGCCTGCGGGTCGGGAGGCAGCGGAGGGGGCGCCAGTTTAACCCCTACCCCGACATACACCGTAACCTATAACGGCAACAGCAATACCGGCGGCAGTGACCCGGTTGACGCAACCAACTACGAGCAGGGACAGAACGTTACGGTGCTCGGGAACACAGGCAACCTTGTGAAGACGGGGTATTCCTTCGCTGGCTGGAATACGCAGGCTAACGGGTCCGGAACGACCTATACGGAGCCGCAGAGTTTCGCGATGGGTACTGCAAATGTTACATTGTTCGCGAGGTGGACCTCAAGCCCAACATATATCGTCACTTATAACGGCAACGGCAATACTGGAGGTAGCGTCCCGATTGACTCAACCAACTACGAGCAGGGGCAGAACGTCACGGTGTTCGGAGCGACCCTTGCGAAAACCGGATATTCCTTCGCTGGCTGGAATACGCAGGCAAACGGATCCGGAACGACCTATACGGAGCCGCAGAGCTTCACGATGGGCACGACAAATATTACCCTCTACGCAGTGTGGACGGCAAACCCAACGTATAAGGTAACTTATAACGGCAACGGCAATGCCGGCGGTAGCGTCCCGACTGACTCAACTAACTACGTGCAGGGTCAGACCGTTACGGTACTTGGCAATACAGGAAACTTGGTGAAAACGAACTATTCCTTCGCTGGCTGGAACACTCAAGCGAATGGATCCGGCACAACCTATACGCAGACGCAGACTTTCACGATGGGTGCGGCAAATGTTATCCTGTACGCAAAGTGGACTAACACTGTGACGGCTACACTAGCTTCCATAACGGTCACTCCGGCTAATCCCACTATCGCTCTCGGATTAACACAGCAATTTACGGCGACCGGCCACTATTCGGACGGCTCGACTCAAGACCTCACGACGACCGCGATCTGGAGTTCATCTACGACGAGCGTCGCCGTGATCAGCAACGCGACGGGTTCAAATGGCCTCGCTACCGCTGTAGCCGTGGGAACTAGTACGATCACCGCGACCTCGGGCAGCATACCTGGTTCGACTACGCTAACAGTCAATGCTGTATCAGGCGGTACGACATATATTTACTACTCTCTAACTTTGACAACTGCACAAACAGCGACTCTAGACGCGAATGGCACACTTAACATGGGTGGGTTGAAATTAACTGGGTTCAGTTTTGGTGTCAGCGCTTCAGACGCTTCGGGAACCCTTACAAGCTGGGCGGCACCGTTGAGTAACGTAAATCAACCAAATGTTCCAGTGATGCTTTTTTGCGGGACGAACAATAAGTTGGCCTATGTGCTGCTGTTATCAAATGCCAATGATCCGAATAGAACAAATTCCAGTGTCGTTAACTTACTATCGGCAGTTGAAAGTGCAAGTCAATATAGCGGCATCGGAGTATACACTGACTGTTCTGGCACCTTTACTTCCTCTTGGAACAATGACTTGCCATACACAGACTACTACCTTTGGCCCAATGTGATTAATACCTACAGCTACGCATATGTTGCGAGTGAGTTGAATAATGCCTTCATTTTTTATGAAACAGGGCAAACATCCAACCCGGATAATTACCTTGCCATTACATGGAAGGGTACAACCCCTTTTGAAGTTTGGAAGTAATCATAAGTCATGACACACTGGCGTAACCGGTGTGTCATGACTCCTTTTTATAGAATACGTATTTTTCTCTTTATCCTTTGACGCCTTTCAAGCTGCTTGTTGGGCAACGAGCTATCCGGCGTCGTCCAAGCCATTGGCCCGGGGTTGATGCGCTTCGCCAAGAACGACCGAGTGTTCGCGCGCGTGGACAAGAACATCATGGGCGCCTTCGCCGAGTACGCCGTGGTCCATGAAGACTACGCGGCGCGAATGCCGGCGTCACTGGACTTCCCATCAGCAGCGGCGGTGCCGCTCGCAGCGCTCACCGCGCTGCAGGCGCTGCGCGACGAGCTGCACCTGAACGCCGGCCAACGGGTATTCATCCCGGGCGGTGCCGGGGGAGTCGTACCTTCGCGATCCAGATCGCCAAGCACTTGGGTGCTCACGTCGCCACGACGGCCTCGCCGCGTGGCGAGGCGCTCATCAAGCGCCTTGGCGCCGATGTGGTGATCGACTATTCGCGCGAGCGCTTCGAAGACAAGCTGTCGGGTTACGACTGTGCCTTCGATCTGCTCGGCGGCGAAACACTGGCGCGGCTGTGCTCGGTGTTCAAACCGGGTGGACACGTCGTTTCGATCGCGGGCGTGCCTGAGCCCGTGACGGCGCGTAAGGATCTGCGACGTGGCAGCGGCCTTGCAGCGCTCTTCTGGTTCGCCAGTCTGCCGACGCGCCTAGCCGCTGCGCGCCATGGCCTCAACTATCGTTATCTGTTCATGCATCCGAGCGGCACCGACCTGGCCTATCTGGCTTCCCTTATCGACGCCATGCAGCTTGAAGTTGTCGTCGACCGAGTCTTTCCGTTTGCCGAGGCGAAGCAGGCGATGGCCTACCTGGAGGCCGGCCACGCCAAAGGCAAGATTGTCCTTGCCCTGTAACCCCATCGCGAGACGCTCAACGTCCCAAACCTCGCCGGTTACGACGTGGAAACCGATGCCCAACCAGTGGGGCAAGGCGCCACGCGGGCTTTTGTCAGCGTCGCGTTCAAGCGAAAGCTACTACCAGTACTCGATAGAGTTTATTTTTCTCGAAACACCAATAGTAATAGGTGCTGTCGAGACCGAAGGAATTCAAGATGACGTGGGAAATTTCGCTTGAAGTATGCGGCGCGGTTTCCTTCCTGAAACAGTGGAGTTCTCAACTCTCGCAACAATAAACAGTTCAATCGGAAATTATCATTTTCTACCCAGAAAATACTCCTTTTGGTAATTGACATCCTTCGTATTCTTGATTCGTCGCTAAATATCGCTTGACAGAGGTTAGCATAATTGCTAACATGCCAAAGATGAAATATACCATCGAGTATTTCCATGCCCGTGTCAAAAACGACATCGAAAGCTGGCCCGATGGTATATTGGCAGATTATGCTCGTTTGGTGGAACTCTTGATGGAGTTCGGGCCGAATCTGCGGATGCCGCATTCGCGCGCCATGGGTGACGGTCTCTTTGAGTTACGACCACGCGGCCGTGAAGGCATCGGTCGTGCATTTATATTGCTTCGTTGTGGGTCAACGCATCGTGATGCTTCACGCTTTTGTAAAGAAAACGCAAGAAACCCCGGAGAAAGAACTACGCCTTGCCCGAAAAAGAATGAAGGAGGTACGAAATGGCTGATTTAAAATATAAACCCGTTGCCCACGACCATGAGGCTTTCCTCAAAAAGGCCTCGAAACGGAAAGAGTTCAGAAAAGCATACGAGGACCTGGAAGAAGAGTATCGGCTTACCCGTGAGATGCTTGCAGCTCGTTCCAAGTTCGGCCTCACTCAGGAAGCCGTTGCAGAGTTGATGGGGACGACAAAAAGCGCGGTATCACGCTTGGAAGCTGCGGGTAAACATGCCCCATCTCTGACTACGCTCAAGAAGTATGCGCGGGCAGTCGGCTGTCGCCTGGAGATCAAGCTCGTTCCCAACGCTCGCCTAACCAAGACGCTCAACACGGACCGCCAAAAAGCAGGCGGCCGGCCAATTTCACGTTTAGCATCTTCGTAAACTTTGCTTCCTGGAGTCTGCAATCGATACCATTTGACCAGTTGTGTAACTTCGAAGTAGTATAGTGCAACGACCTTCCCATTTCATACATCCTAACATTGGTGTTCTTGTTCTTCGCAACCATCACTACTTCATTCAGCAATTCACAGCGGTCTCAGGAGCATTTCATTGACAACACCTTGCAGTGGTGATACAATGTAAACACATTGTATTAAGGAGGAAATATGATTAAAAAAATGGTTTCTCATGGAAATAGTGCGGCGATTATTATCGATAAGCCAATTTTGCAGCTTCTCAAGATAGATGAGGATACACCGCTTGAGCTCACAACTGATGGCAGAAATCTAATCATCTCACCAGTTGGCGATGAAAAACGAGAGAAGAGGTTCAAATCCGCGCTTGAACGAGTGAACAAAAAGCATTCAAAAACTTTGCAGAGACTGGCCGAGTAATCTTAATGAAGGGAAAGATTATTTTCCTAACGCTATCCGAGGTTGTTGATATTCATGCCGATCAGATTAAACGCTATGGCGGTTCGGACGGTATTAGAGATATTAGCCTACTGAGCTCTGCGGTTGCCATGCCATTCGCTACTTTTTCTAGTGAATATCTTCACGACGACATATTTGAGATGGCGGCTGCTTATGCTTTTCATATTTGCCAGAATCACCCGTTCATTGATGGCAATAAACGTACAGCTCTTGTTTCAGCGCTGGTATTTCTTGACATGAACGGAGAAGATATATCATGCGGTACAAACAAATTGTACGATGCGATGATATCTCTTGCGACAGGAAAGCTCAACAAATCAAAATTTGCTGAAATATTGCGATCGTAGTTCAGAGGCTTTCTCCTGAACTATGCACTCAGTGCTGTATTGCCAGGGGTGTAACTTTTAACCAGAAGTATTCACGTAGCTTCTACACGTTCGGGTCTAGCTTGGGGAGCCAAAGACTACGATACGTGACACCTTTACCTATAAGACGCATCGGAACCTGTTTCGCTTTATAGTTTGACTCTCCGGACTAAGCACAGTAAGCTAGCACTACCCTAAACATTCCACATCATCTACTCTGTCCCAGCGATTGTCTAAGAGCCTTTATTGTGAAGATATCATTTGACACGACAATCGAACGTGTTTAAAATTTTAAATCAAGCGCAATGAATTTTCAGGCCGCCGTGTTGCCGAAACGGGTGCGATCACGTCTTTATAATAATTTTTATAAGCTGAATCATTTTCATTGATTCTGGCACCATCAATATTTCATCAAAATTTACTAACGAAGAACGTCTAATGAAGCACGTTGATATACCAATTTTACCGCTACATATTGGAATACGTTAACAGAGGTAATCTGGTATGTAGATGCATTAAATGATAGATAACACTCAGTGAATATTAGAATCAACGAGCACTCATCTAACGATATTTAATCGGGGGCTGCTCAATCACTTATAGTGGGAGAACAATGCGAATCATATCATTGATAGCCATAATGACAATTATGCTATTCTCTTGCAGCAATAGTGAGCAGGGGGCGCCATATGACCGCGCCGGCGTAGATCAGAGGTATCAGACTGTATATAATCTCACCCAAGATCTCTCTTGCACCGATTCCTCCGTATGCCTAAGCATAGGTATCGGATCAAAGCCTTGTGGTGGCCCTTGGCGCTATCTAGTGTATTCAGCAGCAACAGTGGATCCAGAGAAATTAAATGCCGCAGTTGCCGATCTGGATGCCTATGAGGCCGGGTACAATCAGCAAGAGGGACTCATTTCGGATTGTAGCTTTCCCCCTCTTGCAAATCCGAGTTGCGTGAATTCTAATTGCGTTGATCTAAATGCAACACAATAATTGTTTGAGCGTGTCGTTAAATAGTCAGCACTCCATCCTGTACTGTACACACTTGACGATTTGATCGATGTGTAAGTTTGAATTAGTATGTTAGAACAATGCAAAATGATACTTCTAAAATAATTATTGCAGGCATCTTATTAATAGGCGCAGGCGGCTTTTTAATAGCATACGGAATAAAAGGCGGACTGTTTGATAAAAAAATCCTTGCTAATTATTGGTCAAAATCGTATGCAACTGGTCCTGAAGCTGTTAGACGTGGTTGGTTCTATATCTCACTCGGAGCTATCATAATTGCAGTGTATCTTCTCGCGCTCATAAAAACATTTAAGGCTTAGGATGAGGACTACTTGATGGGTCGTTCCGTCATGCGATGTCCTTCCTGAAGCAAACGAGTTGCCAGCCTTTGCAATATGCTAATTTACAACCTGAACTTTTCATGCATCTACTCTGAAATAACCCCATCAACCACATTCACACATTCATCACATTCGTTTGACATTCTCTTAGATCCGGCATATATTCGTATCGAATTAAGTCTGTTAATAAATGGTTTGCATTGCCGAAATTCATCTGCAATGTTTTACGACTTTTCACGGCGGAAAGAAAGGGCAGACATGAAACAACAATGGAAAGCCATATTCAATTGTTGTCTAATAATATTTGTTTGTTGCTTGTTAAATGGATGTGCTTTTCTTATAAAAGGAGTGGTGCCCGAGCCAGTTCAAATAGCGTCAATCCCATCAGGTGCTACATGCGAAGTTTATAACAAATTAACCAGAGAAAAAATATCCACGTTGACGACTCCAACCACCATTTTGCTGGAGAAGAGCCGTGGATATTTTAAACCTTCGTCTTATCAGATATCATGCATTCTAGATAAACAACAACCACAAGAAGCACTGATAGAAGGAAGCATAAGTGGCTGGTATTGGGGAAACCTCGCTTTTGGTGGTTTGATCGGAATGCTCCTCGTAGATCCGGCTTCAGGTGCGATGTGGACGTTAGAACCGGATACTGTCCTTGTCAACTATGAAGACCCGAGTAAATCCATATTGAACGGTTCATCGTATCGAATTACTGATCGAGGATTTCGCACGCGTGAAAATAGATAGACTTCTTAAGCTTTTGGTAACATCTCAGGAGATTGATGCTGACACCTGAGATGTGTTCTACGAGTATCATGAGGCAGTATAGCATTCAGCCATCTGATTAAATCTGACCCGATATCCATGTTCCAATTTGAATTTTCCATTCAAGTCTGCATCCTGAATAGTGCATTTTTGGAAATTTGGCAACAGGTGTAATTTTCAACTCGAACAGCGTGTGCGCCGCACATGCGTCGGGAGTGTAAAAAAGAGGAAAGAGCTATGAAAAGAAAATTTTTTTATCTTTTCTGTGGAGCAATATCTTTAGCCTTTTGCATTTTTGCCTGCTCTGGGACGACTAGTAACACGCCGGCTGGCGGGCCATGTACTTATAACGATATACCGGGAACTGCGACTATTATTTCAAACACGACGCCAACGAACTCAATTAGCTGTTTTAACAATCCTGTAGAAGTGGTATACAACTTCGCTCCTACCGATCCTAATGCTGCCAATAATTATCGTTTTTCAAATTGGCTTGATACTGGTCAGATTTTTTTAATTTATGGACTTAATCCGTCATCCAGTTGTGTTGCAAGTCAAAATTTAATTACTGGATCTACACATTCGGCCATCAGGAAAGAAGGGGTGACTGGTACTTGTACACCTGTCGTCTTTGAAATTACTGATGTTAACATAACTTAGTGCGATAGTACCTGTAATTAAGTCTGTGAAGTGCGTCTGATCAAAGAACTAATCCATCCTGGAGTCGCAAATCGCGACCTTTTGACCTGACGTATTACTTTGAAGTAGAAATTAGCAAACGATTTAAAGTGAAATAACATGTCTGGAAGATCAGCGGTTAAATTTATAGAGCTTCTTATTGCATTGGCAATAACTGCATTGGTTTTGTTTGCTATTCGCTTAAAAACAGAAAAGCCTTGGCCGGTGATTTTAAAAGCTACCGATCGATTTTCTCGATACATTGAAATAGCAACTGTTATCTTCTTGCTGTTAATATTCGCAACATTCTTTTTTATAAATAACGGATTCTTTCGTTAATTTCGTCACCAAGATTCTCCTGTAGTCGTGGAGTTTCCATTTTCAGCAACAGTGTTTGTATTCCGGTGAATCCGACCCCTGATTCCGAAGTTATGCGACCCCGCGTTCCGCTTCAAAGCGACCCCTCCGCTAATTGGGCTGACCAGGCGCTGGGCTGAAGCTACTATCTCACAGGGATTTTGACTTGTCAACGCTTGATAGATGATTTGCTCTTTCTCATTGACTCTCCTTTCAGTTCTATTTTGTAAGCATTGTGTACCAGACGATCCATGATAGCGTCAGCTAAGGTCGGGTCGGCCAGGATATCATGCCAGTGCTTTACGGGCATTTGCGTAGTTATGAGAGTTGACCGGCGATCATAGCGGTCCTCGATAATTTCCAGAAGATCTCTTTGCTGTTCCGTCGTAAGCGGAGCAAGTCCGAAGTCGTCGAGGACAAGAAGGTCTGCTTTAAGAAGAGACTTCATCAGTTTTCGATATCGCCCGTCATGATGAGAAAGTGCCAGATCTTCCAAGAGTCGTGGCAGCCTTTGATACACGACGGCATGACCGTCCCGGCAGGCCTTATGGGACAGGGCGCAAGCAAGGTAGCTCTTGCCCACGCCGGTCGGGCCGATGATGAGCAGATTGTGGTGCTCGGTAATCCATTTGTTCGACGCAAGCGACAGAATGAGCGATTTGTCCAGCCCTCGAGGCTGACGGAAGTCGATGTCTTCAACAGACGCCGAGATTCTCAGTTTTGCAGCTCGTAAGCGCGTAACAAGTCGTCTGTTCTCTCGTTCAGTCAGCTCTCGGTCAATGAGGAGCCCAAGGCGCTCCTCGAAGCTTAGGGCAGTTGCCTTTTGATTCTGTACTTGTTCACGCAGGGCTTTTGCCATGCCAAAAAGACGGAGTTGTTCGATCTTGTCGAGTGTGGGATGCGCTAACATAATGATCTCCTTTGAGGTTAGTTATAGTATTCGCGGCCACGGATATTGCTGTGAGTGATCACCGGTGATGCAGGCCTCGACTCCGGCAATGGCTTTTTGTCCAAGCCGGTTTGAAGGATGGATTTGACGCTTCCGAAGCTGGTGCCCCCGATGGCGAGTGCCCTTTTGCAGGCAGCCTCAACGCGTTCTTTGCCAAACTTCTTGGAAAGGGTGATGATTCCCATGCAGGAGCGAAAGCCTTGTTGCGGATGAAGCTTCTTTGCGAGAATGGCCGTAACCAGCTCTGCCGTTGATTTGCCGGTTTCCGACGCCCAGCGTATCAGGCGCTCTGGGGTCCAGTCAGCATAGTCCCGATGGGACTTCGGCATGTGCTCGGCAAGGGTCGTATGTCTTCCCTTGGCATAAGACCGGATATGTGAGGCCACCCGTTTGTTGTGAAAGAAGACTTCCACAATCGATTCCGTTAGCCGTACATCCAGGTATTCATTGCGAAGCTGATAGGGTACGCTGTAATAATGGTCATTGACTTCGACATGGTAATCGATACCGGACCGTTTTTTTATTTTCCATTCCGCGTATTCGAAGAAAATCGCAGGCAAAGGCTGTAGTGCCGGTTTATCGATCTCCAAAAACCGGCCCATACGGCTGCCGGAGAGCTTCTTGAAGGGCCGGTTATTGAGTCTATCCAGCAGTTCCCGGATAGCGGCATTGAGCTCTGCAAGGCTGAAAAAGGTGCGGTTCCTGAGGGCAGCCAGGATCCACCGCTGCACCAGGAGGACCCCGGCTTCTACTTTCGCTTTGTCTTTGGGCTTTCTGACACGGGCCGGAATGACCGCGGCCCCATAATGAACCGCAAGCTCTTGATAGGTGCGATTGACGCCTGGCTCATAGCGACAGGCCTTGGTGATGCCGGAGAGGAGATTGTCGGGGACCAGGATTTCAGGGACACCGTCGATAAACTGCAGCGCCCTAACATGGGAGCCGATCCAGTCCGGCAGACCCTGCGTGTATGTTGCTTCGGCATATGTAAAGTTGCTGGCGCCCAAGACAGCGACGAAGATCTGGCAGTCGTGCATCTCTCCAGTGGATTTGTCGATTACCGGGACTGTTTGACCGCAGTAGTCTACAAATAGCTTCTCTCCCGCGTAATGCACCTGGCGCATGGAGATATCGAGCTTTTTTGCATAAGCTCGGTAGAGTTCCGCGAAGAAAGAATATTGATATCCGTCCGGATATTGCGCTTTGTACTCGTCCCACAGAAGCGTCAGGGTAACGCTTTTACGTGCAAGCTCGCGGTGGACGTCCTCCCAGACCGGAAGCGGGCGCGGGGAATCGGAAAGAATTACAGGTGGGAAGAGAAGATGCTCAAGAGCGGCGTCGTCCAGTTCTGCCGGCAGAGGCCATGATAGGCTGGCCTTCTCTGCTCGCCTCAAATACTCGATAACCGTGCTCTTGGCGATGCCACAGCTTTTGGCGATGGCACGGCGACCCAGGCCGCAGGACCATTTTAGGCGTAAGACTTCTTTGATTGTTCGCATAGGTATTCTTTCTCTCGTCATCCGGATCTCCTCAGAGGCGTATTTGAAGGAGGCAGGATATACGAATTTATAGAATTTACCCAGCGTCGATTTGTGGATTAGCGAATGACCGAATTGAATCGGAATGGTGGGTCGGATACCACCGGAATCGTGGGTCGGATTAAAACGGAATCAGGGGTCGGATAACAGCGGAATGGTGGGTCGGTTAGGACCGGAATACTCAAACAGTGTAGTTATCACTCTGTAGTCGATAACTGCATGCCCCGAAAATACACCAATTTTGTTCTTCCCTTTCACCGCATCTTTTTTTATACTACAAAATGAGATGACATAAGTGCCCGACCTGCTCATTGTGGAACTGGATTGCGCAATTTTCGAGGGGGGTGCTGAGTACAGGGGCTGCTCAATAAAGAGTTGGGCCTCATAAATAACAAGGAGTGCATAGAAATGGTCTTAACACGATCTCAAGCGCAAACCTTTTACGACCGCTTCGGAAGAAGACAGGATGCACAGGCTTTTTATGAAGATGCAGCCTTAGATGACTTGATCGCCCATGCTGCATTCGAAAAAGCAGAAAACGTTTTCGAGCTTGGGTGCGGTACGGGCCGCTTCGCACACCGCCTGCTGTCAAAGCATCTGCCTCCCCTCGCTACGTATTTTGGCATCGACCTAAGTCAGACAATGACGGATCTTGCGGGGGAACGAATATCATTATTCGGAGAGCGTGCTAAAGTAGCTCGATCAGACGGCTCCATGCGCTTTCCGCTTTCCAATCGTTCAGTCGATCGAATCGTCTCGACCTATGTGCTTGACCTCCTGTCGGACACAGACACCCGAGAAGCAATATCCGAAGCGAGCCGGGTACTCAGGCCGAGCGGAAAGCTATGCTTAGTGAGTCTCACAAACGGTGTTACGTTTTCATCGCGGATCGTTTCTACGCTATGGTCGGCCGTATTTGGTTTGTACGCGCCCTTGGCAGGAGGCTGTCGACCAATTAAGCTCGATTCTTACTTTGATCACCAAAGTTGGTCGATAGATTATCGAAACGTGGTCACCCAGTTTGGGGTGCCATCAGAGGTGCTTATTGCAAGTCTCAAAGGCTCGCCCAACAAGACGTTCAAAGCGGACGTCAATCCTGCGGAAGGAGGTAACCTGTGATTTCCAGTGCTAAGCTGCTGTTTGTGATAGTCGCTAGCTCAGCGTTGCTCGCCGCTCGAAATATCGGGTTTGCCTCACCCGATCCAACCGCGCTGGTCAAGGCCGCGCTGCATCACTGGCGCGGTTACAGTTCCTACACGGAAGTGGAGATGACCATTCACCGGCCCGCGTGGCAGCGCAGCATGGTCATGGCAGCCTGGACCCGGGGCGACGCGGATTCATTGGTACGCTTTACGAAACCGGCAGGGGACGCGGGGAATGCGACCCTGAAGCTCGGCCAGTCGCTCTGGCTCTTTAACCCGAAACTGAGCCAGGTCATCCAGATACCATTTTCCATGATGGCGCAGAACTGGATGGGGTCTGATTTTTCCTACAATGATTTCGCCAAGTCTGACCAGGTGGTGACCGACTATTCGCACAGCCTGGGCCCAATCGAAAAAAGCGGGGACCACACGATCTACACCGTGGTTTGTCTGCCCAAGCCGGGCGCTCCGATCGTGTGGGGCAAGCAGGAACTCAAAGTCCGCGACGACGATGTCCTGATTGCGGAGACGTTCTTTGACCAGGACATGAAGCCGGTGCGCAGGCTCGAAACAACGAAGATCGCGCCGCTGGGAGGCATGCCCTATCCTGTGATGATGCGCATGAGCACGCTGGATAAGCCCGGGCAGTGGACGGAGATGCGGTATACGCAAGGCGCCTTCAACATCGCTTTGCCGGATTATCTGTTCACGCTTTCCAACCTGCGGAATCCCCGGCACTGGAGCGCGCCATGATCGCGCTTGCCTGGCGCAATATCTGGCGACAGCCGCGGCGAACGCTCCTGACCGTGTCTGCCATCGCCTTTGCCTGCATGATCATGGTCTTCCTGCTCGCCCTGCAGGTGGGGACCTATGCAGGCATGGAGGACAACAGCCTGAGCCTGTTCGACGGGTATGCCCAGATCCAGAAGCCGGGATACCTGGATGACCCCGGCATCGACAAATCCTTTGTCTTCCCTGAAACGCTTGTGCAAGAGATCGGCAAGGTTCCCGGCATCACCGTTGTGGCAGGCCGGGCGCAGACCTATGCTTTGCTGACCAGGACCAATACGCAGCGCAGCATGGCAGCGATGATCGTGGGCGTGCAGCCGGATATCGAACAGCGCGTTTCGCGTCTCGCCAACTCGATTAGAAACGGCCGCTATCTGCAGGACAACGCAGCCGAAGCAGTGCTGGGCGAGGCGCTTGCACGAAACCTCGATGTCCGGCCCGGCGACAGCGTGACGCTGCTCGGCATGGGTCGGGACGGGTCCGTGGCCGCGGACGTACTGATCGTCGCGGGAATCTTCTCGAGCGGGGTGCAGGATCTCGATCGACAAGTGGTGGAAATCCCGCTCAGCCGATTTCAGGCTGATTTCGCCATGCCCGGAGAAATTCACAGTCTGGTCATCTCCGGACCATCTCTTGCTTCCGTTGACCGCGGCCTGCCGGCCCTTCGCAGCCTCACGGAACAACGCAATTTGCGCGTGCTGAATTGGGGAGAACTCGAACCCGGCCTTAAGGACGCGATCCGCCTCGATGCCAGCAGCTCGATGCTTTGGTATGTCGTCCTTATCGTCGTGGTGATTGCGATCCTGCTGAACACCATCCTGATGTCGATCCTGGAACGGACCCGCGAATTCGGAATTATGCTGGCTCTCGGCATGCGGCCGTCAACCGTGGGCAGCATGGTCTGGATCGAGATCCTGATGCTCCTGCTCGTGGGACTCGCGGCCGGCATCGCAGTCGGCGCATCAGCAGCAGGATGGTTCGCAATCCATGGAATCGCGCTTCCCGGAGCCGAAGGCGCATTTGCCCAGTGGGGCATGCCCGGCAAGCTCTATCCGAAGCTCACGCTCTTCAGCCTCTTTGCGGCGCCCGCGGCCATAGCCGTGTTCACCGCGGCGGCAGGCATCATCCCCTTTATCAGGCTTCGCAGGCTCGAACCGGTTGCCGCAATGAGGGCCACGTGATGGAAAAGTCCGGACTGCTCTTTTCGCTCGCCTGGAGAAATCTCTGGCGCAATCCGCGGCGGACCGCGCTGGTGCTGTTCGCCGTGGCAGTCGGCGTGTGGTCCATGCTGACCTGCACTGCGCTGCTCCAGGCATGGAACGCAAGCAGCCTCGACGCCGCGCTCAAAGACATGACCGGCCAGGGCCAGATTCACGGCCGGGGATATCTCGACGATCCCGGCGTGGGCCATCGCATGCCGTCTCCGTCAGGACCGCTGCTGGCGCTGCTGAAGGAGGCCGAGGTCATGCAGTGGGCGCCGCGCGTGCGAGTGCCTGCTGCAATCCAGAGCGAGTATGAGACCTGGCCTGTGAGCATGATAGGGATCGATCAAAAACAGGAGCAGGGCCTGTCGTTCATTGCCACAGCGGTGACCGAAGGCCAATCACTCGCAACCGGTCATGATCCGGCCATCCTGCTCGGGCGCAAACTGGCGAAGCGGCTGCATACCGCGATCAACAAGCGGGTCGTGCTCATGAGCCAGGACAGTTCAGGAGCCCTGGCCGAGCGCGGCTTCCGCGTCGTGGGATTGTTTTCCGCCGCGCCCGAGGCTGAAGACCGCTACGTATTCATCGGCATTGCGCAGGCGCAGGACATGCTCCGCATGGGCCACGACATTTCGGAGATCGCGTTCGATCTCCGCGACAGGACCGGACTTCCGGCTTTCATCACCCGACTCCGGCAAGCAGCCCCGGACCTGGATATCCAGTCTTGGGAAACGCTCCGTCCCCTGACCAAGGCGATTACCCGGATGATGGACGGCTTTATCCAGGTCTGGATCGTGATCATGTTCGTGCTGATGGCGTTCGGGATCGTCAACACCCTCATGATGTCGCTCCATGAACGGGTGCGGGAACTGGCGCTGTTGCAGGCCCTGGGCCTGCGGCCCGGTCTCATCTTCGGCCAGGTTACGCTGGAATCCGCGCTCCTGGTCGTGCTGGGCATCGCGAGCGGAGCCGGCCTGGCGTTCGCAACGATACAGTTCTTCCACAACGGCCTCGACCTGGGGTTCCTTGCCCGGGGGGCCCAATGGTTCGGTGCGGGCAAGGTGCTCTACCCGCGGCTCACGGCATCGCAGTATATGGATATCGGGCTTCTCGTTTGGGTGTTGGGGATTCTCGCGGGTCTCCTGCCCACGTGGCGCATCGTGCGGCAGGTGCCCATGGAGGCTATCAGCAGGAGCACGACGTGATGTTTTTAACATATTTTTCGATATGGCACCAAGAATTTTGAGCTGCGTTTTACGGCAAAGGCAAAAATCGATTTTCACACAAAGGCACGAAGCACACAAAGAAAGACTTTCAGACGCTTCACCCTTCGTGCTCTTTGTGTCTTCGTGTGAGATCGTTTCATGCTTTGCATTATTGAGTCCTTCGCGATGAACGATTTCGACGTAACGTGGACAGGAGCCCTTTATGGAACCGATCGTGATCTGCAGTAAGCTGAGCAAGGTCTACGGCGAAGGCGCGACCGAGGTGCACGCCCTGCGTGACGTGGACCTGGAAATTCGGAAAGGCGAGTTCCTGAGCCTGTCCGGTCCGTCCGGTTCGGGCAAGACCACGCTTCTCAACCACATCGGCGGGCTCGACCGGCCTACGAGCGGCGAAGTCACGGTTGACGGGCAGAAGCTCAATGAGCTGGACAAGGGGACGCTTGCTGATCTGCGGCTCAAAAAGATCGGGTTCGTGTTCCAGGCCTATAACCTGATCCCGGTCTTGAGCGCCTATGAAAACGTGGAGTTCATTCTCCAATTGCAGGGCGTGGGTGCGCAAAAGCGCCGCGCACGGGCGCGCGAAATGCTCGCCGAGGTCGGGTTGGAGGGGCTCGGCAACCGCAGGCCGGGCGAGCTCTCAGGAGGACAGCAGCAGCGCGTTGCCGTCGCCCGCGCCATGGCTTCCACGCCCGCTATCATCCTCGCGGATGAACCGAGCGCGAACCTCGATTCCAATGCAACGGATGGCCTGCTCGCGCTCATGAGCAGGCTGAACGAAACACGCGGAGTAACGTTCTGCGTTGCGAGTCACGATCCGCGCGTTATCGCACATACGCGGCGGAAGGTGCGTCTGCGCGACGGCGGGATTGAAACGGATGAACGAATCTCATGAGAAGATGCCGGGGACCGTTGTTCATCGCCCTTTGCCTCGTGCTTTCAGTCCATGAGGCTGCCCATGCGGGAATCAAGGGCGAGGTCGATCTGGAGAGCGGGTATGCAGCCAATACCCATGACAGCCTGGACGCGGCTCTTGGCGAGCAGCGCCGATGGGACCAGTCATTGACAGCCCGGTTCATGTGGTCGGATACGTTTTCGTCGGGCTGGAATTTCGATGCCGCGTATCTCGCTGTTGCGCGCTACGGCCTTGGCGTGGAGCTGCTGCGCAAGGAGCGCGCGAACGACCCGTTCTTTCCCGTTGATCCGGACCGGACTGCTTTGTGGCATCTGAACCATGTCCTGACTGATCGCGATCAGACGTACACCGAACATCGTCTCGACCGGTTGTCAGCTGGCTACAGCACCAGCCACCTCGTGCTGAAGGTCGGACGCCAGGCGCTCACCTGGGGCAGCGGCCTCGTGTTCCACCCCATGGACCTGTTCAATCCCTTCCCCCCGAACGCAACCTACACAGCATACAAGCCGGGCACGGACATGCTCTATGGACAATGGCTGTTCGAAAGCGGATCGGATGTCCAGGGCGTGGCCGTTCCCCGGCGCGATCTGAATACGGGCAATGTCACGGAAGACCAATCATCAGCCGGGATCAAGTGGCATGGTTTCTTCGGTCGGGACCAGACGATCAGCATGGACCTGCTGCTGGCACAGAACTACCGGACGCAGGTGTTCGGGGTCGGCGTGAGCGGCCCTTTGAGCGGCGCAACCTGGAATGTCGAGGTTGTGCCGACGCGCAGTGACGACAATTCCGTGCTCACCTCGTTTCTTGCCAACGCTCAATATGCATGGGTAGGGAATGAAAAGAACGTGAACGCGTATATCGAATACTTCCATAACAGCTTCGGCGTGAGCGGAACCGGGCATACGTTGTCCGACCTTCCGGTATCACTGACCGAACGACTCAGCCGCGGCGAGCTTTTCACGATGTCGAGCAATTACCTCGGAACAGGTGTCGATATCCAGTGGACGCCGCTATGGGACTTGAAACCGTCGGTCATCTCGAATCTCGACGACGCCAGCATACTGCTGATCGGGCAGGCGATCTACAGCCTTACGCAAAACACGAACCTGACCTTGGGATTTCAATGGGGCCTTGGCGGCCGGGGGACCGAGTACGGCGGCCTGGAGACTGTGCAGGGATCAGGAATCTATGCAGTTCCAGCCAATCAAGCCTACATTAGGCTTACTTGGTATTTCTAATTGTAAATATTATTTCGTGTGAAGATACTTCTCATTCAGAGAAAAGTAGTGAGCGAAAGTAAAAAGATAAGATCGATGAGGAGAACGGCGTGGAACATGATGATGCCAACAATTTAGTTCGAGAGGCCACGAAAACTGCGGACCGCAGGGCTGTCATGTATAATTTTTCAACCTGAATTCTGCAGTGATTTTTTGTCAACGGGACCGCAAGATTGTAGGTGAAAGTCGCAAAATCCGGCATCATTTCTTTGCGCAGTTGAATTCAGTTGAATGCAAAATTAATTGCTCATTAACCGCATAAAATCAAGACTTCAGACAGAACTCATCATCCGCTGCATTACTAAAATATATTCTAAAATATATTCCTCTCTGATCTTCAGATAAATCGCTAGTTCAATTCTGAAGTGAAACACGTTGGTATGCAGGAAGTGATCTACGGTCCGTGTGGGAAAGAACTGCTTAAACGCATGACATTTTGCAACTATTCCCGGGTAATTCCTGCTTTCGATCGTGCTTTTAATAGCGCCTCCAATTCCGCATAATCATTTTCAAGCGAATCGTATGCGGTCCTTACCTCGGGTTTTGACAGCAGACGTGTATTATCCTCGGTAGTATGAGGAAGGGGTTTGAATTGTTCCGACATCAGTTTATCAAAGCGTTTTTTATCCATGATGTACCTGTGGAGAAACGACAGCAGCGGATTTGGAATTCCCTATCGAAATATAAAGATGCTTACGTATCTCTCGAATATTTCAATGAAAATATTTGACGAGATTTTATTCAGCAGATATTTTTTTGCAAACTCCCAAGAAATGAACTTCACAATAACTTCACACGAAATAGAAAAGGGGACAGCTGGCTTCAGCTAACCTCTTAATCTAATTATTTATTTTGGTGGAGCTGAGGGGGATCGAACCCCTGACCCCAAGACTGCCAGACAAGCCTGGAAAATAAGGGATTTTGGATATTATTGAACTTTCAATAACTTGATTCCCAAAAGGTGGTTCGGAAAAGGCTGTCAAAGACGTAAAACTAACCGCTTTGAACCTGGTACAGTAACTGGCACAGTGACACAGGCGAAATGCTCATAGGCCCTCGGTCGCCGCCCGAGGGCCTGTTCTCTGTGATTTTGCAGAACGCAATGAGGTGAGACTTTCAAACGTTTTCATTGAACCGTTATAATACTGAAAAGCCAATTATCAGGATGCTAGCGCTGAGAGTCTGTCCTGCGATTTGATCAAGATGTATTTATCCTCGAAATCGATCAGCCCATCGTTCTTCATCTTGTTGAGCGTTGTAGTGACCGTCTCCCGAGTAGACGCGATGAGGTCGGCATAGTCCTTGTGAGTGAGCTTGATCTGCAGCAGATACCCGTTCTTGTGCGGCACGCCGAAATCTTCAAGCAGATTGATGAACGTCTTGGCCAGCCGCTGTTCGACCGTCCGGTAGAGAAGGTCAAGCAGCTTGTTCTCGATCTTCCACCGCTTGAGCCCGATCATTTTCGACAGCCTGATGGCAAGGCCCGGCACCATCTGGATGAGGCGTTCGAAATTCTCCTTCGTCATGATGCACAGGAGCGCGTCTTCCACGACCACCGCTGATTCATCACGTTCCTGCGGATCGATGACCGACATCTCTCCGAACATGCTGCCGCCGGAAAAGATATCCAGGATGATCTCGTTCCCTTGAGGAGTCAGCTTCGTGATCTTGACAGCGCCTTTTTTCAGGA
This sequence comes from Nitrospirota bacterium, assembly GCA_963754875.1. Classification (GTDB taxonomy): domain Bacteria; phylum Nitrospirota; class UBA9217; order UBA9217; family UBA9217; genus JAJYKN01. Next base: position 447,768 of record CAVWHO010000020.1, read on the forward strand.
GATATACATTCTTGTCCGACGCGCCCTGCAAATAGAGGACATCTCCCTTGCTGACTTCTTTCATGCTGGAATACTGGTCGATCATCTTGTATTCTTCCGTGCGCATCTGGCTGAAGATGTCGAGGTTTTTCAAATACCACAGTTTTGTGCGTTCAGGTGACATAGTTTGTAATCCTTTGAAAAGTGTGTCTATCTTAAGCTGGGCTCATCATACCCGATCGACCGGAAAACGTATGTAAGCCCCCTTACATACACTTTCCTTGTCTTAGTGTAGCATACCCTCAAATGAAAGACACGGATTGCGGACCCGGCTGAACGAAACCGGGGCACGCAATCAGAAAGAAAAGGAGGACAGGACAATGACGATACTCTGGGGAAATGCGATAATCGCCGGATTGGCAGGAACAGCGGCAATGACAGTATTGATGTACATGGCCAAGGCAATGGGCCTGCCGATGGATATGCTGAGAATTCTTGGGCTGATGTTCACGCGGCCTGAGAACAAAACGGGCACATATATCGTGGGGCTTATGGCCCACTTCATGAATGGTGTGATCTTTGCCGTGATATATGCTTTCCTGTTCGCGGTTCTGGGAGTGTCCGGCTGGACATGGGGCCTGGTTTTCGGCGCGGTACACGGCGTAATGGCGGGACTTGCGATGGGCATGATGCATGTGGTACATCCGAACATGGGTCCGGGCAAGGAGCTACCGACCCTTGGTCTGTTCGCGAAGAACATCAGCCCGATGGCTCCGGTAGGGCTGATCATGCTGCATCTGGTGTACGGCGCTATCGTTGGAGTGATATACGCGGCGTAGCCTCGGTATAAGATGATAAAGAGAGAGGGTCTTGTGAACGTCTGTTTGTCGTTATACGGAAGCGGTGATGTTTGTGGAGGGGCAGGCGTACCGGCAATCGGTCCACAGAATGGTTAAGGCAATGCTGATCAGCTATCCTCCACTGGTCCCGGGACGCCTGCTCCCGGCCTGAATCCGAATAAACTCAACAAAATGAAGGCCGCGCTTCCGATTGCCACATGCCACGGGAAAGACCACAAATTTTTAGCCGGTATGATCATCGGCAGCAGCGCAATGGCGGCGGCCGGCGGGAAGGACAGCCTCAGCGTGTGAAAGAACAGATAAACCGATGTCATGGACAGCCCGGCGGAAATCCATACCGGCCACTGCAGGCGAGTTCCCACATACAGCCAAAACACGCCGGAAAAGGCTGCGAGAACGAGCAGCACGAAGATCGTTCCGGATTTTTGACGCAAGGTTCCGTGCGGCTTCGACAATTCGACAAAAGCGACGATCAAGGGGGGAGCTATCACGAACATCCCGTGATATTTGATCGCAAAAGCGGCGACAATCAATACGGCGGCTAAAAGCTTTGTCCAGTGGCGGAAATCGCCAAAATCCTCTTTTGGGGTCAATTTCCCTTTCCCCGGCGCTGCGATGTCAATAACATTTGCTCCATCATTAATACGATCCAGCGTATGACGCCCGAGAACGATGATTCCGGTCAGAATGCTTACAGAGAGAGGATAGTACCAGCTGTCGCACCGGAGGATGATCGGCAAGATCGCGGCGGAAAGAGACGGCAGCACCGTGGAACGCAGCAGTTTCATCTGCACCGCGACCAAAATGAAAGCCGCCGCAAGCGCAAGGTAGGGTGACGAGGGAATCAATCGCAGAAGCACGACCCCGGTCAAGGCGGCTAAAGAAGGAGACAACCAGAGGTGGTGGTTCCGGCTTTCCCAGGGCGACTTATTCATCACCCATGCGCCGAATGAGAGAGCGGCAATCTCCGGAAAGATGATCTCCTTCTCCTGGGCAAGGCCCGCGGCTGCCACCATGACCACGACAAGCAGAATGGCCAGGGGCTGCACGCGTTTGTTTATTTTCATAGGCAAAATGAAGTTCCCCAGATCAGTCGTAACGAAATCGATAGCAAGCATACTATCACTTTAAGAAAGAATTTTCAAATTGTCGATTTCTAAGCCGGGGGATTTATACCATGAATAATTTTGTGATATACTAAACATACCGGTCGTTCGGTTTTATACGGTGAAGCACATGAAGGCGGGAATACGTAAAAATCATCCGGCGGGAGGCGCTGATGAGAAACGACCCATGCAGATTACTGGATACAGGCGATCAATTCCCGCCGATGGATATTCCTACCGTACAAGGCGATAGAATCATCCTACCTGATTATTTCACTGGTCACTGGAACGTGTTCCTGATCTACCGGGGACATTGGTGAACGTTCTGCCGCCAGCAGTTGCTGGAATTTCAGAAGACCATTGCCGAGTTTGACCGCAGGCATATCAACGTCGTTGCCGCATCAGCAGACCCCGTGGAAGAGGCGGCAAATACGGTCAGCAAATACGGAATTACCTTTCCCGTGGGATACGGCCTCTCGCCGGCCGATGTCTCAACGGCAACCGGCGCCTTCTTTAATCCCGAAAAACACTTTATTCATGCGGCAGGATTTATCATTGGACCGGATGGCAAAGTGGAGAATGCCGTATACAGCAGCAGATCTATAGGCCGTTTGACTGCAAAGGACTGTTTGGCATTCATCAAATCCTGATAATGAGCGGATAGCCCGCTTATCGGCCGATTTGTGCGAAAATAAAGATAGTCGAGGTGATCGGCATGCCGACAAAAGGGACAATGACAAAAGAGAAAATCCTCCGCGAGGCTATCGGCCTTTTTCATCAACGAGGGATCGAAGCGACGAGCATCAACGATCTGCAGTCCGCCACGGGGATGACGAAAGGCAGCCTTTATTTTCACTTCAAGAACAAGGATGCCGTGGCGAAAGCCGCGATTCGCAAAGCCGGCTTGGAATTCCTCGTTTTTCTCGACACTGCTCTGGCCGGAAAAACTCCCGGTGAAAGACTGGATAACTTCTTCCGAAGGGTCGTTGAGAAGCACAAGGCACTGCGGTTTGTCGGCGGCTGAATCTTCGGGAATGCCGCTCTGGAGATGAGCGACAAAGACAGGGATATGGCGGAGCTCGTGAACGGAGTATTCGATGAGTGGCAAAAGAAAGTCAGGCAGGTTGTAGCGGCTTCTCAGAAAAACCGCCAGGTTCGAACCGATCTTTCAGCCGATATCCTTTCCCGCCATATCATCATGACGATAGAAGGCGGCATCATGCTGGCCAGGCTCAAGAAAAGCGAGAAACATCTCAGGGAATCCCTAATATCGCTGAGAACCCTCCTGGGGTTGAAGATTTAAGAACCATGTAAGGATCATTACATACCATAAAGCGTTTGCATGGTATCGTGTTTGCAGACGGTAAATCATATTTCAATGCGAGCGGCAATAAACACCATGAACCAATAACGCGGAGAGAAGGAGACGAGCAATGACTGATTATTACAAAGCGGAGGACCTGGACAAGTTCGGCGATGTGGGCAAGCACAATCCCGCCCTCTTCAAGAAGTTTATTGACTGGTACACATCGGCGCTGGAACCGGGAAAGCTTACCAAGCGCGAAAAGGTGCTGATCGGAGTCGGCGTAGCCCACGTCATTCAATGCCCCTACTGCATCGACGCGTATACCAAATCCTGCCTTGAAGAAGGCATGAGCCTGGAGCACATCACCGAAGCTGTGCATGTTGCGTCGGCCATTCGCGGGGGAGCTTCGCTGATCCACACGCTGCAGGCGCACAATGCAGTTGAACGGAATTCTCTTTAAGCGATCGGAAAGGACTTGACAGGCGATGATCAGGAAATTCAGTGAAACAATTTTATCCCATGGGCCGCTCAAGGCACTTGAAAGCAAAATTCTGCAGGTCAACCTCGGCTATCGCTGCAACATGGCCTGCAAGCATTGTCATGTGTCCGGCGGTCCGGCACGGAATGAGATCATGGACCGGGACACCGCTGAACGGGTCCTGCAGGTGCTGCTGAAGAATCCTTTTGAAACGCTCGATCTCACCGGCGGCGCACCGGAGCTGAACCCGTCCTTTCGCTGGATTGTTGAGGAGGCGCGAAAGGCCGGCCGTCATGTCCTTGTCCGGACAAACCTCACGATATTTTATGAGCAGGGAATGGAAGACCTTCCCGAGTTTTATCGGGACCATGGCGTCGAGCTGATCGCATCCCTGCCGTATTATCTGGAGGACAGCGTTGACCGCGTGCGCGGCAGCGGGGCCTATCAGAAAAGCGTTAATGCCCTCAAAAGGCTGAATGCCCTTGGATACGGACGGGATGCGTCGGGCCTCGTGATAAGCCTGGTCTACAATCCTCCGGGGCTGTTTGTCGCGCCGGGCCAGTGCGCATTGGAGGCGGAATACAAGAAAGAGCTTGGGGGGCGCTTCGGCATCGTGTTCAACCGGCTGTACACCTTCACCAATATGCCGATCGGCAGGTTCAGGGATTTCCTGATCAGGACGAACAATCTGGAAAAGTACCTTCAGAAGCTCGCTGACGCCTTTAATCCGGCAACACTGGAGGGCATCATGTGCAGATATATGGTGAATGTGGGGTGGGATGGAAAACTCTATGATTGCGATTTCAACCAAGTGATGGGGCTCCCGACCGGTCCCGGCGCGCCGCCGCATATCAATGAATTCGACTATCAGGCGCTTGCAGGGCGGTCGATCGCGGTAGGTGACCACTGCTATGGATGTACAGCCGGGCAGGGATCGTCATGAGTAGGCGCGATAGCGTAGCAGGCGGTCGCCTGCAAGGAAATGAACGAAAGGGGTGAGTTCAATGTCAGAAAAAGTCATTATTCGCCAGAATCGTAATTATGAGACAACCACGATGGCGCTCGATCCGGAAGCGAAGGCCGGGGAAAAGCCACGGTCTGTGTCGAACATCAACGAGCTGACGCCGTACGGCATGGTGCTTGCCGGAATCGGCACCTGCACCGGGTTCGTCGTGAACACCTACGCCGAGCATCACGGTCGCAATGTGGACACTGTGGAAATTCAGCTGTCGTATCAGCGGTCGTTCAAAGAAGACTGCGCTCATTGCGAAGAGATCGACAAGTACGAGGACGTGATCCACATGACTGTCGGTTTCGAAGGCAACCTAACCGCTCAGGAACGTGATAAACTGTATAAAATATCGTTGCACTGTCCTGTGCATAAGATGGTCAAGAGCGGCATCAGAATCCAGTCAGAGCCTGCCTGAAGAACTGAGTCGTGAGGTTCTGATGAAGGTTGGAGAAGTGCTGGCTGGTCTGGCCAAAACGGCCGTTGCTCCCTGATTGCAGCATCCGGCCGGGGACCATCGAGACGGGAGGGTTCATGCAGGATCATGCTGATTTGCACAAAGATATGCTGTGTCCCCATTGCGGCTCACGAATCGAGAACCATCGCTTCATCAAACGTGCCGATGGGTCGGCCCGCTGTGAACACTGCTATTTTGAAAACACGTATCTGCAAGGCATCGCACAGCAGATAGAAGCGAGCTATCTCGTGACCCTGGAGGCCTTGGTGAGCACTATCGATGCGCGGGAGCATGAGACCGGCAGTCACTCGCTGCGCGTGACGCAGTTCGCGCTCATCATAGGCCATTCCTACGGCATCTCCGGTCGGGACCTTGTTGACCTGTACGCAGGAGGGCTGTTGCACGACATCGGCAAGATCGGCGTGCCTGACGCCGTGCTCCTGAAAAAGGGCCCCCTTTTATCCGAAGAAAAAACAACCATGAATGGACATCCGGAAATCGGGTATTCAATCATCAGCCGCATCGGGTACTTTGCCAATTCCGCAGAGATCGTTCGGTCTCATCATGAGCATTTTGACGGCTCAGGGTATCCGCGCGGGCTAAAGGGTTCGGATATACCGCTCGGTGCACGGATATTTGCCGTGGCCGACGGCCTCGATGCATTGACCGTCAAGCGACCTTATCGTGAACCGCTTTCATTCGAGGATGCGCAGCAAGAGATTCAGAAAGCGTCGGGAACGATATATGATCCGGCGGTTATTTCCGCCTTTCTGAATGCCGGGAATGAGTTGAGAGAGTATGTCGGCAAAGTTCTCTATTAGCTCCATCTCCGTTATGCCGGTTCAACAGGAGTAAGCGGTGATATCGTCCATGACGAAACAATTGCTGATACTATCCCTTTTGAGCATCCTCGTCATTCCGACCGCGTCTCCGGGAAATGACTTCGCGTACGCGAGATATGAACAGGTGCTTAACCACGCCGTGAAACCCAACGTCGTCATTGACGGCATCGAGGTCAATGCCGTTGATTACGCCGGGCTGGCAAAGGACGCCGCGACATCCGGCTCGCCGTACGCGCTCCTGCTCAATGAGCTGGCGACTTTTGACCCCGCAACCCTCGGGAGCAAAGAAGAAAGACTGTCATTCTGGATCAATGTGTACAATATTGCCGCGATCAAGACGATCGTAGACCACTATCCTGTCGACAGTATTAGAAGCAAAAGGATCAACTGGCTCGGATTGCCGTGGAGCAGAAAGGCTATCGTGGTGGGTGGGAAAGGCTATTCACTTGGCCAGATAGAAAATGACCTTCTTCTGGAAGGGTTCAAGGATCTCAGGATTCATTTTGGGATCAATTGCGCTTCCGTCAGCTGTGTTGACCTCATGCCGGAGCCATACCGGGCTGATATCGTGTACAACCAGCTTGAGCAGCAGGGAAGGCGATTCCTTGCCAATCGAGCCAAAGGGCTGCGCCTGGATCAGGAACGGAAAAGGATATATCTCTCGCAGGTGTTTAAGTTCGATAAGAGGCATTTTGACTCCTATGCGGGAAGCGCGCTGAAATTCATTCTGCCCTACGTTCCAGCCGGGGAGCGGGACATTCTGCTCCAGGGCGCCTATGAGATAGATTATCTAGAATATGCTTGGAAGGCGAATGACGCAAAGAATGTTTCAAGAAAGTAGCGAGGTTACTTCATGAAAGATACGCCGCTGGTTCTTCCCCGCGACAAAAGCAATGAAATTCTCCTCAATAACGTGCATCCTGCCGCGTGGCGGAATCCCGAACCGGCCTCACGGTATAACCTTGTCGTGATCGGTGCCGGCACTGCCGGTCTCGTCACGGCCGCAGGCGCGGCGGGCCTGGGCGCGAAGGTTGCCTTGATCGAGCGGCATCTCATGGGCGGCGATTGCCTCAACGTGGGGTGCGTGCCTTCCAAGGGCATTATCCGGGCGAGTCGGGCGGTCCATGACGCGAAGACTAGCAGCGAGTTCGGCGTAAAAGGGGCGGATAACGTTTCCCTCGACTTCGGGAAAGCAATGGAACGCATGCGGACGATCAGGGCGGGCATCAGTCACCATGACTCCTTCGAACGATTCAGCAGGGAACTGGGCATCGATGTCTTCCTCGGGAGCGGGGCATTTACCGGGCCGGATACGATCAGTGTTGATGGAAAAGAGCTTCGTTTCGCAAAGGCTGCGATTTGCGCCGGCGCGCGGGCTGCGGCGCCGCCCATGCCGGGAATAGAGGAGACCGGCTACCTGACGAATGAGAATGTTTTCTGGCTGACCGACCTGCCGAAACGCCTTGCGGTCATCGGCGGCGGTCCCATCGGGTGCGAACTTTCCCAGGCCTTCGGCCGCATGGGGAGCGTTGTGACGATCGTTGAGAATACCGGACATGTATTGTCACGGGAAGACGCCGATGCTGCCGAGATCGTTCAACAGTCGCTCATCCGGGATGGTGTAAAGCTTCTCTTTAACGCCAAGATACTGGGTGTCCGTAAAGAGAGCGAAGACAAGGTCCTTGCTCTTGAGCGCGGCGGACAGAAGGAGGAGATCAGGGTCGATGAAATCCTTGTCGGCATCGGCCGCGCTCCGAATGTGAACGGCATGAACCTTGAGGCAGCAGGCGTCGCCTACGATCCACGGCTGGGTGTGAAGGTCAACGCGCTGCTCCAGACTTCGAATCCGCGTGTGTACGCAGCCGGAGACATCTGCTTTCCCTATAAGTTCACCCATACGGCAGACGCGCTCGCCCGCATCCTGATCGCGAATGCATTGTTCAAGGCGCGGCAGAAGACCTCATCACTCGTCATTCCCTGGTGCACCTTCACCGATCCTGAAGTCGCCCACGTTGGCATGTACGAAAAAGAGGCCCGCGATAAAGGCATCGATGTCCATACGCTTACGGTCAATCTTGCGGACGTGGACCGGGCTCTTCTGGACGGCGAAACCAATGGGTTCGCGCGCGTGCATCTGAAGAGAGGCACCGACAAGATCATTGGTGCCACGGTCGTTGCCCGCCACGCAGGGGAAATGATCAACGAAATATCCCTCGCAATCACCTCCGGACTCGGTCTCTCCGCGATCGGCAGAACGATCCATCCCTACCCCACACAGGCCGAGGCGGTTAAGAAGCTGGCTGACGCGTACAACAGAACGCGGCTGACGCCTTTTGTAAAAAGGCTATTTGTCAAATGGCTCAAATGGCAGCGGTCGTAAGGGTGATGTCATGAACAAAAAGAAGCTTTTGGTCATCGCGTTCGTTGCAATCCTGGCAGGGCTGTTCTTTTATCTCGACCTGGGGAAATACCTGACCCTGGCGTCGCTCAAGGACAACCGCGCAGCCCTTGCGGCATTCTACGGGCAGCACCGCGTTGCCATGATTTCGCTATTCATCGCGGTCTATATCATTCAGACAGCGCTGTCTCTGCCCGGTGCGGCCGTGCTGTCGCTTGCAGGGGGGGGCCGTATTCGGAGCCGTCATGGGCGCCCTCTTCGTCAATATCGGCGCGACTCTTGACGCTTCAGCCGCGTTCCTCGTGGCCCGCTATTTGTTCCACGAGGTAATACAGAAAAGATTCGGCCCCCGATTGGAAAAGCTAAACAGGGAACTCGAAACGAGGGGGTTCAATTATCTCCTGTTCCTTCGTCTGGTCCCGGTATTTCCCTTCTTCCTCATTAATCTCGGCGCGGGCCTGACCGGAATGCCTTTACGGACCTATATTCTCGGGACCATGGTGGGAATCATCCCCGGCAGCTTCGTATATTGCAATGCCGGGGCGAGTCTTGCCACGATCAACAGCATGAGCGAGGTCGCCTCTGTCCGTGTACTCGGCTCTTTTGCACTGCTGGGACTGTTCGCGCTGGTGCCGGTGGTCTATCAGAAGATAACAAAGAAGTAGTAAGGGGTAATGCGCTATCGACAAGGGCTCGTGAGCGCAGCCGGATGCTTGTCAGTGACAAACAATGAAGTCGGAAGGCGGGTCATGCCAAAGAAAAAAATTATTATCTTCCTTACGATTTGTATCGCGGCATTTCTGGCATGGAGACTCTTGCGGCCCTTGAACATTTTCGTCGTCGATGAGAGGTTCGAGCTGCCGATGACGGTGAGCACGCCCAAGGGTCTGCACTCACTGAGCGCTCGTGACTGTGGTCGGTGCCATGAAGAGATATATCGGGAGTGGTCGGGCAGCATGCACGCGCGCGCGTGGACGGAGCCCTATTTTCAGGTCGACTACCGCTACGACGGCTCGCAGCAGATCTGCCTCAACTGCCACACGCCGCTCGTGAACCAGCAGGAAAACCTTGTTCTCGGGTTCAGGGACCGGGAAAAGTTCGAGCCGATTCTCGCGCCCAATCCCGGCTTCGATCCGGCGCTTAAAAATGAGGGGGTTACCTGCGCGGTATGCCACGTTCGTGACGGAAAGATCATCGGACCTTTCACGACCGGTTGGGCGCCCCATCCCGTCGAGGTCGATACGGAAATGTCGTCGGGCATGAAACCCTGCGTGCGGTGTCATGTGGCGTCCGGAGAGCGCTGGGACACGTTCTACGCAATTCCCGCGTGCGGCACGGTCGCGGAGATCCAGCGCGGAGGGCAAAGTCCCGACTGCGTCGGCTGTCATCTGCCCGGCGTGGTCCGGCCGGCGGCCAACGGCATGTCCTCGCGGACGGGAAGAATGCATCTATTCCAGGGCGGACATTCTCCTGAGTGGGTCAAGAAGGCCCTCAAAGTGGAATATCGGAAAGAGGCTGATCGATATGTGATCACCCTCACCAATGTGGGCACGGCGCACGCTTTCCCCACGGGAACGCCGGACAGACATCTGACCCTCGAACTGAGGCTCCTGGATCCTGCGGGAAAGGTCCTCAAGGAAAAGGTCTATACCATGAAACGGTATATTCTGTGGAGGCCTTTCATCGTGGACATTAAAGATACTCGATTGGAATACAATAAACCGAGGTCGTATGATTTTCGTTTTGATAAACGAACAAATGACGCGCCGGCCGTGCTCGACGTGACGGTGAAGTACCATCTTCTGGATGAGAAAAGAAGGAAAAAGATAGGTTACGAAACTCAATCACCCATCGCCTATCCGATATACAACGTGAAGATAAAGCTTTGACGCAAAGAAGGTGAAATCGTGAAAGAACGGACGCAAACATTCCGAAAACGATTCTACGCCGCACTCGCCGGCACGATCGCGGTTGCGATATGCTGTTTTACGCCGATCCTGGTCATCGCACTGGCCGCTGTAGGTTTGGGCGCGCTCACCCCGTACCTCGATTACGTGCTTTTCCCCGCATTGGGGGCGTTCGTAATCCTGACGGTCAGTTCATACAGGAAGTGGCAAAAAACCCATGGCTAACGTTGACACATAAACAACGAGGCAACCATATGAAAACATTCGATCTCGTCATCATCGGCGGCGGGGCAGGCGCATTCGGGGCAGCCATCCGCGCGAATGAACTCAAGACGGGAACAGCCATGATCAATGCCGGGCTTCCCCTGGGCGGTACCTGCGTGAACGTCGGCTGCGTGCCGTCAAAAATGCTGCTCTATGCTGGGGAAATCATGCATCTTGCCAGGAATCACGGCATTCCCGGCATCGAGCTTGATGTAAGGAAATTCGATTTCAGGAAGGTCATTCAGAATGAACTCGCACTGGTCGAGACGCTGCGGAATGAGAAATACAGCAAGGTGCTGAAGAACCTTGAATACGTTACGTTTCTTGAAGGAACAGCTAAGTTCGTTTCCTCGCATGAAGTCGAGGTAAACGGCGCGACCATTCGCGGAGAGAAGTTCGTCATTGCCACCGGATCGACCGCCTCGGTCCCGGCTATCGAAGGCATCCGGAATGCGGGTTTTGTAACGCATATCGAGGCGTTGAAGCTTGAGAAACAGCCGAAAGAGCTGATCATCATCGGCGGCGGACCGGTCGGGCTCGAATTTGCTCAGATGTTCTCGCGCTTCGGAACAAAGGTCACTATCCTGAAGCGGTCGCCAACTCTTTACCCGGCATCTGAACATGAATTGACAGGGCGACTCGCGGAGATTCTTGCAGGGGAAGGGATAGCAATAAAGAGAGGGATAACGTTCAAGAAGGCATGGGCAGAGGGCCAGAAGAAAACCGTTTCGTTCACCCTTGATGGAAAAGAAGAACGAGCATCGGCGGAAGAGATTCTGCTCGCCTCGGGAAAGATCCCCAATACGGCAGGTCTGGATTTGGACAAGACCGGTGTACGGATTGACGGTGATCAGGCAATCGTCGTCAACAAATTTCTCCAGACCTCGAATCCCGATGTGTTTGCTGCCGGCGATGTGGCCGGGCTTCCGTTGCGCCTTGAAACGACCGCAGGTCATGAAGGCACCCTTGCAGCCGAGAATGCTTTAACCGGATCAAAGAAAGCTATCGACTACGACACGGTGCCCTATACGATCTTTACCGATCCCCAGCTTGCAGGTGTCGGACTCACGGAAGAGAAACAGATGGAAAAATTCGGGACGTGCATGTGCCATACCGTATCATTTGCCGATGTTCCGAAGGCGATCATTACGAAGCGCACCGAAGGCTTGATCAAGATGGCGATCCACCCGGAGACCCGACAGATAACCGGCGTTCATATTCTCGCTCCTCAGGCGGGAGAGCTCGCGGCCCAGGCGATGATGCTTGTCAAGAACAAGAATACCATCGACGACGTGGTTAACTCTCTGCCCATGTTCCCGACGCTTTCCGAGTCGATCAAGCTTGCGGCGCTGTCGTTTACGAAGGACATATCAAAGCTGAGCTGCTGTACATAAAAAACAACGCTGAAAGGAGAACATACAATGAAAACATTATCGTCAATACTTTCTTTCACAGGTTTCTCGCTGGCCACTGTTGCCGCTGCTCAGGCACAAACCCAGGGCAACGGCCCCTGGCCCGGCATGATGGGCTGGGGCTGCGGTATGGGATGGCCTATGCCCATCATGTTTATATTCTGGATTCTTGTTATCGCCGGGATCGTCTATTTTGTGCGGTCAGGGTTTAAGTGTCGCGGCAACGCTCAGGACGAATCGGCCCTCGAAATCCTCAAAAAACGGTATGCACGGGGAGAGATCAACAAGGATGAATACGAGAAAATGAAGAAGGATATTTCATAGGCAGAGCTATAAAGGAGAGTAATCGTGAAGATCGACTGCTATATCTCACAGGGATGCGGTTCAGAGGAAGCGTTAAAGGAGAATATCGACCGCGCCCTGGAGGCTGAAAAGATTCAAGCAAAAGTAAGCATTCACCGGATCAGCGATGAAAAGGCGGCGGAATTGAAGCTCAGCGGATCGCCGTCAGTCTTCATAAACGGCAGGGAATTGCAGTCGTCCGGCACCGTCGGCTTTTCCTGAAGGATGTTCACTGACGAGTCAGGCAGACTCGCGAATGTGCCGTCCGTAGATACGCTGCGAAAGGCCATGAAGGAGCCGGAGTGCGGGACGGGTGTTGATTGCAACAAAGAAGTGTCCGCTGTGAAAAGCCTTATGGACCAGATTGGGGCTACAGTACAGGGGAGACTGTCCGCGGCCAACCTAAGCCAATCGGAAAACGAGACGCGAAAGTATTTTTTGAAAGAGTTCGCGAAGACCGGCAAGCCTCCTGCCGAACAATCGATCGTCGATGCAATGAAACTGCCGTCCCTGGAATCGGTCCGCAGGTTCATCGAAAGACTGCATAAGGCGGATATCCTTACGATGGAAAACGGAGAGATCGTATCCGCATATCCTTTCTCCGCAAAACCGACACGCCACAAAGTGGCGTTCCCGGATGGGCATGAAATCCATGCGCTTTGCGCGACAGACGCCCTGGGCATTCACTTCATGCTCGGACAGGACATCGTTGTCCGGTCGCGCTGCCCTGAGTGCGAGGGGGAAATGAAGATCGAGATGAAGGACGGTAAGATCGTCTCTTCCGTTCCGGATGGCGTGGTTGAATTTATCAGCAGCGGGGACCACTGTGGATGCACCGCAAAGACCTTTTGCCCGTTCATGAACTTCTTCTGCTCGAAGGACCATCTTGAGAAGTGGCGGGAAAAGAACCCCGCCTCCGCTAACGGCGAAATGTACCAGCTTCAGCAGGTCCTGGAGCATGGGAAAAACATCTTCGGAGATTTTCTGAAATAAACGGACTGCAATACCTGGAGGGCAAGTGGTGAACAGAATAACAAAAACGATTATTTTCATTGTGGTTTGCGCTCTGACGGTGATCTCGCTCTATAAGTCTGCGTCAGCATGCCAGGTGGACGAGTTTTACATGACGAAGGAAGGAGCTTTGGCCGCTTCTACTTCAGAGACATTAAATCTGGCGATCAAGCTCGAAGAAGAAGGTAACAAAGACAAGCTTGCATTCGTCATTAAGAGCGGGACAGTTCTGCGGCTCACAGACAACGTCAAGGTTCAGGTTCTGGAAAGATCCGTTGAATTCAAGACGCTCAAAATAAAGTTCCCGGACGGAAGAGATCCATATTGGGTAAAGGACGGCTCGTTGAAGCAAATCAACTGTAATTAACTGACAATCTTGCTGCTTAGAGAGCGAGGACTATCCGAACCGAAATCGGGGGCCTTGTCTTTGTAAATCAGGGGGATCATGGCGGTTCCGAAATAAAGATGTAGTATTTTTCTGACGATTTAGACCGAATTCGATATCAAAGTCGCCGGCAAGTGTATGGACCGCGTGCAGCACGATCATGAGGAAAGCAATGATCGTCCGGTTGAAACGTTTTTATCATCCATTCCTCATTATTTCTCTTTCCACATTCTTGCGTCAAAGACAAAGGGCATTGGGTCGCTAATGCGGATTTTCTTGAAATCGCGGTGAGCGGGATTGAGCAGATAGTTCCAACTTTTGGGAACCAGCACGGAGGGGACCCGGAAAACCGCTGTGTCCGCCTTCTTTGCCCAGGTAGAACCGATCTCTTTGGTTGAATCCCTCGGCGGTTCGGCGGTCCAGTCATCGGGGAGATCGGCGCTCTTCAGCTTTTCAATAGGGACGCTGTCCGGAATCTCGATTTTATAGTACACGAACTTGATGTGAGAAGCGTCGAACCCCAGGTGAACGAACTTCTCCAGAACGGACAGGGCGATGGACTCGCTTACGTAAATGACGGGTATACCCTGGTGATGCCATCGGCCGCTTACGCGGCGCGCTCCTTCGCCGGTAAACGCTTCCTTGGCACGCTTCGCTTTATCCAGGCGCCAGGCAGTGATCACGAGATAACCCCGTATTCAATGCGCCAGAGAAGGTCTTCAACCTCCTTTGCACCGGCTTCGGTATGCAGCAGATCAAGGGGTGTTTTACCGCCTAATCCCACCTGTTGACGACGAAGCCACTCCTTGGCTTTTTCCTCGTTCTCCAAGACCTCACAGGCGATCGAAAAGATCCTTGCCAGCCGGTAAAGCCGGTCGCTGGCGATGGCCGACAGGCGCTGACTCGGCGAGTTACGGACTCGGGCCAAGGTTCGCTCGCTCACTTCGATTATGCCGGCAAAAATGGGAAGGGGAAGGTCCAGCAAGCCCCTGACATGGTTGCCCGCTTTATAAGGAAACCCCTCGCGGATGAGCTTGTCCAAGTCCAGGGTGCTTTTAATTTTGCGTCCAAGAGATGTCTGTCCGCCAAGGACTGATACTATATTCTGTTCGGTAAACATGGAAGTAACCTCCTGTCATCTGGCATTATATTATCAGACAAATGGCATGCTGTCAATGACGATGTAGTTCGAGAATATTATGTTTCCGATGAATTAAAGGGAACCGAGCGCTCAGGCCGGCCACAAGAGTTCCACAAAAGTGACCGCATGATTTTGGCTGTCGAGAAGCAAGTAGGATTTCGGATCTCATGAATATTTCAAGGAAACCGTGACGGAAAATTTTTCGATTATTTCTATTATTGCCCATGAAAAAAAATGAACTGGTACAGTAACTGATACAGACATAGAAAAAGGGTCAGCTTTTGCAAGCTAACCCCTTGATTACTTGGTGGAGCTGAGGGGGATCGAACCCCTGACCCCAAGACTGCCAGCCTTGTGCTCTCCCAGCTGAGCTACAGCCCCACATAATTTGCCGCAACAAGGTGATTAATTTAACATCACGTACTGATGTTGTCAAGAAAAAAGACGGATTTTCAATGCACGGAGCAGGATATGCAGGGGTCGTAAGACCTGACGAGCATCTGGGCGAGGAGTTCTATCTTCTGATCATTGGCCCCTTGTTTTGCATACTGGGCAACAAGGGCGCTGAGATCGTGTTGGATGTTGGCGTGGTTCTGGCTCGTGGGAATGACACAATCAGCGGACATGATTCTGCCGTCCTTGTCGAACTCGTAGCAATGATAGAGGATCCCCCGTGGCACTTCAACCGCGCCGACACCGACGCCGCTCTTTGGGGCAACCTTCTGTCGCGGTTCCTGCCATGCTGAGCCTGTAAGCTCGTCGATAAGAGTGATGGCGTCCATGACCACGTGAATGCATTCTACCAGCTGCGCGATGTTGTTCATATACGGATTGTGGTTCACCGGCTTGAGCCCGAATCTTACTGCAATCTCCCTGGCTGTGGGGTGAAGAAATATATAATTATTGTTCACACGCGCAAGCGCTCCAACGGCAAACGATTCGCGCGACAAGCGGCTCCATTTTGAAGTCGACTGCTCCACCAGGAATTCATTGGTCATCAACCGGTATTCGTGTTCTTTCTTAATAACGCCGTCCGTGGAAGCCAAATCTCCACCGATGAAGGGATAGCTTCCTTCACCTTTCAGCGAGACAAATTCGGTCTCCCGAGTGAAGTCGGGCAGTACAATCTGCCGGAATAGTTCCGCGGTGCGCAAAAGGTCTTCTCCAGCGTCTTTCAACCGGGTACTGAATTGCACGAGTTCTTTTTTTTCGGGCAACATGGTGAAGCCGCCCACGATTGTTCTCGTAGGGTGCATCCGTCGTCCGCCGATGCAGTCGCAAACGTCATTTGCCAATTGCTTCATCCGCGCGGACGACGGATGCACCCTGAGAACAATCGTGGGCGGCTTCACCATGTTGCCGAAAAAAAGAACTCGTGCAATTCAGTACCCGGTTGAACAGCTGGAGAAGACCTTTTGCGCGCCGCGGAACTCTGCCGGACATTCGTACTGCCCGACTTCACTCGGGAGACCGAATTTGTCTCGCTGAAAGGTGAAGGAAGCTATCCCTCGTCGCTTCCACGGACGGCGTTTATTAAGAAAGAACACGAATACCCGGTTGATGACCAATGAATTCCTGGTGGAGCAGTCGACTTCGATGGAGCCGCTTGTCGCGCGAATCGTTTGCCGTTGGAGCGCTTGCGCGTGTGAACAATAATTATATATTTCTTTCACCCCACAGCCAGGGAGATTGCAGTAAGATTCGGGCTCAAGCCGGGTGAAGCGCGATATCCGTTTATGAACAACATCGCGCAGCTGGTAGAATGCATTCCACGTGGTCATGGACGCCGTCACTGTTATCGACGAGCTTACAGGCCCACATGGCAGGAACCGCGACAGAAGGTTGCCCCAAAGAGCGGCGTCGGTGTCGGCGCGGTTGAAGTGCCACGGGGGATCCTCTATCATTGCTACGAGTTCGACAAGGACGGCAAGATCGTGTCCGGTGTGTGCTGTTGTCCCACGACCAGAGGCCAGCCGCCAACATCCAACACGATCTGACGCCCTTGTTGCCCAGTATCCAAAACAAGGGGCCAATGATCAGAAGATAGAACTCCTCGCCCAGATGCTCGTCAGGTCTTACGACCCCTGCATATCCTGCTCCGTGCATTGAAAATCCGTCTTTTTTCTTGACAACATTGGTACGTGATGTTAAATTAATCACCTTGTTGCGGCAAATTATGTGGGGCTGTAGCTCAGCTGGGAGAGCACAAGGCTGGCAGTCTTGGGGTCAGGGGTTCGATCCCCCTCAGCTCCACCAAGTAATCAAGGGGTTAGCTTGCAAAAGCTGACCCTTTTTCTATGTCTGTATCAGTTACTGTACCAGTTCATTTTTTTTCATGGGCAATAATAGAAATAATCGAAAAATTTTCCGTCACGGTTTCCTTGAAATATTCATGAGATCCGAAATCCTACTTGCTTCTCGACAGCCAAAATCATGCGGTCACTTTTGTGGAACTCTTGTGGCCGGCCTGAGCGCTCGGTTCCCTTTAATTCATCGGAAACATAATATTCTCGAACTACATCGTCATTGACAGCATGCCATTTGTCTGATAATATAATGCCAGATGACAGGAGGTTACTTCCATGTTTACCGAACAGAATATAGTATCAGTCCTTGGCGGCCAGACATCTCTTGGACGCAAAATTAAAAGCACCCTGGACTTGGACAAGCTCATCCGCGAGGGGTTTCCTTAGAAGCGGGCAAGCATGTCAGGGGCTTGCTGGACCTTCCCTTCCTCGGC
>CAVWHO010000021.1:0-254283 GCA_963754875.1 Nitrospirota bacterium
GCACTACAGGGATTTAAAGATATTTTGCCGGATGAGCAGCCTTACTGGCGTCTGGTCGAAAAGGTCGCGGTTGAGGTCGCGGAGACATTTGGGTATCGGCGCATTGACACGCCGACGTTAGAGGAGACATCGCTGTACCGGCGGACCTCTGGCGAGGGTACAGATGTCGTGGAAAAAGAGATGTATAGTTTTAATGATCGTCCAGACAAAGAGGGTAACAGCACGAACGTCACTCTGCGCTCTGAAGGTACAGCAGGCGTTGTGCGGGCTTACCTGGAGCATGGTATGTTCCAGTTAGCCCAGCCGGTCAAGCTCTACTACTTGAGTGTACCTGTCTTTCGTCATGACAAGCCCCAGGCTGGCCGGTTGCGTGAACACCATCAGTTTGGTGTCGAAGTGTTGGGGGACGGCGATCCGGCCATTGATGCTGAGGTGATTGGCCTGCTCTACCAGGTCTACACGCGCCTGGGTCTGAAAGGCGTGCGCGTGCGTCTGAACAGTATTGGCGACGGCAATTGTCGTCCGCAGTACATCGAGACGCTCAAAGATTACTACCGTCCGCTGCTGGACGATTGTTGCGATGATTGCAAGGTGCGCTTTGTCAAAAATCCTCTGCGTCTACTCGATTGCAAGGAGCCACGCGATCAGGCCAAAATCGCTGCCGCGCCCAGAATCTCGGATCATCTTTGCGATCCCTGTAAAGAACACTTTGCGGCGGTGCAGCGTTTTGTCAAGCTCTACGGCGTGCCGCTGGAGCATGATCCGTTGATCGTGCGCGGACTCGACTATTACACGCGTACCGTCTTTGAGTTCACGCCCAGCAACGAAAATATCGCACTCAGTGGTGGTGGACGCTACGACGGGCTGGCCGAAATCCTGGGTGGCGCGCACACACCAGGCTTCGGCTTTGGCGCGGGCATTGAGCGGATTATTCTGGAACTGAAAAAGCGTGACATTCAGCCCCAGGTAGAGGCGAAACCGCGTGCCTTTGTGGTCAGTTTTGGCAAAAGCGAGGAGTACCAGGGATGCCAGTGTCAGCCTGGTCGCGGAACTGCGTCAGGCCGGGATACGCGCCGAGATGAGTTATGGCGGGCGCAGCGGCAAGGCACAGATGAAGCAGGCCAATGCCTCTGGCGCGGCCTACGCCCTGTTGTTGGGAGATAACGAACTGGCTGGTGGCTTTGTCACCGTCAAAGATCTCCAGGCTGGCGGGATGGGTACTGAGAAAAAGCAAATTGAGGTGAAGCGCGTGGACCTCGTGGAATTTTTCTCGCGCGCGAGCGAGCCGGTAGGGCAAGGAAATACATAGTATGGGAGAATTTCGCGATCAGCATTATCTTCTGAACAGTCAGTATAAAGATGCCACGAATTTCAGCGCGCGCGTCGCTTTGCACCGTCGCTTTAGTACCAACATTTATGACTGGCATCACTGGGTCTTCGATCAGTTGCAAATAGGCGAGAATAGCAGTGTGCTGGAACTGGGCTGTGGGCCGGGCTGGCTCTGGTCCAGTAATCGGCAGCGTATCCCGGCGAGCTGGCAGATTACCCTCTCTGATTTTTCGCCGGGTATGCTTCAGGAGACTCGCCAGCGGCTGGGGGAGCAGCGTTTTGCTTATCAGGTGATTGATGTGCAGGCCATTCCCTTTGCCGATGCCAGCTTCGATGCCGTCATAGCCAACCACATGCTCTATCACGTACCGGACCTACCGCGTGGATTGGCCGAGATCCGGCGCGTACTCAAGCCGCGTGGACATCTCTACGCCACAACTATTGGGCGCGAACACATGCACGAACTGGACGAACTTGTGCGTCGCGCGTGGCCGAGTGTCTCCTGGCCGGGTATAGGACAGCGTTTGCCCTTTGTGCTGGAGAACGGACAGGAACAGCTCGCTCCATTTTTTGCTTCCTGTGCGTTGCTCACCTACGAAGACGCGCTCGAAGTCACCGAAGTAGAGCCGCTGGTCGCGTATGCACTCTCAGCCAGCACTGGCTCGCGGCTGAATGCAGAGCAACAGATGCCGTTGCGACTCGCAATTCAGCAAGAACTGGCAGCGTATGGAACAATTCATATTACTAAAGCATCGGGGATGTTTGTCGCGGGAAGGATGTAGATGACGGATGTAGCGGGAATATTTGGTGTGGCGAGGAATATGTAGTGTATTTGTGACGAGTGGAGGATGTGTGGAGGATGTGTGGAGACGGAGGCAAGCTCCGTCTCGATTTTATGATGTATAGCCTGTATTACCCCATCGTATTATCAGCTATATTTCCTATTGTACTACCAGCACATCCAGGGTGCGCGGGCCGTGAACACCCTCGACGCGGTTTAGCTCGATGTCTGAGGTCGCGGAGGGGCCGGAGACAAAGGTGAGGGGTCTGTGGTGCAGCCTGACCGCATCAGCTCAAACGGGTAATAGCTTCGGGTACCAGGTCCACGATCTGCTCCTCGTGAATGATGCAGAGATGATAATCGGGTAGCAGGGTTAGCACGCGGCGACCTTGAGCAAGGCCGCCGTCCAGTACAAGCGTACCCGTTTGAGCAATACCCAGCGCGCAGCCTGTCAGCACGCCATCGCTGGTATCCAGTTGCTCATTGCTCAGAGGCGGATCATCGCGCAACAGTTCAACCTGTGCAGGGAGCCAGGAAGCAGGCAGGTCAGCCGGAACGACCAGGCGATGTATGCCTCGTTCGGTGCAGGTTGAGGCAATTGCCTGGGAGAGCGTAGCCGCTTCCACGCGTTGAACATGGACCTTGTAGTCAGCTACTCGCTCGATAAAGCGGTCAATCATCTCCGTGTGCTCAGCCGTTCCGCTGTGGAGATAGGTGCGCGCAACCGTAACCGTCTCTGGTTGCTCGTTTGTCGGAACATCCTGGAGTGCTTCGCGGATACGGCCCAGGACTGCCTCGCGCGCGTTTGTTCTGCTATTCACGCCTGCTTCTCCTCGCCGGTCTGTTTTGTCTCGCGTTCGCGCCACCACTCGCGAAAACTCTGGGCAGGTACCGCCGGTATATCGCGCATAAGTGTCCAATTGCCTAATTCGCCAGGGAGCCACTCGATGAAATCGCCATGTTTCAGGGGTAACTGGCCGAGTTGAGCCAGCTTCTGAGCCTGCTCGTAGCGGGCGCGATTCGCAAACGTGCTTCGCGATTATCCGCATCGCGATGGCTTCGGGATTTGCGCGGTCGCGCAGGCGGCGACTGCGCTGCTTCTGGCGGACCGCTCGTCCGCGTAAATAGATCAGGATTTGGGGAATATTGATTTTCACCGGACAGACATCGTAGCAAGCACCACAGAGCGACGAAGCATACGGCAGCGTACTGGCCTGCTCGATGCCCAGCAATTGAGGCGTCAAAATCGCCCCGATCGGGCCGGGATAGACAGAACTGTACGCGTGTCCTCCTGTGCGCTCGTAGACCGGACAGATATTCAGACAGGCGCTACAGCGGATGCACGAGTGTGGAGTTGTTTACCCGCTATTTGGAACAGCGGCACGGCCGGCTGGATATCCTGATCAACAACGCGGCCCAGACCGTAAAACGGCCTGTTGGTTTTTATGCTCATCTCATAGAAAACGAAAAAAACGGACTGAGCGCACTGTCCCCTGACGCACACAAGCTTCTTCTTGACCACGATACCTGTAAACAACAGCTTGTTTCGATTGGCACGACTTCGTCCAACCAGGAATTCGCCCTTGCAGCCTCATGGCAGGACCGAGGCCCCGGCATTGGCCTCCGGGAATCGGCTCAATTATCACAGCTTTCTTACGGTAAGGATGATTCTCTGGTTTCCGAGGAACTGTTCCCGAAAGGCAAACTTGACTGCGACCTGCAGCAGGTGGATCTGCGGAAGACGAACAGTTGGCGGTTACGGATGGGCGAGATACCTGCCATGGAAATGCTCGAAGTGCAGCTGGTGAATGCCGTGGCGCCCTTTGTGCTGTGCAACAGGCTGGTGTCCCTTATGCGACGGGATTACACCGGACAGAAACATATCGTGAACGTGACGGCCATGGAAGGAAAGTTCTTCAGGTTCAGGAAGGACGACCGGCACCCGCATACGAACATGGCGAAAGCGGCCCTGAACATGATGACCCATACGTCAGCAGAGGACCTTGCCAAAGACGGCATTTATATGAATGCGGTGGATACCGGCTGGGTCACTGATGAAGACCCGGCTGAGCTTTCCCAATTCAAACAGAAGGTCCATGACTTCCAGCCTCCCCTTGATATCGTCGATGGGGCCGCCAGGGTCTGCGATCCTTTCTTCGACGGCATCCTGACAGGCAAACACTGGTGCGGGAAATTTCTCAAGGACTATTTTCCGATTGAATGGTAGGTGTTCACCACTGAGTAGAAGCGTCAATCGCTTGTCGGGAATCATGTTGCCGTACAACGGGCTGGGGAGATACGATTCGGACAAGCCGTGAAGGACTGAAGCTCCTCTGCTTAAGAAGCGATTTCGACTTTAAGTTACGAAACCATCAGGTGACTTACGACTAGCTTCATCTCCTCTTACATTCCCCTCTCCTTCTGCATCTTTTCCACGAGCCCGATAATCATCTGCTGTGCCGCTTCAAAACCGGCAGCAGCCGCATCGATGGAGAGGTGATAATTCCTCGCATCGTACCGGTCGGTGCCGGTCATGGTTTTGAGGAATTTTTCCCTCTGGTGGTCGGAATCCGTTATTTCTTCCGTGCCTGTTCTGCTGAAACATCGTGAAACTTCTGAAACCGTTTGATGCGAAAATCCATAGGCGCGTGGATAAATACGTTCACTACGTTCGGTCGTCCGCGAAGCATGAAATATCCGCCGCGGCCGACAATGACCGCATTATACTGGTCCGCAATCGCCGTGATGATCTTTGATTCCGCTTCGAAGAGTTCCTGATCATAGACAGGCCGCCTTGAGGGAGGAACGTAGGCCGCTTCGGGTGTGCCGAAGACAAAGCTTTTCATGAGATTTTCAACAAAACCCGCGTGGCGTTCATCGAGTTTGGAAAGGTCGGAGATGTCAACGCCCAGTTCCTTGGCCGCGGCATGCAGAATTTCACGTTCAACGTATTTGTAACCGAGCTTTTGGGCAAGCAGATGGCCGATGTAAGCGCCGCCGCTCGCCATTTGGCGTGAAATGGTGATCACGATCGTTTGTTGTACTGGCATGATCTTCTCCTGAAAAGAAACAGACCTTGATGGTAAACGTTTTGCACAATGAGGCAAGAATGAGTGGCTTACAGAAAACCTAAAACTGTAAGGGGAAAGGGGGAATTAAAATGCGAAAGGGGGAAAACAAACCATTCAAAAAGTCTTTTCCCCCATTTCCCCGTTTTTTTCTCCATTTCTCCAATAAAGGTTTTCGCGGAATTAAGATCAACCAATTCGATCAACTCTATTACGACAATGCCAAACAGTACTTGTGATTTAAAAGGCCTTACTCCGCGATGATCTCTTCAATACCTTCCTGTTTTTTATTCGATTTTAACAGAAAGATGAAGGGCATTGAAATAATGAACAGCACCGTCACGAGCAGAAACATATGATTGTACGCCATCATGCCGGCCTGCCGCGTCAGTTCCCCGTCCATGAGCGTTAACGCCATTTGTTTGCCTGTTGCCGGATCGGCTCCTTGCGCCTGCATGCCTCCGGACAGGGACTGCATCCACGCCGAGGTGGCAGAGCTGTAATCAGTCACCTTCTCTGCGAGGAGTGCATGGTAGGTGGTTTCGGATTTCGTAAGCTGCGATGCGGCTACAGCGATGCCGATGCTGCCGAAGACTTGCCGGACAACGTTGTAGAGACCGGCAGCCGCCGTGAGACTGCTTCTTTCAACCGTTGAGAGTGCCGCGGTGCTCAAAGCCACGAAGATCATGCCGAATCCCGCTCCTTGCAACAGCTGCGGGAAGAACACATCGAAATATCCCATGCTCAGGGATAATCGTGATAACTGGTAAAAAGACACGGCAGTTATAATAAGCCCAGTCCCGATCAGGATACGCGGACCTAATCTGTTGTATAATTTCCCGCCCAACGGCATGGCAATGGCCATGGCAATGCTTCTCGGCATCTGGATGAACCCGGAATCCAATGCAGGGTAACCCAGGAGCTGCTGGAGGAACATGGGTAACAGGAAGAGGCTGCCCATGAGCCCCATGCCGAGGAAGCCTCCGATGAGCGACCCTGAGGCGAAGTTCACGTCTTTCAGGATCCTGAGGTCAACAGCCGGCCTGTTGCACGTGAGTTCGCGCCAGATGAAGAGAATGATCCCGGCTACGGAAGCAATCATGAGGTAACGGATCATTCCCGATTCAAACCATGCTTCCCGCTCTCCTTTTTCAAGCAGGATCTGGAGCGCACCGAGGCCGACCATCATATAGATAAGACCGAGGAAATCAATCTTGCCTTTTTCACGCACAAGGTAGTGAGGGTCTTTAATGAAGCGCATGACCATGAGCACGTTGATGATCCCGATCGGCACGTTGATGTAGAAAATCCAGGGCCAGGAATAATGGTCTGTAAGCCATCCGCCGATGGTCGGCCCGAAGGCAGGCCCCAGAACGACGCCGAAGCCGTAGAGACCCATGGCCATGCCCTGCTCTTCCGGAGGAAAGGTCTCTCGCAGGATCGCTTGGGACACGGGGATCATCGCGCCGCCGCCGATGCCCTGGATCACGCGGAAGATGACCATGGACGTGAGGTCCCAGGCCATGCCGCAGAGCATGGAGCTGAGCGTGAAGCCGACGATGCTAATGAGGTAGAATTTCTTGCGTCCGTAACGCGCGGAGAGCATGCCCACGATCGGCATGATGATCACGTTCGAAAGGATGTATCCCGTGGCGACCCAGGTGATTTCCTCGATGGTGGCGCTCAAGCTGCCACGCATGTAGGGCAGCGCAACGTTCACGATGCTCGAATCGAGGGCGCTCATGATCGTGCCGATCATCACGGTGATGGTGATGATCCATTTATCGGCTTTCGATGAGGTCATAATTGTTTCCCGTAACAACGATAGGCAGGAATATCAACGGGCCTTTTCGGATGTGGCTACCGAAGGATAGACCGAAAGTCCGGGCCACAGGGGATGGGCGGGATCGGGCTTCGAATCGATCAGGATCTTGACTGGTACGCGCTGAACGACCTTTACGAAATTGCCCGTCGCATTCTGCGGAGGTAGAAGGCTGAATACCGCGCCCGTGCCTGGCTGAAAGCTGTCGACATGCCCCTTGAAGGCAACACCCGGATAGGCGTCTACGGCGATGTCTACTGCCTCTCCGGTCTTCATGTGCGTGATCTGGGTTTCTTTGAAGTTTGCGACGATCCAGAGGTTGCTGTCATCCACGATGGACATGAGCGGCTGGCCCTGCTGGATGTATTTTCCTGCGTCCACGTTCTTCTTGGCGATCCTGCCCGCTACGGGCGCCGTAACAACGGTCCTGCTGAGGTCAAGCTTTGCAAGCCCGGCTGTTGCCTCTGCTTCCTTGATCTTGTAGGCCTGGGTCGTAAGCTGGGCATTCAAGGCCTCGATCGCAGCCTCGGTTTCGGCCACCGCTGCTCGTGCCGCTTCCCTGCGCGCCGAGGAAGCCTTGAATCGCGCCTCAGCCCGGTCGAACTGGCTCTGGGAAATGACCTCTTTTTTGCGCAGATCCGTGGCCCGCTGAAGGTCCTTTGCCGCAAGGGCCGCGTCGGTGCTGGCGGCATCCATGTCCGCACGGACCCGCGCCAACCCCATAATTTTTGCTTTAATGGTCGCCTTCAGTTCCTGTTTTTCCGCGCCAAAACGGGCAAGCGAGCTTTCTTTTGTCTGGACAACACGCGAAAAATCTTCCTGGAACACTTCGAGCAGAACGTCCCCCTTCTTCACATACTGGTTGTCGTCGACGAGTACTTTTGTTACCTGTCCTTTGACTTCGGAACTGATCGGCACGACCACGCCTTCCAGGAACGCATCGTCCGTGCTTTCATGGGTCAATGCGTACGATACTTTATGAAAAGCATACACCGCGCTTATTGCCAGAACAATAACGACGGCAATCCGGATTCCCCATGTTCGCAGCCACACCTGATACGCCGGGACTGATTCGTTTTCGATAGTTATACGCCCTTCCATACTGATACTCACGACCTCCTGCTTGTTCATTATTTAATATTTGTGACTTCGTCAATAAGCGAGTGGAACCATAGGCTGGGGTGGTAATGACGTTTTATATATTCTCTCACTATTCAAGTTCCGGTGGTTCTAACTCAACGTACATGGCTGGCAAAAAACTACTCATACCGCAGCGCATCAATCGGGTTCAGCAGCGAAGCCTTGTAAGCCGGGTAAAAACCAAAAAAAATCCCGATGAATCCTGAAAAACCGAATGCTAGTAAAATTGAAAGCACGGATACGACCGTTGGCCAGCCGGAGACGGAAGAGAGAATCACTGCAGTAGAAACGCCGACAATGATGCCGATGACACCGCCGATCAGAGACAGCGAAAGTGCCTCGATGATGAATTGGAGTCTGATGTCCCAGGTTTTGGCTCCGATGGCCATGCGAATGCCGATCTCACGCGTGCGCTCGGTCACCGACACGAGCATGATGTTCATAATGCCGATGCCGCCGACCAGAAGCGAGACGGATGCGATCGCTCCGAGCAGAAGCGTCATGACTTTTGTGGATTGTTCCGCGGCCTGCATGATCTGGGTGAGGTTCCTGACCGTGAAGTCGTTTTCCTGTTTTTGGGCCATGTGATGCCGTTGCCTTAAAAGCTCGTTTATCTGCTGCTCGGCCGAAGCGAGGTCCGGGGCGCTCTTTGCCTTGACCAGGATGATTCGGACCATGCCGGGGAACTGGGCCCCGAAAAGCTTCTTCTGTGCCGTCGTGACCGGAATGAGGACTGTGTCGTCCTGGTCCTGCCCTTGGGCAGACTGCCCCTTGGGAGTCAGCAGACCAATCACGATAAAGGGAACGTTCTTGATCCTGATAGTCTGGCCCACGGGGTTCTGGTCCCCGAAGAGATTATATGCAACGGTCTGGCCGAGCAGGGCCACCTTGGTCGCGCTCTTTACGTCCTGTTGCGTGAATGATCTGCCGGAAGAGAGGTCCCAATCCCTCACGTTCAGATAACCCGGCGTTGTCCCGTTCACGCCGGTAGACCAGTTCATATGGCCGACCACGATTTGCCCCACGCCGCCCAGCATGGGGGCGTCATCCTCCACAGAGGGGCATTCTTTGATAATGGCTTCTGCGTCGCCCAAGGACAACGTGGGTTGCGAGCCCGCACCCATCCTGACGCCGCCGGACGTCGTCGATCCGGGCAGAATAATGAGAAGATTGCTCCCCATGCTCGATATTTGCGCGGCAATCTTCTGGCTCGCGCCGGCGCCCACGGCAACCATGGCAATCACGGCCCCCACGCCGATGATGATGCCCAGCATGGTCAAGGCCGAACGCATTTTGTTCACCCGGAGGGCACGGAATGATATTTTGAATGTTGAAGGGATATTGATCATTTTTTCACCGCTTCATCGCTCATAATATGACCGTCCAAAAAACGTATGATCCGTTTGCTGAATGCTGCGATGTCGGGTTCGTGGGTGACCAGTATGACCGTTATACGGGATTCCCGGTTCAACCTCACAAAAAGTTCCATGATCTCGACACTCGTCTTCGTGTCGAGATTTCCCGTGGGTTCGTCCGCGAGGATGATCGGAGCATCGTTTACGAGAGCCCGGGCAATGGCGACCCGCTGCTGCTGGCCGCCGGAGAGCTGATTCGGGTGGTGGTCTTCCCTGCCTTCGAGTCCCACGCTCTTCAGGGCGTTCCGCGCCCGCTCCTTGCGTTCATGGACCGACACGCCGTTGTACAGCATAGGAAGCTCCACGTTCTCAATGGCCGACGTGCGGGACAGAAGATTGAATCCCTGAAACACGAAACCGAGCTTTTTATTCCGTATGTCGGCAAGGTCGTCACGGGAAAGTTTTCCGGTATCGACACCGTCCAGAAGATAATGGCCGGTGGTCGGTGTATCAAGGCAACCGAGCACGTTCATGAACGTCGATTTACCGGACCCTGAATGTCCCATGATGGCGACGAACTCGCCATTTTCTATGGTCGTCGAAATGTCGTCGAGCGCCCTCACCTCGACGTCGCCGAGATTGTACACCTTACTCAGTTTCTGTGCCTCGATAAGCGCCATCTTAGAACATCCTCGGTCCTGATGGGGATTGCGACTTATTCTTTTTCAGCGCCTCAACAATGACGCTCTGCCCCTCTTTGAGGTCGCTGGACACGATTTCCGTGTATACTCCATCGCTGATGCCGGGCGTGATGACCACACGCCGAGGCTTGCCGTTCTCGAGAATCCAGACCGAGGGCCCCTTCTTTTCCCCAGTGCCGACCGCTGCACCGCCAGCCGTCGCGGGGCGTTCTGACATCCGGAACCGCATAGCAGCATTCGTAATCCTGATAACGTCATTCCGCGTTTGAATGACGATCGAGACGTTCGCCGTCATGCCCGGCATAAGTTTCAAATCCTTGTTGTTCACCTGGATTACGACATCGTAGGTCACGACATTCTGCACAGTTATGGGAGCCTGTCTGATCTGCCACACTTTGCCCTCGAACGTTGTGTCGGGATAGGCGTCGACGGTAAAATCCACTTTCTGTCCGAGTTTGATCACGCCGATGTCAGACTCGGCAACGTTCGTGTCAATCTGCATCTTCGTAAGGTCCTGGGCGATCGTAAAAAGTGTCGGCGTCTGGAAGCTCGCAGCCACAGTTTGCCCTACATCCACGTTGCGGGAAATGACGACACCGTCCACGGGCGAAATGATCTTGGTGTAGGCGAGGTTCTGCTTCGAGTAATCGAGCGATGCTTTTGCCTGCTCGACCTGGGCCTTGGACACCTCCACCTGGGCCTTATCGGTCTGGTAGTTCGTCTCCGCAGTGTCCAGATCGCTTCTCGGAATCAGATTTTTTGCGAACAGCTCTTTGTTCCGGTCGAAGGTCCTTTTTCCGTCTACCAACGTGGCGTCGGCCTTTTGGAGGCTCGCCTGCGCGGAAAGTAAATTCGCCTGCGCCTGCTGGACCTGGGCCTCGAAGGTAGACGGGTCGATCTGAGCGATTATCTGTCCCTTCTTCACCCGGGAATTGAAGTCTACATAGAGGGTTTTGATCGTCCCCGACACCTGCGTGCCGACCTGGACTGTTGTCACGGCATTGACCGTCCCGGTTGCCGTCACCGCTTGCTCGATGTTACCCAGCGTGACCGGATCAGTCCGGTATGCAGGGCCATCGCCCTTGCAGCCAGTGAGGAGAACAACTATCATGCTGATAATTGATAGACCACGAGAAACCGTCACGCTTATTTTTTTGCTCATTATGCTCATCCTTTTTGCCCCATGACTGGTTGTTCTCCGCGCGTCCGGAAAAGAGCGAGTCTGCCGAATCTCTGTTGGAATGTATCCAGGTACGTATAGATAACCGGTGTAATATACAGGGTCAGCAGCTGCGAAAAGAGCAGACCGCCGACCACGGCAAGCCCGAGAGGCCGACGCGCTTCGGCGCCCGCGCCTAAGCCCAGCGCAATCGGAAGCGTGCCCATGAGGGCCGCCATCGAGGTCATCATGATCGGGCGGAACCTGACAAGGGCCCCTTCGAAGATCGCGTCCATGGGTTTTTTCCCTTCCTTCCGCTCGGCTTCGAGCGCGAAGTCGATCATCATGATGGCGTTCTTCTTCACAATGCCGATGAGCATGATGACCCCCACATAGCCGTAAATATTGAGCTCCTTGCCGAAAATCAGGAGGGTCACTAGCGCCCCCACACCCGCGGCAGGCAGGCCCGAAAGGATCGTGAGCGGATGGATGAAGCTCTCGTACAGGACGCCGAGGACGATGTAGATGACCAGAACAGCCAGGATCAAGAGAAGGAACAGACCCTGCGTGGATGACTGGAACGCCTGAGCGGTCCCCTGGAAACTGGTCGTGATGGACTGCGGCAGCGTCTGCCGGGCGGCTCTATCCACGTCCCCAACGGCTTCACTCAGGGACACTCCCGGTTTCAGGTTAAAGGAAAGGGTCACCGCAGGGAGCTGTCCGAGGTGGTTAATGAGCAGCGGACCCGTTGCAACGGTCTGCTTGGTAACCACATTAAGCGGCACGAGTTTGCCGGAGGACGAGCGGATGTAGAGCATGGTCAATGAAGACGGGTCCGCCTGATACCGGGGTTCCAGCTCCATGATGACCTGGTACTGGTTGGTCGGCGCCAGAATGGTGGATACCTGCTGCGAGCTGTACGCCGCGCTGAGCGCGCTTTCAATCTGCTGCGCCGTGACGCCGAGCGCCGCCGCCTTGTCGCGGTCTATCTCGAGGTTCACCTGCGGGTTTTTTATCAGCAGGTCGGTGTTCACGTCCTGGAGCTGCGGCAAAGCCCGAAGTTTTGCTTCGAGGGCAGGCGCCGCTTTATACAGTTCGTCCGTGTCCGGGCCCTGGAGCGTATACTGGTACTGGCTCTTCGTTAGCATGCCGCCGATGCGGATGGGAGGCAGGTTTTGCATGAAGATTCTGATGCCGATCACGCCCGCGGTTTTTGCGCGCAGTGTCCTGGATGATCTGGTCGGCGGACATTTTGCGCTCGGAACGGGGTTTCAACCTCATGAAGATTCGGCCGGCATTTGCAGCAGCGTTCGGACCGCCCGCGCCGATGCTCGACATGAAGGCCTCCACGTTCGGGTCCTGGGCAATGATGTCTGCGATCTCCTGCTGGTGTTTTTTCATGTCATCAAAGGATATTCCCTGCTGGGCCTCGGTAATGGCAAAGATCTGGCCGGTGTCTTCGGTCGGGAGAAAGCCTTTCGGTATGATAATAAAGAGCGCAAAGGTCACGGGAATAAGCAGAATGGAAATCATCAGCGTGACAAAGCGGTGTTTGAGCACCCACGTTAGACTCCTCTCATAACCGTCCCGCAGGCGATCGAAAAATCTTTCCAGAACCATGTAGAACCGGCCATGCCGCTCTTTGCCGGGAGGCCGCAGAAAACGGCTGCAGAGCATGGGGGTCAGCGTGAGGGATACTATGCCCGAAACAAGAATGGCTACGCTGATGACGACGGCGAATTCATGGAGCAGGCGTCCGAGGATGCCGCCCATGAAGAGCACGGGGATGAACACGGCGACCAGCGAAAACGTCATGGACAGGATCGTAAAGCCGATCTCCTGCGACCCCTTGAGCGAGGCCTCAAGCACAGGCTCTCCGTGTTCCATGTGCCGGACGATGTTCTCGAGCATCACGATGGCGTCGTCGACCACGAACCCGACGGCGAGGATCATCGCCATGAGCGAAAGGTTGTCAACGCTGTAGCCGAGCACGTACATGGCCGTGAACGTACCGATGATCGACATGGGGAGCGCCAGGCTCGGGATGATCGTGGCCGAAAGGTTGCGTAAAAAAAGGAAGATAACGAGTACGACGAGTACGATCGCAAGCATCAGGGTCAACTTGACATCGCCGACGGATTCACGTATGGACGTGGAGCGGTCGAAGAGAATATCCAAATTGACCGATGCAGGCATCTCCGCACGGAATGTCGGTAAAAGCTTCTTAATAGAATCCACGACCTCGACCGTGTTCGTGCCGGGCTGACGTTGAATGGCCAGAATGACCGACCGGATCTGTCCCTTCGACGTCACAAACCAGCTTGCGATCTTATCGTTTTCCACGCTGTCGATGACGCTGCCCAGCTCATGGAGCCTAACAGGATTGCCGTTGCGGTATGCCACAATGAGGGGGCGGTACGACTCTGCATTCATGAGCTGGCCGCTCGTTTGTATGGTGAACGACTTCGTTGCCCCTTGCAGGGTCCCGGTCGGCAGGTTCACGTTCCCGTTCGCAACCGCGTTCGCCACTTCGTCGATGCCTATTCCGCGTGAGGCGAGTGCGCGGGGATCGAGCTGAGCGCGGACCGCGTACTTCTGGGAGCCGAATACCTGCACCTGGGCCACACCGCTTATCATGGAAATGCGCTGTGCCATCGTGGTCTCGGCGTATTCGTCTACGGCTGAAAGCGGAAGCGTGGGAGAACTCAATGCGACATAGATGATGGGCTGGTCCGCGGGATTGACCTTCTGGTAGGTCGGGGGCGTCGGCATATCCGGCGGGAGCAGGCGCGCGGCCTTGGCGATCATGGCCTGGACGTCCTGGGCAGCGGCATCTATGTTCCGGCTGAGGTTAAATTGAAGGTTGATCTGAGTTGAACCGAGCGCGCTCACCGACGTCATGTTATCGAGGCCGGCGATGGTGGAAAACTGGCGCTCGAGCGGCGTTGCCACGGCAGAGGCCATCGTCTCCGGGCTGGCACCGGGCAGCGTGGCGCTCACGACGATATTCGGAAAATCCACATTCGGCAGATCGCTCACGGGCAGCAGACGGTACGCCATGATTCCGAAAAGAAGAATCGCGCTCATGATCAGTGTCGTCATGACCGGTCTTCGTATAAAGGGTTCTGCGATATTCATCGGACATTCCTTGGTTTGTGAAAAAGTGAATTCGAGACGCGAGCTTCGCGGATCAGCAGCGACTGCACGGCTGTTGTTTACTTTTCATTTCCGGCTTTTTGCTTTTTATTCGCCTGGTCGGTTTTAACCTGGTCGCTGTTTGTCTGCCCGCTTTTTACCGGTGCATTTTGAGGTTGTTCACCTTTCAACTCCACATGGACTCCGGTAAGCAAGTTGAGTTGCCCGTCGGTCACTACTTTTTCTCCCGGCGTCACGCCTTGAGCAACTACGGCAAGATCACCGAACGTCCGCGCGACCGTCACCGGCCGTGACTCAACCGTGAAGTCCGGTTTCACCACAAACACATACTGCCCGAGCTGGCCTGTCTGGAGCGCCGCTGCGGGCATGACCACGGCGTTTCGCTGGGTGGTGAGCGTCAGGACCACATTGATGAACTGTCCCGGCCAGAGCCTTTTGTCCTTGTTCTCGAAGGTGCCTTTCAGCTGGATGGTCCCGGTGGCAGCATCCACGGCATTATTAATAAACGTGAGCTTTCCGTGCGCGGGCCGTTTCTCGTCTCCCGGGAATGATCGCATCCACCTTCAATGATCCTTCAGCCATATATTTTTTTATGTCCGCAAGGTTCTGTTCAGGTATGGAAAATGTCACATAAATCGGGGCGATCTTATTGATCGTGACCATGGTCAGATCATTCGCTTTAATGACATTGCCCTTGTTAATAAGGACGCTTCCCACGCGGCCGTCAATCGGAGATTTGATCGTGCAATAGGCCAGCTGCAGCCTGCCGTTCTCGACATTCGCTTTGTCCGCCTGGACCGCGGCCGCCAGAGCGTCCGCATTGGAGCGAAGCTGATCGTATTGGTCCTTGGAGACATAGTCTTTTTGGACAAGGATCTCGTATCTCTTGGCCTGCTCTTCCGCATTTTTTGCTTGCGCGGCGTCGCGTGCGAGCTGGGCCTCAGCCTGCTTGAGGGCCGCCTCATAGGGCCGGGGATCAATTTGGAAGAGCACGTCGCCCTGCTGTACATCCTGGCCTTCCCGAAATTGCACACCGATGATTTCCCCGCCTACCATGGCCTTCACGGACACGGTATTGTACGCCTCGACATTGCCGATGGCATTGAGCTGCACAGGGACGCTCTGTTGCATCACATCGCCTATTTTTACCGGAACGATTCTTTGCGGGGACTGTTTCGCCCCGCCGTTGGAGGAGCATGCACCGAGGAAAGCGAAGAGCAGAACCATTGCGATAAGTTTTGTCTGTACTCTAAACGATTCGTATTTCATATTATTTTGCGGCCTTCCTTTTTTTCATTTTGTTTCCCAAAGGCGGTTACGCTCTTTTTGCATGAGACGGTTACTTTGCCTTTCACCGTACCTATCTACATCCAGCATGTTACCGCGCACCCATTGCTTTTTCAATGCTGGCTTGCGCGGTCTTGTAATTAGCCAGGGCCGTGGTATAGCTGGCCTGGGCCGTGACATAGGTGGCAAACGCATCGGAGACTTCGATCGGGCTTCCCACACCCGCTGCGTACCGGCCGTTCGCCAGGTCCAGGTTTTCCTTGGCCTGCTTAGAGGCTAGTTCTGCAGTTGCGATGCTGGCCTCCGCTGCCTGCAGGTTAAGGTAAGCCTGCCTGACGTCGAGCAGTATCTGCTGACGTAAAGATTCTTCATTGGCTCTCAGGGTGTAGAGACTTGATTTGGCCTCTGCTACCTGCTGCTGCGTCAGGAAACCGCTGAACAGGGGAACGGTCAGCACCACCCCGGCATTCCAGCCGTGCTCCATCGAGGAGGTTGTTTCGCCTATCCAGTTGTAGTTTGCGACTCCCGATAAACTCGGGTAATAATTTGAACGCGCGAAACTGACATTTTCATCTGCTGCCTGCCTTTTCGCGATGGTCGACTTGAGATCGGGCCTGTTTTCAAAGGCGCGCGCCGTCGCCTCCTCCAGAGTGATCGCATATTTTTGGAATGAGAGGTTGTCCTCAATCGTGTATTCGGGCGGATCAGGCGTCCCCATAGCGTTGTTCAGGGTAACCCAGGCTATCTTGAGCGCATTCTCGGCATTGATGAGGCTGAGCTGCGCGTTGCTCAGATCGACTTCCGCCTTGATAACATCGATCTTCGCATTCGTGCCGACCGCATAAAACCCTTTTGCCTGGTCCAGGTGGAGTTGAAACTGTTTTATGACGTCTGCGGCCACATCACGATTCCGCTTGGCCTGCAAAACACCGTAATAGGCCTGTTTCACGCTCAGAATTATCGTATCCTGCGTTGTATTCAGATCTGAGCGGGCGGACACGAGATTATACTTCGAAATATCGACCTGTGACGATGTCCTCCCGAAATCATAAATATTCTGGTTGAGCGATACGCTGCCCGTGTACTGTTCGTAAGTAGTAGTTGACGTCGCAAATGACACCGGCTGGATCCTGTCGTATGCTGCCGATGCGCTCAGCTGCGGATAATAGGAGGAGCGCGCCTCGCCGACCCTGCTCCGGGAGACATCCACACCATACATCGCAGCAAGGATGCTCGGGTTTCTCCTGAACGCTATGTCGATGCATTCGTTCAGCGTGAGCATCGTGACGGTCGGCGTGCTTTGCACCGCCGCAGCATCCTGCTTCGGCGGATGATCCAGTGGAGTCGGATTATTCTGAGCGGAGGCAGCATCTTCTGCCGCCGATGCCGACATTAAGAAGAACGGTGCCCCCCCTATCAGAATTACGAGAATCAGCACCCGAGACGCGACCCTGAATCTAACATGCCAACTCATACCTTGGTTTCTCCTCGCATTTCGTCTAATTATTTTTCATTGTACCGTGAATAAAGATATCGACAAATTCCCGGACATTCTGTTCCATGCGTTTTTTCGACGTACCGTTCTCTTTTATCATCACTTCCGTACGGAAATAGTTGAAAAGCATGCCCATAAAGGCCCGGACAGCGCTTTCCGGAGGGACGCTTCTCATCACGCCTTTTTTTTGCAACGTCGTAAAATAGCTCCCCAGCGTGGCCCTACTCTCATTCACAATAGCACTATACGCATTTCGAATTTTTTCAGGATAAAGATGAATTTCCGTCAACAGTATCTTTATCATGGGCTTTCGCTCTTTCAGCGTCAGCAGAAAATTCATCGCAATCAAAGTGAGCGCATCTTCATAAGGAAGCTGGTCCAGCTCAGGGAGAATCTCTTTGAGCCTCGGCAGAAAGGTATAACTATTCAGCAGTTCTTCAAATAAACGCTCTTTGGTGCCGAAGTGGCGGAACAACGTTAGTTCGGTTACGCCAGCCTGCCGGGAAATCTCGCGCGTTGTGGCTCCGAGGTAGCCTTTTTCGGATATTAGTTTGAGCGTTGCTTCTAAGAGCTGTTGCTTTGTCGTGGTTTTCCGTGTCGTCATGATTGACCGCAGATTATTGTAAGTACGTGCTTACATTACAACACGCCACCGTCGATGTCAAGCAAATATCTGAATTTGCCCTTTTTCCCCTTGCATAGGCAATCATGTTATGGTATCCTGTGAACTGCATTGAAACCAACTATCTTGTTTTTTGTGGAGGATTTTATCGTGGCGGGTACGTGTCAAATCTGCGGAAAAGGCAAACTCAGCGGCAATCAGGTCAGTCATTCGAACAATAAAACGAAAAAAGTATCGAAGCCGAATTTACAATCGGTAAAAGCGGTGGGACCTCACGGCGCCCATGTGCGGATTCACGCCTGTACGCGCTGTATCCGGTCCGGCAAAGTTAAAAAAGTCAGCTAACAATGGATTGACCGTCCCCGCCTTTCTTCGGGCGGGGATACTTTTACTATTCAGAACTCTTCTTCAGACAGCTTCATCTACTTAATACTTCCGAAGCACATTATCGTGCGTTAACGACGAACGACTCCGTTAACGTGGCCATCCAATTACGAATGATGTCACCTTATCTTCTTACGGCACAGTAAAACGCACTGGACTGACACACATGACAGCAAATTGTGATGAATGTAAAGTGTAAAGTTACAATTTGAAGTTGACACTGTTCAAACGCTGTACTATTATAACTCTGTCAATAAATTCATGGGAATTAGGCCTTAAAAATATATGTACTTATGTTCATTATTCCCCGTCTTGGCGGAGAAGGAGGTGGACAGAAGAAGGTCAAAAAACATTTTTTATTCAGTTGCCAGGTAGTCGAAACGTGTGGGTCAGGGAGCACCTGTCGTGCTCAACTTCAAATTACCTAAGGGGAGGAACTATGAGTTTCATGAAAAAAAATGTTTTGGTCGGGTTGGTTGTTCTGAGTGTCTTTGCGCTGTTCCTGAGCTTGTCCCTGCGTCCTGCAGTTTATGCTGCATCTGAGACCGTCGTCGAAGCAAAAGTCGTGAAAGAGGCCAAACCCGTGACGTTCGACGGGAGAGCGTATATTGCTGGCCACGGCGGACATCTGGCAATCCTCGACTTAAGGACAATGAAGTCACCGTCAGACGTTGAGAGTGACAGGATCGTCCTCACCGAGGCCGGCTCCGAAATGGAGGGCAAGGTCGCGGGCATCAGCTTTGAACAAGCCAAAAAGTCAGGCGGTTCCCACGGACAGACCCTCATGATGGAAAAGGGGCATAAAGTCCTTGTCGCCGGCACGCTTGCCGGGAACGTGTACAAGGTTGAGATCGATAAGAACGGCAGGGCCATGAAAAAGGAAGGGCCCTTTAAGGTCGGCGAGAAATTCTGCGGCGCCATCACCGGTCCGGATGGCAACGTCTATTTCGAAGACATGACCGATGGAAACGTCTATGTGTGGAACCCGGAAAAGCTCAAGCTGGTGGAAAAAATGCCGGCTGGTATGGCCGTGTGCGGCATTCAGTGGACCAAGAACGACCAAAAAGCATATATTAGCGACATGCCGGCGGGCAAGGTGTATGTCTATGACTGGAAAACCAAGAAGAAGATTAAGGAAATATCGAGCCCGGAAATGACCTTCATCCACCAGATCCGCATGACGCCTGACGGCAAATACCTTTGGGTAAGCGCTCCGAATGAATTCGAGCTGAATCCGTCCGGTACGGCCGGTACCGCCAGCGTACTCAAGGGCGGAACCAAGGCGCACCAGGTGATCATCATCAGCACGGAGACGGACTCCATCGTGAAGCGCATCGTGCTCCCGAGCAACCTCAGCCCGCATGACTTCGCGTTCACGTCGAACGGGTACGTTCTTCTTGCATCCAGATCGTACGGCAGCGACGACAGCTTGGTGGCGGTCATGAATATGAAAAATGACAACATCGTCGAAGAAATATCCGTGTGCGCATCATGCCATAATCCTAATGGAATAAAGGTCGCGATCGATTCGGGATCCCCTCTACTCTGCGGCATTACTGTCGATTGGCTGAATAAGAAATAATCGTTATCTGTCTATAACCGGAGGGTGGCGGCCTCGCCCTCCGGCCTCTTTACTTCCCCGCCTTTTTTGTGGTATATTATTAATGTTTCAAAATTTGTCTCTCCAATCCAAAGGAAAATCACTGACATTATGAACGTTCCTTACGTCGCTCTGAAGAACCTGAAGAGAAAGCTGACGAGGACATGGCTTTTGTTCGCTATCGTCGCCGTCGTATCGTGCACCTTATTTACAGCCACCCTCTTTCTGAAGAGCATAAACAACGCGCTTAAGATCGGTACCTACCGCCTCGGCGCCGATATACTCGTAGTCCCTGCGAGCGATGAAGCCAAGGCCAAGTCCGCGCTCCTCTCAGGTGAGCCGACCCAGTTTCTGATGGACCGGTCGGTGCTCGATCGCGTCAGACATGTCGAGGGGGTGAAAAGCGCCACGCCCCAGCTCTTTATCAAGCCGACAAGCTTTACTTGTTGTTTCAACGTCGACGTGTTCCTTGTAGCCTTCGATCCTGAAACGGATTTCACGGTAAGGCCCTGGCTCGAGAAAAACCTCAACCGGAAACTCGGGACTAACGAGATCATCACCGGCAGGGCCGTCCCCGTTATCGTGGGGGACATGATCCCCTTCTTCGGAACCAGTTTCAGGGTCGCAGGGACCATGGAACCCACCGGCATGGACTTTTTCGACCGGGCGGTTTTCATGAGCCTGGACGCAGCCTATAAAATGGCCGAGGATTCCAAAACCAAGGCGCTCAAGCCCATCGATATCGGGAGGGACAAGATATCAACGGTCCTCGTCCAGGTGAATGACGATATTACACCGGACCGGGTCGCCGTCAGAATAGAATATGCCATCAGCGGGGTAAAGGCCCTGGTGTCCGACAAGGTCATCAGCACGGTGAGAAATCAGCTCTCCGGTCTTATTCGCGCGATAATCATCATCAGCATCGTCCTGTGGTTTATCGTCCTCCTGATCATGGCCTTCGCGTTTTATATGATCGTAAACGAACGGCGCCGGGAAATCGGCCTTCTTCGGGCGATGGGTGCGAGCAAAAAACATATTTCCGCAATCCTTCTGTCCGAGGCATCGCTGCTGTCGGTGGGGGGGGGCGCAACCGGTGTCATTCTGGGTTTCGGATTGCTCATGAGCTCTAAAAACCTCATGTTGCACTATTTAAAACTTCCATATCTGTTCCCTTCGCCCGCGGATTTGACCGTTCTGATCGCCGGCGCGATCGTTTTCTCCCTTGCCACCGGTCTGCTGTCCGCCTTCTTGCCGTCCCTTGCCGTTTTAAATATGGAACCGTATGAAGCCATAAGGAGGGAAGAATAATGCCGTTGAAGATGTCCATAATCTTGATTGCCGTCGCGTTGCTCACCGCATGCTCTCAGGATAACGAAAGGCCCTCTGTCCAGGTCGCCCCGCAAAAATCCGATATCCAAGTGCTCAGGGAACAAGTCGCAAGCAATCCCCGCGACACCGAAGCATTATTTCACCTCGCGGATCTCTACGACCGGGCCAATATGTACCCGGAGGAGATCGACGTATTCAATAAAATCATCGCCCTCAAGAAAGTTGTCGCCCTCAAACCGAAAGAAATCGGATACGCCTACGAGCAGCTTGGCACGGCATACAACAGGCTCGGCAAGTATCGGGAGGCGGTAGAATCCTTTCTGAAGGCCGGGGAATATTCCCCCAAGAACCCGGTGATTTACAATAATCTTGCAGCGTCATACGGCATGATCGGCAAAACAAATGAGCAAATCGCCGCGCTCAATAAAGCCGTCTCCTTACGTCCGCGTTACGCTACGGCCCGATATAATCTGGGCATCGTATTGCTCAAAAAGGGTCGGCGCGCAGAGGCACTGAAGCAGTACAGCGAACTCCAAAAATTCGATGAAGGGACTGCGCAAGACCTTAAGAAAGAAATAGATACAAAGGGGAAATGAAGCGACGTTGCTGCTGAAAGAGCCACCGGAGATCATCAGCGGTCCAAGGCATTGCCCTCCGACTCCCGGAGTAGTTTGCCCGCGGCCACAGTTCAAAACCTGCAATTTACGGAATGGTGCCGGGCATCAGGTTTCTTGCCGTTGTCGACATTTTGATCGTGCTGATTGAGGTAAACGCATCGTCGAGATCGCCTCGAAAGAAAGGGATTCCATTGATTGAATTGAAGTCGTTGTCGAAAAGCTACCGGGTCTCGGGGAATGTTATCAAAGCGGTACAACCCCTTGACCTCACCATTTCCCGCGGAGAATTCGTTTCCATCGTGGGCCACTCCGGGAGCGGCAAAAGTACGTTTCTCAGCCTCGTCGGCGGAATCGCACGTCCCGACACCGGAACCGTAAGCATCGACGGTGCAAATATTTGGGGATTTAACGACAAGGGGCTCTCCAAGCTCAGGAATGAAAAATTCGGGTTCGTGTACCAGTTTGCCAGCCTTATCCCCACCCTTACGGCGACGGAAAATGTCCTTCTCCCGACTGTTTTCGGCGGCCGCAAAACAGCGAAAGACGCTGAAAACCTCCTCACGTTCGTTGGGCTCGGCGATAAGACGGGCCGATACCCATCGGAGCTGAGCGGAGGCGAACAGCAACGGGTAGCCATTGCCAGGGCATTTATTAACGATCCCCAGATCATTCTTGCCGATGAGCCCACCGGTGATCTCGACGAAGAGACGGAAGCTGAAATCATGACCTTTTTCGAGAAGGTCAACCGTGAGAAGAACGTCACCATGATCATGGTGACCCACAGCTCCGAGATCGCCCTCCGCGCCACATCTCGAATGCGGATGAAGCACGGGGCATTGGAAAAACTCAACTGATTCGACAGATTGAATTTGTTCCTCATCCCGAACCAAAAAGAAAACAATGCAAAACGGCGGCCTCTCGGGGCCGCCGTTTTGTTATTTTCTTTTCACTTCGGTCGTTAAGCTGACCATTATTTTTTCTTCTCGTCTCCGTAAAGATAATTGTATTCGGCCGGATGATGGTGTTTGAGTTGTTCCGTTGACATCTTCCCGGTGAGCCACATCCAGTTCATGGGAAACACTTCGGAGCGAAGGTGCTCGTTATAGAAGTGGAAGATCAGGATGAACACAATTGCCAGGAGCGCTTCATCGCTATGCATGACAAAGATCACGTCCCAGATCCACTGTAGCGACCATGTGGGGAACAGCGACGATACCGTAACCGGAAAAGCAAGGAAGAACCCGGATGCACCGATGATAAACATTCCCCAGTAGACCGCCCAGTAATCGAACTTCTGCATATAGTTAAATTTTCCAAAATACGGTTTCTCTTTCCTGAAGCCGAAGAAGTACATGAAATTGTGAAACAGGTCAACAACGTCCTTCGGCATGGGAACGAGCGTAGGTCGCATCCCGCCTTTGCGCAACTGGTTGATGAGGTAGAACTGGTGATACACGAAATCGAGCAGCATGGTGATGCCAGCTATGCGATGGATGATCCCTGCCGATTTAGCGCCGCCCCAGAACGAAATCCAAGCACTCGCCGGTTCCTGATATGCGTATTTGAGCCCCCATCCAGTGAAGGACAGAATAAGAAACGTCGTGAACATAATAACATGCTGAATCCTCGCGGAGAAATCGAACCTCTCGATTTCAGCAGGTATGGTTTTATTATTCATGGCTACCCCCTTTCTTGAACAAGCGGTCGCGAATGTCCGCGTAGATATCGAGTAGAACGTGAACGCAAATGAACAGGAATACACTCACCGTGAGAATGATCAACGTGATCTCGGTAAAATGCGCGATGGGATGCGGCGGCTTGTGCGTGATGGCGGCTACAAATTTGGAAGTGGCCCCGCTGTGGCATTTCCCGCACGTTGCAATCTTGTTCGTCCCGAAAACGGGTGACGAAGGATCTTTGACGTTCTTGATATCATGCGCTCCGTGGCAGTCCGCACATGAAGGTGCACCGCTGTGGCCTAACTTTAATTTTCTTCCATGAAAGCTCTCTTTATATCGTTCCATGACATCCGGACTGAGTCCATATTTTGCCACCATCATCTTCTCTTCATGGCAGACGCCGCAAGTCTGTACGATATTGAAGTGATTGACTGCGGACTCTTTGCTGGTTTTTGGCTTAATGTAATGGGGGGAACCGTGACAGCTCGTGCAGACAGGGCCATCGGAGGACTTTTGCACCATAACGTTCTGACCATGCACGCTTGTCTTGTACTCCTCATAAATATCGGGATGGCAGCTAACACAGGCTGCCTGCGCCAAAGGGTCGATCTTGCTTTTTGACGTGAGTAAATTCGCCAGCGTCTGCACGGCCTTGTCAGGTTTCACTCCGGACAGTCCCTGGTGCTGGGCTCCTTTTAATACCATATGGCACATGACACAGTCGAATGAGCCGTGAACGGATTTTGAGAACTTTTCCTGGCTTACATTGGTGTCTCCTTCCATTGAACCGTGGCAACCGAGACATGTCGCCGCATCAGAAGCCGCACCGGCTGCGGGCACCACAACTAGGCTGCACAACAGCAACACTACAATGTTCATCCAATTCCTCATACTCTCTCCTTTCACAATATTTTTAATATTTTGAGAAAACTGCAAAGCTGCACACAATGTTGGTCAAGCGAAAATACTAAAGTGAGTAGGTGTCGGCCAAGTAGTAATCTGGCCATTATTCCGGCAATAGCAGGCATAACTGTCAAAGTCAATGATACTATTGAAATTTGATTATGTATCTCGATCTCTGCAAGATTACTGCACGTATCATGCCAATGAAAACTCATTGATTTTATAAGATTGATTGTGCTAGCGTATTTGCAAGATTGAGAATATGGGTAGTATTATATCATCTTTGCAAATATCTGGGGGAGGATTTCATTTGGGGTACGTAACGTTGACCAAGTAAAGCCCGCGAGACGGGGCTGTCCTGCCAGCTTCTGTCCTGTCGCGCGACTCTAAAATTCGTTTTACATCTTCAGGGCTGAATCTTCCGAGACCGACTTCTACCAAGGTGCCGATGATGTTGCGCACCATATATCGCAAAAAAGCATCGGCTTCTATCCAGAGTTCGATAAAATCGCCTCTTTTTTTTATACCGGCAGATTTTATGGTTCTCACTGGCGATTTGGCAGTGCACCCGGATCCTCGAAAAGCGGAAAAATCTTGTCTGCCAACGAGGAATGCAAGGCCCTGCCTCATGCTCGTAATGTTAAGCGGCACATTAATATGCCAGGCATAATTCCGGTAAAGAGCGGTCGGCTGTCGTCTCCGTAGGATACAATATCGATAGGTTTTTCCCAATGCGGAATAACGAGCATGAAAATCAAGGGCAACGTCATCGGATGCAAGCACCCTGATGTCGGCAGGAAGCAAACGGTTTAGTGCCGGCGCCCAGGCCGCGGCGGGAATGGTGGCTGATGTCTTGAAATTTGCAACGTGCCCCAGCGCATGCACACCGGCATCGGTCCGGCCCGATGAATAGATATCAATCTCTTCCTGTACAAGTTCTTTGAGGGCATGTTCGAGAGCTTCCTGGATGGTAGGTTTTCCGCTGCCGGTTTGCCTTTGCCAGCCGTGATAATTCGTGCCGTCGTATTCGAGGATGAGTTTGATGTTCCGCATAAAACAGTGGGCAGCAGGTAACAAACAGGAAAATTCAATTCTTTTTGTTTTCCGCGTACTGTCTGCCTGGTCAATCCCCCAGGTACGCTTTCTTTATGCCAGGGTCATTTTCCAGGAGCGATGCTTTGCCCTGCATAACGATCTTTCCGGTCTCCAAAACATAGGCCCGATGGGCCAATCGGAGCGCTGCCTTTGCGTTCTGCTCCACCAGAAGAATAGTCATTCCCTGCTGGTTGATCTCTTGAATGATCCTGAATATCCTGGCCACTATGATCGGGGCAAGACCGAGAGAAGGTTCATCGAGGAGCAGCAGTTTTGGCCTGGACATGAGCGCCCTGCCGATGGCAAGCATCTGCTGTTCCCCACCCGAGAGCGTCCCACCGAACTGTCTGCGCCGCTCGGCAAGCGTGGGGAACAAAGCGAACACACGCTCGATTCCTTCGGAAAGTTCCTGACTGTTTCTCGAAAAAGCGCCGATCTCAAGGTTTTCGTTCACGGTCATGCGGGGGAAAATACGCCGGCCTTCAGGCACCTGTGAAATACCCATTGTGACGATCTCATGCGCCTGCCTGCCGGATATTTGGGTGCCGTTATACGATATCGTTCCGCGCCGCAGCGCAGTGACACCGGATATCGACATGAGCGTCGTGGATTTTCCAGCGCCATTCGCTCCGATAAGCGCCACGATCTCGCCCTTTTCAATTTTCAAGCTAATGCCCTTGAGTGCGTCAATCATGCCGTAAGAGACGGTTGCATCCAGGAGCTCAAGCATGCAGTTGCTCCTTGCCGAGATAGGCCTCGATCACGTCAGGGTTGCTCTGGATATCCTTCGGCAGCCCCTCGGCGATTTTCACCCCATGATCGAGTACGATCACGCGATCTGATATGCCCATGACGACCTTCATGTCATGCTCGATTAAAAGAACGGCAACGCCGTTGTCCCTTATCCTGCGTATCAGACTCATCAGGTCCTGCGTCTCGAGCGGGTTCATACCGGCAGCCGGCTCGTCCAGGAGCAGCAGGTGCGGCTCCGTCCCGAGCGCGCGAGCAATTTCCAGTCGCCGTTGGGCGCCGTAGGACAGGTTCGCCGCAAGGACATCATGCCGGTCTTCGAGCCCCACAAACTTTAAAATGTCCGCGGCACGGTATCCCATGTCACGCTCTTCTTTTTTGACCCTGCCCGTCCGGAAGAGCGCACCGAAAAATCCCGCAGTCGTCCGGCAATGTGCTGCGACCATGACGTTCTCGGCGCAGGTCATTTCCTTGAACAAACGGATATTCTGAAACGTCCGCGCAATGCCGAGCGCAGTGATCTCATGTGGCGGCATGGCGGTAACATCCCGGTCGTGAAAGACGACGTCCCCTTTCGTCGGCCGATACATTCCGGTGATGCAGTTGAAAAACGTGGTTTTGCCTGCGCCGTTCGGGCCGATGATGCTCACTATCCTCTCACGCTCGACGCGCATGTTGATCCCATCGAGCGCTTTGAGCCCGCCGAAATGCCTTGTCAAATTTTTCGTCTCTAATAGCAACATATCGCTTCAACCGATTCAATTTTTTGAACGTTTAAACTGTTTTTTTCATAG
Source organism: Nitrospirota bacterium (assembly GCA_963754875.1). Taxonomy (GTDB): domain Bacteria; phylum Nitrospirota; class UBA9217; order UBA9217; family UBA9217; genus JAJYKN01. The sequence goes on from CAVWHO010000021.1 coordinate 27,067, forward strand.
AGCCTAGAAGACCTTGCGGCCTGAATACCATCATAAGCACCAGGGCCGCGCCGAATGCCAGCATGCGGTAATCCTGAAAATCACGAAATACCTCGGGGAGCGTGATCAGCAGAAGCGCGCCGAGAATGATGCCGGGAATGCTGCCCATACCGCCGAGGACGACCATGCAGAGGATCATGACGGACTCAAAAAAAGTAAAGCTTTCCGGCGATACAAATGCCATTTTTGCGGCAAAAAAAACGCCGGTCAAACCCGCCCATGCCGAACCGAGCACGAAAGCGAGCAGTTTAAGCCGGAAGGTATTGATCCCCATTGCCTCAGCCGCAATCTCGTCTTCGCGGATCGCGATCCATGCCCTGCCGATTCGTGACGACATGATTCGCTTCATTGCAAACACTGTTCCTACGGTCATCAGCAGAATGAGATAGTAGAAATCGAACGTCGTATGAAGCACGTACCCTGCAAGTACCGGTCTTCCCACTTGCGAGATACCGTTCGGCCCGCCGGTCATGCTGTCCCAATTATTCAGTATGATACGGGTTATCTCCCCGAGTCCGAGCGTGACGATCGCAAAGTAGTCTCCCCGCAATCTCAGCGTCGGCGAGCCCAGCACTACTGCAAAGACGGCGGCCATTGCAGCCCCGGCCCCAAGACCGGGCCAGAATGAAAGTCCGTATTTTGTCGATAAGATCGCATAGGTATAGGCACCGATCGCATAGAACGCTACATATCCCAGGTTCAAAAGACCCGTCTGACCCACTATGATATTCAAGCCCAGTGCGAGTACGATATAGATACAGGTCAAGGTCATGATATCCCGGTAATAGTCATTCAGAAAAACAGGCAGGATGATCAGGAAAAGTAGTATGAACGCCACCGTAAAAGGAGAATCGGCAAATCGGGTTAACGATGCGACGTGTGATGACACTTTAGCGAATATGGCTGAAAGCGACTTGCGGGGGGACGTGACAACCTCATGTCTAGACAGGCGCAAAAGGAGCATGACAACGAATGCTACAGTGAAAATGAGAACTGCGTTGCCGATACCGGTAAACGGCAAAGTCAACAAACCAGCCCAGAGCGGAAGCAGAAGGATATTAAAATGTTTTTTAAATGGAGTACGAAGTATGGCCATTACGGTAGGCGATTATCGCACAAAATGTACGGAATTTCAAGGCATTGTTGCACGGAAGATAGGTAAAACCGGGACAGCGCCCGTGGAAGATCGCACAGGTTACTTGAGACCGTCACGGCTTTCTCCGTACGGGCCAGCGGGAGAGCGTATGAGCTACTCGTCAGGCCTCTTTTTCGAGCGATACTGCAAAAGCATAAAATTTGATTAACTTTATCATAAAAAAAGGACCAAAATAACTTAAAAAGGAATCGTGTTTGACAATACCGGATTTTACAGTTAACATGGTGAAGAAAAAAACTTATTCGGTTCGCCGCGCATGCCGAGAAAAATCATCAACATACTCATCCTTCTCGTCTGGTTTGTCATGCTCGGCTTCCTCCTTGATCGGACCTACCTCCGGTCAACAAAGGTCATTGCCCTTGACGTAGTGACGGAACAAGGTGTCGGTGCCATTGACGAGTGGTTCGGCATCTATCAGCAGGGGAGGAAAATCGGGTATGCCCACAGCCAGATCAGACCTGAAGCTGAAACGTATCACCTCCTAGAAGAATCCGAGATGGAGATCCTTGCACTCGGTGCAGTTCAGCGCGTAAAAACAACCATTAACATTTATACGACAAAAAACTTTCTGCTCAAATACTTCTATTTTGCCATGCAGTCGGAAATGACTTGTAATCGCCGTCAATATTCTGGCACTTATATTACCCATGAGAATAGGTTTTAAACGCCTATCCGAGCGAAGTATAAGGCACTCATAAGCACAATATATTGTATAGATAAAGTGTAACAATACCTTACCTTGTTATTTTTCCCTTTACAAATGTCCCTGCTTATGATATAAACCTCTACATTAATAGTAAATTGTGATTCACCGGTCCCTCCATCCAGTTAAATATAAACTTTAGCTTTTAAAACTATCCTTACTTCTTCATGAGGGAGGCCTATGCAGCTCAAGACCCTTGAAATGATCGGCTTCAAATCCTTCTCAGACAAGACAACGATCACGTTTCAACCCGGCGTAACTGCAGTGGTAGGCCCGAACGGTTGCGGTAAGAGCAACATCTCGGACGCCATTCGGTGGGTCCTCGGCGAACAGAGTGCAAAGCACCTTCGTGGCGACAAAATGGAAGATGTTATCTTCAACGGGAGCGAAAACCGCAAACCTCTCGGCATGGCCGAAGTGACCCTCCGGCTCTCGAACATCGGCGGGAACCTGTCATCGGAATTTGGACAGTACGAGGAAATCGAGATCACCCGAAGGCTCTACCGATCCGGGGAAAGTGAATATCACATCAACAAGATCCCCTGCCGCCTCAAGGACATCCGAGATCTCATGATGGATGCCGGAGTGGGAGCTCGAATCCACGCCATTATCGAGCAGGAAAAAGTGGACCACATTCTGTCATCAAAACCCCAGGACCGCCGCTTCTTGTTCGAAGAGGTTGCCGGGGTAATGAAGTATAAGGCACGCCGCCAGGAGGCGCTCTCAAAACTCGAGTCCACTCAGCAGAACCAGCTGCGGGTCAATGACATTATCATAGAAGTGAAACGCCAACTCAATTCACTTGATCGTCAAGCGCGAAAGGCCGAACGGTATCAGAAGATCCGGGGCGAGATGAAGGACCTGGACTACCGCCTCGCCTCGGTCGAGTACTCCACGCTTGGGAGCGAGTGGAAAACCGCGACCGAAGAATTCAAGAAAGCGGAAGATGAGATCACCGAACTGCATGCTGCGCTCAGCAGGATCGAAGCAGCCATTGAAGAGTCGCGGGCAGATGCCCTCGCGGCCGAACAGGAGCTTTCCGCACTTCAGCATAAGATCCATGAAACCGAGACCTCGCTCAGCCGCGCAGAACACCGCGTCGAGATGTCGAAGAGCCAGATCGCCTCACTCACTGAACAGCGGGACCGCGACCTCGCTGACAGAGACTACCTGAAACAGGAAACGGTCCGGATCGCAGAACGGAAGGCGCAGCACGAGGAAGAAACGCGCGGACTCGCAGTTTCGATCGATGAAAAGAACGCCGTAGTCGCCGAGCGGACGGAGAATCTCGACGCGCTATCCCGTTTGGTCCGTGACAAGGAACTCTCGCTCGACGAGATGAGGGCCGGGATTCTGAACGCCATGACCGCTTCGGCAAACGAAAAAACCAGAATGTCGAACCTGCAGACCCGAATTTCCCAGATCGACGAACAGGATGCACGGGCGTTGAAGGATAAACAGGAACTGATGCAGAAGATCGAAGAGCTCTCAATCCAGCTCGTTGCCAGGGAGCGTGAACTCGAGGAAATCCTGTCCAGGAAGTCGGCGGCCCAGGAAGAGCGAGCACAGGTCAGTGAGCGGCTCGAACAGGCGCTGGTAAAGAAAAAATCGGTTGAGACGGGACTAAACGAAACAAAAAATAGGCTCGCGGCGCAGAACTCGCGTCTCCGCTCCCTGATCGAGCTGGAACAAAGCCTGGAAGGCTATCAAAAGGGCGTACGGACCGTTATGTCCGCCAGAAAAGAGGCCTCGGCGAGCGAGCGTCTCGGCACGATCCACGGGCTCGTGGCGGACATGATTGAGACCGAGCCGCAATATGAAGTGGCGATCGAGGCGGTGCTGGGCGAACGGCTTCAGTACGTTGTCGTCGATTCCCAGCACGATTCACTCAAAGCAATCGACTACCTGAAAGCAAAGAGCGGCGGAAGGAGCACGTTTATCCCGAAAAAGCCGCGCGAGATCAAAACCGAGCTTTTTGTCAAGAACGGCCATGCCGGCGTTATCGGATCAGCCCTGAACATCGTCCGGTATAACGAAAGCTACGGCAGCGTTGCCCAGTACCTCCTTGGCGACGTGGTCGTTGTCGACACTATGGACACAGCGCTCTACCTCTGGCAGAAGAACGGCATACACAAGACAATTGTCACTCTTACGGGAGAGATTCTGGATCCCTGGGGTGCGGTCACCGGAGGTACCGTCGAAGCGGTTGGTACGGGCATGCTCACAAAGCGGCGCGAGATCAAAGACCTGGAGCATGAGATTGCAGAGCTGACGATCAGCGCGGCAAAGCTAGAATCTGAGCTCACGTCCCTCGACGCGACGATAGAATCGGACCGGAAGATAGAGTCCGACCTCTCCCAGCAGATCCACAGCGCCGATCTCGAGTTCGTGAACAGGGAAAAAGACCGTCTTGGCGTCCGCGAGGAGATCGGCCGAGCCGAGGGGCGTATCAAAACTCTCGATTCAGAGGCGTCAGAGCGCACCGTGCTGAGATCGGATCTGAATGCCCAAGTTGCTGTTTCATCCGAGGTCCTTCGCCAACTCGAAGCCGGTCACTCAAATGCACAGGCAAACATCGAGTCGCTCCAGGCCGAACTTTCCGCCCAAAAAGAAACCCGCGAAAGGGCACTCGCGGAAATAACCGAGATCAAGATGGAGATCGCAGCGCTCCAGGAAAAGCAGTCTGCCGCTTCACGGGGACTCGAATCCCTCGTGCAGACAGAAGCAGACCTCGCTGACCGCCTCGCTAAGCGCGAAATAGAGATTGCAGCCATTGCAGGGAAGCTGAGCGAACTCGATTCGCTCATTACTGAAGCCGAGGCCGAAATCAAGGGTCATATCGACATTCTCGAATCTGAGCGGAAGGTCCTCGTTTCGCTGCAGGAAGCGCATTCCGTAAAAAACCAGGCCCTCCAGACGTCGGAGGAACAGGCGAGACAGATCAGGAATGATAGTGAGGCCGCACAGAAACGACTTTCCGCGAACGAGGTGAAGCGGACCGAACTCCGCATGAAGATCGAACATTTGAAGGACAGGATCTGGAGCACCTATCACGCCGAACTCGAGTCCGTGGTCACTGAACTCGGCCAGTTCGAGATCAATCTCGATGAAGCGGGGCTTCAGCTCGATGAATATCGCCAGAAGATCGACCAGATGGGGCCGATTAATGTCGACGCCCTCCAGGAATACAATGAACACAAGGAGCGATATGATCTCCTTTCCGCGCAGCAGACCGATATTAATGATTCCATCAATAATCTGAAAGCTACTATCGCCAAGCTGGACGGAGAGACCATTGAACTCTTCACAGAAGCATTCCATTCCATCCAGGAGAAATTCAAAGAGGTCTTCTCCCTTCTTTTTGAAGGCGGTCGGGCAGAAATCGTCCTCCTGGAGCCGGAAAACATCCTCGAATCCGGAATTGAAATCATTGCCCAGCCGCGCGGGAAAAAGTTCCAGAGCATCACGCTCCTTTCGGGCGGCGAACGGGCGCTCACAGCCATCGCCCTCCTGTTCGCGGCCTTCCTGGTCAAGCCGAGCCCCTTCTGCATGCTTGACGAAGTCGATGCCCCGCTCGATGAGGCTAACGTGACGCGCTTTACGCGCCTTATCCGCGAAATGAGCAGCCGATCTCAGTTCATTACGATCACGCACAACAAACGGACCATGGAGATGGCCGACGCACTTTACGGCATAACGATGGAGGAGCCCGGCTGTTCCCGCGTGATCTCGGCAAAGCTCAGGGAGACTGAGACGGTAATGGCATAATTCAGTACGGGGTACAAAGTCCACAGTAACGGCGTGTGTGATCTGCACTCTGTACTTTGCACTTCCCTTACTTTATTTCCTGTGTTATGCTCCGTTCATGCTTTGTCGTAGAAGAGCTATCTTCAAAATACAAACCGTTACAGTGTTTTTCCAGCTGTTATTCCTTTTCTCATGGACGCGCCACTACCCGCTTTTGCCGGACCCACCGACACTCCGACCGAGAAACCACAGCCACTTTCGAAACAAGCGGAGGCATCGGAGGCATTCAGACGTTTTGAACTCGTCTTCGAACCTGATGCCTACTACACGGATCTCGATCTCATCATCAGCTTGACCAAATCCCCGATCCCGCAGCTCGGAGAAATGACGGAATCGGAAATTTACGGCAAACTCCTCTCCCGAGCAGCCTTGCTCCCACAATTTCTCGTACTCGAAGCGAGCATCAATCCCATGCCTTATCTCGGGACCTACATCAGGGAACACAATGAGCATTTCTATGATGATGCGCAGATATCCGGGAGCCTTAACTGGGTCAAGGCGCTTACTGCCGGTTTCGAGGAACCCTATGCCGTTTCGCTCTTCGCCGGCAATGTCGTCGGGTTCAGCGTTCCCGGAAGCAGGGAGATCGCGGGAAATGGTTACAGCGGGTACCTCTTCAGCGCGGGCGACTACCAGATCAAGGACAACACGCTGATCCATGATCGTTGGATGGAGTTTGAGTGGAAAATGAAGGGCGACTGGAAGTCCCCGGTCAAGAAGCTGAGTTGGAGCTTTCGCATCGGCAGCCAAGCTACACGATAACCCGGACATCACCGACATCGTATATCTCTCGTTCAGGAGAAGCAGGCTCGATTACAAACCGGAGGGATCATCGATTTTCAATAACAGCGGGTTTGAATATACCTATGACATGGACCGCCGCACCTTCTCCGCAATCCGCCATTACTTTTATGTGGATAAGAAGTGGCCTTTTCAGAACAGACGGATGGCTTTTTCGCTTGCCGTCGGTTTTGTGTGGGAATCGGCGAAAAAATATACCGGTGTGCTTGCCTCGGGCCGGGAAAAAAACGACTTCCAATTCATTTTACGGCCCAACATCGAGTTCTAAGGGGATCGGGGCGTCAATGTCCGGGGGACGATGGGAGGATGATTTGGTCCGGTGTTACAGCTTCGACGGCTATTGTATTTACCGAATAATTCCCGAGGCCCGACAGGGGCAAGGACGAACCATACTTCTCCCGAAGTTCCGTTTCCCTGTCTTCGACGCAGACAATCGCCCGGATCCGTCCTTCCTGCTCTAAGACTGTAATGTGATCCGGATCTTTTGAAGCAGTACTCTCATAGGACGTTTCTTGGCGACACAGTTCCTCCTGGAGCGCCTTATCGAGGGTGGTTTTGATCGTCATGCCGCCCCGGTACAACTCACGTTCCCCGTAGATGTCCGCGAGCAGCTGTTCAAGAATGCGCTGATAGCAGGGTCTTCCCTTCACGCCGGTAAACGCAGTGAAATCAAATCTGTCTGTCCCCTCTTGCCGCAGTTTCAGCGGCGCAGCGAGGGCCGCCGCATACTCCTCCTGGGTAATGAGTTTTGCCTGCTGCATATTAAACAGGACCCGCTCCTGACGCTCCCTCGCTTTTGCGGGCCTTTTAGCCGGGTTGTAGTAGCGCGGGTTCGGCAACATCCCAGCCAGCAGTGCAGCCTCGCCTATCGTCAGTTCGGAAGCATGTTTATCCAGGTAATACCGGCTGGCCGCTTCAATGCCGTAGATGTTTTCTCCCCACTCGACTTCATTCAGGTATATTTCCAGGATCTGGCGTTTCGTCAGTATTTCCTCGGCTTTCCTGGCAAGCACATATTCCCGCAGCTTGCGGCTGATGGTCTTTTCCTTTGACAGGAACACGTTCTTTATCATCTGCTGCGTGATCGTGCTCCCCCCGCGGGCGAACCTGTGTTTTTGTACATCGAGGACCAAGGCGTCCCAGGTAGCTTTATAGTTCACCCCGTGGTGCTCGAAGAAGGTATCGTCCTCGGCCGTGACAACGGCTTTTATGACGATATCGGGAAGTCCCTTGATAGGGACCCATATCCTGAATTTGCGGTCGAAATACTGGGTCAGGACATTGCCGTCCTTGTCCGACACTTCAGCCGCTGCTGCAGGCCGATAACGCTTGAGGAAAGCGACGTTGGGCAGATTGGTCAGGGTGGTTGTGACGAAGACAACAATTATTATAAGGACGAAAGCAAAGAGGATTGCAAGCCCAATGACAAAAAACTTTTTCATGAGAGAAGTCTATTTTTCTTCATCACGTTTGTGTTCGTGAAAATCATTATCCCTTCTACAGAAGGGCCCGGGGCCTTCTCCTCAACCCAAGCCGATGCCCTTGTTGATTCTCCTGACAACAAGTACCACAGCCAAAAGAACAATTGTTATCGTTGTAAAATCGGCCATACGTAAATACTCCAGCGGTAAAATGAGGTAATTGGCACAATACACTCTAGAAAAGTTGATGATTATTTCATTGCAATAATGCTCTTAAGAATCTGCACTGTTTGGGGATCCATCCAGTTACGCGGGCCAATCACCTTGTATCGTACAACCCCCTGGCGGTCAATGATATAGGTTTCTGGAAATTTGTACGTTCCGTAGAGGCCTGCAATGGACCGATCGGGATCAAGGAGCACGGGTACCTTCAAATTGTTTTGCCGCATAAACGATGTTACGGCGTTCGCACCGCCTTCATCGACGCTTACTGCGAACATCTCGAAGTCTTTACCCGAAAACTCCGGATAGAGCTTTGCGAGGAGGGGCAGTTCTTCGACGCACGGCGGGCACCAAGTTGCCCAGAAATGAACCATCACAACCTTGCCCCGGAAATCTGAAAGACTAAAAAACCGTCCGTCCGGAGCGGGAAGCCGGAACTCGGGCGCCTGGTCCCCGTTCGTGATGATCTTATTCCGCAGAGGCCTGTTTTTAACCACATACCCTGCGACAAAAAGGATCACTAAAAAAACCAGAAGAGAGAAAAAAACGACCTGTTTTTTGCTGCGCTTCGCTACGCTGTCACTCATGGCACTCGGCCCCTACCAATAAAAATTATTTGCTATTATACGGGTTCTCCCTTCCAGGCGCAAGAACAAATCCGTCAGGGGGAGCGGCGGGTTACCCAGGAAACGATTGCGAAATACCCCGATACCGACCATGCCGCAGCGCTCCCGATAGTGATCCCAACAATGAGGTTTTCTTTTTATTAATCACGACTGTCGTACTTTTTTGATTTGAAAAAACAGGGCAGTTTGTTATAATGAAGCGATATGATTAGCGAAATTAAGCTGCACGGGAAAGCTAATGAAAAACTGGATTATTTCGTTACCATCACCGGCGCAGATTTAAGCAGCCGATACTGTTACGAGTCTCTTCCTGAGGGAGATCGCTTCTTTTCCGGGAGAAATGAGTTCATCATCTACCCGGATGGAATCAGCTATACCGGGACCGGCGGCAGCCTGTGTGAATACATGTTCGGCGTCGACCTTCCGCTGAAGGACCTTCTGCGGAAGGATGTTTCCAACCGTCTCGTCATGTATGGAGCGTTCTATGACAAGTCTGACATCATTACGTTTACCAACAACACTGCGGGCAAAGAATCCTTCGACCACGTTTTTCTTACGGGCAACGCTGTTTCGAATTACTACTTTTTCTTCCATACGTCCCAAAAAACAGAGATCAAAGACATTCAGCGTGATATCCTGAAGAACATTGGCAAGCAACTGAAGCGGAGCACAACTGTCGGAGCCGGCAATGATACCCGGCTCTGCAGGGAAGTTTACGAATCTCTTGACGACCCCCGGGCACTCGTATTCCTTTTTCGCCTGCTCAACCGGCATAACGAAGAATATTTCCGCTCATTCAACAGATTTTATACTGAGCAAAAAACGCTTCTTCCAGAAGCACATGCTTTTCTCGACGACTTGGCAAAAAAATTCAACATCGTCCCCTACCAGCAGGAACGCATCAAGATCGACGGAATGTACAAACTTCCCGAAAACAAGAAGATCGTCGACGAATACAAGGACATTCTGATATCCGTATCTGAAAAAAGGCAGGTCAACCCCTCGGAACTTGCTAAGCTCTCCCGACTCCGCACGCTGAGCCTCCGACTCAACATCCCCCATACGCTTTTTGACACTCTCGACGAGCTTCTTCTCAAGGACACCAATATCGTCGAAGTCGAGGAGCCGGACTACGTGCGGGACAGCCGCGCAATCTTTGAAGGCCTGTTCTTTCATACCGACAAAATCAAAGGACACATCTCGCAGGAAGACCTCGTTAAGCTCTTAAAGGCCAAACAGAAATCGACCCTCGTCAGAGACCAGGCATTCGAAGGCCTTCTGCTCGATACGGTCCGGGCCTGCGATGAACACGCGCGGGACCGCAACGACATGAGCGTTCTCGAAGCAATGAGTTATATTTTGACGTACTTCGATCGCTATGACAGCACTGCGACAATGATCAACAACCTTGCCTTCATGGAGAACTCGGCGCTGGGTGAAGACAACATACGCAGCATCTTCGGAAATAAGGAGGTCTTCGATCAGATCAGCCCCGAGCTCTTCCGCGAACTGTTTATCGGCGCGCTCCGGGAAAACCGATACCTGACGCGGTATGGCAGAAAAAAAGTAGATACGCTCTTTCAGGGGCTCCTGCAGATCAAGACCGGAGATACCACCTATCGCGAGCTTGCCGCTTCCATTTCAAAAATAAACGAAGACGACAAAATGTATACTTCCATACACCGTTACATCAAAGACCGGTTCAGGAGCATTTATGCGGAGCTGAATTCAAAGGAAGACCAGGAAATATTCATTCAGGACCTGAATCGCGAAATCCAGTCCAAAGAAATTATCCAGGGGCCGGTACCTCACGGCGTGTTCGAAGAAATCATCCTGGATATCAGAAAGGAATCATTTTATCTGAACAATCTCCTGCCGCATATCATCGTGTCTCGGGACAATCGGGTGCGCGAAGACTTCCTGATGAACAGCGGTCTCGACCGTTTCTATGTAGAAGAACTTGAGAAAGATTATTTTGAAATGAATAAAATCGAAAAAAACATCCTTGAAGAGATAAGAAAGTAACCATGCTCAGAATCAGAATATTGGACCGGTATATACTCTACGAGATGCTCCCGCCGTTCTTCCTGAGCATGGCGGTCCTTCTGCTTGTCCTTTTCCTCGAAAAACTATTCAGGCTGGCGGATCTCGTCGTTTCGAAGGGCGTCCCCCTGCTGTCTGTTGTACGGCTCCTGGCCTACGCCATGCCCAGTTTCATGGTCATCACCCTTCCCATGTCTCTTGTCGTCGCGTCGCTGACCGCTTTTTCCCGCTTGAGTTCCGATTCGGAGATAACCGCCATGAAGGCGTCGCGGGTCAGCTTGTACGGTATGATTCGTCCCGTCTTTATCTTCTCGATATTTACCTTTATCGTTACGGCGTTCACATCGCTTACTCTCGTCCCAGCCGCGAATGAGGCGTTCAAGGTTCATGTATTCAATATGGTTAAGTCAAACGCGGTAGTCGGAATCGAGCCCGGCGTATTCAGCACGACATTCGACGGCGTGGTTATTTACGTGGACAAAATGGTCTCTCTTGATAACATGGAAGGCGTATTTATCTTCGACGAACGGTCGGTCAAAGAACCATACGCCATTGTGGCAAAACACGGCAAACTTTCTGCGGATCCGAAATCGCTCAACGTCACTCTCGCACTGCAGGACGGATCGATTCACACACCGACGACTGATGACCAGTCGTATTCACTCATTAAATTTGCCTCAGCGCACCTCTTCCTCGATATCAACAGTTCGTTGACTGGAAAGGGCGATTCCGGCAAAAGCCTCGAGGACATGGGAAGCGGGGAACTGCTCCAGGAAATCAGCAAAGCCCGGCAGGAAGGCAGGCCGACATACCCCTTTGAAACGGAACTGCATAAGCGGCTCTCGATCCCTTTTGCATGCCTGATCTTCGGTTTGATCGGGGCCCCGCTCGGGATCAGGAAGCATCGATCCGGGAAATCAGCAGGCGTCGCTATTGCGCTTCTGGTGTTTCTCGTTTACTATATGATCCTTGGCTCTGCGGCCAATTTAGCACAGACCGGAACAGCGTCACCGTTGTTGGCGTTCTGGATCCCGAACATTCTCTTGGTAGTTGCCGCCTGGGTCTTCGTCGTCAGAAAAGCCAATGACACAAATTCCATGGTCTGGAACAGGATCACGATGATGTACTACAGCGTGAAGGGCCGTTTTAAAAATCCGAGTCTGCCGTAAAAAATACATATTTCTCACATGACACTGCTCAGCAAACATATATTCAGGGAATTCATCACGCTTGTCGCTGGCGTCTTGGCGGTCATCATCGTCGTGTATCTTTCGGTGGAGTTTTTGCAGAAGGCGGACCGCCTCATCAAATTTCATGCGTCGTTTTCACAAGTTGTGCGGTATTTTATTTACAGTATCCCGAGCATGATTTCATTGTCGCTCCCGATGGCTACCCTCATCGCCTCGCTGCTCTCGCTCGGCAACCTGTCACGCCACAATGAAATCATCGCCATGCGCGCCAGCGGCGTCAGCCTTGCAAGAATCATCATGCCCATGATCGTGGGAGGAGTGCTGCTCTCCGCCTTGGGTTTCCTCAACACTGAATACGTCATTCCTGTGTATAGTTCTCGCGCCGACTACGTTCGAAACGTAGAGATCGAGAAGAAACAGCAGCGGGTCATGTTCCAGCAGCACAAGCTTTGGCTCCGCGGACCTGACAACAGTATTGTAAACATCGATCTGGTGTCTCCGAACAGAAATGAAATGATCGGCATCAATATCTACAAGCTAAACACGGATTATTCGCTGCGCGAGCGGATCAAGGCTGACAGCCTCCTGTGGGAAAATGGAAACTGGAGGCTTAAGCACAGCCGGACATTTACGGTGGTCGACGATGAAATTCGCTTTCATGTCTCAGACGACGAGATTTTCAATATCGTAGAGAACCCCAACGACCTGGGCACGATCGTCAAGGATTCCCAGGAAATGAATTTTCAGGAGTTGTGGGATTACGTTAAGCGGCTCAAATCAAGCGGCTATAAGGCCGCATCATATGAGGTGGACTTATACAATAAAATCGCCTTCCCCTTTTCCAGCCTGCTTGTGGTCATGCTGTCGATCCCTTTTTCGATCCATAAAGTTCGGAGCGGCGGTGCGGGCAAAGGGATTGCCATCGCTGTGGTTATTGCCTTTTTTTATTGGACACTCATGAGCGTTGGAGGATCACTCGGCCGCTCGGGTATGCTTCCCCCCATGGTCGCCGCGTGGTTTGCAAACATCATCTTTGGGTTTGCGGCAATCGTCGTTCTGGTCCGCATACAAAAAACAACATGATGCAGCCTGTTGTGGAAACGCCTGGGGATTCCCGCAGGTCGTTTTTTTGCTCTGCTCCGAACTTCGGTTCAGCAAGCGCTCGCAGCGCTGAATTGCGATCAGTTGGCCAAATACCATGAATAAACTTTTTTTCTCCCACCGCATTCTCGATTCTCTTGTTGAAGAAGGCAGAATCAGACTCGATAAGAACATCCTTACGCTCCTGGATGGAGAACAGCTCTCTTTCGAGCTTGAACCTGCGTACCGTTTCATTAAAACCGCGGACAACGGCCCCGACCCGCACAACCTTGTCGGCCGGATCAAGTACGAGAAAGAGCTCAAGGCAATGCGTGCCGAATTGTACCTGAACTCCGTATTATACCGTGACACAGCCTACGAGGTGGAACCCGGGTTTATCGGCGAAAAAAAGGAGCTCCTGGACAGGCTTTCGGACACCGACCTCCTTGCCCGGTTTCTGCTGGAGGAACTGTTCTAACATCATGGTTAAACGAATCACAAAAATTTTGCTTGGACTGGCGCTGGTCCCCTTCTGCCTGGGCTATCTCTGGCAGTTCTTTTCGATGATTTTTTCCATTTCGTACAAACCGCTTACGCCCTACTATTTCGCCGGGGGAGCCATTGCCTATCTGGCGGTCCATGCTCTGTTCAAAAAGCCGATTCTTGCCTATGTTTTCGGACATGAGCTTACTCATGCATTCTTTGCCATGCTTTTTGGAGGCTCCTTGAAATCATTTCATGCCAGCGATCGAGGCGGCCGTGTGACCGTGACCAAGTCAAACTTCATCATTACCCTGGCCCCCTACTTTTTCCCTCTCTATACGTTCTTCATCATTGTCCTTTACCTTATCGCCAGGGCAGCGGCGGCAGGAAGCGCCGCTATCAACACCCTTATCTTCTTCTCGGGTGTAAGTTTCACCTTTCATCTCTTACTCACGTTCCTGTTTCTCCAGACAGACCAGAATGATATAAAAGAACAAGGGACGGTCTTTTCCTATCCTCTGATTTTCCTGTTCAACATCTTTTTTGCGGCCTTCCTGATCAACCTGTACATGGCCGATCATGAGGACTACCTGAGATTTCTTGCAGGTGGTATAATAAAAAGCGCGAATATGATTGCATATGTATTCTCAATGGCATACGGGTTTATTCAAAAAGCATGAAAAACGAGTCGGACCGCGCAAAACAAGGGGCACGCAGGTCCGCGGATAAGCGTTTTTCGACGAAAGGCAAACGGATGCTGAAGGTAGGATTAACGGGCGGGATCGCAAGCGGCAAGAGCCTCGTCGCGCGAATTTTTAAGGACCTCGGTGCGCATATCATCGACGCCGATCGTATCGTCCATGATCTGCTCGAGTTGGACCAAGAGGTCTACAAAGAGGTCCTTGACTTTTTCGGGAAGGACATCATGCGTGCGGACAAAAGCATTGACCGCCGGAAAGTAGGCGATATTGTCTTCAACGACGCTGAAAAACGGCAATGGCTCAACAACTGTCTGCATCCGCGGGTTTTCTCCGTGTATAACGAACAGGTACGGCTCTTATGCGACAGGCAACCCGAGTGTATTGTCGTGCTCGATGCCGCACTGTTGATTGAGACTGGGTACCATCGCGGAATGGACCGCGTCATTGTTGTCTACGCAGACCGGGAGCAGCAGGTGGAGCGGCTTACTGCGCGCGATAAATTGAGCCGTGAACAGGCTCTTGCCAGGATATCGAGTCAGATGCCGCTTAGCGAAAAAAGGGGCCATGCGGACTTCGTCATCGACAATACAGGTACCCGGGAAAGCACGGAACAGCAGGCCCGGGATATCTTTGACAAACTCAAACAGGACGCAGCACGAGCTTAGGAGGATGTTCGCTTGATTCGGATCGTCCCGATGAAGCGTGCTCATATTCCGGCCTGCCGAAAGATTACGGCCGTCTCGGAACCGTGGAAGTCGCTGAACGAGCAGATCGACTTCACCCGTTACATATCCCTGACGCAAGCCTACGTCGGCATTGACGCCGGACGAGTGGCTGGCTTCATTATTTTCACTCCCGAACCTGTATTCGCGAGGGGCGGCTATCTCCGGGCCATCGGTGTGGCGCCGGATATCCGCAGACAGGGAATCGGGCAAAAATTGATGGCTTTTGCGGAAACAACGACTGCGCGCCGTTCGCAGAATTTTTACCTCTGTGTTTCTTCGTTCAACCGGAAAGCGCAGTCATTCTATAAAACCATCGGTTACAGAAAAGTCGGAGTGCTTCCCGGCTTGATCATGCCCGGTGCAACGGAATTCATTTATTGGAAGAGGCTGAAACATTCATCAAAATAGAGAGGATGGCAGACAACACGTGATCACGAAAAACCTGAAAAAAATAGAATTATTCAAGAACCTCTCCGACGACGAACTCAAGGAACTCGATCCCTATCTGATGAAAGAAACAGTCAAAAAAAAGAAAGAGATTTTTACCGAGGGCGACCAGCCCGAATGGTTTTATATCGTGTCAAAGGGTAAGATTAAAATCACGAAACTCTCGCAGGAGGGAAAGGAAATCATACTCGAACTCATTTCACCTACGGACATCTTCGGCGGCGTAGCAGTATTGAGCAATTTCCCTTACCCCGCCAATGCCGTTGCCATGGAAGATTCAGAGATCCTGAAGATCTCGCGAAAGAATCTGATGCGCCTCGTGGACCGTTTCCCGAACCTCATGTACTGCATAGCGCTCCAACTCGGAGACCGGATGAAAAGTTCCTACGACTCGTTGAAAAACATCGCTTTGGAGCGCGTCGAGGCCAGGATCGCGGCGCTTCTCCTGAAACTGGCAAACAAGGTCGGCGAAGAGACAAAAGAAGGCCTCGTGATCGACATGCGTTTGACGAAACAGGACGTGGCCGACATGGTCGGTACGACCGTCGAAACATCGATCAGGACCTTCAGCAAGTTCAAGAAGCAGGGCCTGTTGTCCGATACGAATGGAAAGATCATCATTAAGGACCGCGATGGATTGATGGCTTTCTCGTCTTAGTTTGTTCCCGTAGGGAGCAAAGCACATCGAACATGTTGCAAATCCGCGCTCTCAGTGCGGCTGTTCTGTTTTCGCGAGCAGCGTCATCAACATATTATAGAAGAAGAGGAAAATCGCCACGGCCTGCGCCGCTCCCGCTGTGATGGTAATCATCCGGAAGGTGTCGTTTGCGCTGTATACGTTCAGAGTATAGAACACCAGCATCGCCACGAGCGAGATGTTTGCGAGATAGAACTGCACTTCTACGACTCTATTGCTGTACACCGGCCGCCCCATGAACCGCGGCAGGATGTGATACCCGACGCCGAAAATCATCATGGACACCCAGCCCAGCATATTGAGATGCGAATGCACGAATTTCATGGCCAGCATGTTCTGATTGCCCAGCATAATAATACCGAGTACGGCCGAGATACCGAGATACACGACGCTCATAACAATAAACCCTTTTACATACTTGTCCATAGTGTATTGCCTCCGATCAATTTTTGCTGATCACACCATAGCGCCTTTATCGCCGGAACGCTATGATATGGCTCATAATTTATTATACTTCATAATATGATACAGGTCATAACAGGCAGGAGATCTTTTTGGTATAGTACGTTCAACAAATAACCAAGGAGGCCCCCCATGATTACAGAAAAAAAGAAGGTAACGAAAGATTCCATTATTGGCGACATCATCAAGATGAGCCCCGGCGCGAAGGCGGTGATCCAGAAACATTTCGGAGGCGGCTGCTTCACCTGCCCGGGCATCAACATGGAGTCCCTGTCGTTCGGTTCAATGATGCACAACATGGACCCTAATAAAATCGTTGACGAGATCAACGCTCTGGAGGACTAAATATGGCCGGAAAAGAACTGAAGTGTTTCGTATGTGGTTCTGATGACAAGACCAGGGTGTATCTCCCCTGTTACCATGAAGGCAAGGAAAAAGTGGTCTGCACCCGCTGCCTTCCCATGCTGATCCACGGGGCGCACTAGCGCCCCGCTTTCCTCCTATTTGGCTTCAGAATGCTGTGGAATTTTCGTCCCGACACTGGTAAACTGTTGCGATGAAAAATGATCTTGCAATCGTCCTCGTGAGCGGCGGCATGGACAGCTGCGTGTGCGCGGCCATCGCACACAGCGAGTACCGGATCGCCTTCCTGCACGTGAATTACGGCCAGCGGACCGAGGCGCGGGAGCTTCGTGCGTTCAATGAAATTGCCGATTACTATAACGTAAAAGAACGCCTTTCCGTCAGCCTGGAACATCTCAGGATAATCGGCGGTTCGGCCCTCACCGATGCAACAATTCCGGTGCCTGACGCAGGGTCTTCGCAATCCGCACTCCCCACTTCTCATTCAACAATTCCGATAACCTACGTTCCCTTCCGTAACGCTCACCTGCTTTCCATAGCCACGTCCTGGGCAGAGGTCATCGGAGCGAAAAAGATTTTTATCGGCGCTGTCGAGGAGGACAGTTCCGGCTATCCTGACTGCAGGGAAACATTCTATCAGGCATTCAACAAAGTCATCGAGATTGGCACGAAGCCGGAAACACGCGTCGAGATAGTTACCCCGCTGATCCATATGAAAAAATCGGAGATCGTGAAGAAAGGCGCTGAACTCGCCGCGCCGCTCCATCTTACCTGGAGCTGCTACCAGAACAGTGAAAAAGCCTGCGGCAGGTGTGAGAGCTGCGCGCTGAGGCTGAAGGGGTTCAGAGAAGCCGGGGTGAAAGATCCTATCCCCTATGAATAGAAAATGATGGCTGCTCACAACGAATTTCCGTCACAGCAGCCTGATAAACGCCGATGATCCTTTCAGAATTCATCAAGTCCTGGCCAATTCTTAAAAAACAGGTTAAAACCTTTAAACTCCCCTGGCTCGAAGGCTTTGTGGCACTTGATCGCGATCCCTTCAAGGTCCTCATTTCCTGCATTCTCAGCCTCAGGACCCAGGACAAGACAACAGGGGCCGCCTCGGAACGGCTCTTTAACCTGGCATCGACCCCCGAGGCATTGTTGCGCCTTTCCGCCAAAACCATTGAAAAAGCAATTTATCCCGTGGGATTTTACCGGGTCAAAGCGCGAACCATTAAGGACATCGTCAGAGAGCTGACGGAAAAAAATCAATCGCAGGTTCCTGATACGCTCGAAGGTTTATTGACCTTAAAAGGAGTAGGGAGAAAAACGGCCAATCTCGTATTGACCCGCGGATTCGATAAATACGGCATTTGCGTGGACACTCACGTTCACCGGATCACAAACCGGTGGGGCCTGGTCGAGACGAAAAAACCTGATGAGACGGAACTCGTTTTACGCGAGATACTGCCCAGAAGATACTGGAAAGACCTTAACGCTGTCCTCGTTGCCTTTGGTCAACATATCTGTCAGCCTCTCTCGCCCTTCTGCTCCAAGTGCAAAATAAGGACGTATTGCAAGAGGTGCGACGTCAGGAAACACCGCTAGCAGAAAATGGATGAAGGCGAGACACGCCGACTGGCTGGCATATTACCGGGAAAAAGATTTATCGAGCATGGAGGTATGTTTTTGCATTATTTTTTCAAGCATACGAACGATTCCCGTGCCCGTAGCATAGATGGATTCAATTAAGAGGTTTTTTTCAGCCGTATCATCAAAGAAAAGGTGAAGTTTCGATTCCATATCATCTTCCGGCTTCCAATAGCAGATCATCATCGGCAGTTTCGGGAGCGGATATAAGATCACCGATATATCCGAAGCGAATGCGCCCCCGGATGGCATACCACTGAAGATGCGGACCAGATCTTCAAAGAGGTCCCCATGGGTATCGGCGATGAGTTTCAGCGGCTGTTCACATTTTCGCTCAAAAAGAGGATTCCACGTCTTTCCGTTTTCCAGTTCCCTGAACGGAACCCATCGACCGGAAGTACCTTCCCCTTTGCTGAAGAGAATATAATGAAGCAGCGGTATCGTGAACCACGGATGGGTATGGCAGTGCGATACGACATTGCCCTTAACATCGATCTCGAAATCCCTTCCGAGACACTTTAGCAGCAAAGACCCTCCGTCAAACCTTGCCCCTATTCTTTCCGCTCTTGAAGCAAGATCGATATTTACGATCTTCTCTTTGAGGTCTTTCAGTGCATCTTCTTGAATGGTTTCCAGGTTAACTTGCCTATGAATTTTTCCGACAAATTGAGAAAGGGTGTTCTTGTCAAGGTGCAGGCAATCGGAGATACTTTTTTCTTCTTTCAGTACCGCTGCAGCAAAAGCCAAACAGGTTGAAACCTGGCACTGGCCGCAATTGGATTTCGGCAATAGTTTAAAAATTTCAAGTGGCGTCGTAAATTTGGTCATCGGGTGCTATTCTTTAAAATCCTAGGATTGACAGGTTACGAATTCACTCGCCTATTGTACGACGTCAAGTTGCTCCGATCAAGAGTAAATAGGCACTTCTTGCAGGAATGAGTACTCTAGGAGAGGTGAGCAGTGCGGCGGACTACAGAAAGGACGTCACGAGAAGCGCAAGAGTCAATACGATCATGACCACGACCGTAGACCAGGCAATGATATCAAAGGTCCGCGAGTTGGTAAATTCTCCCATGATGTCCTTGTTGTTGATCAACACAAGCATAAAAATCAGCACAAAAGGCAGCATAACGCCATTCACAACCTGGGAGACGAGCATAATTGTAATGAGCGGCGCATTCGGTATGAGAATAATGAGCGCGCCGATGACGATGATGGCGGTGTAGAGCCACATGAACTGAGGCGCTGTTTTAAAGTTTTTGTCAACGCCGGACTCCCACCCCATGCCCTCGCACACGTAATAGGCTGTGGCCAGGGGAAGAATGGACGCAGAGAACAGGGAAGCGTTTGCCAGCCCGATCGCAAAAAGCACGGAGGCGTGCGATCCTGCAAGCGGCGCGAGTGCGACAGCCGCATCTTTGGCATCAGTGATCTTTACGCCGTTCACAAAAAGTGTTGCGGCGCAAGCCACGATGATGAAGAACGCCACCACGTCCGTCATGATACACCCGACGATCACGTCCATGCGCGAGGCCCGGTAATTATCGATCTTTACGTTCTTCTCCACAACCGCTGATTGCAGATAAAACTGCATCCAGGGAGCGATGGTGGTCCCTACAATGCCGATCAGCATCGTGAGATAGGACGGTTTGAAATTGAAGGACGGTTTAACCGTATCGAGCAGGATCCTGCCCCACGGCGGATGAACGAAAAAAGCCGAAAAAGCATAAGTCAGATAAACTGTACAGGCGATAAGGAATATTTTCTCAACGGCCCGGTAGGTCCCTTTTACCACGAGCAGCCAGACCGCGAAGGCCCCGATCGGCACAGATATATACTTGCTCACCCCAAAAATCTCCATCGCCGAGGCCCATCCTGCGAATTCGGCCACCGTGTTGCCCATATCCGCGAGCAGCAGGCTCAGCATGAGAAAGAAGGTCATTTGCACGCCGAAATTCTCCCGGATCAGGTCAGCAAGCGTCTTGCCGGTCACCACGCCCATCCGCGCGACCATTTCCTGGACCACGATCAGCGCAATCGTTATAGGGATCAGCGTCCAGAGGAGCGAATAGCCGAAATGGGCCCCGGCCACCGAGTAGGTGGCAATGCCGCCTGCATCATTATCCACATTCGCGGTAATGATGCCCGGCCCGAGAACGGAGAGAAATACAAGTATTTTCCTTTTATTCATGCTGAATCTGACCTTTTCCAGACTGCCCTGACAAGGGAAAGTAATGAGTACGACCCGCAGTTCTGCTTTCTGTTCTCTCTCCCCGGCAAAGGGCGTAATGCGATACTATGCTTTCCCGGAGCTGAAGATGACGGAAAACAGGAAATAAACTTTTACCGTTTTCTCCGTTTTTTTCTGGATGCCGTCGGCAGGAGGAAGTCAAGCACGTCGTCAACCGTTACGATGCCTCGAAGCACGTTGTCCTCATCCACTACCGGCGCGGCAAGCAGGTTGTACTTTGAGATAAACTCAGCCACGTCCTTTTGTCCCGCCTCGAGGGAAAGGGCCTTCACCGGAGTTATCATGATATCGCTGAGAAGCGTTTCCGGCATGGCCAGAATAAGATTTTTAAGCGATATGACGCCGACGATCCTCTCATTGCTGTCGAGGATGTAGAGGTAATAAATGGTCTCGACATCCGGAGCTTCGAGCCGCAATTCCTTGATCGCCTCTTCCACGGTCATGTCCGGAGGAAAGGCGAGATATTCAGTGGTCATGAGACCGCCGGCTGTGTCTTCCTCATGTTCCAGAAGTTCCTGGACGTCCTCTGCCTCTTCCCTGTCCATGAGGTTGATCAGTTCCTGCGCTTTTGCTTCGGGAAGGTCGCCCAAAACGTCAGCAGCCTCGTCAGGAGGCATCCGCTCGAGGATGTCCGACGCCCGCTCTTTGGACATGTCGTCGATAATATCGACCTGGACGTGCGGTTCAAGTTCGTGGAGGGCCTCGGCGGCGGTGTCTACGTCCAGTGTGCCGAAAATCGCCGTCCTCTCCCGCTGGGAAACGTCGCTCATGATCTCAGCCAAATCAGCGGGATGGAGGTTGGCAACCTTCTGGCGGGATACCGTAAGTGTTAGGCGTGAAAGTTTCGGTTCGATGGTTTGCAGATAGTGCCAGCCGATCAACCGGTGTTGGAGTCTAGAGTGCACCAGGCTGAAAAGCTTTTCTCCGCGCGCTTCCACTCCGAGCCTGCGCAGGATCCCGCGCAGCCCGATGTCCGCGGCAACCAAGCACAGTGCTCCCTTTACATCGGCAAGTTCGAGATCGTTGACCCGGACGAGCTTGGCGCCGTTGATGTCCACGATCTGTTTGTCGAGCAGATCGCGGTATACGAGGATGTCGGTCGGCGCCACAGAAGCGGGTCCGAGGTTTTTCGCGAGCACATTGACCGAGATGACCCGTTTATTAAAGAGATTGACTGATGCCCATGGAAGCAGGAAGGTATCTTTCCTCGAAGCGATGACCAGCGCGCTCACCGCGGGAAAGGGTTCCCCCCTGATGACGATGATGTCCTTGAGTTTGCCGATTTCCTCGCCCGTTTGGTCAAGCACCGGTTTTTGAGATACCTCGCTGGCAAATATTTCTCCGGCAAAAAAGGGCATGACGACTCCACGGCGCGGGATAGCTGAGATGGTTTAGGTTATACCAGCGGCCATGAGTGAAGTCAAGAAAAAACAGGCCGCGCGCGCGCAAAGTATGCTACAATAGGTATTAGGACGACCCGAAAGAGCGGAGCGGAAACGTAAAATAACGATGGGCGTCTCGGCTGCAGGAAAATGCCGCCTCGAAATAAATTTTGCTGGTCACTGCCCTTATTTTCTGCTATAGTCTTTCGAAAATTGTCGAACAACCTGTCACTTAAAAACACGGAACGCCGTGAAAGGAGAACGCCTTGTATGGCAGAACAGACTGTCAAAGACCTGAAGAAAGAAATCTATCTGGTAATGCATAAAGCTCAGTCCATGCTTGAACTTACGGAAGAGGGTTTCATGAAAAGCAAGATGTCTTCTCTGGACCAGGCGGATGAAGTTGCCAGGGAAATCCACGCAAAAGAGGACTCGCTCACCGCTGCCCTCGCCAAACTGGCTGCCACGAACAGTGAAGCGCGGTCGATGCTGTCTGTCCCTGCTTCGATCGAAAAAATAGCGACCTACATCCATAGAATCGGTGAAAACAGCCGCGAACGTATTAAGGACGGACTCTTGTTCAGCGACAAGGCGATTATCGAGAGCGGCAAGCTGTTTACCAAAACCAAGGATATCCTGAAAAAAGCCGGAGAAGCGGCCGTAACCAACGCTGCTGCCACTATTGATACGGTGATAGCCGAAACGGATTCCCTTGAACGCATGGCCAATGACTTTGCTACCGCCCATGAAGAAAGGCTCGTGACCGGCGAGTGTTCGCCCAAATCTTCATCGAACTATCTGTGCATCCTTTATGCCTTCGACGATATGGGGGAGCACATCAAGAACAGTGTAAAGAAACTTTCCGGGAAGTAATCTGCGGCTCACCTGCCACGGGCAGGCACATAACCTGCCCTTTCCCGTGCACATCGGCATGAGCAGTATACTGGTCTCAATGTCGTGCCACGCGATAGCGGTCGTTTATGCCTCAATCATGGAAACCAATAATCGGCCTGGCCCTGTCAGGCGGTGCGGCACGCGGCCTTGCTCATATTGCAGTTCTGAAGACCCTGGAAGAAGAAGGCGTCCCCATTCATGCCATTGCAGGTACCAGCGCCGGCAGCGTTGTCGGCGCCCTGTACTGCGCCGGCGTACCCCTTTCCCAAATCGAGCGCCTCCTCGTCCATGCCAAGTGGACCGACATCCTCAAGTTTACGATACCGAAACAGGGGTTTATCTCCAGCGAGGGAATTTACCGCTTTCTGGAGGACATCCTGCCGATAAAGAAATTTTCCGCTCTTCCCCTTCCCCTCGCAGTCGTGGCCACAGACCTCAAAACCGCCGAGAAAGTTGTGATAACGACCGGCTCCATTGCCCGGGCCGTTCAGGCCAGCTGCAGTGTTCCCGTTCTCTTCACCCCTACGGAGCTGAGTAAGAAAATGCTGGTTGACGGCGGCGTTTCCAGCCAGATACCGGTCCGGGCAGTCCGGGAAGAACTGGGAGCCAGGCACGTCATAGCCGTAAATGTAAATTACAAGGCAATGGAATCGGACCATTACGACAACATGATCAATATCGCCACCCACTTATCGGCGCTTTGGGCATCAAAGAATGCCCGGGAAGAGGAAAAACTTGCCGATGTTGCTATTGATGTGAATGCAAAAGGAATCGCAATTTATGACCTTTCCAAGGCAAAGGAGCTTCTCCGTCGAGGCAAAAAGGCCACCATTGAGAAATTGTCGCAGATCAGGGCACTTCTAGACTGATCAGATACTTATGGATGATAACCAGATTTTTTTACTGAAATCGACTTTGTTGAACGTTGATCATGACAAGTATCCTGGCGCTATATTTTTGCTTCATGACGAAAATATACCTTGAACCAGATTAGCCTCTTCAATCACAAGATCTACTCCGCGGTAGTTTCGGCCTGTCGAAATTGCAAAGTTCGCTCGATTTTGTGACTTTACAATATTCCCTGATTACACCAGATGTTTTATCTGATGCTATACTTTTAATAGTTGTGCAGGTACGACTTTGCAGAAAATAAATTTAACAAAATAAGGGACCCCATTCCTTCCGGGAGAATTTTACGGGAGAGTTTACGATGCTCGATATAATGAATCCGGACAACTATATTTTCAATGGCTACGCGCTCCCCATGTTCATTGCCGCAGCAGCAATTGCTCTCCTTGGACTTTTCATTCTCTTCCGTGAGCGGGGGTCAAGTGTCGGTTTCTCTTTCCTTTTCATGTGTCTGAGCGTCGGTCTTTATTTATTCGCTACCGGTGCAAACTATGCGAGCCGCGACGAGGGCCTGTCACTGCTCTGGATCAGGATCTCTCAATTGGGCTCTGTCTTCATCCCCACCACCATACTTCTCTTGACCGCGAACCGACTCAACCTGATCCATCGGCGTCGTTTCGCCATCGCATCCAGCTTTGCTCTATCGACGTTCTTTGCTCTCGCGGCCTTATTCACCGATTTATACGTCAAGGGGAGCGCGCCGTTCTTCTGGGGAAGGTTTGTCCAGTATGGACCTCTGGGTTTTGTGTTCCTGGGATTTTTTTTCGGTATCATGGTTTTTGTTCTCCGCCTTTACTGGTTGGAATACCGGCAAAGTTCTACTGAGCGGCAGAAGAAAAGACTGAGAGGGCTGCTGATAGCCTTCAGCGGTGGTTACCTGGGCTCAGTTGATTTTCTTCCGGCTTTTGGCCTTCCTGTCTATCCGTTCGGATATCTCCCTATATGCTTCTTCGTTGTTATGAGCGCCTACGTTATCATTCGATACCGATTCACGGACATTACGCCCGAGCTTGCCGCGGACCGCATTCTGGAGACCATGCAGGGTGCGGTGATCGTTAGTGACCTTAAGGGCCGAATCCGGGTGATCAACTGCGTAGCCGAGGAGATGCTTGGTTATCAAAAAGCAGAACTCCTCGGCAGGGATATTGAATCTATACTTCCCTCTCTGGCAGTATTCAACACCACCTCTCTCTTAAACGGTAAATCCTATTCTCATGAGATGACATGGCACAGCAGGAGCGGGCAGCAATTCGATGTAAACATCTCCGTATCCGCAATCACGAATTTATTGGACAATGCACCAGTCGGGATCGTTTATACGGCATACGACATCACCGAGCGCAAAAAGGCGGAAGAGTCCTTGCGCCGCAGTGAGGAAAGCTACCGGGGGCTGTTCAATGGCGTTGGGGAGGCGATCTTCGTACAGGACCGGCAGGGCCGGTTTCTCGATGTTAATGCGGCGGCGGAAAGATTGTACGGATACCCGCCCGAATATTTCATCGGAAAGTCGCCCCGTGAGGTATCGGCGCCCGGGAAGAACGATTTCAAAGCACTGGCTGTCGCGCTGGAAAAAGCATTTACCGGTGAACAACAGCGGTTTGAATTCTGGGGGCAACGTGCTAACGGCGAAGTCTTTCCCAAAGAGGTTCGTCTTGTGCGCGGCGCGTATGGCGGGCAGGATGTGATTTTCGCATCGGCAGACGACATTACCGAACGCAAGAGGATGGAGAACGCCTTGCAGTCGTCGGAAGCGCGGTTCAGAACCATTATCGAAAATGCTTCTACCGGCATCCTTGTCGTCGATGTCGAGACCAGGTATTTCCGGTATGCCAATCCAGAGATCTGTCGTATGCTGGGATATAGTCACGACGAGCTTATGGCTCTCGACGTAACGGCCATTCATCCGATGGCGGAAAGGAGCGCTGTGATTGAGAAGTTTGCAGGTGACCAGAACATGCTGACCGTCTGCAACATGCAGACCGCTTGCCTTCGCAAGGATGGAACGGTATTCCCCGTGGACATCAAATCGGCAATCCTGGAACTTGATGGAAAGTTGTGCCATGCCGGATTCTTCACCGATATTTCGGAAAGACGTCTGCTCGAAGAGGAACAACTGAAGACCCAGAAACTCGAAGCCATCGGCACGCTGGCCGGCGGCATAGCGCATGACTTCAATAACTTGTTGCAGGGAGTATTCGGCTACATTTCCCTCGCGAAAATGGTGAGGGATGATGGAGAAAAAACTTTTACTGCACTCGAACAGGCCGAGAAGGCGCTACACATGTCGGTTAGACTTACAAACCAGCTTTTGACGTTCGCGAAAGGCGGCCAACCGTTGAAGAAACCGATCAATCTTTGGCCAGTCATTGAGAATGCGGCGAAATTTGCCCTGAGCGGGTCACGCTCCGATTACCGCATCGTCAGGGGCGACAATCTCTGGCAAGCAGAAGCGGATGAGGGCCAGATCGGTCAGGTGATTCAGAATATCGTGCTGAATGCCGATCAGGCCATGCCGCAAGGCGGCCGCGTGGAGATTACAATAAGAAACGTTGATTCTTCTGTCAAGGATCTGCCGAAGGGTCTGCGGGCTGAGAAATACATCGAGATCGCCGTCAAGGACAACGGCATCGGAATTCCGGAACAGTATTTGGGCAGGATCTTTGATCCCTATTTCACGACCAAAGAACGAGGAAGTGGTTTAGGTCTCGCGACATCCTATTCCATCATAACAAACCATGATGGATTGATTGAAGCTAAATCCGAAGTAGGCAAAGGGACGACCTTCTTCGTATACCTTCCCGCGCTGGCAGCGACACAAAAAGAAGAGACGGACAAACCGATAACAACCGCAGTCCCGGTGCGTGCGGGGAAGATTCTGGTCATGGACGACGAACCGGTCATCCGGGCTGTTGCCGGGGAGCTGATCAGCGCTCTCGGTCATAGAGTGGAATTCGCGACCCGTGGTGAAGAAGCCATCGAGAAGTATGAGAAGGCGAGACAGGAAGACAAAGCATATGATGTCGTAATTCTCGATCTGACGATACGGGGCGGGATGGGTGGCGCGGAGACGGTTCTGAAGCTGAAAGAAATCGATGACAATGTCACAGCAGTCGTTTCGAGCGGCTACTCCGATGATGCCGTGATATCGCACTACCGTGTTCAGGGGTTCAAGGCCTTTCTTAAGAAACCCTATAATGTTGATGACCTCCGCAGAGTTCTTAATACGTTGCTAATGGGCTAGTGTTCTCCTTCCCACGTTTCTTTACATAGCGACCTTGGGCACTATCTCCGATATGGCATTTGAAAGCTTCAAATCGAGGCATATTCAAAGCATGCCACGATGGAAGTAGCATTCGAAGCCACTTCTTCGAACATGACATTGCGTTTTTAAGGTCACGGTGCAGCAATAGTTTTTCTCTCACAACTTCGCCCTCACAATCAATACATTGTGTACGGCATGTCAAATGTATCACAGGGAATATGCGTACTGACAATAAGCTCCGATAGTGGAATACATCCTCAGTTATCAATAAAAATAACATAATCACTATCTATGGGCCATGATCGGACGCTCGCCGGAACACGCGCGAGCGCGCGTGATCATGAGGGAAATAGTCCTACGCCTCCCCGTTCTCGCTGTGGTCTTCGCGCACCGTGCCCCACTGGCGCTCGCTCACTCAAGTAGGGGCCCCAGTTCTTCCAGAAAACCGCATGCGCGGCGTTCTCGGCCAGGCGCTTGTCCTCGGCGGTGATATGCCCTTCATGCATCAGCTCCTCCATTACATACCCTAAAGCTGCTGCCGATGATCAGCCCTGTGGAAAATCCCGGGGAGAGCGGCATGCCGCCGCACCGTGTTACGACCTCTGCCATTTGAGCCACGCCGTAAACATCTTCTTTACGAACGGAGTAAGACGCGTCCGATTATACGCATCGGCAAGCTTCTTGATTGCCTCCGCCTGGGTTGGATAGGGATGGATCGTCCGGCCAATCGCCGTAAGGCCAAGACCGGAGGTAATGGCGAGAGAAAATTCGTTGATCATCTCACCCGCGTGCCGGGCCACGATCGTTGCGCCAAGGATTCGATCGCCGCCCTTTTTGAGATGCACGCGGGCAAACCCTTCGGGTTCGCCGTCGAGCAGCGCCCGGTCCACGTCGGAAAACGGCACGGTAAGGGTCAGCACATCAATGTTCTCGCCCCTGGCCTCCTTTTCATACATCCCCACGTGGGCTATTTCGGGGTCGGTGTAGGTACACCAGGGGACGACGAGCGTTGAGGTTGTTTGTCTTGCCATGAACAGGGCGTTTGCGATCAGGATGCGTGCCAGGGCGTCAGCAGTATGCGTGAATTTGTAGGGGTAGCAGATATCTCCGGCCGCAAACACGCGCGGATTCGAGGTCTGGAGCCGATCGTTTACCTTCACCCCATCACGAAGGTCATAGGCTATGCCCGCCTTCTCGAGTCCGAGCCCTTCAACGTTCGGGACCCTGCCCACGCCCACGAGAATTTCATCAACAGGCACTTCTACGGTTATGCCGTCCTCTTCAACGATGACGACTTTGCCATCCCTTTGCTTCTTGGCCCCAAGGATCTTTGCCTGAAGCCGTAGAGCGACCCCATCCCTCATAAGGGCCTTATGTATGATTTCCGCAGCATCAGCGTCCTCTCTCGGCAAAACATGTCCGCCGCGCTGGAGGATGGTGACTTCGCTGCCCATGCGTGCAAAAGCCTGGGCAAGCTCGCAGCCGATGGGACCGCCGCCGATGACCGCGAGCCTCTTCGGAAGTTCCGTCAGCCAGAAAACGTTTTCATTGGTCAGGAAGCCGGTTTCTTCTATGCCCGGAATAGGAGGCGCTGCTGCACGCGCGCCGGCGCAGAGCGCGGCCTTTTTAAACCGAAGGCGCTTGCCGTCAACCTCGATGCAGTCCGGACCGGTGAATTTCGCGCCGCCAAAGAAAAGGTCCACTCCGAGTTCTTTACTAAAACGCTCCGCAGAGTCATGTGCACTGATCCCGGCCCTGATCCGGCGCATGCGTTCCATGGCCTTACCGAAGTCAATGGAAACATCCTTACCGTACCGTATACCGAACTCTTCTGCTGTCCTGACCTCGTAGGCTGCGCGGCTCGCCCTGATAATTCCCTTGGAGGGAACGCATCCGACGTTCAGGCAGTCGCCTCCCAGCATATGACGCTCGATGAGCGCAACCTTTGCGCCGAGCCCCGCAGCTCCTGCAGCAGTAACCAGTCCCGCGGTCCCCGCACCAATCACGACCAGGTTGTAGCAGGAAGCAGGTTCCGGGTTTTTCCATCCAGCAGGGTGGACGTTTTCGATAAGGGTCTTGTTGTTCTCGTCCTGCGGCAGTACCAAGGTCTGCGTTTCCATGCGCACGGGCCTCTCTTTCGGTAGTCGGAAAAGCCTTCATAAATGTGCCGGCCTTCTACTTCCAGATGATTCTCGGGGTGATGTCGCCGCCGGTGTCTCCGTCAGGGATAAAAATTGGCCGTGTTGTCTTTTTCACATTGCCTCGTATGGTGGAAGAATATCAGTATCGGCATAAAAGTCACAGAAAAAAGCGGCATCCAGTGTGATGAGTACAAAAGGGAAGACAGGAAGGAACCGGAGAAAAATTATGGAATTAAATCCTTGGACGGCAGCACCAATATTAAAGACTGCCAGTATCCTCAGCCTCCTGGTTTCCATAATGCCTCCGGCGTTCTGTTTTCAGCAGACGACCGTCTGCTACGCGACTGTTCCCACTCATGACGAGCCATGTCCGGCTGTGCATCCATAACAGTGGTCGCCGAACGAGATCGATCGGTTAGCCAAAGCAGCGTAGTCGAAATCGTCGATATGCTGGGGCGCGCGGGCAGCGGTTGCAAGCCCAAACACCTGGTTGAAATCACAGTCGAATAGGGCACCATCCCATCCGACGTTAACTATATGCCGACACATGATGCCGTCCAACGTTCCAGGATTGAATGCGCCTGCAAGTTTGTCCAGGTATTTATCAAGGTTCCCCGTCCTGACGAGATATTCGCGGAACCTGCCGATCGGCATATTCGTGAACGTGTACAGACGGGTAAAAGAGATGCCGAAACGGTCCTTGAGTTCACGCCGATACTCCGTCTCAAGGGAGCACTGGGATGGCGAGAGGAACATCCCCGGGGGATTGTACACAAGGCTCAATGAAGGGCCTCTCGAATCAATGCCGTAACCCAAACCATTCAGGATCTTCAACGCCTCAATGCTTTTTTTATAAGTACCGTTCCCGCGGATCCTATCGACGCTGTCCTCCAGATAATAAGGCAGCGAGGCGATCAATTCCACGCCCTGATCGCGGTACCACTCCGGATACGAATCAAGCCCCCGTTCGAAGAAGACGGTCAGATTGGTGCGCACAATCACGCGCTTTCCCGACGTTCTCGTTTCTCTTATGATCGTCCTTAACGATGGGTTCAATTCCGGAGCTCCGCCGGTAATATCAAGCGTCTCAAAAGGATTTTCCGTCACAGCACGGATCACCTGTGCAGCTGTTTTTTGGTTCATGACCTCCCGGCGTCCCTGACCGCCGGAAACGTGGCAATGTTTGCATGCGAGATTGCAAAGGAATCCCGTGTTCACCTGAAGGACATTGAGGTCAATTGCCTTTAACGATTGCGATGAAATTTCGCTGATTTTTTCCTTGAATGACTTCATTTCCATGGCCGTCGCCGCACCAATCCTGCAGATCAGTTTTATAGTGAGTTCCGATCGACCGTATTATGTGCCTGGAGGGTGTGAATCAACGATGCGCCTCCTCGGATCGCAGAGGCCACGTGGACTGCTTCGGTGATGTGCTCCAGGCTCATGCCTTCCTCCAGACAGGATTTTGTGTACGCATCGATGCAATATGGGCATTGGATAACATGGGCCACACCCACGCCGATCAGGACCTTTTCCCGCTTGGTCAGCTTACCCGGCTCAAGAGATGACGTGTACCAATCGATGAATTTCTTAAAAAGCACCGGGTTATGCTTACCCACATCCCCGAATTTTTCTAGATCTTCTGCTTTGTAATATTCGGTCATTGCCCCTCTCCTTCTTTCGTTTAAATATTTCAGGATATCCTGCACGGCATAGGTACATATTTATTTACCTATCCAAATTGATCATCCAGAATGTCGTATCGTAGACAGCACTGACCTGTCTCGATAATAAGATATCATAGAATTGTTGAAATAAAAAACCCTCAAACTTCATCCATAGCTAATCCCGGATAGATCTGAGGGTACTCTCAATTGCATGTATAAATTTCCGGTTGATTAATGTTTAAACACGCGCTGGCCGGTAAAGACCATGGTCACTTTGGGGTCAGCTTCATTACACGCGGTAATTGCATCGAAATCCCTGTCCGACCCGCCGGGCTGCACGATTGCCGATACGCCCTCTTTAATGCCAACGTCAACGCCATCGCGGAACGGGAAAAACGCATCCGAGACCATGGTCGAACCGATGAGGCCGCCCTTGTCCTTCCTGGTCTGCTCGTCAATCTCCCTGAGCGCACCCTTGTCCCGCTTTCCCTTGTTTGCTTCCAGCTCGAATTCTTTATAAGGAATACCGTATTTCTTAAAACAGAGAGCGTCGGCATACTTCGTATAGGCCTTAAAGATTGCGATCTCGGCAACACCTACACGGTCCTGTTCTCCGGTCCCGATGCCGACGGTGACGCCGTTCTTCACATAAATGACTGAGTTCGACGTAATCCCCTGCTCCACGTTCCAGCCGAACAGCATGTCGTCATACTCCTGGTCCGTGGGGGTCCGTTCAATCTTGTACTCCCGGCTTTTATAGACGGTTTTCGCTTCCTGGAAATCCTCTTTCATTCTAATTGCGTTTTTCTGGGACTGCTGAACGATCAAACCGCCGTCGATAAGCGCCTTAAATTCCACAAAGCTCATGTCCCGGTATTTCGCCAGTTCAGCAATCTTCTCGAGTTTGATAATGCGCAGGTTTTTGCGTTTTGCAAGGATAGCCACTGTCCCTTCTTCGAAATCAGGGGCTGCAACCACCTCAAGGTAGTTTGCATTCGCCATTTCGGCAAGCTGTTTGTCGATGGACCGGTTCACGCATAGACAGCCTCCGAAGGCTGCAATGCGGTCCGCCATGTTCGCACGTTCGTAGGCGTCCGCGACGGTCTTTCCGTAAGCAACGCCACAGGGGTTGTTGTGCTTCATAATGGCGGCAACAGGACGTTCGGTCAGGAACTTGAGGATATTCAACGCATTGTCAAGATCGGTGAAATTCGTTTTCCCCGGATGTTTGCCTGCCTGGAGCATCTGTTCCTCGGTGATACTGCTCACCAGGCCGTTACCGGGTTCTATGAACCGTGCCTTGGCAAGAACAAGGTTCCCGCTGACAAGCTGGTACATCGCCGCCTGCTGGTCGGGATTCTCTCCGTACCGCAGCCCTTTTTCGATGACCTCTCCCGTACTTTCATCCGCGAGCTTCCATGACCTTTTCCGGTAAACCAGTTTTTGCTCGCCGTAGGTGATGGTCATTTCCGCGGGAAAATTATCGGACATGATGGTTTTATACATTTTTTTGATATCTGACACGAAGACCTCCCTACTAAGCTGGTTGAAAATCAGACTTTATCCTCGGACTTTTGTCCGAGCAAGCCGGCAGGACGGATAATGAGCACAATGATCAGTACGAGAAAGGCAAAGGCATCCTTATACACGCTCGAGATGTAGCTTGCCCCGAAGTTTTCGATCAAACCGAGCATGAAACCGCCGAGCATCGCGCCCGGTATGCTGCCGATCCCTCCGAGCACCGCTGCAGTAAATGCCTTAATGCCGGCCAGATACCCCATGAAAAAGTGCACCACGCCGTAATACAGCGTCACCATGACCCCGGCTACGGCAGCGAGCGCCGAACCGATCATAAAGGTGATGGATATGACCTGGTTGATATTGATGCCCACGAGGCCTGCCATTACGCGATCCTGAGACGTGGCGCGCATCGCTTTCCCAAGCCGCGTTTTCGCGACGAAAAGCTGGAGCCCGACCATGATAAGAACGGACGCAGTCAGAATGAATATCTGCGCCGGAGATACATTGGCCCCGAACAGGGAAAATCCTTCCGCAGGCAGCATGGGAGGAAGGTTCTTGTATTCCTTGCCCTGGCTCAGCATGACGAAATTCTGGAGAATGATCGACATACCCACAGCGCTGATGAGCGGCGCGAGCTTTGAGGCGTTCCTGATGGGACGGTATGCTACGCGCTCGATCACGGCCCCGTAGGCAGCGCAGAATGCCATCGACACAAGGATGGTGACCAGAAGCGACAAGGGAAGACTGTAGGCCGTCAAGCCCAGATAAGTCAATAGGCCGAGTACGATGATACCGAGGTAGGCGCCGAGCATATAGACCTCGCCGTGGGCGAAGTTAATAAGCTGCAGAATGCCGTACACCATGGTATACCCGAGCGCGATCAGGGCGTACACCGCGCCGAGGGCCAGACCGTTTATGAGCTGTTGGGTGAACA
This sequence comes from Nitrospirota bacterium, assembly GCA_963754875.1. Taxonomy (GTDB): domain Bacteria; phylum Nitrospirota; class UBA9217; order UBA9217; family UBA9217; genus JAJYKN01. The sequence goes on from CAVWHO010000021.1 coordinate 60,629, forward strand.
TAATTTATAAATGAGCAGCGACGCTGCCGAGGGTCATTTTACTTCCACAAATTTCCCGTCTTTGACCTGCCAGATCACATAAGGCGCCTTGGTCACATCGCCGTTCTTATCGAACGATATATCGCCGAATGCCCCATGGAAGTTGGTTTTGGAAATGTAAGCGGCGAGAATGTCACCGTCCGTGCTTTTGCTCTCCGCAATCGACGAGAGAATGATATTGGCCGCGTCATAAGCGTAGATCGAATACGGCCCCGGGTCCCCGTACTTGGCCTTGTATTTCTCCATAAAGGTCTTTGCCGTTGAAAGTCCGGCCGGTTCCTTCCCGAAGGTCACGTACGTCCCCTCGGCGGACTTGCCTGCAATGCTGATGAACGTAGGGTCGAAGACCCCGTCGCCGGTGACCATGGGGATTGCCAACCCGATCTCCTTTGCCTGACGCACGAGCCTGCCCGCCTCGGGATAGATGCCGCCGAAGAAATAGACATCCGGCTTGTTCTCTTTGATCGTGGTTAACACGGCCTTGTAATCGGGGTCCCGCTGAATGATGCCGCCGTAATAGACCACCTGTACTTTTTCACCCAGCGCTTTCTTAAAATAATCCGCCAGCCCCTGGCCGTAAGCAGTTTTGTCATGAATAATCGCCACCCGGTTTGGATGAAGTTTGGTCAGGACGAATTCTGCGGCAATGCGGCCCTGTTGGTCGTCGGTCCCACAGACGCGAAAAACTTTTTTGTAACCCTGGAGCGTAAACAGAGGGTTCGTCGTGGCCGGAGATATCATGACCATGTTCGCATCATTATAGTATTTCGACGTCGGGATGGAACAGCTTGAATTCCAGTGGCCGACCACGGCCACGGTCTTTCTGATTAATAAATTTGTTCGCTATGGAAACGGCCTGTTTGGGATCTGCCTGATCGTCGCCTGCCAGCATGACGATCTTCTTTCCCAGTACGCCGCCCCGGGCGTTCCATTCGGCTACGGCGAGCTCAACGGCATTCCTGAGGTCCACCCCCATTTTGCTCTGATCGCCTGTCATAGGTCCTGCTGCGCCGATTTTGATCACATTCTCATCCTGGTGGGTGCACCCCAGAAGGATCGTCAGCAGGATCATACAGAGAACTTTTTTCATCGTGTCCCTCCCGAGAAAGAAATATCAGCTATCGCTTTTATCATTGCTGCTGCAGCTTCGGCCGGATCTTCCGCACTGAGAATCGCACTGATGACTGCCACACCGTCTGCGCCGGCACGAATAACATCAGCGACATTCTCCTGCTTAATCCCGCCGATGGCTATGATCGGTATCGTAACCGCATTCCTGATGCCTGCCAGGCCTGCAATCCCTTGAATTGTTTCTGCGTCTTTCGTGGTGGTCGAAAAAATTGGTCCAAATCCGATATAATCCGCTCCCCGGCGTTCCGCTTCCCGCGCCTGCTCCAGGCTGTGCGTCGAGATGCCGATCAACTTCAGGGGGCCGAGAAGCTTTCGCGCCTGTTCAAGCGGAAGATCGTCCTGTCCCAGGTGCACGCCGTCCGCATCGACAGCCAAAGCGATGTCCGCGTGGTCATTTACGATGAACGTCGCTTCGCTCTCGCGGGCGAGTTTGGCCAGTCGAAGTGATGTATCGTACAGTGATTTTCGGGAGCCTGTTTTATTACGGTATTGAAACAGCCTGACGCCGGCAATGCGTGCCCGGGACATCGCCTGCTCGGGGCTTACGCGCAGTAGGCCCTGATCAAGAATCAGGCAGAGCCCTTTGAGTTCATACGGCCGGATTGCTGTACCTCTCCATGAATTTCGTCGAAATATTGCCCTGCTGGAAATCAGGGTCTGAAAGGATCTTTTTATGCATGGGGATGGTCGTTTTGACGCCTTCGATGATGAACTCGTCGAGTGCACGCAGCATGCGCATGATGGCCTCATCACGACTTTCCGCATGTACGATGAGCTTTGCTATCATGGAATCATAATAGGGCGGGATGACGTATTTGTTGTATGCCGCGGTCTCCACCCGCACGCCGAGGCCCCCCGGGGGGTTGAACGTGGTTATCGTCCCCGGCGAGGGCGTAAATTTTTCCGGGTCTTCCGCGTTGATGCGGCACTCGATGCTGTGTCCCTTGATCCTGATCTGGTCCTGGGTGAACGAAAGCGGCAACCCTGATGCCACGCGGATCTGTTCCTTCACGAGGTCCAGGCCGGTTACCATCTCGGTCACCGGGTGCTCCACCTGGATTCGCGTGTTCATTTCCATGAAGTAAAATTTCTTGTTCTCGTCCATCAAGAACTCGATAGTCCCCGCATTGCGGTATTTGACGTTTTTCGCAATGGCAACGGCCATCTCTCCCATGGTTTTTCGCAGATTTGCATCGACGATGACCGACGGCGCTTCTTCAATGAGTTTCTGATGACGGCGCTGGATCGAGCATTCCCGCTCACCGAGGTAAACGGCGTTGCCCTTGTCATCGGCCATGAGCTGGATCTCGATATGGCGCGGCTGGAGGATGTATTTTTCAATATACACGTCGGCGTTACTGAACGCAGCCAGCGCTTCCGTCTGCGCCATGACGAAGGCGTTGGCAAAATCGGCTTCATCCATGACGACGCGCATGCCCTTGCCCCCGCCGCCGGCGGAGGCTTTGACGATCACGGGAAATCCGAGTTCGCGGGCGATCTCAAGGGCGCTGTTTTCTTCCGTTACCACCCCGTCGCTGCCGGGCAATACAGGCACGCCAGCCTTTTTTGCGGTTTCGCGTGCCTTTGCCTTGTCTCCCATGAGCTTGATGCTCTCGGGACTCGGCCCGATGAACTTGATCCCGGTAGAACCGCAGATCTCGGCAAAGCTGGAATTCTCGGCCAGAAAGCCGTACCCGGGATGGATGGCTTCCGCATCGGTAATTTCGGCCGCGCTGATGATGCTCGGTACATTCAGGTAGCTGTCTGCGCTTTTCGGCGGGCCGATGCATACGCTTTCGTCGGCAAAACGCACGTGGAGCGAGTCGGCATCGGCGGTCGAATGAACGGCAACGGTCTTAATGTTCATTTCCTTGCATGCCCGGATGATCCGAAGCGCAATCTCGCCGCGGTTGGCGATCAATATCTTTTTAAACACGCGAACACCTCGTGTACAATATTTTCAAGTGATAGTTCTCCTGGTATGCGCGCAGTGCTACATCGGCTCGATCACAAAAAGAGGCTGGCCGTACTCCACCGGTGACCCGTTCTCGACGACGACTCTGGACGATCTTGCCGGCTGTTTCCGACTCGATCTCATTCATCAGTTTCATGGCTTCAATGATGCAGAGCACCTGCCCCTTCTTGACGATATCGCCGACTTCCACGTAGGGCGGTTTGTCCGGGGAACTCGCCCGGTAGAACGAACCGACGATCGGCGCAGTCACTTTGATCTGGTTCGTTTTGACAGGCTCGGCCGCGCGTTGTTCCGCCTGGGCTGACGGAGTCTCGGCAACGGCAGGAGCAACGATGGCGTGAGGAGGATATTCCATTCGGGGCATGGTCGGATGGAAGGTAACATCTCCGCCCTTCCGGATCCTCACTTTCACCCCGGAACGTTCGATCTCCAACTCAGAGACGTCCGTGCCCTTCAACATCTCGATTAGTTCCTTAAGTTCTTTAAGGTTCATGATTACTCCTTCTCGGTCACGATGATGAAAGAACGGAACTACTTTTTCACACGCTCAATGAAGGTGCCCGTACGCGTGTCGATCTTTATGACATCACCCTCGTTCAGATAGAACGGAACCTTGATCACCGCGCCGGATTCCACGGTCGCGGGCTTGGACCCTCCCGAGGCCGTGTCGCCGCGCACGCCCGGGTCAGTTTTTGCGATCGACAGCTCCACGAACATGGGAATGTCAATATTAATCGGTTGTCCCTTATGGTAGAGGACCTTGATTTCCATATTTTCCTTGAGGTAGTTGATGCTGTCCCCAAGTTGCTTTTCATTCAGGGACACCTGCTCATAGTTCGCCGTGTCCATGAATACGCGGTCCTTGTCCGCGGCATAGAGATATTGCATGTTTTTTTCTTCCAGTTCAGGGACATCGACTTTTTCTCCCGACCGGTATGTCCGGTCGATCACGTTGCCCGACTTGAGACTTTTTATCTTCGTCCTCACGAAAGCCCCGCCCTTGCCGGGCTTCACGTGTTGAAAATCGACGATTACATAGGGCTCACCGTCTATTTCGATCTTTAAACCGTTTCTGAATTCAGCTGTTGATACCGGCACCGCTGCTACCTCCCTTTCGTTATTCCAAGCAAAATAGTTTGGATCTTACATCACTCATGAGTCCGCGCATACAGAGGTTACTACAAACGCGTGGACGCATCGATACGTTACGCCTTCTTTAAGATCTCCAGTTCCCTCGGCAACGAAGTCAGCACCTTCCTGCCCTGCTCCGTTACAAGGACCATGTCTTCGATCCTGACCCCTCCCCAACCGGGAATATACACGCCGGGCTCCACCGTGAACACCATGTCCTGCTCGACCTCGTCGGTTGAGAGAGGAGATACGGAAGGTCCTTCGTGCACCATCAGACCGATGCCGTGGCCCGTTCCGTGGCCAAAATGGGCTCCATGACCGGCTCTCGTGATTATTTCGCGGGCAACGGCGTCGACGACTTTGCAGCTTATGCCCGGACGGACAGACTGCATCGCCGCCTCCTGAGCCTGCAAAACCAGACCATGAATTTCTTTCTGTCGTGCCGTTGGTTTTCCAACGCAAAGCGTCCGTGTGATATCGCAGTAATAGCCGTCCGCCTCTGCGCCGAAGTCGATGGTTACGAGATCGCCGTTCCTGAGGCGGCGGTTCGACACCGAGGCATGGGGCATGGCGCCGTTCCCTGCCGATGCCACAATCGTATCAAAGGCCGCCTTGCGCGCGCCTTTCTCGCGCATCAGGAATTCGAGAGTGAGCCCCAGTTCCCGCTCCGCTGCTCCCGGCTTAACGTATCGCAACAATTCCTGGAATGAGCTTTCTGCGCGCCTGATGGCTTTGCGGAGGGAAGCGAGTTCGTCACGGTCTTTCCGCATTCTCAAGGGCCTGAGCAGTTCCCGATGCCCGCGGAGTTTGAGCCCGAGCTTCTGCAGTTTCTTCAGTTCTTCGATCGTGAGCGCAGATTCTTCGAACCAGAGGGTCTTCATGCCCTGGTCGAACGCAACGTCACGAAGGGCGGAAAAAAAATCTTTCTTTTGGATCACTACGTCAACATCCGAAGTCTCTTTACTCGTCTGGAGCTTGTACCGGAAATCCGTTATCAAGAATGGTTTGCCGAACCCGATCAGGAGAGAACCAGCTGAACCGGTGAAGCCGCTCAGGTAACGTACGTCCTCGCGGCGCGTAACGAGCAACGCCTCGATGTTGCCCGATTTCATGAGTTTTCTGAGCCGGGAAATTCGCGTTTGTGTCGGCCGCATCATTTCGTGCTCTTCCCGCCTGCTGTAACCAATCCTACTGCGGCTCTGACCGCAAGAAGATAGCTCTCCGGTCCAAACCCCGTGATCTGGCCGGCAGCCACACCGGAGATATAGGAATGTTTTCGGAATTCTTCGCGCTTATAGATGTTGGAGATGTGTGTTTCCACCGTCGGGATGCCTGTCGATGAGATGGCATCCCGCAGAGCAACACTCGTATGCGTGTAGGCCCCGGGGTTGATCACGAGGGCCTGGTACATGCCCATAGCGTCCTGGATTTTCTGCACCAGTTCCCCTTCATGGTTCGACTGGAAAAAGGCCACTTCTACGCCGAGTTCCGCGGCAAGGGCGGTGATCCGATTGTTAATGTCATCGAGCGTCACGGAACCGTAGATATCGGGCTCACGTTTTCCAAGGAGATTCAGGTTGGGCCCGTTCATGACCAAGATTTTCATGAAACCCCCATAGAAAATAAAAAACTGCCTGAGGCAGTTTCCTGTACAAACAGCAAAAAAGACATAACGTTTCCTTCAAAACTCTTTCAACAGTTTGGGCACGGACATCCTGAGGAGGAACCTTCCCTTCCCGAAATTACCTTCAGGTTTGATTATTAAAACAAAAAAGTACTCGTCATTCAATCTCCGGAGCATGATCATGGCGATGTCCGTAATGACCGTCACTTCCTTGGTTGTTCCCATCTGTGCAGCCTGCGAGCCTTTTTCAATTTCCTTGAGAAGTGCGGAATACTCTACGGTCATGGATTGGATATCCATGTCCTTATTTACTGAATATTCTTCGACCGGGATTCCGTCCAAGCCGACGATGAGAGCGCCGAGCGCCCCCTCGGTACCGTTCACGACCTCTTGCAGGATGTCGGCAAAGGACATTCGTTATCTCTCCTTTTTGATGTTGCTCAGCCAATGTTCCAGCCGGTCGATTGTCGCCTTGTTCACTGCGGCGCCCGACTTCGGTGCAGGACGGACCGTATCCTCTTGTGCCGGCGGCTGCAGAGCCGACGGAGGAATATATTCACGGGGCTCGAAATCGGCGTATTGCGGTATAGGCCTGGCCTTTTCCTCCCGTGGAGGCATGAATATTTCATCGGCAGCCGTTCCTTCGGCTGCAGGTCCCGTCAATTCCTCCGGTTTATTCTCCGGTCGGTACTCCTGAGGCTCTGCGAAAATATCTCTTTCTAATTTTTTGGCAGGCTCATAAGATGACGTCAGATCTTTCTGTGGGTCGACGTACAGCTCTGCATCAAGCGTGATTTCTTCCTCTTGACTCTCAACAGGAGGCACGTACTCTTTCGGTTCAGTAAACAATGCCGCTTCTTCCGTGGATTCCGGCGCGGTCTTTTCTTCCGCAGCCGGGGTAAGCACTTCCTCGGACACGGCTATTGCCATTGCCTTTACCCGCTCCAGTTTGTCCTTCAGACCGCGGCTGTTGGGGTTATCTGCCAGCATCCGCTGATAGATATCAATAGCTTTTTCAAAGAACCCTTGAGCGATGTAGAGTTCGGCAAGTGTGTCCGTGGTAAAATCATCAGCTCCCGTTTGGTCAAATGCGTGTTCTTCTCCGGGAGGTGCCGGTTCGGGCTCTTCTCCGATCACCGCATTTGAATCAGGAATGTTTATCTCCTCAGTTTTCGCCTCGGCAGATACCGGCTCTTCCAAAAAAGTACTGGAAAACGCCGGGACGGCATCGGCCTGTTCCTCTGCGGGATTTATTTCAAAAACTTTTTCCGAAAAGAAGTCGATCTCCGAAGACGCTGGGGCCGGCAAAGGAGCCTTCTCATCAAGCGGCTCAATCACGAATACTTCTTCCGCTTCTTCCTGCTCGCCGACCGGTGAGGCAGGTTGCTGAGCCGCGTCAGGGGGCCGCTCGTTCAACTGCGTTGATTCATCCAGCAGCGCTGCAACCGGTTTCTCCACTACCGGTTCGTTTTCACCCTGTACAGGAACAGCATCCGGCGTGTGTACCGGTGAAGCCTCAGACGTCGGCTCCTCTGCTGCAGGAGCGGGAGATGACGAAGACAACGGCGGCGATGTCCCTGCTGATGATTGCATCGGTTCTGGAGGATACGAAACAGCCTTGTCAGGTGAGGTCCGGGGGGTCTGCGGCACAACGACTGCACCGGTGTCAACTCCGGCCTCCAGGTCTGAAATGAGCGAAGCAACCTCCGCATCACTGGGATTAAGTGCAAGCGCTATTTTGTAATGTTTGAGCGCTTCCTTCTGCCTGTTCTGCAGAAGATGCAGGTCGCCCAGTTTTCTCTGTGCAAGCAGGTTGTCGGGGATCGTTTTTACAACCTCTTCAAATTCTTTCTGAGATGCTGCAAAATCTCCCTGCCCCAGCAGCAGTCTGCCGAGGAAAGATCGAGCGGTCACATATCCCGGATTGATTTTGAGCCCCTCCGAAAGCACATGGATCGCCATCTCAATGTCCCCGATTTTTTTGTACTCTTCTGCAAGCGGCACAAAAAGTTTTGACTTGGGGTCTTTAGAGATACGCTCCGTTAATTTGGCTATTTCGGAGGAGTCTTTTGCCATGATTTTTCTTGTGTTATCAAATTGATGCAAAAAAATTTTACCAAAAACAAGGGTTAAAAGTCAAGGTAATACTTTCTACACGGTACTCCATTATTCCCGAGTTCGTTCATAAGTATTACAAATATTTTTTGTTTCATGCGTTTTCCCCTTGTTAGGAGAGCCGAATCTTTATATTTCTACCCACGACTCCTGGATAAGGGTGTCTCGTCATGTGTGAATACGAGGCGTACTTCGATATGAAATAAGATGGCAAAACTTTGTACGTGACGGGCCATTGCAGACGGCTGGCAGTATCGATTGCCGACGGCAAGTGAGAATTAGAATGTCTATCAATTTAATTGGCGTTGCAAACGTCGGCGCCGCGTCTGAGGGCATTTTCGTTCAAGGGGATCAAAGAATGTCTCCGGGCGGGCAGCACCTGTTTCAGTGCGGCAAGCACTGAATCAAGAGCAACCACTCCCGTCTTTTTCAGGAGTGCTCCAAGCATCACCATATTTGCTATGCGGATATCGCCAAGGTTTTCGGCAATATCATTCGCCTTGATATCAATCCGGGAAATATCCGATCGAGACGATGCAGCCTGGACGAGCGAGGTGTTTAAAAAAAGCTGCCCCCCCTGTTTGATTCTTGTCTCGAACTTCTTGAATGATGCCTCGTTAAAGATGACCATGGCCGAAGGATTTCGCACCACCGGTGATCCGATTTCATCATCAGATATGATCACCGTACAGTTTGCCGTTCCTCCGCGGATCTCCGCCCCATAGGACGGGAACCATGTCACATGCTTGCCTTCGAGCATGCCGGCATATGCCAGCAGTTTGCCTGCGACGAGAACACCCTGGCCTCCAAAGCCCGCAATCATCACGTCCTGATACATGTTTACTCAACCCCCCTGGTTGCTGAGCTTTTGCCTCCTGGCTTGTGCCCTTCGTCTTTATACACTCCCAAAGGATAATATTTCATCATGCTATTTCGCACCCATTCTACAGCCTGGTTCGGCGTCAGTCCCCAATCGGTCGGGCACATCGAAAGTGCTTCCACGAAAGAGAAACCGCGCCCCTCAATCTGGTTCCTAAAAGCTTTTTGAATGGCCTTCTTAGCGGCGAGGACATTCTTCGGGCTGTCGACCGAAACGCGTTCTATATACACGGGTCCGTCCAGCGTCGCGAGCATCTCGCACACTCGAAGAGGATTACCTGCTTGATGAACGTCCCTGCCCTTCGGTGTGGTCGTTGTCTTCTGGCCAGGTAGCGTCGTTGGGGCCATCTGACCGCCGGTCATGCCGTAGTTCCCGTTGTTGACGAAAATGACGGTAATATTCTCACCTCGAGCAGCTGCGTGGACGATCTCTGCCGTGCCGATAGCGGCAAGGTCACCGTCACCCTGGTAACTGAAGATCACGGCGTCAGGTCTCGATCGCTTCATCCCGGTGGCGATCGCCGGCGGCCTTCCATGCGGGACTTCAATCATATCGATGTCAAAGTAGTCGTATGCAAAGACGGCGCAACCTACCGGCGCTATACCGATAGTCTGGTCGCGGACGCCGAGGAAATCGATCGTCTCGGCAACGATCCGGTGAAGCACACCATGGCTGCATCCCGGGCAATAACGGAATGGTTTGGCTTTGAGAGAAGTCGGCCTCGAAAATACTTTATTCATGATCACCTTCCGACAAAAATTGCTTGACAATCAACCCTGTAGTCTGTTATGTTATCGTCCTGTTTGAGCTGACCACGTTATGCCGAGGTAGCTCAGTTGGTAGAGCAGAGGCCTGAAAAGCCTCGTGTCCGCAGTTCGATTCTGCGCCTCGGCACCATTCCTCTTTTATTCCGCATTCCGAAATCCGCATTGTTTCATTCTTTATCAAACAAGCCGAGCTGCAACATCTTTTCACCGGGGAAAGGAACCGGATATTCGCCGTCGAAGCAGGCAGCGCAGAAATTCACCGGGAACGGGACTACCTTCTGAATTCCTTCCATACTGATGTAACCGAGCGTATCGGCGGTAATATATTTCCTGATCTCCTCGATGCTGTGAGAAGAAGCAATGAGTTCCTGGCGGGTCGGCATATCAATGCCGTAGAAACAAGGATAGGACGTCGGCGGCGAGCTGATGCGCAAATGGACTTCTGCGGCTCCCGCATTCCGGATCATTTTAATGATCTTTTTGCTCGTCGTACCGCGCACGATGGAGTCGTCCACAACAACGACCCGCTTTCCTCTGAGCGCATCTTTCACCGGATTGAGTTTTATCTTGACGCCGAAGTGCCTGATGCTCTGCTGCGGTTCGATAAAGGTACGACCCACGTAATGGTTCCTGATCAGGCCCGTATCAAAGGGAAGTCCCGCCTCTTCGGCGTACCCCAGGGCTGCGGGAACGCCTGAGTCCGGCACCGGAATGACGACATCGGCAGGAACGCCGGTTTCCCGGGCAAGCTGCCTGCCGAACTCTTTCCGGATTGAATAGACGTTCTGGCCGAAGACCATACTATCAGGCCTGGCAAAGTAGATAAATTCAAAAATGCAGTGGGATGGCTTGGCGGGTTTGAACGGGAACGTGGACTGAATTCCTTTGCTGCTGATTACGACCATCTCGCCGGGCGCAATATCGCGGATATATGTCGCTTCGATGAGGTCAAAGGCACAGGTCTCCGACGCAACGACATAAGCGCCGTCCAATTCCGCCAGCGAGAACGGCCTGAACCCGTTCGGATCGCGGACCGCGATCAACTCGTCTTCCGTGATGAGCAGGAGGCTGTAGGAACCCTGAACATGGCTGAGGGCGTCCACGATCCGTTCATGCAGGGTAGCGGCCCGGGACTGGGCGATCAGATGCACAATCACTTCAGTGTCGGTCGTGGTCACAAATATCGAACCGTAAGCTTCCAGCTCGTCTTTGAGAATTCCGGCGTTCACCAGGTTACCGTTGTGAGCCACGGCGAGGCCCCCGAGCGCGAAGTTGACTAAGATCGGCTGGATATTGAATGCAAAGCTGCCCCCCGCTGTCGAATAGCGATTATGCCCGATGGCCGTATGACCGGGGAGCTTCTTGATCCGTTCTTCATTGAAGATGTCGGCTACAAGACCCATGGACTTCTCGCCGTAAAGCCGTTTGCCGTCGGAAGATACGATCCCCGCAGACTCCTGACCTCGGTGCTGAAGCGCGTAGAGACCAAGGTACGTAAGGTTCGCCGCGTCCGGATGGCCGAAAACGCCGAATACGCCGCATTCTTCATGAAGTTCGTCAAACATAACTCTTATACCTTCTTTTTAAAAACCCGCTTGAAAATATAGTCAACTTTCTTGAGCGTGTGCGACAGGTCGAAGCAGTCATCGATTTCGCGGCTGCTCAAATACTTTCGGATATCCCGGTCATTCTGCAGACGCTGCTTGAAATCCCCGCCCTGCTTCCAGACTTCCATGGCATTCCGCTGCACATAGGCATATGCTGTTTCGCGTGAAAGTCCCTTTCCCACCAAGGCAAGCATGACGGTCTCCGAATGGAAAAGACCTTTCGAAAGTTGCATGTTCCGTTTCATGTTTTGGGGATAAACGAACAGTTTTCCTATCAGGCCGTTGAACCGTACCAGCATGTAATCAATGAGAATGGTGCTGTCCGGAATGATGATCCGTTCGGCAGAGGAATGACTGATGTCCCGTTCGTGCCAGAGTGCAATGTTTTCCATGGATGCCAAGGCGTTCGCCCGGACCACCCGGGCGAGTCCTGAAAGGTTCTCGGCGGAGATAGGGTTCCGCTTGTGGGGCATGGCAGAAGAGCCTTTTTGGCCTTCGGAGAAGTACTCTTCCGCCTCGAGCACTTCGGTGCGCTGGAGATGTCGGAGTTCTATGGAAAATTTTTCGATCGACGAGGCAATAAGCGCAAGCGCTGAAAGGAATTCCGCGTGCCGGTCACGCTGCACTACTTGGGTCGCAACTGGTTCCGGCTTGAGCCCCAGTTTGCGGCAGACGTAGGTTTCAACAAATGGATCGATGTTGGCAAAGGTCCCGACGGCCCCGGACATCTTGCCAACGCTGATCACGTCACGGGCCCGTTTCATCCGCTCCAGGGCACGACCCATTTCCTCGTACCAGAGCGCCATTTTGAGTCCGAAGGTGACCGGCTCGGCATGCACTCCGTGAGAGCGGCCGATCATAACAGTGTTTTTGTGCTTCTTGGCCTTCTGTTTCAGGGTGGAAAGAACACTCTGGATGTCATTGATGATGATATCCGACGCTCTGCGCATGAGCGTGGCAAGCGACGTATCGAGCACATCCGAGGACGTGAGCCCCAGGTGGATGTAGCGTGAATCGGGGCCGACCTTTTCTCCCACGGCGGTAAGGAATGCGATGACATCGTGCTTTACGATCTTTTCAAGGGCATCGATCCGTGCGACCTTAAAATCAGCCTTTTTTTTGATAGTCGCAAGCGCTTTCGCCGGAATGAGCCCCAGTTTTGCATTCGCCTCGCATGCTGCCAGTTCAACCTCGAGCCATGAGCGGTATCTGTTCTCCGGTTCCCAGAGGCCGGCCATTTCCGGCCTGCTGTAACGAGGAATCATCTAGGTCTCCTAAAAGTGGTTTCGTTCGGTTCTGCTCGTAACGTCTAGGACATGCTCAACTGCGAGAGCTGTTTATAGGCACCTTCATCGGGAGCAATTAAAGAAATTTTCAGACTGCGGCCGCCGGCGCCTTCGGCAATCCCTTCACGAAACGCCGGCATGGCTCCTGCGGACAGGACTCCCGGTGCTTGAAAATATTCCATTGCCACATTTGTAACGCCGGCACCCAACACACAGGCTGCCGCTGTTTTGACGGCAGTCCTCAGCGACGATGTTGAAAAGCCCGCTTTCGTACCAAGCCCTATGAGGAATATTTTTTGTGACGGCACTTTTCCCCGCGATGTGAACAGTGCAACATCGCCGATCGCTCCAAGCAGCTTGTTCTTGATCAAGAGACTGGACAGAGCGCCGCACAGCAGCCAGTCCAGCTGCCCTGCAGCGCCCTTGAGCGGTCTGACATCCTGGAAAAAACCGACAATGAGGCCTTCAGCTTCGACTTTTTTTATGTCCTGGAGTATGACCTGCACTGTGACACCAGACATCCTTTCACTACTCCTCGATCCTGCTCTCGTCCAGTTTTCCGGTCATTCTGGCAACACGGTCCAGGATGCCGTTTACGAACGCTCCGGATTCTTCAGTCCCGTATTTCTTGGCTATTTCGATTGCTTCGTTGATTGTTACACTGGTGGGGATATCCATCCGATAGAGGATCTCATAGATCGCCATCCTGAGTACATTGCGGTCCACGACCGCCATGCGGTCCAAACTCCAGTTCTGCGCACAGTCCTGAATAAGTCCGTTGATCCTGGTGACGTATTTAAATGTTCCCTTGACGATCTCTTCGGCAAAAGCTTTGACTTCTTCGTCCGGCTGGTATTCTGCCCAGAAATGCTTCAGGACAGCAGCTGAGGGCTTCTCTTTTTTGATGTCGAGCTGAAACAGTATCTGGAGCGCGTGCTCCCTTGCCTTGCGTCTCTTCATACCCCGCCGTCTGGCTGCCGTTTCAAATGTATCTTCATACGGTAAACTGCTTCATCAGATTCGCCATCTCGATGGCCGCGAGCGCAGCGTCCCAGCCTTTATTGCCGCTCTTCGTTCCCGCCCGTTCGATCGCCTGCTCTATCGTATCCGTCGTTAACACCCCGAAAATGACCGGCAACCCTGATTCCAGGGAAACAGCTGCCACGCCTTTGCTCACTTCGGCGCTCACGTATTCGAAATGCGGTGTAGCTCCGCGGATCACCGCACCGAGACAAATAATGGCATGGTACTTCTTCGACTGTGCCAGCACTTTCGCTGCGAGCGGGATCTCGTACGCACCGGGGACCTTGAGGATCTCGACATCGCTGTCAGCAACACCATGCCGCTGCAGCCCATCAAGGGCGCCGTCCACCAGCCTGCTTGTAATAAAGTCATTGAACCGCGCCGCAACGATCCCGAATTTGAGCCCTTTGCCGCTCAAATCTCCCTGGATTATTTTTGCCATCAATCCCTCCGTTCACTCACCGTACTTTAAGCCCGGCATTCAGAACTCTCAACTTTATACTTTCTCCAGCATGTGTCCGAGTTTGCTCTTCTTCACCTTGAGGTAGTTAAGGTTTCTTGCATGGGGGTGCATCTCGATAGGAACGCGTGCCACCACGGTCAAACCGTAGCCTTCAAGGCCTACGATCTTCTTGGGATTATTGGTAAGCAGCCTGATCTTACGGATGCCGAGATCGCGAAGGATCTGAGCGCCGACGCCGTAGTCCCTGAGGTCGGCCTTAAATCCGAGGGCAAGGTTCGCTTCAACGGTGTCCTTGCCCTTGTCTTGAAGTTCATACGCCTTGAGCTTGCCCTCAATGCCGATGCCGCGGCCTTCCTGCCGCATATAAAGAATCACACCCTTGCCTTCCGCATCGATCATCTGCATTGCGTTGTGGAGCTGTTCCCCGCAGTCGCAGCGTTGAGACCCGAACACATCGCCGGTGAGGCACTCGGAATGGACACGCACCATGACATCATCATCGGGTTTGATGTCGCCTTTGACGAGAGCGATATGGCTCTGGCGATCTATGTCATTGGCATAGAGGATTGCCGTGAACTCGTTTCCGTAAGAGGTGGGGAGCTTTGTTACCGCCACCCTGCGGACGAGAGATTCTTTCGTGACCCGGTAGGCAATGAGGTCCTTGACTGTTACGATCTTCATGTTGTGTTTCTTGGCGAACTCGGTGAGCTGAGGCACCCGCGACATAGTGCCGTCGTCGTTCATGATCTCGCAGATCACGCCAGCGGGATACAGGCCCGCGAGCCTGGCCAAGTCCACCGAGCCTTCGGTCTGACCGGTACGCTGCAGAACGCCTCCCGGCTTCGAGCGCAGCGGGAACACGTGCCCGGGCCTGGCAAGGTCTTCGGGGCCTGCCTTCGGGTTTATGGCAGTCTTGATCGTGGTAGCCCGGTCTGCTGCGGAAATACCCGTGGTCACGCCCTTCTTGGCTTCGATGGAAATAGTAAACGCCGTACCGAACGAGGAGGTGTTGTCCGTGGTCATCATCGGGAGCTGCAGGTGTTCCACACGCTCGGGCGTGAGAGACAGGCAGATAAGACCGCGTCCGTGGGTTGCCATGAAATTAATTGCCTCGGGAGTCACCTTCTCCGCTGCCATGGTTAGGTCGCCTTCATTCTCCCGGTCTTCATCGTCGACGAGTATGATCATCTTGCCTTTTTTTATATCGTCAAGAGCTTCTTCAATGGTATTGAACTTCATGTACATCACCCCTTCAAATGCCTCTTCCGCAGCCCGAATCTCGCCCCGGCAATCGGTACGCTGGGTACCGCTTCCAGAATTGTTTCACGCAAATCCGTGTTTCTTTAAAAGTTCCAGACTCACGCTCCCTTCGACCCTCCCTGACAGGAGCCGTTCAACATACTTTCCAATGATGTCCGCTTCCAGGTTCACGCTGTCACCTACGGACTTGAACCCCAGTGTTGTGAGCTTTGCGGTGTGAGGAATCATGGCAACCGAAAAGCCCGTTTTGTCAACATCAGCTACGGTGAGACTGATTCCGTCTATGGCAATGGAACCTTTTTTTATTACATAGCGAAGGACGGTCTCCGGTGCGTCGAGGAAGATCCGCCATCCGTTTCCTTCTTCCCGTTTGCTGCGGATGCGGCCTACGGAATCCACGTGGCCGCTCACGAGGTGGCCGCCGATCCGGGCTGAGAGCTGAAGCGCTCGTTCGAGGTTTACCTTTGTTCCGATTTTCAAATTACCGAGATTCGTGACGTTGAGCGTCTCAACGGCAACGTCGGCGGAGAACTCGTTTTTGCCCAGATCCACAACCGTGAGGCAGACACCGTTCACGCAGATGCTGTCTCCCAGGACCGTGCCGTCGAGCACCGTTGAAGCGGAAATCGTGAGACGTGCGGCGCCGGCATCACGCCTCAAAACTTTTACGT
Source organism: Nitrospirota bacterium (assembly GCA_963754875.1). Taxonomy (GTDB): domain Bacteria; phylum Nitrospirota; class UBA9217; order UBA9217; family UBA9217; genus JAJYKN01. The sequence goes on from CAVWHO010000021.1 coordinate 76,601, forward strand.
TCCCCAATTCTTCCACGATTCCGGTGAACATTTGTTATAAATTCTATCCTTAGTAAAATAGTTATCGAGCCGGTCGGCTACTGCAAGGGCGGAAGCAGGACGATCTCGATCCTGCGGTTCTTGTGTCTTCCTTCTTCCGTGTCGTTCGAGGCAACCGGTTGGTACTCCCCGTAGCCAGTGGCGGAGAGCATATGCGGGTCAAGACCGCCTTCTTCCTGGAGATATCTCACCACCTCGGTAGCCCGGGCGGTCGAAAGTTCCCAATTGGTCGCGAACCGGTTCTTGAGCGCGCTCACGATCTGTATGTTGTCCGTGTGGCCGTCAACCTCGATCCGTTTGTCCTTCACGTCTTTCAAGATGGTGACGACCTTTGCAAGCACCGCCTTCCCTTTTTTGCCGACCTTTGCGCTTCCCGAAGCGAAGAGAATCTGGTCCACCATGGTCACTGTGAGACGGTCCTTCATTTCCTTGATCTGAACCTGGCCTTCCTGGATCTCCTTCTCAAGCTTTTTCTGTAAATCCTGGTAGGTCTGGGTGGCCTTCTCGAGCTGCTCTGCCTTCTCTGCCTTCTCAGACAATTGACTGACTTTCGCTTGGAGCGTTTCGGTGTCCTTCTGTATTGCTTCTTTTTCCTGTTGAAGCGCGGTCTTTTCCCCTTGGAGCGCCGCGCGTTCTTTTTTCAGCGCATCCACCTCCGAAGTGAGGCTCTTAATTTGCGCCTGAAGATCATCAGCCTTTGCGCTCAGCGATTCTGCTTCTTTGGCTTTGAGATTATACGTAGATTGAGAAACGCAACCGCTCATCAACAGCAATGCAAATAACGGTAAAACAAGATGTTTTTTCATGCATGCCTCCTGATTATAGTAGCACTTCGCGATAAGGTGATGAACCTGGTTATAATAGCTTTAGCATGCTTTATTGTCAAGAACATTATAGATTTATGCTATGTCGAAATATACTGTTCACCTTCTTTTACAATAGGCCGCCACAATTGTCGTGGATTATCTCTTTCTGTCGCTGCTACGAATGAAGTTTTATTTTTTCCCCGACACTTGAGCCAGAAAGTCCGCGTCACTCAGCATGGCTTTTACCGCATCTGCAAGGGCCAGGCCGGCCAGCCGATTCACCAAGGCGTTTGCAGACTCGAAAAAACCCAGCCCCGATTCTGCACTTCCCTCGTAATTTTTAGACCATCCTGTTGATGAGGTGACTGCTGTTTTTACTTTGAACTGGTACGTGTCTCGTATCTGGTTAAAAATGATTTCCGGCAGCGCGATGCTCAGTGTTAACGAAGCGTTGGCCCGGACGTGCGCCCCGCGTTTTGCAAGCTCGCCTGCCAGGGACTCGACGAGCTTTTTTGACCACGCTTGTTTGTTCGCGACAAAGCCAAGGTTCTGCCCCTTATCGTTCAATATCTGAAAATCCGATGACTCTTTTTCAGCATTAACAACGATAAGAGAGACCCCGTTCATCGGAGGTGTTTCTACGTTCTTGAGCACTGGGACGGCGTTCGGCATGACCTTAACACCGCAACCCGTAAGCAACATTGCGCTGCAGACCAGTAATGCGACAATACCGTGATGGATCGATGCATGTAACTTTTCCATGGAAAACCTCCTGAGGATAGTACACCGTAAACTTAACTATTACTTAATTGTTAATAGTATCGTAGAGCCGGCTTAATTTGTTTCGAGCATCGTTCTTTGTAAAGTTCCAGGAAATGCAGGCTTTAAGCCGGTTTCGGGGTTTCCCATACGAAAAAAGATCGGGGATGTTTGCAGTCCAGCAGTTAGCGGTTCAATCATTCCGATTCAACGAGAATGGGAAGCATTTGACGCCCTCGCTCTGCATCCTCTCATTTCATTCATCGCGCCCTTTTTCCCGTGATCTTGCTCATAGCCCGCTCGGACAATGCCGTGATCGTAAGCGAGGGGTTCACGCCCGGATTGGCCGAGATCATCGAGCCGTCGCATATATACATGTTCTCGTATCCGAACACTTTGTTGTCTTTGTCGATCACTCCCTCGTTCCTGTCCCTGCCCATGACCGCGCCGCCAAGGATATGCGCGGTCGTGGGAATGCCGAAGAGCGTTTCCGTCAAGAGCACCATGGGTTTCCCGTTCACCAGCGCTGCGTATCTCCGGGCCAGATCACCTGCTTCAGGAATAAAGGCCGTCGGCCGCTTGCCCTGTTCTGCTGTGGTCTTCATGCCGAATATGCCTTGCTCCAAACGCAGCGTGCTGTCGATAGTCTGCATGAACAACAGGACTTGTGTTCTCTTTGCCCAATCGCGGACAAAATAGACCTTCAGGTTTTTGATGGGGTGAAGCATGAGGTCGATCACGACTTTCAAAAGTCTGGTTAAAGCACTGCGGCCTTGGGCAAAAGGCGATCCCAGCAGCCTCCAGAATCCCGACCCCGAAGGATACCGGACCGGTTCAAGGTGGCTGTGTTCATCGGTATGGAGGATCGAGCTGATGGCAATGCCGTCGGAAAAGGTCCTGTCCTTGTCGAGCGTAGTCACGCCTATAAGGCTCTCTGAGTTGGTGCGTACACGCGACCCGACCCTGTCCGACAGGTTCGGGAGCGATCGTTTTTTCAGCTTGAGCAGGAGTTTCACGGTACCGAGCACTCCGCCGCTGAATACGATGCCGGAACAGGTACCAGAACTTCGTTTGCCAAACAACGACGTCGTAGAACGCCAGAAAACCCGGTATCCCCGAGCACCGTCTTCCCGGCTGAGCGGATGTACGTCGTAGACAAGTGATTCCGGTCGGATCGACGCCCCTCCCTGTTCCGCAAGATAAAGATAGTTCTTGTCAAGGGTATTTTTCGCGTTATAGCGGCATCCTACCATACACCCGCCGCAAAATGTGCAGCCGCTGCGATCGGGCCCCTTCCCGTTAAAGTACGGGTCCGGTACGTTTTTCTCCGGTTCTCCGAAAAAAACCGCCACCCTCGTCGGTTCAAAGGCCGATTCCTTGCCTATCTGCTTAGCCAGCGTCTGGAGCGATTTGTCACCGTTCTCGAGACGGGGACAGGTCACCGTGCCGAGCATCTTCGAAGCCAGGGGATAAAATTCCTGGAGCTCGTGCTGCCAGTCCGCAAGATGGGACCAGCTTGATGCCTGAAAGAAATCTTGTTTCGGAACCGGCAGTGTGTTGGCATACACAAGCGACCCGCCACCCACGCCAACGCCCGAGAGGATCGTGACGTGACGGAACCAGGTAATCTTGAAAAACCCGAAGAACCTGAACAGCGGCAGCCAGAGCCATTTTTTCAGGTTCCAGTTCGTACGGGGAAAGTCTTCGGATCCCAGCCTCTTCCCCTTTTCGAGCACCAGTACCTTGTAACCTTTCTCCGTCAACCGGAGGGCCGACACGGATCCGCCGAATCCTGATCCGATAATGATGTAATCGTAATCGAAGTTGCCGGCTTTCTGTCTGGAGTCCTTCACGATTCATCCCCGCCTGAATGAGATGGAACCTTTCTGATCACGACAGAGGCCGTGTTTGCCCTGGTTCCCAACTTAGAGATCTCACTCCTTATCCTTTTTCCCGCCGATATCAACCTGCCGGGACTGGAGCCGTTTGTAATAAAAGTTCTGGCCGTACAGCACACTGACCGGATTGTGCCCCGTGACCCGGTCCTTCACTATGAGGGTGGTAACTGGCGCGTTCGAATATTTCGCGAACAGCATGTCATGTCCGACACAGAGGCCCACAATGGCATTCATTTCCGTCTGCGCTTCATTCAAGAGCTTTGCCTGCGCAACGGGATTGCAGGCAGGTTCGAATGTCTTGGGCCTCACCTTGTCTGTTTCAGAAAGGCCCAGTTCCAGCTTGTCGATGCTGCCGGTCTTGCAGCAAACGCTGATCGGAGTAAAGCCCTGGGCCTTCAGGATTTGGGCAAGCCTGTTCGTCTCGTCAAGAAGCCCGATGCAGGTTGCGATCCCGATCTTCTTGTAGCCCATCAGCTTTGCAAAGGCCACAGTATCCTCAACACGCGTCCAGCGGGCATTCACGGCGTCGCTGCCCGGAACCGGTTGGTAGCACAGACCTTCCACCTTCGCCGCGACTTTTGCCATCTTCGCGTCCTGGCTTTCTCCTTTATAAAGCCCGAAGCATTCCTTGATCACCTGTTCATGTTCCCGGGTCGGGCAATAGCCGGGCTTTGCAGGCCGTTTTGCCGGATCAGCGCTCCAGCAGTTCGTTGCGCCGGATTTCTGCCATACGCTGCTGCAGAGCGCACAGGAAAATTCGTTTTTATTTGTCATAGAATTCTTCCCTTTTAATCGAATAGTAAATGCACTTTGGACCACTTATTTTACTGTTTTCAGAACAACTCTCCGGTGTTCTTCCGATATCACCATTTATTCTTATGAACCTTTTTTACATCATACCTGCCTTCCGGTTTTGGAGGTTTCTCAAGAGGATAACCGATGGGGACAAAAGAAAACGGCTGCACATTTGCGGGGATACTCAAAAGGGCCTTGACGTGAGGTATATTTTGGGGAAACACCGTGGTCCATACGCCGCCCAGTCCTTTTGCATGGACCGCAAGAAGGATGTTCAGCGTTGCAGCAGAGCAGTCCTGGACAGCGTAGCCCTTGGCCTTTTCGTTCTGCAGGTCCTGGCATACCAGGATGCCCGTAGGAGCGCCTTTAGGTGTGTTCGTATTGATCTTATAAAACTCTTCAAGTACAGATCCGTCAAGCACAATGAATTGCCACGCCTGCTCATTAATTGCCGAGGGGGCGTTCATTGCTGCTTCAAGAGCATCCTGTATATCTCTTTCAGAAACTGCGTCAGGTTTGAATTTTCTGACGCTTCTTCGGGATTTAAGCAGCTCAAGCATGGCGTTTCTCCTTGTTCGAATAATCTGATTATGCACGTCTGAAGTGTATCATGAGCATAGAACTGAGCCAATTGAAAATCAGGAGTATCGGTTCAATCTTTCAAGGAGGTTTCTGAATTACAGAGTGAGGAAGTCCGGCTTCGTCATGTCATGATCAGAAATGCACTGTGCCCTTTTCTGAGCATCTCAAGGTTTGCGTCTCCGGGGTCGCGTTCCGGCTATCGCCAGGGATCGACAGACTCAAGAGCCAGTGTCTCTTTGACATCCCGCGTGATTTCATCTCGAATAAAACTTCTGATAAATTCCTTGTCCTGCGGGGCGATGTTGACAAACTTAAGCCCGATTCCCGGCTCTCTGTGCTGCCCTACGCTGGTGTAGCTGTACACAACCGAACCTTCGGCCGAAATCGTTCGGTCTTTGACATGAAACCGGACAGTGATCCGCCTGTTTCTGGGATACGGTTTGTAGGTAGGTACGTACATGCCGTGTTCAGACAGGTCGATGGCACAAGAGTCTTCGGGACATTCAAGCGGCTCGTTGTTCAGAGATACGGGCGACCGGGCATCGATCCTGATACTTTCACGCGGTATTGGTTCAATGAGCGTCTGGACAATCCGGTAGAGCTCCTCGGACTGGATGGGTTTTGTAATGCAGCCCGCCGCACCGTTATCATAACATTGCCTTTCCGCAGCGGCGTCGCTGAGGGGGACCGTAAATACAACAGGGAGGGAGGCGGTACGCCTGGCTTGTTTAAGCATATGGAAGAAGTCCATGCCGCTCATGCCAGGAAGGACCAAATCAGTTACAACAAGCGCAGGGACATCTGCACTAATCAATCCGAGAGCTTCAGAAGCAGTGTACGCTTCGGAAACGTTGTATTCGAACCGCTTGAGCAGCAGGCAGATAGAAAGCATTGACTGGGTTTTATTGCCCACAACCAGGATCGAGCTGTGCCCTCGTTTTTTCCCGAACGATGACGTGGTGTCCATGCTGTTCCCCCCTTTTGCTGCCCTACGGAAAAGTCATTAGTTTGGTTGCAGTTTCTTCATTAGATAAAACATGTAAATATTATAAACTATTATGGCACCGGATGCACTAGTCTATTACTAAATACCGCATTTTTTATCTTTCCGCTGGAATAGTGACTGGAGTTTCCTGTAAGCTGCAGGGCTTCTGTAATTCTCGTGACGAGCACCGAACTATTTCTCATGTCCAGCAACAGGCACGGCAATGCCGTCCATCAATTTTTTCGCGATAAAAAGCCTGATCGATTCCCTGTCCTCGGGCCTGATCTGGGTAAACTTGACACCCATGCCTACTGTCTTTTGCGGGTCTCCGGCAGGCACGCTGTATATGACCTTTCCCTCGACCCTGATGCCCCAAGCCAAAGACCGGTCCAGATACAGGGTGAAAGATGATGTCGATCCATAGGGCAGCGGATTTTGCGCGCTCACATACATCCCCTGTTCGGAAATCGCCGTGACTTTCTCTTTTTTCTCGCCGCCCGTCGGCAAAACACCACCTTCCACGATCACATCCAGGGACGTCGTAAGCCGGACGAAACGCCGGGGCGTTCGGGAGGCGGGTTCCGTGGCCATCTGAACGGCTTCGTAGAGCTGGTTATGGTCAGCCGGCTGCATCAGATACGCGGCGCACCCGGCCTGTTCACAGGCCTGACGATAAGAAGGGGATTCCAATGAAGTGTAGATGAGGACCGGAACGCTGTTCGTACGAGGGTTTTGCTTGACGTCCTTCAGAAGCTCGATGCCGCTCATCTGGGGAAGAGCAATCTCCGTCATGATGAGGAGGGGTATGGTCAGTTCCATGATGATCATGGCTTCCTCGGCTGTCTTTACCGGGAAAACGTGATATTTGAGACGCTGCAGCAAAACGCACGTGAAAAACTGTTTGGAGCAGTCGCCGTCAACAACAAGGACGATCTTTTTTTCCGGGTCGGTTCCCGACAGGCCGGTTTCGGGTGCCGATTTCTTTTCAATCAATGTCCGTTCTCCTTCAATGCAAATTAGGACAGTTCAGAGCATCCGACCCCGATGTCAAGACTATATCTCAAAATTACTGCCAGGGTATCTTACGGGGAGACTTCCCTCATGACGTCCTCGCGAATGAACTCTCTGATGAACGCATGGTCTTCGGGAGCCATGCGGAGAAACTTGAGCCCCATGCCGGGTTCCGAAAACGGTCCGTCACCATACCGGTGGCTGTAGAGGACTGTTGCTTCTGCAGGGATTACTCTGCCGTTGATGTTCATCTCCACGGTAACATGTTCATTCCGGTCATGGGGTTCACGCGTGCGGACATACATGCCGTGCTCGGACAGAACCGAGGCGCATTCACCCTCGATGCAATCGAGCGGAACGTTATTCACGGATACCGTCAGCCGAGTTTCGATACGGATGTTCGACCGTGGAGTGGTTTCAATGGCCGCCTGGACGGCCCGGTAGAGATCTTCTACCTGGACGGGCTTCGGAAGCGCCGTGATTTTGAGGGCGAGGCACCTCCGCTCCGCAGCCTCGTCTCCGGTAGGTCTGAGAAAAATCATGGGGACGGAAGCAGTGCGGGGGTCCTGTTTGAGCAGGCTATTGAGGTCAACGCCGCTCATTACCGGGAGATACAGGTTCGCAATGACGAGAGCAGGGATTGCCACCGATACCATGTCGAGCGCCTGGACCGACGTATTCGCAGTGCATACACGGTAGCCGAACCGTTGGAGGAGCATGGCACACGTGAACAGGTCGGTGGTTTTGCTGTCCACGACCAGGAGGTAGCGCTTCGTACGTTTGGTCGAACCCGATGCAGTACGATTCATGGTTTACTCGCTCTCGTGCGCTGTCTGAAATATAATAAGTTATGGAGATAGGAGCAAACCGTCTCTCCACTCAAAGATCAATAATTCAATCGTCATTTCATCAACGAAAGGATCGCCTTCCTGTCCATCTGTTTCAACAGTTCGGTTGCTCGATTCCTGTCCGCGGTAATGATAATTTTTATGGTCTGCGCCTTAACGCTTTGGGTCTCATGCGGTACATGACCGCGGAACACCCCGTTTCCCGCCTGTTGCCAATCACCAAAGAGAATAATGGTCTTGCCCTCTTGCCAGATCGTAGGCCCCTTCCGCTCCCCTACACGGCGGAACGCGAACGCGGCTCCCGTGACCGAAACCGGCTCATTGTTCGCGGCTTCCGCCCATTCATCGTTCACGACGATATCGACGACGGCCTCGGCATCTTTGATCAAATATTGGTCGACATCGCGACTGATCTTATTATCAACGTCCTCATGGATGGCGTGCATCTTCCGGCCGTTCTCATCCAGTTCGTCATTCAGCCGCTGCATTTCCGCTTGGTTCTTGCGCCGGGTAGCTTTGCGCAGGGCCAAGGAGGTTGTAGTCTGCTGTCTCAGCAGATCATTGATCTGCGCATTGGCTTCCTCTCCGTGTCTTTCAGAACTTTCGGTGTAGACTTCATTAAGTCTTTTTTTTTCATCCTTCATCCCAGCAACACGCTTGTACTGAATCTGATACGTGAAGCGATATGGATAATTTGGCCCCGCGTTCGTTGACTGCGGCAAAGGACCGCTTTTTGTCTCGCCGGCAATGGTCCATCCCGCAGGTGCTAGGGGCATTGCTTGCTTTAGTTTGTTCAGGGCCGGCAGAACGGTAGACGTATAAAAGCTGCTCTCCTCCTGGGCAACCGGTTTTGGATCATCACCGGCATGGACAGGGAGTGCTGTACTGGAGAAAATAGCGAGAATGACGGTGATAAGGAGGGACGTCGACTGTTTCGTTGATCCTGTCATAATTTTGCTGTTTATCACAAAGTTTTAGATCGAAACCGTACTGATTACCCGTGCGCAGAGATCATCCGGCACGTACGTATTCTGAAGACATCCGTGAAGCTTGAGATAGTTGCAATAAAAAACGATTTACCGAACGTCCGTTGTTGGGATACTTAATCAAAAATCCGGAAAAAGTTTAAGCGACAGCGTCTTCCCGTGCCCTATCTCAGCTGTTGCCGCCAGGATACCTCCTTCGATATAATCAAGCTTGAAATTCTGATGTCCTTTTTTGACAACGCTCTTAGCATCCGCCGGGCAGCCCGCTTCGCAGCCCGCAATGCCTTTGACCATGCGCGGCAACAGTCCCCGCACATCCAGACCGTTCAATTTTTGTCCTTTTGACGCGAGGAACTGCTCAATCTGCCTAACCAGGGAATCGAGGTCAAGGCGAAAAGGGTTATCGATACCAATCGATATCGATTCTTTGTCTATGCGTACATCAAGTTCCATTCTTAGCTATTCCTCCTTCACAGACGCCGATTTTAGCTGATTTGATAATCGGAGAAAAAAAAATTCGACGTAGTCGTTCCCTCTCGCGTGCCGATGGTGCCCTGCTCATTCCCGATGGTGTTTATATTCGTGCAGCATCGGCTATGCTTTCATAAGCGTGAGTGGGATTTGCATTTCACCCAACCTTGTCGGCTAGCTCTTTTCATCGGCAGGCATCTGGCACGAACAGGCCAACACAACGTATATTACAAAGCCGAACAAAAAATTATAAAGGCTTGATGCCCCTTGTAATCTCGTCTTTGATATACTGCCGGATCACTCCCTGGGCTTGAGGTGTTATCCGCGTAAACTGGAGACCCATGCCGGGTTCCTTGAACGGCCCTTCCCCGAACGTGTGGCTGTAAAGCACTAAGGCCTCGGCAGAAACGCTGTTGTCGCTGATGAGCATTTGGATATGAATCAAAGCTTTTTTCGGATAGGGCTTGAGCGTCCGGATATAGAGCCCCTTCTCGGAAATGACCGATACGCACTCCCCCTCCGCGCAATCGAGGGGCACATTGTTCACGGTAACGGCCAGGCGTGTAACGACTCGCATGGCGCTCCGTGGCGTGTTTTCTATGGCGGATTGCACCGTACGATAAACCTCCTCGGCCTGGATAGGTTTCCGAATACAGGCAACGCAGCCATGTTGCCTGCATTCCAGTTCCACTGCCGGTGTGAGGTTGTTGGTTGCGGCGATCACCGGCACGTCGGCAGTGCGCTCGTCCTCATTTAGCCTGTGGGCAAATTCAAGGCCGGTCATCCCGGGGAGGTTCAATTCAGTGATTACGAGCGCCGGAAGCGCCACAGATGTCATCTCAAGCGCCTCTTCAGCAGTTTTTGAAGTACAGATATTGTATTCAAGCCGCTGAAGAAGCATAGCGGCATAAAAAAGATGATTCGCGTCGCCATCAACAAGGAGGAGAAAGCGGCTGTGACGATTAGACGATTTCGTTGGAGCTGTACGAAGGTATTCTGTCATAGATGCCAATCTCCCAGAAAAAATGAACATCTTCTTGCTGCGCAACAGGTCGGCTGATGCCCAAACTGTCGATATTTACTCAATAAACGTACTATAAAACAATAGAAAAGGCAAGAATATTAGCAAGCTTCCAACACTGTCAGTCCAATGCCGAAGCTCTACACATCATCCGAAGAGTTCTTTAAGCGAGAATCAATCCTGTTTCATTAACTCATGCCTTCGCCACAATAAACGGCAAGAAAATTCACCTGTGAGATTTGCGCTGAATACAAGTCAGACTGCAAATCTGAATTCAGAACCATGCTTCTTAGAAACATATCCCACTGTTACCCATAGTAACCTTGTGAAATGTGCAGAACTCGTCTTTTGCATGAGAAAATACGACAATTTTCACCACTCTCAAGGCAGAGTCACAACAAACCCTTGACATTGACACCTTAATATCAGATAATAACCACCATCTTACCAGAGCTTCATGCCTTTGCCGCGTCATTATGAGCGGCATATCTTTTTTTACGTATCAATGGCACAGGGAGTGCGTTTTGCCGCAAGAATACCTGGAATTTGAAAAACCAATAGCCGAGTTGGAAAAAAAGATCGAGGAGTTGACGCTTTTTACTTCCAACGGCGGCATCGACCTTGAAGAAGAGATATTAAAACTCCAGAAGAAATCCGATCAATTGCTCGCGGAGATATATTCCAAACTCTCGCCATGGCAGAAGGTCCAAATATCCCGCCATGCGAACCGACCTTACACGCTCGATTATATCGAAGCCATGCTGACTGATTTCGTCGAGATGCATGGTGATCGTGGTTTTGCCGACGACCCGGCCATTGTCAGCGGGATGGCCAAACTCGACGGCAAGCCCGTCGTGGTCATCGGCCACCAAAAAGGCAGGACAACGAAGGAGCGGGTGTTTCGCAACTTCGGCCAGCCGAATCCCGAAGGATACCGAAAAGCCCTGCGACTGATGCGGTTTGCAGAAAAGTTCAACCGGCCCCTTATTACCTTTATTGATACCCAGGGCGCCTATCCCGGGATCGGCGCGGAAGAGCGTGGCCAAGGTGAATCGATTGCGCGTAACCTCTATAGTATGTCGATGCTCAGGGTGCCCATCGTAACGGTGGTGATCGGCGAAGGCGGGAGTGGAGGCGCACTGGCCCTCGGTGTCGCAGACCGCGTCATGATGCTCGAGCATGCAACTTACTCCGTCATCTCCCCAGAAGGATGCGCGGCGATCCTCTGGAACAACGGAGCAAAAGCCAGCGAAGCCGCAGAGCTGCTCAAACTTACTGCACAGGACCTGTTTCAGATGAGGGTGATCGATGAGGTGGTAGAAGAACCGATCGGCGGTGCGCACCGCGATCCGCGACGGGCCGCGGAATTGTTGAAAGAAGCGATCACGAGGAACCTCGGCGAAGTGGGGAGCATGGAGCCGGACGGTCTGGTACAACTCCGCTATGAAAAATTCAGAAAGTTAGGAATGTTCGACCAGCTCTAGCTATATTACTCAATGTCTTTCTTCAAGCGTTGAACGGTAGTCCTTAACCCCGCGATTGCATCTTGAACGTTCGCGAAGTTTGATAAAAAAAGCAGTAGGCAATAATCTCCCGCTACCGGTACAATCAGCTCATTCCCCTCTTCAAGCGAAAAGAGCACGGCATTCACAGCCCCCAAGCCGAGGCGCGCGGCGATCTCCCGGATATGGTCCAGATGGATCTCTTTCCATGCGCCAAGCAACTTCAAATCACCGCCATAATCTCCAGACTGAGAGATCATTTCTCCCTCGCCGTCCAGAAAAACGACGGCCCGAGAGCCCGGTACCGATGCGATTAGTTCATCCAAAATCTGCTGGATCAACCGTACCCTCCGAACTGATGGATTCCGTTTGTCCTGAAAAAAGCGCTTGCACCGACAAACACAGATTTGCACACGTTCCTAAAAGATCACAAGAGGAAGATAAACCGCTCTTTAGCGATAAAACTTTGCTTTTCAGTTTTAAACCGTGTTCCTCCAATAGTGCAACTCCACTCACAAGGTTTGTTCGCAGTTCCCGCATCATCAACTGAAGATGACGAAAAAGAGGAATGTGATGCCGGTACCCAGCAGGGCTCCCGCTACGACCTCACGAGGCCGATGGATGCCAAAGCGACCACCTGCTCCAGCTGACCATGAACGCAAGCAGGAAGGTCAGGATAATGACAGCAAGAGAATCAGTAAGAAAAAAAGTGGCCGACCAGATGGAAAACGATACTGCGGCATGGCCGCTCGGCATACCTCCCCTGAGCGGTTCTCCCTTCCCGACAAAGGCTTTTATGATGATCACGAGAATGACCACAACGACAAGGGACACGAAAGATACGACGTCGTGCGGTGCTTTCCGGGGATACCAATGGCCATCCATGATGGTGTTCTTGAGCGCCGGGTACAGGATCAGATATCCCAGCGTAAGGGCGCCGATCGATGCGATGAGCACGACACCGGCGGCGATGTCCTTCGCAATTTTCGCCAGAGGATGATACTCCACGGATATCATATCTACCGTCGTCTCGATTGCAGTATTCAGCATTTCCATGGTGAGCACAAGCACAATGGCCATGCAGAGCAGAATAAACTCGGTCCGGGAAATGTTCAGGACCAGGCTGAGGATAAGTGCAGCCAACGCCGCATACAGATGATAGCGCATATGCCGCTGGGTCTTGACTGAGTAGATGATCCCCTCGATTGCAAGGTTTGCGCTCTCTATCCATGTTGTGGGTTTCATGAAGCCGGCCTTTTCAGGAGCATTTGTTCTTTGCGACGCATCCTGCGAGCTTCGGCAGGACCTCGTTCATGGTCATAGCCGAGCAGATGGAGCAGCCCGTGCACGAGCAGCAGATCAATCTCACGGGTGAGCGAATGACCTGCGGTATGCGCTTGTTTCTCCGCCACGGGGACAGAAATGACGATGTCGCCGAGGAGGTCCGGCCGCACATCTGCAAAAGGCCCTTCCCGCATGCAGAAGGAAAGCACATCTGTGGTCCCGTTTTTGCCGCGGTACTGCCTATTGAGGGCGCGCATGATCCGGTCTCCCGCAAACAAGACGCTCACCTCGGCATCAGGATGCCCGAGTTTCCTCAACAGGGTCGAGAGTTTCTTCTTTATTCCTGCCAGTGCCAGTTTTCTTTTCTTCTGAGTGTTTTTTATCCTGATGTTCACTGCGTTTTTTTTCTCCGGGGAACTCGGTGCCGGGATAATCGATGCGGTGGTGGAAGATGCCACTGAGGATGAGATTGAAGCTTCGGGAGATGTCCCGCAGGTCTTTCAGTGTGAGGTCGCACATACTCAGCTGGTCGTCGAGGAAAATACGGGTAATGACACTGCTCGTGAGCGCCTGGATGCGCTGCGGCGTCGGATCGTCCAACGTCCTTGACGCGGCCTCTACGGAGTCGGCGAGCATCACGATTGCGGCGACCTTTGTCCGAGGCCGCGGCCCGGGGTATCGATAATCTTCTTCGGCAATGGCAACGAAAGGCTGCAGTTCTTTTGCTTTCTGATAAAAATAGGAGATCAGTGAGGTGCCATGGTGCTGCTGGATGATTTCGATCACTACAGAAGGAAGTTTGTGTTCGCGGGCCACATCCACGCCTTCCTTGACGTGTGACGCGATAATGAGGCTGCTCATCGAGGGCATAAGTCGGTCATGCTTGTTCTCAGCGGCACGCTGGTTCTCGATGAAGTAACCGGGTTTGTGGATTTTTCCGACGTCGTGATAATATGCACCGACGCGCGCCAGAATAGGGTTTTCGCCGATGGTTTCCGCAGCCGCTTCGGAAAGATTGCCGATGAGGATGCTGTGATGATAAGTCCCGGGGCTCTTGTAAACAAGTTCTTTGAGCAGCGGCTGGTTGGGATCCAGCAGTTCCAACAGTTTGATATCCGTGGCGATATCAAAGACCGTTTCGAAGAACGGCAGCGTCACCGAGACGATCATGGTCACCCCGACAGCGCCGAGAAAACCGGCTGCCAAGTCATACCACCCGCGCGTCAGCAGTTCCCCCTGATAGAAATCGATGCCGCTGATGACCAGGAGGTTGACAAGCATAGTAAGAGCGCCGGCCTTCAGTACGGCAGTCCTTTTCTTGCATTGGATCACACTGAGTGCGGCGACGATGCTGCCTAAAAAAAAGTAGATCGGGATAAAAGGATCTCCTTGAAAAGAAATGCCGAGCAGGACGCTTACGACGAAGGAGAAACCCAGAGCAAGATGAAAATCGAGGAGCAGGCAGACAAGCATGGCGCCCAAAGCTACGGGAAGCGCAAATCCGATCGTCATGATATCCAGCTGTAGTTTGTCTGCAATCAAAGAAATAAACTGTTTCGCAACCTGGGATACGGAGACCGTAAGGAACAAGAGGAGGGCCAGCAGCAGGATTTTCCTCGTATCTTCGAGGAGAGCAGGGCGGTATCGTCGTATATCGCGGTAGAACAGGTAGAAAATGATCAGGACCAGGGCCGCCAGACCGACATAGGCCTGAAGGCGGTTGCCGATCCCTTCGCGGCGACCGATTTCCGCTAATATCCGGGCCTCGCGCTCAGTCGCCCGACTGCCCGATTCGATAATCGGCTCTCCTTTATCCACGTTGAACGAGATTATGGCCTTGTCCGGACCGGGATATTCTATCGAAAGCGCATAGGGGGCTATGATCGTCCGTGTTGCAAGGTCACCCTTTTCAAGGAGCGGGATCCGCGGCAGCAGCACGAATGCCAGAAGGGCCGAAGTGATGAAGGCGATGCAGATGTTGAGAAGTGTGGGGACCGGCGAGGCCACTGCAGGCCGTTCTTCGCGGTCCGCGTCCGGTGCCTGGTTCTTCGGGAGAAGCTTTATGATTGTGTCATTTTTGCGGTTCATTCGACGCCTCGTGCCGCTCATAGGCTTTAATGATCTGCTGGACCAGCTTATGGCGAACGACATCACGGTTCGTAAAATAGACGAACCCGATCCCCTCGATGCCTTCGAGAATTTTCTGAACCTCGACGAGACCGGAACCTTTGCCGCTGGGAAGGTCGATCTGGGTTATGTCGCCGGTGATGACTGTTTTTGAATTAAACCCGAGTCTGGTAAGGAACATTTTCATCTGCTCGGAAGTGGTATTCTGCGCTTCATCGAGGATAATGAACGAGTCGTTCAGCGTTCTGCCGCGCATGAACGCCAGCGGTGCGATCTCAATATCGCCGCGTTCAACCAGTTTGTTTGCTTTTTCCGTCTCGATCATATCATAGAGGGCGTCGTAGAGCGGCCGGAGATAAGGATTGATCTTTTCGTAGAGGTCGCCGGGCAGAAAACCGAGCTTCTCCCCTGCCTCGACGGCCGGACGCACCAAAATGATTCTGCTGACCTCGCGATGCAGGAGGGCCGAGACCGCCGTGGCCATGGCAAGGTACGTCTTTCCCGTGCCAGCAGGACCGATACCGAAGACGACATCGTACTGATTGATCGCCTCGACATACTTACGCTGGGTCTCGTTCTTCGGCGATACGGCCCGTTTTCTGCTCGAGACCGGAATTGTTTTTTGAAAAATGTCCTTCAACGCTGATGAGGGGTCGGAAGAAAATGCGTGAATGGCGGTGTTCACATCGTCTTTCTGGGTGATGATCCCTTGGCTGAGCATGTCGGAAAGCTGTCTAATGAGCCGTTCTACATTCGCCACCGCACGTTGATCACCCTCGATTTGGATCCTGTTACCCCGCGCATTCAGAATCACACCGTAGGTGTTCTCGATCAACCTGAGGTTCGTGTCCTTGTCTCCGTAAAGACTTGGCAGCGAATGTTCATTCTCTATGATAAGGTTTACTGCGGTGGTTTTCATCCCGTGAATACGGCCAGTACGCCAGAGGCCGTATACTTGATAATGCAATATGGTAGCATGTCACCCCTGCAATGTCAATTTTCTTTTAATAGTCAATCCCCTTCTGGGCGGGGATGCCACGATCATAGGGATGTTTGACATTGCGCATTTCCGTCACCAGGTCGGCTGCTTCGATGACCTCGGGACGAGCATTTCTGCCGGTCAGGACTACGTGCAGCATCGATGGTTTTTGTGCGAGCAGATCGAGGACGTCGTTGACATCGATGAGACCGAGAGCCACGGCGGTATTGATCTCATCGAGCACGACAATATCCCGGGACCCCGACAGTATCCGCTGGCGCGCGAGGGTCATGGCTTCAGCCGCCGACCGTTTGTGATCTGACAGGGGTTTTGCATCACCACAGCATTGGACAAACCCGCTCCCCAGCGAAATGAACTCAAGTTCAGGAGCCAGTCGTTCCGAAGCCTTCGCCTCTCCGGTCGGGTTCGAACTCTTGATGAATTGGATCACCGAGACGGACATGTGATGGCCTGAAGCACGCAAAGCGATGCCCAGGGCTGCGCTTGTCTTCCCTTTCCCGTCTCCGGTAAATACGATGGTCAGGCCTTTGTTCAGGATGCACTCCCTTGCCGGTTTCACGCAACTGCAGTGGGTTTAACGATGAATCCTGCCGAGCAGTTTGCTCCCGTTTCATGTAAGAAACGCCTACAAACCGGCTTGCATCGAGGGATCATAACATGTTGCCTGGGAAAACTCAAGAGCATTGCTTTTCGCTTCCTGCGCTTTGCATTTTGACGTGACCGGTGTATAATGCCCCTCATGCATCTGGGGAAAAACCTGTTCTTGTATCTATTCCTGACCCTGACGGCTGTCTGCATGGGCGGCGCGATCGGCTTCATGATCTTCTCCGTTTGGGACCTGCCTGAAGTAAAGACCCTTGAAGAATACAGCCCGAATATCACATCCCGTGTCTACTCCGAATCCAACCAGCTGCTTGCCGAGTTTTACCTGCAGAACCGTACTCCTGTAACTCTCGATGACGTTCCCAATATGATGGTCAATGCGCTCATCGCTACCGAAGACACGCGGTTCTACCAGCATTTCGGGATCGATCTGCGTGGTGTCATCCGGGCCGTGTTTCGTAATATTCGGGCGCGGAAGATTCTGGAGGGCGGTAGTACGCTCACACAACAACTGGCCAAAGTCCTTTTCCTGACACCGGAGCGGAGCTATACACGAAAGCTCAAAGAGATGGCCCTTGCGCTCCGGATCGAACAGCGGTATACGAAACAGGAGATACTCGCACTTTATCTCAATCAGATCTATTTTGGAAGCGGCGCTTACGGCATCGAAGCGGCGGCGCAGATCTACTTTGGAAAACCGGCAAAAGAATTGAACCTTGCCGAATGTGCCCTTTTGGCAGGACTTCCCCGATCACCGCGGTACTATTCGCCGTTTAAATCGCCGGCCAGTGCACTCAGCCGACGTGCGTATGTCTTGAACCGTATGGTCGCAATGGGAGTCATCAGCACCATGCAGGCGGAAGAGGCCAAGAAAGCCCCGTTGCCGGTCCAGGCATCCGTCAAGGCCGCGGGAAGGGCTCCGTATTTCGTTGAGTATGTACGGCAGAAGGTCGAGGAGCGTTTCGGATCGAGCATTCTTTATTCAGGCGGGCTGAATATCTACACCAGCATCAACGATGATCTACAGAATTACGCGGAGCAAGCCGTGCAATCCGGTCTCGCGAAGATTGAAAGTCAAAAAAGGAAACCGGGGCCATCCCGGCGGCTCCAGTCTGCTCTGCTTGCCATAGAGCCGGCAACAGGACGAATCCGCGCCATGGTCGGTGGCCGCGATTTCAGCCAGAGCCAGTTTAACCGCGCAGTGCAGGCCCTCAGACAGCCGGGTTCTGCCTTCAAACCAATCATCTACACTGCGGCATTAGAACACGGATACAGCGCCTCGGATATGCTTGACGATTCGCCGTTGATAATCAAGGTGAACCGGAACAAAGACTGGTCTCCCGAAAACTTTACCCGCACCTACCAGGGACCGGTCACCCTGAGAAGAGTACTGGAACAATCGCTGAACGTACCCACGGTCCGGCTTGTCGACAAAATCGGGACTGATGAAATCATCCGATATGCCAGAAAGCTGGGGATCAGAAGTCCCCTCACCCACTATCTGCCGCTCGCCCTCGGCAGTTCCGGTGTTACCCTGGCCGAACTTACCTCGGCTTTTGCCGTCTTCGATAACCACGGAGTGAAATTAGGGCCGATATCGATCCTGTCGATTACCGACAATGCAGGACGGGTCCTCTACACGAATGACGCCGTGCCGGAACAAGTCATAAAACCTGAGACCGCATACCTTATCACCTATCTTTTAAAAGGAGTGATTGAACATGGCACCGGGTGGAAGGCGCGGGAGCTCAACAGGCCCGCATCAGGAAAGACCGGAACCACGAACGATTATCGCGATGCCTGGTTCGTCGGTTATACACCGGATCTGGTTGCGGGCGTGTGGGTCGGATACGACGACCAGACGAGCATCGGGCACGAAGGAAACCGGCGCGCGGGCCGCGCTTCCCATCTGGCTCGAATTTATGAAAAAGGCCCATTCCGAACGCAACGCTGAAGAATTCTCCGTACCGGACGGAATTATCTTCAAGCAGGTGGATCCCAAGAACGGCCTTTTGAGCACCGAGCGCTGCCGCAATTCCATTCGTGAAGCCTATCTGCCCGGCACGGAACCGCGCCAATTCTGCGATGAATCCGGAGGGGCGTCCGATGAAACCCCGATCCAAGATGAGGCCCCGTAAACCCATATAAATATTGACAATGCAATTATTGTTTGTTAATCTTGAGTAGCTATTTTTCGGCTATCGAAAATGTCAAATCCTCTCATTTCCAGGATCCTCGACAGGCTGGTCCCTGCAAGGCTTTTTTCGCGATTGACTATTGCAAAAAAAATGCTGTTGGGGTACATGACGCTCGTGGCGCTCACTGTCGTCGTCGTGGCGTATGCCCTCGTCAGCCTGCAGCGGATCAACACCCTGAACAGAAGCATTGTCAAAGTGGACGTCGTGGTGGAAGAAGCTTCTGACAAGATGCTCGATGCATTGCTTGCGCAGGACACTTATGAAAAACGGTTCCTGATACTCAAAAGCGCTGACATGAAAAACCTGTTCATGAAGCGGGGGAAAGAATTTCGAAGCTGGCTCGCGGTCCTCAAAAACCTCCCCGATCGCAACGGCCTCCCCATTGCAACCATCGACGCGCTGTACACGAAGTACACCGATCTCTTCACGAAAGAGACCAAGTTGGTCCGGAATCGGGCCGTCGAGCAGGCATACGCCATATCCAATCGTGATCTCAAGACTGTTCTGGACAAGCTTTTGGACACTTTGAGGACACTGTCCGCAAACGCCAAAGACGCACAGGATAAAAAAATGAAAGGGATCAGCCTTGTAGGCGGATCGGCATTTATGACTACGGCTGCCCTCTGTCTTTTCAGCATTCTCGTGGGCGCCGTGGCCGGTCTGGTGGTGACCCATCACATTTCTTCATCCATCCATAAATTGAAAGAAGCAACGGAGCATATTGCCGAAGGCGATTTCGATTACGATCCCCGTATCACGTACTGAGGATGAGATCGGCAGCCTTTCCCAGGCATTTCTCGCCATGGGAAAACGGCTCCGCAAATTGGAAGAGATGTACCTTGATGCAAGTCCTCTCACACGACTGCCGGGGGGCATCGCCATCGAGAACGTACTGAAAAAAAGGCTGGATTCCGGCCAGCCGGTCGCCTTCTGCGTCCTCGACCTCGACAATTTCAAAGCATTCAATGACCGATACGGTTATGCAAACGGCAGCGAGGTCATCAAGGAAACTGCCAAGATCATCGAGAATGTGGTCAAGTCCAAAGGCACGTCCGAAGATTTTATCGGCCATGTAGGGGGCGACGACTTCGTCGTCATCACCTCCCCCGATCATATGCGGGAGATTGCCGGTGAGATCATTAACCAGTTTGACCGGCGGATCCCCGAATATTACGATGTCGCTGACCGACAGCGCGGTTACATCCTCGGGAAGACGAGACAGGGCATTGAAATGGAGTTCCCTATTATGACCATATCCATCGCCATTGTGACGAATGAGCATCGGCAGCTTGTTAACCCCCTTGAAGCATCGGAAATTGCCGCCGAGCTGAAGGATTATGCTAAGACCATCCCGAAAAGTGTTTTTGTCGTGGACAAGAGGAGGAGTGGGTGAAGAAGATTCTGGTGCTGATTGCAGTGATTGCGCTGGCGGGATGTGCTTCGTTCAAGGTCGCGTCCGCCCCTGACGAAGACTTTCAGGCTGCCGCTGCCGCGGTAAAAGAAAAGAGATATCAAGAGGCTGTCACGATGTTCAAAAATATTCTTGTTCAATCGCCCCAATCGGACGTGGCTGCGGACGCCCAGTTCCAGATCGCCTATGTGCAGACGTTGTATGACAACCCGCAGAAAGACTATGGGAAAGCCTTACAGAGTTTTGACGAGTTCATCGAGCGTTATCCGGGGCACGCGAAGTTATCGGATGCGGAGAACTGGCGCTTCATTCTGAAGACAATGCTCGACCTGAAGAAAGAAAATGACCGTCTGAACAGAAGCATTGAACAGTTGAAAAAACTCGATATCAGGCATGAGGAAAAGAGGAGGGCGAGGTAAGTAAAGGACGAAAGTGGGCGCAGGGAACCAATACGAAAGGGCAGAGGCACTCACTACTTTCTTTGTACAATAAAATTACTCGTTGTCTTTATCTTTCCGCCAGCAATGATATAAAATGTCCCACCGTAGGGGTCCGTTGGGATGTCGTGAATTATACCCTTTTTGACCAATTCGTCCAAACTATGCGGAAAGCGTTTAAATCTGTTACGGTATAGTTCTGTCGCCCGTTCAAGATAAAACACTTTCCGTAACGCATTGAGACGCAGACCATAAATATATCGTGTCGGTTCATCGTGAGTGTTTCTTAGTATATTATCGAGAAAATCAATGGCGCTTTCTGTTTCCCCTCCTGCCTGTGCTAATCGCGCCGCAAGAGACGGAACCAGGCCTCCCCCTCCCCCTGGCCGTTTGGCCGCTTCCATGAGGAACTGGGAAGCTTTTCGATTATCATGCTTAAAATAAAAGTAATTAAATCCCAAATAGTACGGTAGCGTCCAATCCCAGGCCCTTGCATTCACTCCCTTTTCCAGCAAAGCGTCAGCCTCATCGATTTTATCTGCCTGCCATGCAAGAGCGGTGGATCCGAGATAATAGGGGTCATTGAAAAACGGGTCCATATCCGTTGAAGCATTTATCGTGCGGCCAAACCACTCCCATTCCTTTTCCGTCAGCTTTTCCGTCCGAAGGATTTTCCCGCCGTAAAACATATAGGCTTTAAAAAAAATTAAATCAGAAAAAAGACCCTGGAAATCAAGCGCCACGATCTTCGCAACGACGGGAGACATGACCTCTTCCAATCCCGCTTCGTGACTGAGATCCTGTCTTTCCTGGGAAAGTTCCCCTATAACGACGGAAATGCCAGCCAGAGCGATGAACGCGATGAATAGGGAAATAAGAAACGAACGCATCAGGGGAATTCCCTCCTCCTGAATATCAGGCTGCTTGCGGTAACAGCGATAGTCATATAGAAAACCGCGTAGAATAGTACCAAGAGCAAATAGCCGGAACTGACCGGGATGCCGTGCGCGGCCTGTGTCTTTAAATCAAATGCCGGGAGATTGGGGAACAGGTAGTACGTTATGTTCACTATCGTCTTAAGAATCGGGTTAACTTCCCCTACTTCCGCCGATGAGGCAATAAGCGCTTTCACCCCCTCGGCGGACTGGCCGATGACATAAACGACCAGCGATAGGACAAGGGTAATGAAGGAATTGGAGGTAAATGATGCAAAAAACGTTATGACAGAGGAGATGATGGCTAGTTTAAGAAAAATATAAAACGCAGCAACAGCAAAAATCTGCCAGCTGAACCGGGTTTCCTGTGAGAAATAGAAATGTTTGCTCAAGACAACCGGCACCGAGGAAAGAAGTCCGAGGAAAATCACAACCACGAGCAGCAGAAAAAATATCCCGAAAAATTTTCCGATAATATATTCAGCGCGCGATACAGGACGGGAGATGACCATATAGATAGTTCTTTTGTCAAGGTCCTTGCTATAGAGGTTCACGCCGACGAATAGGATAGTAAGAAGACCGGCCACGGTGAGGGTGGAAAGACTCATATCGACCGCGACCTTGACCACATCTCTCATGAAGAGTGTTGTAATGACCGCTGTTGCGGCAAAAAGAAGGAGTGCAATGATAAATATGCCGAAGATGACCCGGTTCTTGATCCCCTCCCTGAACGTGATAGCGGTAACAGGCCAGATGTTCTTCATTGCCGGATTCCTCCTGCGCGTTCCACTTCCCGAATGAACAGATTCTCAAGCGACATCGTGAGCGGCTCTGTGCGTATGTCTATCAGGCGGACCAGCACGCCATTGACCAGCATCCCGACCCTGTCACACACACGCTCGATATCCTCGAGGATATGGGAACTGAAGAAGACCGTCTTCCCCTCGGTCTTCAGCTTCAGGATAAGATCGATCGTCTGCTTCCGGCCGATAGGGTCCAAACCGGTCATCGGTTCGTCCAGGATAACGATTTTTGGATCATGAATAAGCGCAAGGGCAAGACCCGCCCGCTGTACCATCCCTTTTGAAAAATGACGAATCGCTCGCTTTCTGTCATTCCAGAGACCGACTGTGTTTAATACGGTTTCCGATCTTTCATGTATGCTTTCTCGGGTCATCGCCGACGTCTTCCCGGCAAAATTCAATAATTCCAAGGGCGTTAAATAATCATAGAAATACGGGTTTTCTGGAAGATACCCTACAGTCTTTCTGACTCGCGAATCGTTGACTGCAACGCCTAATATCTTCGCGCTTCCTGAGGTTGGGAAAATAAGGTGTAGAAGGATCTTTATGGCCGTCGACTTCCCTGCTCCGTTAGGACCCAAAAAGCCGAAAACCTCACCCTCCTCTATCTCGAGAGAAAAATTTTTGAGGGCATCCTTTCTTTTCTTAAAACCGAGTTTGTACTGCTTTGAAACCTCATGAAATGAAATTATCCCCATAAATGCATCTCCCGGTACTCCCTCCATGTACCTTTTACTTAATGTCTTGCAGCTGTGGACGCCTGTGTTACTGAACGTATTTTTTCAGATTGGTCCGCGCATTCCTGTGATTTCGTGAACAGACCACGTTTTTTATAAAGAATGCTGAGCTCCTTATAGGCATCGGCATAGTCTTTCTTTATTTCGATTGCCCGCTCAAGCTCCCTCGTTGCCTGGTCCAAACGGCCCTGTACTGAATAGAGGATGCCCAGATTGTAATGAGCTTTGGCAAAATCCGGTTTTTGCTTTATCGACTGCAGGTATTCATTCTTTGCCCGCTCCAATAATCCCAGTCGCGAGAACGCAAAGCCAAGGTTGTTATGAGCCTCCGGAAAATCAGGCCTGATCCGTATCGCACTCTTATATGACCGGACGGCATCATCCGGTTTTTCAAGTTTCATGTACGTCAGCCCCAAACCGTTGTACGGCTCGGCATAATCGGATTTTAATCGCAGCGCCTCGCTGAACTCCTTCAGAGCGGAATCCAGACGGCCGGTGGCACTATATACGGTACCAAGACCGTTATGGGCTTGCCAGAAGTCGGGCTTCAGCCGTACTGCCTCCCGGAACTCCTTCAAAGCGAGTCCGGCGTTGCCTGTCTGAATATATGCTTCACCAAGATTGTAGCGCGCGTCAACGAAATCCGGTTTAAGGGCTACAGCGATTTTCAACTCCTCGATCATCCGTTCACGCATCTCTTTATGTTCGAAAATCGCCGCAATATTGTTATGCGCCTCTGCCATGGCGGGATCTATTCGAATCGCCGTGAGGCATTGGTCTTCGGCCTCTTGGTATCGCCTGCGTTTCTGGTTTAGAAGGCACAAATTATTGTATGCCATAGCATAGCGGGGGTCCTGTTTGATTGCAAGAAATAATTCCTGTTCAGCCTTGTCAAACGACCCGGTTTGAATATACATGAAGCCGAGATTGGCATGTGCAGCGGGAAAAACAGGCCGAAGTTGGATAGCGGCACTAAATGAATCTATTGCCTCGGTCAATGACCCGGATTTCCCATATTCGGCGCCAAGATTATTGTACGCTTCGGCATCCGAGGGATTAATCGAAAGGGCAGACCTGAACTGTGCGACAGCCTCTTTTTTCATCCCCCATAGGGAATAAGCCCTGCCTAAATTGGTGAGTACACGTGATTTGTTCGGAGATTTTTGAGCAGTGTCAGACCATAACGAATATTCATTCTTCCACACTGCATTGCGAATGACACTCGAAAGTATAAGCGCCGCCAGTATGCAAATATAAATGAAAATTCTCTTAGTCATCCATGGATTATTCAATAGCACTCAAGATCACCCTGATCAGGATATTGTCAGATAATAAAAAGCGCTGCAAGGAAGACCTTGCAGCGCCGAAGAAGCTTGTTTTAAGTTTACTTACATCTGGATCCAGGTCGGTGCAGAAAAATCCTGTATTCCCACTTGTACAGTAACACTATCAATGTCGCTGTTTTGACATTTACCGGCCACAGTACAGGGTTTTCTCCAGAGAGCCGTATAATCACTCTCAGCACCATACGCCGTGTCACCTGCGAGATTTGCCGTTGTCAAAGAAGTCGCAGAGTTCGGAGTTGTGCTGCCGGTATGGGTGCCGGTTATGCCACCTATATCTGTAGCTGCGACAGCCCCAACTTTCGGGGACAGGGACACAGTGGTGGAAACTGTCGTCGTGATGGCGCCAACAAGTACTAAGACGCCGGCGCCGCTGCCGGCGGTGTCGGTTCCATTAATGACACCTTCACTCGTTCCAGATCCATAGTCCTGGAAGTCTGAAAACATTGCCTCTTCCGTGGTCCTCATGTTTCTCAAATCTGAGTCAGCTGCGGCGTTATAACCCCTCCTGCGGTAAGAAGCAAACTGCGGAATAGCGATGGCGGCGAGAATCGCGATAATGGCCACCACGATCAGGAGCTCAATAAGGGTGAAACCTTTGTTACCACTTTTGCTGCAAAACATATGTACTTTTTTCAACATGATTTTCCTCCCATAAAATTGTTTTGAAGTTCTTGAATGTTTATCGTTTACTTTTGTCCTTTTTATCTTAAGGCCGCTATGGGATATTTCACCTCCTTTCAAAGTGCCTCAAGTGTTTTCTTTTGCCTTTATGTTGCAGTATACATGCCATATTAATATATAGTTTTTTCAATATGTTAAATTGGTATTTACATCATAAAGAGACCCTAAATGTCACAGCTGGTGACAAAATATGTCAGCTATTGCGGTCTTGACAATGGCGTACTCGGATGGTAGCATCAGGCACTTCTTCTCATGATCATAACCTGCAAAAAACTGGTCTTTACTAAGCTAAACGCTCAGATGATCGATAAGGGCGCAGTGGTAGTTGAAAAGGGGGCCATCCTCTCTGTCGGTACTTCGGAACGAATAATAAATAAGTACCCCGGACATCGTGTATATCGATTGGATAACGCGGTCCTTATGCCGGGGCTCGTCAATCTTCACACCCATCTCGAACTACCTCCCCTCCTCGATGCTATTAGAGCGAAGACGTTTCCTGACTGGGTTCTGAATCTCATTCGCAGGAAAAAGAACTTAAAAGACGAGGATTACTTATCTGCGGTACATGATAATATCGACACGCTTATCCGCACCGGCACAACCACGGTCGGCGAGATCTGCACGCACGGTGTAAGTCCTGTTTTGCTCAGACAACGAGGTCTCAGAGCCATTGAGTTCCGAGAAATCATCTTCATGTCCGGTCGCGATACCAATCCCCTTCCCGCCTTTGCCAAAAGGGGGGCAGGGGTATTGGTGCAATCCGGACTTTCTCCTCATACACCGTATACCGTCTCTGAAGCCGCATTGCGCCGTATTGCGGTAATGAGCCAAAAGAAGAACATTCACCTCGCAATGCATGTTGCGGAATCAAAGGACGAGATCAGGCTGTTGCAGAGGAAGAAAAGCGGGCTTGAAAAATTGTATCGATTCGCAAACTGGGACAGTGACTGGGCACCATCCGGGTCTTCGTCCTTCGATTACCTGAACAGAATCGGTTTTCTCTCCCCTCACCTGCTGGCAGTCCATGCCGTCCAGGTGACGGACAAAGATATTATGTTGATCAAAAAATCAAAAACATCCGTCGCACACTGCCCGCGCAGCAACAAGGAGCTCGGTGTCGGAAGAATGCCATTGAAAAAATTTTTGGACGCTGGCATCCCTATTGGTCTCGGGACCGACAGTCTGGCAAGCTCGCCCAGTTTAAACATGTGGGATGAGATGCGATATGCGTACAAGATACACCGTAGCGATGGCATCGTGCCCCTTGATATTTTCAAGATGGCAACCATTGGCGGGGCGAAAGCACTCGGCATGGACAAAGAGATAGGATCACTTGCAGCAGGGAAAGGGGCGGACATTATTGCAGTGCCGCTGCCGAAAAAAAATACCGGAAATCTTTATTACGACTTGCTCAGAGAGACGGAATCCTGTATTATGACCATGGTCAACGGGAAAATTATTTACGCGGTCTAATCTTCTGCGCAAGGAGTACCTAATGAAGCTACTGCACGCCGGATTCGGCATGTTGTTCCTGTCATTTCTCATCGTTGCATCTTGTAAAGACAACAACCCCGCACAACAATATGGCAACACATTGACACAGTCTTACAAAAACGCCCAGAACCTTGACAATACGGTGAATCTTCAGGAGGTCCGGAAATCGATCCAGGAATTTTATGCCGCAAACGGCAGGTATCCTGCGGACCTCAATGAAGTAAGGGCATTTAACGGTATTACACTCAAGAACGACCATTACAAGTATGACCCGGAGACCGGGGCGATAACAGAAAAACAGTAAATGTTACTATCCACTCAAGATAAGGGAATCAATATTAAATAATAAGATGTCGATAGAACATATCAAAGAAAAAATTTTTTCCAGCAAACGTCTAACTCGTAAGGACGGACTCACCCTCTTTAAATCCAACGACCTCCTTGCTCTCGGCCGTATGGCCACGCATGTTGCGCAAAAAAAGAACGGGAACCGCGTGCATTTCGTTCGGAACATGCACATCAATCCTACGAATATCTGCGTCAACCGCTGCAAGTTCTGTGCGTTCAGCAGAAGCAAAGGCGAGCCGGGCGCATACGAGATGAGCATCGAGGACATTCTGAATAAAGCGCGCGGTGCTGAAAAAGGCGTGCGCGAGCTGCATATCGTCTCGGGCCTCCATCCCGACCTGCCGTTCGAGTGGTATCTTGATATGCTCGGGCGCTTAAGAAGGAATTCCCGAAAATACATCTGAAAGCGTTTACTGCCGTTGAGATCGATTATCTTACAAAGCTGTCGGGGCTGCAGTCTAACCGATACTCTTATCAAACTGAAAGAAGCGGGCCTCGGCTCTCTCCCCGGTGGCGGAGCAGAAATTTTTGACACTGCCGTCCGAAACACGCTGTGCGCCGAGAAGATCAGCGGCGATCGCTGGCTTGAGGTTATCAGAACAGCACACAAGATCGGGCTCAAATCGAATGCAACAATGCTATACGGCCACATTGAGACTTATGAACATAGAATTGACCACCTGCTGAAACTCCGCGAGCTACAGGACAGAACCAGCGGTTTCCAGGCGTTTATTCCCTTGAGTTTCCATTCCCAAAACACAGAAATAAAAAAATCAGCTTACACGACGGGGTTCGACGATCTCAAGACGCTCGCGATCTCGCGGCTCATGCTCGATAACTTCGACCATATCAAGGCCTACTGGGTCATGCTCGGAGAGAAGATCGCCCAGGTCTCATTGAACTTCGGCGTTGATGATCTGGATGGGACCGTGGTTGAGGAACGCATCACCAAGGCTGCCGGCGGGACCACTGACGGCAGTTTGACCAAAGACGATATTGTATATCTCATCAAACAGGCAGGACGTTCGCCGGTAGAGCGTGATACTGTTTATAATGTCGTGAAAGTCTGGAAGTAATTTTGGACCGAGCCGACCGCGTCGGCGTAAGACGGCAACACGGTTGCCTTGATCCATAATCATGAAGACTGATAAACTAATATCCAAAGTAACAAGAGGCGAACGCCTCGCCCCGGAAGAAGGTCTTGCCCTTTTCAAACAATCTGACCTCCTCACCTTGGGCGAGCTTGCGAACAGCATTCGGCAGCGTCTGCATCCGGAACGGCTGGTGACCTTCATCGTTGACCGGAACATCAACTACACGAATATCTGCATTAATCGTTGCAAATTCTGTGCGTTCTACCGTGATGTTGACAGTCCAGAAGCGTATATTCTGTCGAAAGACGATATTTTCAAAAAGATCGAGGAAACCATCGCACAGAGCGGAACCCAGATTCTCATGCAAGGCGGGGTGCATCCCGATCTCGGCATTGAGTATTTCGAAGACCTGTTCTCGTCGATTAAAGAACGTTTCACTATCCAGATCCATTCTCTTTCCCCTGCCGAGATATCATTTCTTGCGAAAAAAGCAAATATAAGCGTTCTCGATACTCTTACGCGCCTAAGGGCTTCCGGTCTGGATTCGATTCCCGGAGGAGGCGCTGAGATCCTTGTGGACAGGGTCAGAAAAAAAGTGAGTCCAAATAAAATCCGTTGGAAACAGTGGGCGGAGGTAATGAGGACAGCCCAGCAAATCGGCATGCCTACGACCGCCACGATGATGTTCGGCAGCCTGGAAACAGACAAGGAGATCATTGAACATTTGGTCAGGCTCCGAGATGTTCAGGATGAGACCCGTGGATTTACTGCCTTTATCCCCTGGACCTATCAGCCGGGCAATACCGAACTGGGAGGCAGGTCTGCCACGGCAGTGGAATATCTGAAAGTGCTCGCACTGTCGCGCATCATGCTCGACAATTTTGACAACATCCAGGCGTCGTGGGTAACTCAAGGAGCGAAAATAGCACAAGTAGCATTGGAATTCGGTGCGAATGACTTCGGCAGCACCATGATCGAGGAGAATGTCGTTGCCGCAGCAGGAGTTTCCTTCAGGATGACCAAACAAGAGATCATGAATGTCATCAGAGATGCAGGATATATTCCAGCACAACGTGATACCAGATACAATATTCTGAAGAAGTATGACCTCAAGTTATAATATTAGGTTAGAAAAAAAGGTAACATTACTGACCACGTTGCGTATTTTCCCCACCTTGGAAAAAGCAACTGATATAACCCTTGCCCCATATTTCTAAAGCAATTCTTCTCTGCTACAAAAAAACATCGAAGAACTAGAGGCTTATCCTTGCTTTACACAAAGTATGTTGATAACCTGTTATTAACTCTGTTAATATCTTTTTTTTAGATGCTACATACGTAACGAAAATGTAATTTGCACAATAAATAGGCATAAATTGTTTTTTAATATCAGTATGTTATAAAATTTTTGCGAAATTCCCCTCTGTTTTTACATCTTTAATGAGTACATTAATTTTTTTGCCGATATGTGCCGATTCAGCACCCGAAATTTGTACTCTTATATAGTTATCTGTGAGGCCTGAGAGCAACCCAGATTGAGCGTCTGCCTTGTCTTCAACTACAACCTTCAATGACATGCCGATATGCTTCTTTCTAAAAGCAAGGTTTTTCTTCATACCGAGGTTCCGTAGTTCTTCGCTGCGTCTCTTTTTTACCTGATCAGGCACCTGATTTTCCATATCAGCTGCTGCTGTTCCCGGACGCGGCGAAAAACTGAAAACATGCAGGTGGGTGAGAGGTGTTTTCTCTACGAGTTCGAGCGTATTATTAAATTCTGTGTTCCCTTCTCCGGGATAGCCAACCATAATGTCCGCGCCGAGTGCGATTCCGGGTACTTGATTCGCAATCCGTCCAAGCAGTCCAAGATAAAAATTGGCGGAATAATCGCGCTTCATTGACGCCAGAACAGAGTCGTCACCGCTCTGGAGCGGAATATGCAGATGTCTGCAGAGACCGGAACCGAGCATACTGATCATCCCGTCCGTTATTTCTCTGGGTTCGATGGAACTCAGGCGTATACGGGATCCTCCCCGCTTTGCAATCAGCATTTTGACCAGGCTCGTGAGATCAGTCTGGTCAGGTAGATCGATGCCATACGAGCCGATATGGATGCCGGTGAGCACAATTTCAGGACACTCATCCTTCACAAGACGATCAAATTCCTTAATGACTTCTTCCGGATGAGCACTCCGGGAACTGCCCCGCGCAAGAGGTACGATGCAATAGGAACACTGATTGTTACAACCGTCTTGGACCTTGAGAAACTCGCGCGTCCTGCCGGGGACGGACTGTACCTGAGTATTGTTCTTTATTAAACGTCCGTTACTTGCCGGTGAAGTGATAGACGACATGATTTGTTCGGAAATTGTCGCTTTATCGCGATTATCGAATACGAAATCTACTCCTGGTATTTTTTTAATTTCATCGGGCCGCGTAGAAGCATAACAACCGGTAACGACAACTTTTGCGCCCTGACCGCGTCGTACTGTTGACCTGATTGTCTGGCGGCACTGGTAGTCGCTTTTTGCGGTGACCGAGCAGGTATTGATGATATAGACATCCGCCTCGGCATCGAAGGGAACGATCCTGTTTCCCCGTGCTTCAAAGTCCTGGCGCAAAACGTCCGTTTCATACTGGTTGATCTTGCATCCGAGGGTCGTAAAGGCTATTCGCATAACTGGCCGGTGAGGGAGCTTAATCCAGCGGAGGTTATTGTTACGCTGACAAGCGAGCCGATGAGCGAGGCGGGAGCCGCAACATTTACCACCTTGTTTCCCCGTGTCCTTCCAGTAAGTTTCCCGCCCTTTTTGCTCGATGCCGTCGATGAGTATTTCTCTGACAGTACCGACCTGGGCCTTATTTTTTTCAATCGTGATCTCTTTCTGGAGCGACAGGACCTGATCCAGCCTTTTTTCCTTGATGTCTTCCGGCACGTGGTCTGCCAACTTGAGCGCGACGGTCCCCGGCCTCTTCGAATACTTGAATGCAAAGATGCCGTCGTAGCGAACATCCTTGAGCAAATGTATGGTCCGTTCAAAGTCCTGATCTTTCTCACCCGGAAACCCGACGATAATATCCGTGGTCAGAGCAATGTCAGGGACCGACGTCCGCAGTTTCTTTATCCTGTCCAGGTATTCGTTGCGGGAATATTTTCTGTTCATGG
Organism: Nitrospirota bacterium; assembly: GCA_963754875.1. GTDB lineage: Bacteria > Nitrospirota > UBA9217 > UBA9217 > UBA9217 > JAJYKN01. Next base: position 107,965 of record CAVWHO010000021.1, read on the forward strand.
CAGAAAGAATGCGGTCCGAGCCGCTCTGGACGGGTAAGTGCAGTGATTCGCAGACCTTGGGGATATCTCGTAGTGCATTCACCAGCCTGTCCGACAGGTCTCGGGGATGTGAAGTCACGAACCTGACGCGCTCAATGCCGTCAATCTCGTTCACCAGCCGCAGGAGCTCCGGGAAATCAATATCTTCTTCCAGGCCTTTTCCGTACGAGTTCACGTTCTGGCCCAGCAACGTCACTTCTTTAAAACCCTTCAACGCAAGATCGCGGACTTCACTCACGATGTCGTTCGGTCGACGAGACCGTTCCCTGCCCCGAAGATACGGCACAACGCAGTAGGTGCAAAAATTATCGCACCCATACATGATGGAAACCCATGCTTTCAATCCGTCGGCGCGTGCAGTCGGGATACGTTTCCGGTGGTAATCGGGGTCTCCGGTAGTGTCGATCAAGGGAGCAGGCCGCAAGAGCTTCTGGTCTACCAGCGATGACAGCTTCCCGATGTCGGACGGGCCGAATATCATATCAACATAGGGAGCACGGGTCAGAATCCGGGCGCCTTCCTGCTGGGCGATGCATCCGGCGACGGCAATCTTGAGCCCGGGATTGGCAGCCTTGAGATGCTTCAACCTGCCGAGCTCGCTGTAAAATTTCTGTTCCGCTTTTTCACGAATGCTGCACGTATTCAGAATGATCATGTCCGCACCTTCGGCGCCGGATAGCGAAGAGCAACCTCGCTCTTCGAGAATTCCCGTCATCCGCTCGGAATCATGCTCATTCATCTGGCATCCGAAAGTAATAATATGGAACGATTTCATGGCAACATTATAATCCGCTGCTGGGAGTTAAACAAGAGGTATGTCGGAAAGAACCGAACGGAAGAGCAACGATGTGCATTATCACGAAATAACCATACGGACGACTTCTCCGCGCTTGATTGCCAGGGCCGTGCGGGCGTTTTGCCGATACAGAAATATTTCGAGAGCACCCGAGTTGTTCACAATCGCTCCGGGTTCACCAGGGGCCGCTTCTGCATAATATTTTTTCAATCCCTTTATTTCTTTGCCTGCGGCGGTGACCGTCGCGGCGCTCAAATCAGTACCTTCGGACATGAACGGCTGGATATGCTTGTGGGTAATGTTCGTGATAAGGTTGCCGAACCGGTCGATGTGCACAATGTTGCCTTCAATGCTGTTGCCGCTGACTTTCGGAGAAGGAATATTCAGTTTTGTGTAATCGGTAATTTCTTCGCCGAAATTCCCCGATGGGATACCCTTGGCAAGCCAGCCGGCAACGGGCGCAAAAACGTCCCTGCCGTGAAACGTGGGGCCCGGGTTCGGCAGAAAATAGTGCGTCGAGGTGATGTGATGTATTCTCAGCCGTTCCGCTTCCTGGTAAATGAGGCTGAACAGGCCATTGTCAGGACCAACGAAATAAAAACTTTCAGTCACGGCAATGATCGGTCTCCTGCCGCTGCCCACACCGGGGTCGACGATAGCAAGATGAACAGTTCCCTTCGGGAAATGGCTGTAAGCGGACTTCAGCGTGTATGCTGCTTCCCAGATGTCCTGCGGGCCAATTTCGTTGGAAATGTCTATGATCTGCGTCTGAGGGTTAATTTTAAGTATAACCCCTTTCACGCTGGCCGTGAAGCCATCTCTGCTGCCGAAGTCGGTTGTAAGAGTAATAATCGGCATCTGATCCTCGATGGTGAATAAAAGATGGAGGAATAATAACAGTACATCTTTGCTTTGTCAATCCAAAGATACAGCCAAAGATGCAGCTGAAAATTTACTCTTGCCAGAAGCGCGATTTTTCGGAGTTTGCCTTGACAAAGACGGCGGGTATGTTATGCTTTGAACAAATTTCGTTGAATTTATTATCGGAGGTGTCCACATGAAAAGAAGCGCTCTGTTTGTTCTCATTGTTCTGGTAACTGTTGTCGGTGTCAATATCGTGTTTGCCGCGGAAGGTGCTTCAATAGAAAAAGGGAAGGCATTATTTAATGACCTCAAGCTCGGCACCACGGGGAAATCATGCAATACCTGTCACCCTGACGGGAAAAATATTCAGCAAGCGGGGACCAAGAGCAACCTCGACCAGATCGTAAATGCATGTATTACGCATTCGATCAAGGGCAAAGCCCTTGACCCGCAGTCCGTAGAAATGCAATCACTTCTTCTCTATATCAGGAGCCTTGGCGCCAAACCTGCTGCAAAAGCCAAACCGGCTGTGGGATGTTAATTATCATTCCTGATTGTCTGCTATCACTTCCCTGGCCATGTCAGGGAAGTGATAGAATTTTGTCAACTAGGGGTACGAAGTTTTTCTCGTCATAAGAAACATTGCCCAGAATAGGCAGTTTTGACAGTTTTGCGATTACTGAAAAGCTTGTTTTTTCCGCCAATCCCGCTTTTTCATCAGCAGCATAGTTGATGATAATGCCCGCAATCGAGATGTCCCGCACTCGAAGCGCAGAAACAGTCAACAGTGTGTGGTTGATAGTTCCGAGTCCCGGCCTTGCTACGATCACAACCGGCAGCCTCAGTGTATAAGCGAGGTCCTGGTACGTATAACGAGGTGACAACGGCACCATGATACCACCTGCCCCTTCAACGATCATGAATTCATGCCTCTTGCAGAGGGTCTTGAATGAACGGATAATTATTCTCGGATCGATCTTTTTCCCGGCGCGTTCAGCGGCGACAGAAGGCGCAAGCGGTTCCCTGAATCTATAGGGGTTGATGAGAGCGAGGGAGTCGTTACATCCTGCAGCCTTCATAAGGCGCACTGCGTCAGCGGGGACCAGTCTTCCGGCCCGATGACGGCAGCCGGTCTCTGCGGGCTTCATCACCCCGACGTTTATGTCCCGGTCACGCAGACCTGACGCCAGACCTTTGGCAATGTAGGTTTTCCCAACGCCAGTGTCCGTTCCTGTTATAAAAATACCTTTGGTCATATGATGCTTCCGCAAAGTGCATGGAGTACGGGTGTTCCTCTGCTCAGAGCACCCTGCTGTCAAGATTAAAGACTTGTCCCGAGACATTATTCATCAGGGATAGACGATAAACAAAATCTGCAACCTCGTCCGGTTCAGAGATTCTGCCGAGTGCGTTCTCCCCGAGTATCCGAGCAAGTACAGCATCTGATATTTTCTCCCCCATGTCGGTCGGTATATACCCTGGCAAAAGGGCATTTACTTTTATATTAAAGCGGCCCAGTTCCTGTGCGCAGGCTTTCGTGAAACCGATAAGGCCCGCTTTTGAGGCCGAATAGTTGGCCTGCCCTTCTCTGCCTTGAATACCCGTAATGGAAGAAATATTTATAATATGGCCTTGCTTTTGTTTGACCATAACTTTGGCTGCAGCGCGGACACAATGGAACGGGCCAGAGAGATTCGTGGCAATCACATCGTCCCAATCATTTTCTGCCATCCGGAGAACAACACGGTCTCGTGTCATGCCGGCGTTGTTTATGAGAATGTCTACGGTCCCCCATCGTTCGACCGTGTCACTGATCATCTTGTCTACGGCAACGCTGATTCCGACATCGGCACAACTGGAAAAAGATTCCCCTCCCAGATGCTGAATCTCGTCGACGACAACAGCTGCTTCCTGTTCACGGGAAAGATAATTCACCACGACGCGGTCGCCGCTCCTTCCGAAACAAAGGGCGATCGATTTGCCCAAACCGCGCGAGGCCCCGGTCACAATGACAACCCGGTTTTTCCCGGCCGGCTTCACGTGAGCAACCCCTTTTCACGTACGTTCCTAACAGCAGCCAGCGCTGCATCTATATCCTGATCTGAAAAATTTGCCATGACTGTCATCCGTATTCTCGAGGTACCCTCCGGTACCGTGGGCGGTCTGATAGCGGTTGCAAAAATCCCAGACTCGAACAATGTTGCCCCTGCTTTCAGCGCCTTCTCCGCATCACCTACCATCAAGGGCAGAATGGGCGTTTTCGAACAACCTATTTCGATTCCGAGAGAGTTCAAACCTGCAATAAGACGTTCTCGATTGCGCCAGAGTTTTTCTCTCCTCGCGGGATCGTTTTCGACGATTTTAAGCGCAGCAAGCGAGGCAGCACAGACAGCAGGAGGAAGCGCAGTACTGAAGATGTAGCTTCGGGAGCGATTAATGAGAAAGTCTATGAGGTCCCTGTTCCCGGCAACATAAGCCCCGAAGGAACCGAGGGCCTTTCCGAGAGTGCCCATCTGTATGGGAACACGGCCTTCCAGACCGAAATGCTCAACAGTCCCCCGGCCGCCTTCCCCGAGTACTCCAGTGGCATGCGCATCATCAACCATCAGGAGTGCGTCATATTTTTCTGCAAGTGCGACGAGGTCCGGAAGTGGAGCAATGTCCCCATCCATGCTGAAAACGCCGTCCGTGACGATCAGCCTCCTTCGGGCTACGGCGGAATCCTTCAGCAGCGTCTCCAGGTGGTCCATATCCTTGTGAGCGAAGACCTTAAGAGAAGCCCTGCTGAGACGACAGCCATCGATAATGCTCGCGTGGTTCAAGCTGTCACTGAAGACCGCATCCCCTTCCTGCGCAAGTGCGGTAATGACACCCGTGTTTGCTGCGTATCCTGAATTGAAAAGGATTGCAGCTTCTGTTTTTTTGAACTGCGATAATTTTTGTTCCAGTTCCTGGTGAAGCCCACTCGTGCCGGAAACCAGGCGGGATGCGCCCGAGCCGAAGCCATATTTTTCCATGGCCGATATCGCTGCTTCTTTGAGTGCGGGATGCTGTGAAAGGCCGAGATAGTTATTGGAACACATGAGCAGCAGGCTCCTGCGGTTGATCGTAATTTTGGGTCCATCATACGATTCCACAATGAGCGGCCTTCTGAGGAGGTGCTGCTTTTCCAATTGTGACAATTCGTGTTCAAACATAGGTTCTTTATGAATGTCCGGTCAGGGATTCACTATATTCTTCAAGTCCGATCGCTGCATTGAATCTGCCGGTCTCATTGATGATGACGGGTTCGCTCTGCAAGTGCTCGATCAATGCGTCAAGGACCAGTTTTGTCGGATCAACAAAAATTACCCGCCCGCCCTTTTGGTCGTCCTTTTTTTTGAGATGGGGAAAGCGTACATACCCCTGCAGAGATGCAACATACCCTGCTGTGTAATCTGGATCATCGGACCAGCAAAGCTCGGCGATAACAGCCGGAGCGTTAGCGACTTTGGTAGCCAGGGCGAGAGCTTCGCGGGTGCGGAAATGCGTAAGGCCCAAGGCATGAAGACGCTCGTTGACCAGGGTGGAAGCGCTATCGGCATAATCAAACCGCGAGACACGTATACCACGTTCCTGGTCCGGTTCAAGCCGTTCGCCGTTTTGGGCATCCATGACGATAGAGCCGCGCATAGTTTTTCCTGAAGGAGAAGCACCGTTGCTGAGCAAGGTGATCGCCCGGCTCACGGCTTGGCCTGATACGCCGAGTTTCTTAAGGGTCATGGCTGCTGCTGTTCTGCCTGCATGCAGTTCCGGGGCATTCACCGTAAGGACGTCAAGAGCGCTCAAGAACCGGACTGGCAAGTTCTGAAGACTCTCAATATTGATCGCAATGGTGCCGGGGAGAATGCCTTTCGACCTGGCGCGGGCAAGTAGGCTTTTCACAATGTCGTCAATGTTTTTGGCGCAGGAAATCCTCTCTGCGCCTGAGATGTGCTGTTCGCCTTTCGATGCCCGCATACGGATGCTGTAGAGCGTTTCCTCTGTCATGACTCAAATGTGGAGGTCCAGATGCTGCAGCATGTGGAGATCATCTGCAGGATCCAAACCCGACGTTGTAAGGTAATTTCCGATCATAAATCCATCTGCTCCTGCTGCAAAAATAAGCGGATGGAGCTGCCCGAGAGTTGTTCCCCGCCCCCCGCAAACGCGGATCTCCTTTTCAGGCAGGATCAGGCGAAAGAGGGCGAGCGAGTGAAGCGCTTCGAGAGGTGAGATTGCGCTGATCTTCTCAAAGGGAGTCCCCTTGATCGGCATGAGAAAATTGATCGGTACGGAATCCACATCGATCTCGCGCAGGGTCATCGCCATCTTGATCCGGTCTTCCATGCTCTCTCCCATGCCGAGAATTCCGCCGCTGCAAAGAGACAGTCCCAGACGCCGGGCATGGCCCAGCACTTCGAGCCGCTCTTCGAAGGTATGAGTGGTGCAGACACGGGGAAAGTAGTTTCTCGATGTTTCGATATTATGGTGAAAACGGTGCAAGCCGGCCTGTTTGAGATAGGAAAGCTGTTCTTTTGTGAGCGAGCCCAGTGTCGCACAGGGAGACAGGCCCATCTCGCGGACCGTCCGAATGCCTCGTGCGATATTTTCAAGGTCTGATTGCGTATCAATACCTCGGCCGCTGGTCACGATGCAAAATCGCTTTGCATGATTTTTTTTTGCACTCTTGGCCGCTTCCGCAATGCGGTCTACGGAAATGAGCGGATAGACCGAGACGTTGGTCGAGTGATGCACGGACTGTGCACAGTAAGCGCAATCTTCGCTGCAGGCGCCTGATTTTGCGTTTACGATCGAGCACAGATCGATCGATTTCCCGCGAAAGTGTTCGCGAATCTTACCAACGACCGCGAACAGGTCCCACAGGTCGGCACCGGAAATACGGGACAATTCTCTTGCATCGGCATAATCAACCTGTCTACCCTTTAAAACGCCGCCAAGAAGACTGCTCAGTTGTTGTCGTGTTTTCATTGGCTATCTTTTACCTGAAGACAAGGTGGTTGTCAACCTATTTCACCCATGATGGTTAACAATTGGATGTTGATAATTCTGCGAGCTTCTATTTTATCGTCAAGAAGGTTAGTGGGTTCGAGACGGCCCTTATTTCGGGGTTATTGGGTGTTTTTGGTAAGCTTGGCTATGATGCCTGCCACGGTTTGTTCCATCATCGTTTTGATGGACTCAAGAGAGGTGGGATCCTTTGCTTCAAAGCGCATGACCAAGACCGGCTGGGTATTCGATGCCCGGATAAGACCCCAGCCGCTTTCAAATATGGCACGGATGCCGTCGACGGTGATCACTTCCCGGGGCTTTTGCAACAAGCCATTTCCCTGGGAGAATATCTCCTTTGCACTTTCCACGACCCTGAATTTAATTGCTTCAGGGCAATCAAAGCGGATCTCAGGCGTGTTAAACGTCTTCGGAAGGTCGGCAAGCAGCATGCTGAGCGAGGCAGTGCTCCCCTGTTTTGCCTTGAGTTTTTTCAGTATTTCCACGATGCGGCAGGCCGCATAGATCGCATCGTCGTAACCAAAATAACGGTCCGCGAAAAACAGATGACCGCTCATTTCCCCTGCCATTGCTGCATGCACTTCCTTCATTTTTGCCTTGATCAGCGAATGACCTGTCTTCCACATGACGGCAGTCCCGCCATGGGAGCGGATGTCGTCGTACATGACCTGTGAACATTTGACTTCCGACACGAACGTGGACCCCGGACGTTCTCCAAGGATGTCGCGGGAGAAGATGATCATCAGCTGGTCGCCCCAGAGTATGTTCCCTTTCTCGTCCACCACACCGATCCTGTCCGAATCGCCGTCGAACGCGATCCCTGCATCCGCTTTGTGCGCACGAACGGCTTCTCTCAATGCAGTAAGATTCTCGGGAATAGTCGGATCAGGATGATGATTCGGGAACGACCCGTCGGGTTCGGAAAAAAGTTCAATAACGTCACAGCCCATAGTTCGCACCACTTCAGGCGCTGCCAAACCAGCAGTCCCGTTCCCTGCATCAAGGACGATCTTGAGACGACGTTCTCCGTTGGGTTTGAATAGGTCCTTCAGATGGTTAATGTAATCAGGCAGGATGGGGCGGTACGAGACGGAGCCGCTCGTTTCACGACCGGTTTTTTGACTCTTATCGACGGCGCCATCCAATATAATATTTTTCAGCTTTTGGATTTCTTCACCATAAATTGTATCCTTGTTGACGCAGAGTTTGAACCCGTTGAACTCCGAAGGATTGTGGCTGCCGGTGATCATCACACCCGCACCGGGCTTAAAGTGGTAGAGGGAAAAATAGAGGGCAGGCGTCGGGCAGAGGCCGATGACGGCAACGTCCATCCCTCCCTGGGTCAGACCTTGCAAGATGTTCTCACAGAGCCTCGGCGAGCTTATGCGGGCGTCGAATCCGACGGTTACAGTGTTGATGCCCTTTTGCCTGAGATACTCAGCGAAAGCTTGTCCCAGAGACTCGATTACCGCAGGTGTTAGGTCACGATCCGCAATACCGCGGATGTCGTATTCTCGGAATATTTCAGGGTTGATCATAGGTGACGCAGCAGTCCTCTCCACAGTTTATGTACGAGAAAGCGACGGCAATGACTTTCTCTTGTTTTTATCATGCCTGTTGTAGTCGTCGTCAAAGCGGACGATATCGTCTTCTTCAAGATATTCGCCGTTCTGCACTTCAATGATCTGGAGCGGTATTTTGCCGAGGTTTTCCAGCCGGTGCTTCGTCGACATGGGGATGTACGTACTTTCGTTCGGATGCACGTCATACACCTTGTCCCCGTTCGTAACCCGGGCAGTGCCGGAGACGACAACCCAATGTTCGCTGCGGTGATTATGGAGTTGGTGTGAAAGCTTCGTTCCCGGGTGAATGACGAGCCGTTTTATTTTGTACCGGTCACCTTCTTCCAAGATCGTATACGATCCCCAAGGCCGGTGCACCGTGCGGTGGATAAGATGCTCGCCTGACTTGCGTTTTTTGATTTCGTCAACGACCTTCTTCACATCCTGCGCACGGTCCTTGCTGCAGACGAGCGTCGCATCCGGCGTGTCTACTACAACGACGTCCTTCAGTCCGATGGTTGCTACCAGACGCTTTTCAGCATAGATGATCGAGTCATGGCTGCCGAGATCGATGACATTGCCGTTCACGATGTTGCCTGCGGCGTCGTGTTCCGAAACTTCGTCGAGAGCGGTCCAACTGCCCACATCCGACCAGCCTATATCTGCGGGGATGACTGCCGCGCGGTCGGTTTTTTCCATTACCGCGTAGTCGATGGAAACGGACTTAAGGTTCTTGAAAACAGTGCTGATCACGCTCTCTTCCTTGTCCGTGCCGAGGCTGCGCTTGATCTCCATTAAACCGCCATAGAGCGCAGGATCATATTTTTTTATCTCCTCCAGGAGGACCTTCGTTTTCCAAACAAAGATCCCGCTGTTCCAGAAGTAATTGCCCTGCTTGAGGTATCCTTTGGCAGTTTCGAGGTCCGGTTTTTCGACGAATGCCTCGACTTTGCACACATCGTTGATTCCGGTTTCCTTGCAGGAGGAACCGGCCTTAATATAACCGTAACCCGTTTCCGGTCTGTTCGGCTTGATTCCAAGCGTGACCAGATACCCAAGTCGAGCCGCCTTATCGGCTTTGCCGAGTAACCCAAGGAATTCGTCTGTTTTTTGAATAAAATGATCCGCAGCGAGAGCCACCATGACGCCTTCGGGGTCCAGCCGCTCCAGGTGGAGCGCGGCGAGCCCCAGGGCCGGCGCAGTGTTCCTCGCCTCGGGTTCAAGGATCATATTTTTGTCCCAGGGCTTGTTAAATTTCGTCGAGAGCTGTTGACCGATCGCGTCCACAATGTCTCTGTTCGTAACAGTGAAAATATCTTCAAAACTGATTGCCGGCAAAATTCGATTTACTGTCTGGCAAATCAGCGTATCTTCTCCTCCGATTTTCAGGAGTTGCTTCGGCATTTTTTCCCGGGAAAGCGGCCAAAACCGCGTACCCGAACCGCCGGCCATAATTACTGCATACATAATGTAGTCCTCTCAGTTCGCGGGACCGAAACCGGGCGTCAGCGCCGCTCCGCCGTCTTCGCATCCACAAAATCTTTAAATTCCCGTCTAAATCGCCCTGTGCCGAATTTTATAGCATTTTTTCTTATTTGTTGTCCATCAAATTTATCAACATTCCGTTCAAACGTCTTTAAGGCGTCCCGTAATGCCTCAACAGTCTGTTTATAGAAAAAGACCCCTGTCGGAGCGGATTCATGTGACATCCGCGGTCCGCCGCCGTCGTCCGTTAAAGGGAGAACCGTCTCAGTTATCCCTCCCCTGCCGTAAGCAATGACCGGCGTGCCGCACGCCTGCGCCTCAACGGGTACGATGCCGAAGTCTTCCTCTGCCGCAAAAACGAAGGCCTTCGCCCTCTGCATATATGTTTTCAGAACATCCGAGGCCTGATAGCCGAGGAGTTCTATGTTCTTCCCTGACTTGGATTTGACTTTATCGAAATCCGGCCCATCGCCGATTACGACGAGCCTTTTGTCAGGCATGCCGGAGAATGCTTCGACAATGAGGTCGATTTTTTTGTATGGCACCATCCGCGATGCGACGAGGTAGAATTCTTCTTTTTGCGGAGAAAGTGAAAATCTTTCGACATCCACCGGAGGATAGATCACGGTTGCCTGACGGTTATATGCACTCTCGATTCTGGCCGCTATATATTGAGAATTTGCGATGAAATGGTCGACCCGGTCCGCGGTCTTAGCGTCCCATCGCTTTATGTATCCAAGCACGGATTTGGCGAGAATTCCTTTGAGGCCCTTATCGAGGCCCGATTCCCTCAGATATTGGTCCCTGAGGTCCCAGGCATAGCGCATCGGCGTATGACAGTAGCAGATGTGCAGTTGACCGGACTTCCTTACTGCCCCTTTTGCAACCGCGTGGGAGGATGAGAGAATGAGATCGTAGCCGGAAAGATCGAACCGCTCGACGGCCAGGGGGAAAAAAGGGAGATAATTTCTATAGTATTTTTTGGCCAAGGGTAAATTTTGAATAAACGAAGTCTGCACCTTCTTGTTCAGGATGATGCCTCGATCCTGTTCAGCCAGAAAGTCAACGAGACAGAATATATCCGCATGTGGATAGAGCGAGACGATCTGTTCCAGGACGCGCTCAGATCCGGCAGTGGCCACTAACCATTCGTGAACAACAGCTATTTTCATAATATTTACCGGCGTGAGCTCCTACCTTGTCGCTTAGTTGAAAAAACGTTTCTTAATTAATCGCGGCAGGGCGCCGAGCCATGCTTGGGGACCGAGATGGGAAATCAGCACTTTGTGGTTGTGCAAGAAATCATTAAACCACTGTTCGTTCACCTGAGCACGCGTGCCGCCGGTACGGAACTCATAATGGATAACAATCGCATCGCCGACGTATCGTCCAAACTGGCCCGTTCGCGCTAACCGGACACCATACTCGGCCCCAAATCCCCAGGCATTTCCCCTAAAATCAGTATTGAAACCGCCCATCCTCAAAAAATTATCGCGTCTGATCCCCATATTCCCTTCTCGGGGAGAATTGATCATACAGCTTCCCGGGCGATCATAATTCGACAATATCAACCCCAACTTGTTGATCCAACCGACGATACGGCCGTTGATTTTTTTTTCAGCGCCGAGAAAAAGGCCGAATAACCATTCGGTATGGATTCGCGTATATTCGGAGTGCGCCGATCGCCCTTTATTGAATTCCATGATGCGGCCGGAGGTATATGCCAGCTGTAAATTCTCCGTGAAAGCGCGCAGGTGAGCCTCAAGCCATCCGAAATGAGGAACCGCATCATCGTCCAACAGCAATATGATTTCGGACCGTGAAGTAGCGATGCAGTGGTTCAACGTCCGGGTTATACTCGGGGACGATAGCGTTTCGATGCGAAGGCGCTGATCTTTTTGAAGTTCAGATCGCCACTGAGAGTCGGGCATTTCCCCTTGGAGACCCAGGCAAATCTGAAGCTCCGGATACAAGACCCGGATTCGCTGCAGGGTTCTTTTAAGCACGGCAAGCCGATTGTAGCTCGGGATGATCAGCTCCGCGGTAAGCTCGTTGACCGACAAGAACATTCCCTCCGTAAACCTTCGTGCGTTGAACGCTCAGGGCACAATCTGGCGCCACTTCTTTCTCGACAATGTATTCTGTATGATCTTCAGTTTCTTGAAGACTTTTTTTCCGAAAAGCCGTTCAATAAGGTTTTTCACAGCGGATTGGACGATTACCCTTCCCGCTTTCAAGACCATAACGATGAAAGGTCCGCTGAAATTCCCGAAGTATCTCCTGCTTATCGACACTGTTTCCCTGTAAATGGGCGCGACACTTTTGTACGTTGCGCCGGTATTTCTGAAATTGACCAGAAATTCGTCTGTATTCAAGAATTCGATATCGTGAAATATCGCTTTTAAAAAAAAATCGTAGTCCGCCGCAAATTTATACGACGTGTCGTACAGGGCCATCATGAGATAGACGCTTCTCTCGACGAACATGGTTTGATGACACACGGTCATGCCGCGCCGGTAGTTCAAATTCGACATAAACTGGGTTGTTATGCCAAGTTCTTCGTCATAGATATTAAAATTACCGTATACGATGGCGGCCCCGTCTCCCTTGCGGCGCATATACCTGTCTACGACATATTGCACGGCCTGTTTTTCGTAAAAATCATCGCTGTTCAAGAGTCCTATCAACTCCCCGTGAGCTAGAAGAATCCCTTTATTCATCGCATCATACAGCCCATTGTCCCGCTCGCTCATCCAATAGGCGATCTTATCGTCATATTTTTTAATGACATCCAACGTACCGTCAGTAGAGTTTCCATCGATAATGATATATTCGATGTTGCCATAAGTCTGATTTAAAACACTTTGTATGGCACCCTCCAAGTGTTTCTCCCCGTTCCGGACGACGGTAATGACGGTCACAAGCGGGGACCCCGGCACTGATTGCTTCGCAAATTCATGCCGCGTGCGAAGGCCGCCTTCCTCGCGTCGAGAATTGACAACCGAATTCGAAGCGGCAAGCTGATCGTCGTTAATCATTAACAAAATCCTTCTACAAGCAAACGTTCTATACCCATTCATGAATAAAGGTTCAAAATTCACGGAACGATCCGTTTTGTACATCAGTTTTTATGAATCGACTCCCATTCAGGCTGATGCTTCCTTGTAAAACGCAAGGGTTTCCTTCGCGCAGATGTCCCAGCTGAATTTCCTTTCCTGCTCCAGTCCGGCGTTAGTCAACTGTTTCCTCATTGCTGTATCGTGCAGAATGGTATAAAGTTTATCCATGAGTTCGTCAAGGTCCACAGGATTGAAATAGAGCCCCGCCTGCCCTACGATTTCTGGAATCGAACTCGAGTTACTCACGAGAACGGGGCAGCCGTAATGCATAGCCTCAAGGGGGGGCATGCCGAAACCTTCATAGAGAGATGGATAGACAAAAACGGACGCATATTGATAAAGATTCGCCAAAATTTCGTCGACGCCTGAATAATTGAGGACAGTATCGTCAAGGCCAAGAGACTTTATCAATGCAAACTCGTGGTCAGTGAATTGCCCGCCACCGAAACAGATTAATTTAAAGTCGCGTTTGACTTTTTCCAAGCGCGCATAGGCGTTCAGCAACAAGTCAAAGTTTTTATATCCGCTCCGCTGACCGACATACAAAATATATGGGCTATCTACAAGCCTTCGAGAAACAATTTCTTTTTTAAGAGAATTACCAAGATAAATGACCTTAATTTTTCTTTCCGGCACTTTAAAATGGCTGATCATGTCTCTCTTCGTCGATTGAGAAACGCAAATAATTGCATCCGCATTTCGTATCGCCTGCTCTTTATCATTTGCGGTGTTAATCTCTCTCGGTGGAAGACATTGCGGGTAAAGTTCATGAATCATATCATGGACGGTCAGCACTCGTATTCCCTTGAACCCGTGGGCCGGGTTCTTGTAATACGTGGGATGATAAATATCAGCGTTGGATACCCTGACAAAACGACGGAACAGCGCATTGTTGAGGGCAGAGAATATTCTTATGGTTTTTGGAATGTGTCTATGTTTCAACCCCCAAAAGGAGTCAAAGCGGCTATGACATGATTCCAGTCCGTATTCATTGACGGAAAAACCCAAAAAAAGAGAAACATCAACTTCCGCCTCTTGGCAGAGACGAGAAATCAACTCATAAAAATATCGGGAAATCCCTCCGTATTTTTGTATCGTAAATATCTGGTGGTCATAAAGAATCTTCATGCGCTTGGGTTCTCTTCACTCTTTTTCCAGATTTCAAGAGACTTCTGGTAATCCTGTTGTAGCAGGGAACCGCGCCGGCTAAATAAATTCAGAAAGCTCGCAATCTTATATCGAGATATCGCATAGAAGAGATAAGGAGACACCCTTTTGTTCGTAAACAAATGGATGGTCCGCCCGTTCGTATAGAAGTTCAAATGATTCTTCGCTGCGATGACCGACAGCGCTTGGGCCGTATAGAACGAAATGTGCTGCCCGTGTTCAAGGCCGTAATACTGCCAGGAACCAGGCTTCGGTGCTTCGGGAGGAACGAGCTCAGTCGTAAAAAGGATATTCGAGGAGAGCTTGAGCATGGCATTGATATCGGCGAGGGGGTCCACCAGGTGCTCGAAAAGTTCGAAGGCTGTAAGCAGTTCGTAACTGACTGCGCCTTCTGCATTTCCGTCGAAATTCCTGGCGAAAAGATTTTCGCAATGTTTATCATACCGATAAAAGTCTAACCCATGGTCCCGCATGATACGGACGAGCATGCCATATCCCCCGCCATAATCAAGAAATGACTTGTTTTGATCGAACAATGCCGAAATGACGGCTTGTGCAATAGCGGCGAGCATGATGTTCCGGCTGACCACACCGACATCCGAATGATTAATAGCGTCCAAATACGCAGTATTGAGCCAGTAGGGTTCCTCGGTCTGAATGAACCCACAGGACTCGCACCGGAAAAAAGCGACCTTGTATCTCCCTCTCAGTGTCGCTGTGGAGAACGACGTTGAAGGCATTGAACAGATTTTGCAGTTCATCATTTCCTGTGAATAAAGCATCTTTTCAATTTATTCCTTGCCCGCACCCTGAGGCTTGGCTTTACGTGAGTCTTTTGCGTAATATCGTCGGCCACCGCATCTCGTACGAGGAACGGCGGATGCTGCAAGGGGAATGATAGCGGTTCAGTTCTCATTTCACTGAACGAACTGTGCCCGGCGGTATGTGTGGCGTCTGCGTGAAATCCTACATTCGATACTAAATTCACTTTTGGCAAGACAGACAGGCCATGTTGCATCCAGCAGGCAAAAGTCCATTGGTAATCCCAGGTATTAATTGTGCCGCGATAGACTTTATCGAATGTTTGCGTCCAGTATTTGGCGCTCCTCGCATCTCCGAGGCAGTCATTCAACCAGCCGCCGACTTTGAACGTCGGCCATAATTTCATCTCCACATCGTAGTGCTTCCATGCCCTGCGCCAGGAAGCCCATCCCCATATATGCGAATATCGGGAATAATAATAACTGTACTCCGATCTTCTTCGTCCGAACTGAAAATTATCGCCGGAGATCATCATGATTCGCTCATCATCACGATATTTGTCCAGCAACTCCTGACAGAACCGGAAAAAAGTGGGGTCTGGTAAACAATCGTCTTCCAGGATGATCGCTTCTTCAACGGTATCAAACACCCAATCGAGGCCGCTCGATACCCGTCGTTTACATCCCAAGTTGACATCAGAATAGTTCGTCAGTACCGTGCAGGGCCAATCGATATTCTCAATGATCGCACGTACCGCCTTGCACTTGTCCGCATCACCAGGCGTATTGAGACGCGGACCATCAGCTACAACCAGCAGCTTCGGCGGCTGTGCGGCCCTGATCGTTTCGAATACCCTCGCGGTCGTATCCGGTCGGTTGAAAATCAAAAAAGCTACTGGTGTGTTTAGCTGCCAATTCATCTTGTCAAATCCCTATCGCCGTGTTTCTTACTCATAGAAAGATCCATTATGCCCGGCTTCCAGGCAAATGAGTATCATGGAATTGGTCGTCAATTCTTTTTGACAGGACATTGAGTCATTTGCAATCCGTCTTGCACGTAAAGGTATGCACTTCAAAGGGATCAACGAGAAAGAGAGAACCTTTTTTCACGGATACTCATACTCTATTGTTTTCTCGCAGGTCTTCTATCGTCACGTCAACTTCGCCTTCTATGATGGAAAAAGCTCTCTTATTTCTTTATATAATGCCCTCCACACACCTGTCCCGCGTGAGTTTCTATATAATTGACTTCTTCCCAATAGCCAGAATTGACGAGGCCGAGGAACGCCCCCCGTGTCCGTGAACCGTTTATAAGACTCAAAGATTCTCAAAGGACTTCTTTGCTTATTTCCGTCAAAGCATCAACAGCGTCCGTTGTTCGTACCCGTAGCAGCATCCTGGTTTTATCATTTTTTAGTGAAAGGTCGGGAAATAGAAACAGCCCGCTATCTCTGCAGGAGCTCTTTCGTATTTGCGAGACGTCGTAGTTGTGGGTTCGAGCAAAAGCAATCGCAAAATCATATCGGGACGTTCTTTGACCACATGCATGAAACACTGCATCCTGCGTATCGAACGGCATTAACAGTTTTTCAAGAATATCCAAAAAGTCTTTATAATATGTAGGTGAATACCATGCGTCCTCGTAACATTCAACAGTTTCTTTTCTGGATAATTTTTCGCGAAGAAAACGTAAAAAAGTCGCGTTTTTGTCATAAAGCGCGCTCGTTCTCAGAACGGTGAAGTTTCCTTTAGCGATTTTGAGACCTTCGGACTCGCCGCACAACTTGCTTATTCCGTATACAGTTCCAGGGGCCGGCCGGTCGAGTTCCCCGTAGTGTCCCCTCCCTCCATCAAAGACATAATCAGCGGATATATAGATTATCTTAGCTTTTTCAAAAGCCGCCGCAAGATATTTTACCGATTCGCAATTGATTCTAACTGCATCAGCACGATTCTTTTCACAGTAGGCGATATTTTTATTTCCTGCCGAATGTATGATCACATCAGGCCGGACATATTTTGCCAGTCGGAACACGGCTTCCTGATCCGTCAAATCGCACGGTAAACGGCTTTCATCAGGCAGACAATGCATGCTCGTACAATACAAATTGTATTTTTTTTCGAGATGTGACCTGATGATATTGCCGACATAACCGGTGCAACCGGTCAGCAGAACCTTCACGACGGGCGCTCCATATTTTTTAAAGTTTTCATAACCGTATTTTTGCCACCATCATACAATTGATAATTGTCAAGCTCGTGATCTCGCGCATTTCTGGCTAATTGTTTGTATATCTCAGTTCCGGGAAAAGGAACACACGCCGCTAATTGATAACTGCGGTGCATATTCTCTGCTGAATAGCCGAGATCGTGCAAAATTTTCATATCCTGTTCGTGTACTTCGTCGGTTTGTCCAGGAAGATCCTTCATCATGGCAACGTGGACCATGAGCTTGGGATGCTTGGCAGTAATATGCGTCAGAGTTGCGACCAGTGCCTCTGATTCTAGTCCCTTTTTAATATTTTTCAATACCTGTACGTCAAACGTTTCTATACCGAAACGCATGCCCACGCATCCGCACTCCACCATCTTGTCATAAAGCCAGAGTGGCGAGCAGTCCAACCGTCCCATCATGGTCCAGGGTAAACCTATTTTTTCTAATTCATCACAGAGTTTGCTGATCCTCTCATTGCCAATGTTGAAGGTATCATCATCAAAAAATATGCTGCGGTATCCGTATTTCTCGACGCACATACGTATTTCCTTGGCCACGCGTGCTGGTTCTCGATATGTCGTCTTTCCCAGATACATTGTCTGAGGCCACATGCAATAGGTGCATCTGAACGGGCAGCCTTTGCTCGCGTAGATCTGGAGCTGCGGCCGAGCGGTCGGCATGGTTGGATCATAATACTTTGTAGCAGCATGATAATCTCGAAACGGGAACGGCAGTGCGTCAAGGTTGTCTACGACCTCTGAATCGTAGATTCCGGGACGGAGCGTTTTTGCCATTTCAAGGCTGCTCTTTATGTACTCTCCTTTTAAGACGTATTTAATATGGGGATTCTCTTGTTTAATCTTAGCTGCATGGGTTGTAAGATGCGGACCGGCAAGACAAACATGGGTAAATTCCGCAATTTTTTTTGCCATCCACAGATCGATATCAATCGTAGGTGTTGAGCACTCAATGACAACGATATCGGCGCCCTCATTTTTCACTTGTTCGACAAAGCGCGGATAAGAATATTCTTCATCCGCTACTGCGTCAATCACGTTCACTTCAACTCCATGAGCATGAAGATACGCCGCCGCATACCCCATAATGAAGGGATACGGAGGCCCTCCGTGGGGCGCGTTCATTGTCCAAGGCCAGCGGGAGCCTGCACGTACGCCGTATCGAACTCCTTTGCCTATGCCTACACGGCGTGCTATGTTTACGAAGCCGGGGATTTTTCTGTAAAGAGGCTTGAAAACAAAACCGTCAATTTTAAAGTCGTTATCGGCAGATGAGTGTTCTGAACGGATCACGGGCGGATTCACAAAAAGGATTTTCATGCAATTCCCTCAAGATATGAATAAAGCTCATACATCCGGGACTCTATCGATGCATGCTGAGTTACATACTCATAGCCTGTTTCCGCTATTTGCCGCCTGATCTCTTCATGGGAGAGGTAGTAATCAATTTTATCGACCAAATCCTGATCCCCGTCAGTAAATACCATGCAATCGCTCATGAATTCTTCAGCAGCCTTCACGCGATCGGTAATGAGAAAACCTTTACATGCCAAAACTTCGTAGGTGCGAAGAGTGATGACGTCCCAATCTACGCAATCCTGGGCAGTGCAGTTCAGATTGATCTTTGCGCTGCTATAGAGGATCGGCATGGCCTCCTGGGGAATTTTGCCGAGCGATCGTTCTTGAAAGATCCTCTGGTATGCAGGTTTTTTTTGCCAGTTTTTCCAAATCTTATATGAATGCTTCGGAATTTTCCAATTCCCAAAGAGGCCGAAGTTATATCTTGTCGCTGGCAATAAATATTTATTAGTCCGGTCCTCGCCTTTAATGTCGTTCCCGATATAAGACACGTCGAATTCAAACTTTTTTTCAATTCGTCTCGGATAAAACGTTTCCCGGTCCACTCCAAAGGGAAGGAAAATACCGGTAAAACCAGCCAGATTATGCAAGGCCAGGAGCCGCTTCGAAATGAATGCATACCCATCGAACCCTATGTTCTGAAATGTCTTGAGGGCTATTTCCGACCCCTCTCCATAAGCGTTCTGCATGTAGAGCACGTGTTTTTTCGCCCACGTGTGGTTGGGCCCCGTGTCGTTTAAATAAATCATGACATCCAGTTTATTCGTTGGTAAGTGATTCTGGCCGAACAGCTCGGCAGATTGAACGCCTCGTATTTTCCTGAGGGCGCGGCACATGGACTCGCCGTTGAGTTCGTCGCCGAGAACGTTCCCTTGCGACCCCAGAGAGCCCTTATTCCACTTTATGTACAGACCGATGTGCATATCAATAGTTGTTCAGGATTGCGCGATTAAACCTGCTAGATTTTTCCCAATCCGCCTGCAGCGTTGTATTATTCATGCATTTTTCCCGCGCCAAATTGCAGATGGATAAAAGAAAGATTTAATGAACATTTTTACACTGATCCGGTCCTTCGGATAAATGGCAGGTATTATAATTGTTGAAGTCATTTGGGCAAACAGGGAAGCGACTGCCGCCCCCACGACATCATAGTATTTAATCAAAACGATATTCAAAAGTATGTTTACAACTGCTCCGAGGCTCGTGCATATCAAACTGAAAAATTGCATGTTTTCCGATTGAATATAGGCGCTCTTTGCAATCCCATAGAACACAAACAAGGCGGTCCATATATGAATGGATAATACCGTTCCGGCTCTTACATATTGTTGACCGTATAATTTTGTAATGATGCTGGTCGATAAAAAAGTCAAAGGTACCGCAACTACCAGAGCCGTCCAGACCAAGATTGTGTAGAGATGTTGAATTCTTTGAATATATAAGCCATGGTCTTGTTGCTTTGCCTTTATAATCGTTGGGAATACTGATATTACGATCGTACCCGGAATAAAATACCAGACTTCCGAAACCCGTACTGCTGCTGAATAGATGCCCACTGCTTTATCACCAATCATGCCCCCGAGCATGAGCTGGTCAATCCGCATATAAACGGCAATAACCATGCCCGAGAGGATCAGCGGCCAGCTGTCCCGCAAAAGACGCTTAGCCCATGGCAGCCTCCACCCCCATGATTTGAGATATTGACCATGTGATTTGTAGGCGATTACCAATCCCATAGCGCCGACCAAGATCTCAATCAAACCTGCCGACGCAAATGCTATGAGAGGGGCTTTTATAATGAGAAGAACGATTTTCAACAGCGCGGTAAGCAAAAAAGCAGTATTTTTTGCAATAACCGTATATCTTGATTGGACTTGCGACTGGAACCAATAGTCGATAGTATCAAATGCTTGGAAGACTGTCCCCGCTGCAATAATAAGTATCAGCCATCGAATCAATGGTTCTGCAGGCCGCAGCAACGATACGCATACGACGGTAAGAACCAGCGTAGCAAGGCCGCCCGCGAGTCTGAGAAAAAAAACCGTTCCCAGAATTTCACCTGCATGGGCGGGTTCCCGAACAATGTCACGAACCGCAATACCGTCCAAACCGAGCGATGCTACGGCGGCAAATAGTGCGACAAAAGCGGTTGCATAACTTAACAAGCCGAATTGTCCGGGCCCTAAATATCGCGCTACCCATACCCCGACAAAAAGCCCCACGCCCATACGGAGGACTTTATCAGCAAAAAGCCAGCCGGTATTGCTAATGATTTTTTGGAGATTATGGCGGTTTTCTAAGCGTTGGCTAATAGAACGAGGAAGGTATTTAGTCCATATGGCGTTCATGAATCGCTATACCTGTGTATTGTTGCTTCAATTTATCTAATTGTCATTTAGTATCTCTTGACTCTCGTCTTGATGTTCATTTCTGCTCGTTTTTTGTCCAGTGAATGCCTTTCCCCTGCAATATCTGCGCGCCTTCACCGGGGGATTTGAGATGGACTGCCTCCATGTCAGCATCCACCATAATCTTCACAAGTTCTTTGAACGTGATCTTTGGCTCCCAACCGAGCTTTTCCCTCGCCTTTGACGCGTCGGCAAGGAGAAAATCCACTTCTGTTGGCCGGAAATACCGCGGATCGATTTCTATAAGAACATCCCCCGGTTTTGCGAGCGCGGAAAAGGACGCTGCCACCGACTGCACAATGCCCTTTTCGTCGGTCCCCTTCCCCTTCCATTCGATCTCGACTCCGGCGTACCCGAATGCGAGCTCAACGAATTCCCGCACGGTATGACTCTCGCCCGTGCCGATCACAAAGTCCTCTGCCTGATCCTGCTGGAGCATCAGCCACTGACATTCAACATACTCAGGCGCGAATCCCCAGTCTCGTTTCGCGTCGAGATTGCCCAGATAAATCTTATCCTGCTTCCCGGCGAGGATGGCGGCCACAGCCCTCGTAATCTTTCTGGTGACGAAGGTCTCTCCACGGCGGGGTGATTCATGATTAAAGAGTATGCCATTGCAAGCGAACAAGTTGTAACCTTCCCGGTAATTCACCGCGATCCAGTAGGCGTATACTTTCGCCGCGGCGTACGGACTCCGGGGATAAAAAGCGGTATTTTCGTTTTGGGGTGGTTTCGCAGCGCCGAACATCTCCGATGACGACGCCTGGTAGTATTTCGTTTTTATTCCGCTTCTCTGGATGCTCTCAAGGAGACGTGTGGCGCCGAGACCGACGATATCTCCGGTATATTCCGGCATATCGAAGCTCACCCGGACGTGACTTTGGGCCGCAAGGTTATACACTTCGTCCGGCTTGATGTTATAAATGATGTGGGTAAGTTGTCCCGCGTCAGCAAGATCACCGTAGTGCAAAAAAAGTCTCGTGCCGCGAATATGCGGGTCCGTATAAACATGGTCTATCCTGCCCGTATTAAAGGTGCTCGCACGGCGTATCAGTCCGTGAACTTCATAGCCTTTTGATAAAAGCAGCTCCGCAAGATATGATCCGTCCTGACCGGTAATGCCTGTTATAAGAGCGCGCTTCAAAATCTTACCCCCTTGTCTTTTTGTTATAAGTTATTAATATTACAGTATTATAGTATTCCTGTAAAGCCTTTATTTTATTTGATTAATAGTCGAGTGTGAAAGGCCGGCTATCAGGATCGACGGAATAGTTCTGCTGAGAAGCAGGTCAACGTGGCGAGCAGTATTCGTACCGAGGCGTGTTTTAAAATGCCTGACACAGTCCTCCGAGCAAACCCAAATCGGATTTCGTCTTGCATTTTATAATGAATTATAATATCTTTACACCACGCTGGGTAAAATCGTCTTTATCCGCCTTCGTCTTCTAGGGTTCCAAGCTTGTTCTCCACAGGGGTAATTCTTGACCGGAAATCTGAGAAACAGCATTAAAGTCGCGTCACTCCTGTTCGTTGACCTGGCGGCATTTTATATCTCCTTGGTCGCTGCTTATTATTCGAGGACACTGGTCGACATATTGTCCTCACGGTTCATTGCGCTAGAATTTTCTCTCCTCTATTTTCTACGTATCTGGTGGTTGCCCACCATCTTCATAGCTTTTATTGTTTATGAACGCCTTTATGTCAAGAAGCTCCCTTTCTGGGATGAGACGAGAGAGCTCCTCAAAGCAATATCCGTGTCAACAGTAGCAATACTTGCCATTATAACCCTTGGAAAAATGTCGGATAAGATATCCCGGTTGACCGTTATTTTTCTCTGGTGCTTCAGCCTCTTTATTTTTCCTTTCTTCCGCCTGGTCGGTAAAAAATTCCTCTATCACCTCAAACTCTGGCAGGACAATGTTATCATTATCGGGGCCGGCACAGCCGGCAGAGGAACGGCAAAAGGCATAGCAGCTGATATCCATCTGGGGTATCACGTGATCGGCTTCTTAGATGACAATGAGAGCCTAGGCAAGCAGGTGAGTGTGGACGGCGTCACCTACAAGATATTCGGGAAGGTGAGATATTTCAAAAAATTCGTCAGACTCCTCGACATATCGACCGTTATCATCGCGATCCCTTCTCTGTCGAATGAGAAACTTTCGGAACTGACGAACGATATTCAGAAGTATACGAAATCCGTTCTCCTTGTCCCCGATATAAAAGGGGTCGCGCTCACCAATACGGAGCTCTACCATCTGTTCGTCCAGCAGCTTTTCTTGCTGAAAATAAACAACAACCTTAAGTCACCTTATAACCGGTTCATTAAAAGAACGTTCGACATAACGGTCTCCATCGCTTTCCTGCCCTTGCTTCTTCTCATTATCGGGACACTCGGGCTTCTCATCAAACTTGACTCACGCGGACCGGTCTTTTACCGTCATGCCAGAATAGGCCGTACGGGAAAACCCTTCGGCGTATACAAGTTCAGAAGTATGTACCTGGATTCCAAGGAACGCCTGGGGAAAATCCTCGCGGCCGATCCTTGCTCCCGTCAGGAGTGGGAAACATATTTCAAATTAAGAAGCGATCCGCGGGTAACCCGCATGGGGAACTTTCTGAGGAAAACGTCCCTTGATGAACTGCCGCAAATATTCAACGTGCTGAAAGGCGAGATGAGCCTTGTGGGGCCGCGCCCGGTCCTCAAAGAGGAAATCGTCAAATACTATAAAGAGAACGCTGATTACTACAACCTGGTGCGCCCGGGAATCAGCGGTTTGTGGCAAGTGAGCGGAAGAAACGATGTGGATTACGATAAGAGAGTCAGGCTGGACACGTGGTATGTCCTCAACTGGTCGCTCTGGCTCGATATCTCGATCTTATTTAAAACCTTTGGCGTTGTTCTAAAAAAAGAAGGCGCATACTAATTTGTTTTTAGCTGCCGAGCGAAAGGCCATGAGTTAAGAGCGGTAAATTGGAAATGCAATGAAATACTCATTATTGGTTTTCGGCTCCTGCTCTATCGGCAGCCATATGGTCGCGACGCTGGGTGAAAAGGGCTTTGATGTTCTGGTAGGTTACTCGGTGCCGTGAGTGGACCGAACTCACCGAGTTAAGAGCTTCGGACCGGAGTGATAGACTGTCGTACGCACAGGCCAATGACGAATGCAAAGGAATAGCGAAGTATCTGAATACTAAAGAATGAATCAGTAAGTCCTGCTATCAAATAATGGACAGCCGTCGCAACAGCAAGAAACGCGAATAGTCTTTCCTTTTCCCTGTCTCTATTTCCTTTTCCTTCCCCTGTTAGCATGACCGGCAAAGCGAACTTCAAAATCCGGTAAAAAACGTAAAGCAGCGCGATCAGTCCTGGTAAGCCGTTCGTGGCCAAAGCGAAGAGATACATGTTATGGGGCTGGTTGAACTCAAGCAGAAAATTGGGAAACCGTCCCGAGTTCACGTATGCGGCCATAGTGGGGACATAATCTCCGGTGCCGACGCCTGTCAATGGATGGGACAAAAACATCGCTATTGCCGCTTTCCACATGAGGAATCGTTCGCCGAGTGATGACGTCAAAGCTTCCCCTACTGAATAGTTCGATATATCGTTCCCGATCATATAAATTCGATGGTGAACGAACGGGATGAACAGGTAGGCCGAAAGACAGATCGCGGCAACAACGCCGACGGCAATGAAGAATATCTTCCTGCTCCTACTCGCCAGGAACGCCATGACCATTGACGTCAGGAGAATACCGAACCACGCTGTCCGCGATGTGGACAGAAGAATACAGAGAACGGCAAGTGCCATGGAAATGACAAATAAAACGTTGACGCCCCGCGATAAATCGCGCCGGAAATAGAGCAGAAAGGCGGCCGCTGCATAGAGTCCGAGCGCATTGATGTTGGAAAACCAGATATGATGCATGTGCAGAGGTTGCAGAGGAAGGACAAATTTTTTGTCGCCTACGATGCCGAGATAAGTCATCACTCCTATGATATTCAAAATCATAAGTCCGACCAGAAATGCGATGAGGATGGCTTCACCGCCTCCGTATTTCTCCGATTTGTCCCGGAGGACCTGGATCAAGACCGAGACCATGAGATAGATGGCTGGCAGGCTAAGAAATTTATTGGCTGTATGGATGCCGTCGGCATATTGCTCAGAAAAAAAAACGCCCACGATTGAGACAGTAAAAACGAGAACAAATGCCAATGTTAAAGGTTGTTTGATGTTTGAAATTATCGTTTGTCTAATGTCCTTATAAAATAAGACGCCGGCAACCACCGTCGGGTAGATAAGAAAGAGAAGAATATTTCCCACACTCTTCGACAGGGGCAGTGTAAAAGCAAAAAGAAGCATACCCCACGCGAGCGCCCCATAATACCGCGTTCTTTTCATCGAGGTTCCCTCTTGATTTCCGTTTTCATGCCTTACGTTTTTCATTCAGTGTGACCTGGTCAATCTTGCGAAAATAGAACAAACAGATGCGATGACTCACAACAAAAATGATGGCATATTTGCCAAGCCTGCGGTTCAAGTCCTGAAATGGCGGATTCAGCTTCGCCGCTCCGATGCCTGCCTGCCCTTTCGCATTTCAGAATCCGTATGAATTTTATAAATAAATGTGATGGGATTCGTAACAAGCTTAATCGGGATTCGGGGCAATAAAAAGGAGTCGAACCCGCCGAGGACGTGTCCCCTTCGAGTTGTAACAGCGGAACGATATCCCGCTTTTATTACTTCTTCTTTTACCAAAGCATCGAGATCTCCGTAAGGATAGCAGAAATGCTCAACCTTTCTGTTAAGCTGCTCTTCCAAGGCCCTTTTTGAACCCCGTAGTTCTTCCTGAAGCGTTTCGCTCGACAGCGTTGAAAGTTGCGGGTGTGATCTGGTGTGAGAGCCGATCTCGACTCCCTGTTTACTGATTTCCCGGATCATGTCCCAATCCATCAGAGGCTTCGAGACGTTTTCGTTTTTAGAATCCCATGTATTGGCCTTGCCGGTGAAATCGGACACGACATACACTGTTGATGGATATTTATATTGTTTCAAGATCGGATGCGCGTTTTTGTAAAAATCCCGGTAACCGTCGTCGAAAGTGACCGCCGCAAGGTCGCCGGTCCTGTTCCCGGCAGCTACAGATGCAAGCATATCCGATAGCGAGAGGACTTTGAACCCTGATTTTTTTAAATACCACATCTGGAAGCGAAACATTCTCGGTGTCACGTACAGATTAGGGATGCGTATGCCCCCGGGAGGAGTGTCGATGTTGTGGTACATAAGGATAATGGCTTTTGACATCAATTTCTGCCCGGTAAAGTCGTATTATTCTTTGTCAAAACGTCATCAAAAAAACGAAAATATTCTTGTATCATCCTGCCCCTGCTGAACCGCTCTGCAACCCAGTTCGGTCCTGCTGTCGACATCATCTTTCGTAATTCCTTATTCTGTAATATCCTGATTACTTCTTCTGCCATACCATGAGCACCGCCCCGGACCAGGGTACCGGCAGGACACCCTTCGAGCGCATCGCGAACTCCGCCTTCGTCAAAAGCAACAACCGGCGTTCCCATGGCCAGGGCTTCGATCACCCATATACCGAACCCTTCATTCCTGAACGTACTAACCGCAACATCAATGTCCGCATAGTAGGCCGGCATGTCGCCCTTTGTCAACGTGTCCAACCATAGGATCGAATCAGCTACGCCGAGATCGGCTGCACGTTTCCTGAACTCCCGAAGTTGGGGCATGTCGGCCATTGGTGTGAGCAGCAAGTAGCGGACTTTCGGTATTTCCTTCCGTATTTCAACGAGGGCATCGAGAAACTCAATCTGGTTCTTCCACATGCTGCCGGACGTGCTGAGAAGCGGTGTGTCGGACGAGAGTCCGAAACGGTTTCTGATGAAGCCCTGGTTCCTTGGCATCGGTTGAAACACATCAAGGTCAATGCCATGATGGATGACTTTTATTTTACCGGTAAGAGAAGGTTGAAAAGCCTCCATCCGTTCCACAATGTGCCTGGAGATCGTGACGACACTGTGCAAACGGTTAAGAAGAAAACGCGACTTGATGAAGTCTGCTATGTGAACCGTATGCACCAGATACGGATGAGTACCGGAAAGCAGCGCGGCTATCGCTGTCTGAACAATGTCATGACCCCGCTGGATGCTGACAATCTCGTACCTGCCTTGCCTGATGATCTTCGCAATCTGAAAGAAAGAACTGATTCCGTTGATTCCGGACTTTTCAATGGGATAGACATCTACGGGATGGTCCCTGAACATGGATGCCAAAGGCGTCCCAGGACGACAAACCATGCCGATGGTCGCGCCCTTTTTTATCAGGCCGGGCAGAAGTTCCATCAAAAACTCTTCGCCCCCTCCCCGGTACCTGAAATTATTTATAAAAAGAATTTTCATCCTTTTGGCCAGTCTGTGGAATGTCAGCGCCAACTGCGTCACTCCGGTATACCTTGTCCCAGACGTCCTTGTTCTGACTATGGTACAGCCTTTCATAAAACTTGGACTCCTGCAGAAAGTAGTTGAACGCGATCACCACAGCCATGTAAAACCCGTGTATACCATCCTTGTAGCCTTTGTGTTTTATGTACCTGCCGAAAAAACGTTCGAGGGGTTTGAACAGCGCCTTGGCGAGGCTGAATTCTTTCCGCCGGCCTTCCCGGTAGGTCCTTTCTGCCTCCACGGTGCTGTACTGATTAAACTTGACCATGAAGGTTTCGAATGTTCCATATCCGTCATGGAGAATGGGGCTTTTTAGATAGCCCATTTTCCCCTGGGTCACGAACTTTTCGTGGACCGGGTTCACCCATTCACCCTGCGACTTCCGGTACAGGATGGTCTTATATTGAGGGTACCAGCCGCCTGCCTCGATCCACTTCCCGGCGAAATATTCCCTGCGCGGAATGCCGTAAGCGTCGGCATCGGGCGGCGCATTGAAGAGCGAGATGATTTCGTCGCGCAGGGCCTTGGTAACGACCTCGTCCGCATCGATGAAGAAGATCCAGTCGTTCGAGGCGTATTGATGGGCCCGTGAACGCTGGACCGAGTAATCCTTCGGCCAGGAATGCTGAAATACCTTCTGCGTGAAGCGGCTGCAAATTTCTACGGTGCGGTCTGCACTGAATGAATCGATGACAACGATTTCGCCGGCCCAGGTCAGGCTCTTCAAGCACCGTTCGATTCTACCTTCTTCATTATACGTTATGACGGCAGCGGTAATATTTTGCATGGTCGGCCGATTCACGCTCTCTTGACCTGGCTTTCGAATATAGCGGCAAGCTGGTCTGACACGGTCTCCCAGGTGTATTTCTTCTCGACCGCGGCCCGCCCTTCCGCACCCATGCGCTCCCTTCGGTCACGGTCCTGCAAGAGGGAACCGATGGTCTCAGCGATCGCATCAGTTGCGTCAGGATCGACCATGATCCCGCCCCCGTCGGCCAGGATCTCGGGGAATGCACTTCCCCGTGACACGACAAGAGGCAGTCTACTGGCCATGGCCTCCAGCGCTACGATGCCAAATCCTTCAAATTCGGGCAGAAAAACGAAGAGATCTGCTGCATTATAGAAGCCGGATACATCCTTTTGGTTCCCCATGAAGTGAACGTTCTGTTCTATCCCCAGCGACGCAACCCTGGAGTGGAGCGTTTCCCGGTCTTTTTTGTTGCCGTCCCCGCAAATAATGTAACGGATGCCGGGGATGTTTTTTTTCAGACGGCCGACGACGTCCAGGACCTTGTCAATCCCTTTCCTTCCCTGCAGCGCCGCAACAGTAATAATGACCGGCGCTCCCTCCGGGATCCCCAGCATACGCCGTGTTTCCATCCTGCGCTGAACGTCGAAACGAAACAGGGCGGGATCGACGCCGTTCGGAACGGTTTTTGCCGAACGCCCGAAGCAGCGTTCTACCCCCTGGGCAATATACGCGCTTGCCGCGATGAGTTCGTCAGCATGCTTTGCCGTCCCGAACTTTTTGAAAGCGTTGAAATGCTTCTCGTGATCTTCAAAGGGATATTGAAAAAGGATGTTGTAGCGGAAATTCTTCAGTACGTGGGCCAGGCCTGCTGCATATCCTTCGCCGCGGGCAATGGCAAGATTCACGATGTCGTAGTCATCGGACAGGAATGCATTTATGAAGCCCGGGATAAACGAGAGCTTGTGCCAGTTGTGGTGATAGATCTCACGGACCCGCACACGATCGTCAATCCATGCCCGCGTCACAGGGGTCTGGCATTTGCCGGTAATGAGCGTCAGGTCGTGTCCTTTTTTTGCAAGGCCGTTCGCCACGCTGATGATAAAGCGCTCGATCCCGCGCGGATTGCGCAGCGTGTACATATGGGCAAAGGCAATCTTCATTACACCCCTCGTGCTATTTCTCGAATCTCCGGAGCTTGTTTTGGATCTCGTAGAGCTTAATATATTTCATGAAGACGGCATGGGATTCCATAACAGATATGGTAAACCCGGCGATCCCGTCAGCAATTCCCAATCGGAAGAAAAAGCGGTAGAGAAACGCATAGAGCGGCCGCAAGGTAAAATCGATGATGCGCGCTCTCCTGCCGTTTTTAAAATGGTCTTCAGCCGTAAGGGACGAGTACTTGTTCTTCGTGGCGGCAAAATGAGCAATATCGGCATATATATAATGAAGGATCCCCTGCGTGAGCTTTTCTTTGCGACCTTTTACCTTTACCTCATCGTGGGGCGCATATCCTCCCCATTTGCACCGGTCCTTGCGAAACAAACGGATCTTATAGTCCGGATACCAGGCTGAATGGTGGATCCACTGCCGCATGAAGAAATGGCGGCGAGGCATTTCATAGGCATCGCACATGCTGTTGTTCAAATCCAGAGCAAGGATTTCGTCCCGAAGCTCCGGGGACACGCGTTCGTCTGCGTCCAGGTGCAGCACCCACAGGTTTTTTGCCTGGTCCGTGGCAAACTGGCTCTGTCCGATATGGCCAAGCCATTCCTGAATGACGACTTTGTCCGTGAACTCCCGTGCGATCGCAACAGTGTTGTCGGTGCTTTTCGAATCGACGACCACAATCTCGTCAGCCCAAGAAACGCTTTCCAGGCACTCCCTCAGGTTTTTTTCTTCGTTGGAGGTCCGGACGGTGACTGATATTTTTGTTTTTTTATTTTCCATTCACTTCGTCCTGTTTTCTCGAATGAACAGACGTGATCCTTTCCGGCCGTTCTGTTTCGTCAGGGGCTCATGATAGCGGATTTTATTGCTCATTGCACCTGTTTTTTCACACAGGGTCCGGAGATTGCTTCAACGCCGAACCGGAAATCCTTATGCTCTCTTGAAAGACTTCTTCCACCGAAATGGCTTCCATGCACGCAGGCCTCATGCGTGCCGACGGTTCGCATTCTGAAAAAAACTTCTGCCTGCACGGCGAACATGCCATGCCTTTGTAGATGACTTGAGCCCTTGTGCTCCAGGGGCCGAACTTAACGGGCGACTGCGGGCCGAAAAGCGCTACGAGCGGCGTATTGGCGGCGGCAGCCAGGTGCATAATACCGCTGTCGTTTCCCACAAACAAGGAGCACCGCTTTAAGAGCGCTATCGTGTTCGCGCAAGCTGCATTTCCCAACGAGATCGATATTACTGTCTCCGAATAATTGCTTTACCGAAGTAAATGCCCCGACGTCTCCCGGACCTCCCAGAATAAGAGTGCGGAAATTCCCCGCTTTTCCGAGCCTCGCTGCCAGCTCTGCATAGTTTTCCAGAGGCCAGCCGCGCTGCGTCACGGCGGAAAAAGGATGGATTGCGGCTATTCGGTCGGAGGAAGTAGCGCCGGCGTCAGCCAGTATGCGTGCAATGCGCTCCTCTTCTTCAGGACTCGTCCATATCTCGAGAAAATCATCTTTCACGTTTATGCCGTCCGCCGTCAGGACAGCAAGGAAGTTTTTCACCTCATGGCGATCGTGCCGGTACGGGACCCTCGTCGTCAACAACAGTCCCCGTCCTTCGGTATCGAATCCTATTCTTTCTGAAGCGCCGCTCAGCCACGCGATGACGGCGCTCGAGAGCGAGCGTTTGAGAACGTAAACTTTATCGAAATGCCGATGCCGGAGGTCTTGGAGAAATACGATTTTCGCGGAAAGGGTGCGGTGGCTCCCCCTGCTGTCTGCATGAATGGTGAGGGGGTCCCAATAAATCATTTCGTCTACGTAAGGGACCCCTTTCACGACTTCCGACGAACCGGGCGCAACCATCCAGGCAATATGCGCCTGCGGCTCGGCATGACGCAGATTCCGCAGAAACGGGATTGTCAGCACCGTATCGCCGATAAACCGGTAGCGCATAACGAGAATGTTTTTCGGAGCCGGTTTCATTCCCCGCCTCTTCCGACCTGTTTGATGATCCAGTCAGCAGCTTCGCTGATGGTATGGGCGATGAAATCTGGATCAACGAGATGAGGGGCCGTACATTTCCTTCATCGAGCGGACCCGTAACCCGTCCTGACAAGAACGGAGTGCGCTCCCGCCCTCTGGCCGAGTTCCACGTCGCTCCATTTGTCCCCCACGACATAGGAATGTTTGACATCAATATTGAGATCGCGGGCAGCCCTGTCGATGAGGCCGGTCCCGGGCTTCCTGCAGTCGCAATCTCTGGTATAGTGCGAATTGCCCGCCGAAGGATGGTGGGGACAGTAGTAAATAGCGTCAAGCCGCGCTCCTTCGTCGCGCAGCATCTGTTCAAGCCGATCATGAATTTCCTGAAGCAGCGACTCGGAGAAATAGCCCCGGGCGATCCCTGATTGGTTTGTCACGAGGACGACCTTCATTCCAGAATCGTTTAATCGTTTGATCGCTGCGCCTGCCCCGGGGATCAAACGAAGATCTGCGAGATTGCGCAAATATCCCACTTCTTCATTTATCGTACCGTCCCGGTCAAGAAAAACAGCCCTGTTCATACGAGCCTCTCAAGAAATTGTTCCCACTCTTCCCGTTCCTGTATTGCAAGCTCAATACGAAGCGCCCATATGCCGTCGGCTTGCAGATCTGCGAACCGTACCATGTCCTTTTCCGTTGTGACGATCATGTTGACCCGTGCGTCAGCCGCCTTTTCGTAGATAGCGGCCAGGTCAGATTTCCGGTATTCATAATGATCGGGATAAGCGCTCTTGACCACGATGTTCGCGCCGAGCGAGCTGAGCAACGCTGTAAATGACGACGGTCGGGCAATACCCGAAAAAACGAAGGTTCGTGCTCCCCGTAATGCCGCAAGCGACTTTACATCGCCGGTGGAGCACTCTACCAGGTCGATTGGTTGATGATAGGAGGTGAATATCGGTGCGGAAGTGATGCGCCTGATCTTCGTCCTCAGTTCTTCACTGTTCACTTTCTGGTCACTGCGGGTGATCAGTATTGCCTGGGCTCGCTTCAGCGCTGTGATCGGTTCGCGCAAAATTCCAGCAGGAAACAATTTTCCGTTGCCAAAGGGGTCTGTTGCGTCCACGAGAACGATATCAACAGTTCTCCTGAGTCTGCGATGTTGAAAACCGTCATCAAGGACCACGATATTGGCGTGGAATTTCCTCAAGCCGTGCAAGGCGGCCTGATACCGGTCGCTCCCCACAAGAACGGGTATGCCGGGGAGCCTTGAAGCGATCAGGACGGGCTCGTCACCGCCCCTCCGGGCATTCACAAGCAGGGAGCGGCCATCCGAGACGGCCAGGACCTCTGATTCTTTTTTCCGTCCGTACCCGCGGCTGACCACCATGGGGTGCTTCTGGCTCCGGGCCAGGGATTTCGCCACGGAAATGACCGCAGGCGTTTTCCCTGTGCCGCCAAGTGTTATGTTGCCGATGGAGATGACCGCACAGGGGAGTTTGTTGACCTTGAGCAGGTGGAGCCAATAAAACAGTGCGCGTATACGGACTACAACGCCATAAAGCAGAGAAAGGGCCGTGAGAACAGCGCCAAGCAGATGCGACTGTTTTCTGCCATACATCAGATCTTCGACATAGGATTTAGCGAGCAACGATCAACCTGCCGATGGCGTCGATGGTCTTCTTTGCAGCGCCCGAGTTGGCCTCGATTACCCTGAAGGCGCACTCACCCAAGTGCCGGGCCCTTTCCTGGTCGGACAGAAGAGCATCCAGTTGTGCATGCAGTTCGTTCTTGTCTTTTACCATGATGCCGCCGCCTGATGACATGAGCGCTTCCGAGATTTCCTTGAAGTTGAACATATACCGGCTGAAGATAACGGGCTTTTTCACTGCTGCGGGTTCAAGCAGGTTGTGTCCGCCTACCTTGACAAGGCTGCCGCCGACAAAGGCGATGTCGCAGATGGCGTAGAACGTCCGCAGCTCGCCGATCGTATCGAGGAGCAGCACATCTTTGATCGGCCCGCCTAAACGGGTCCTCCTCTGGCATTCGTAACCGGCGCTGTTGATGATGCCTTCGACTTCATCGAACCGTTCCGGATGACGCGGCGCGATAATAAGCATGAGCGTCGGATACTTTTCGCGCAGCCGGGTGAAAATCTCGAGCAGGACCGCTTCTTCTCCGCGGTGGGTGCTTCCCGCGGTAATGACTTTTTTGCCGGCAGGAATCGTTACCGGGTTGGGCTGTGCCACCGGTATTTTCTGGTCGAACTTCAGATTGCCGGTGACAGAAACCTTTTCCGGAGCAGCGCCGATTTCCTTGATCCTCAGGGCATCCTCTTCGGACTGCATGCAGAACAGGGTGATGTGGTCGAACACCGACGTTGAAAAATTTCCTGAACTTCATATAGTTCTTGTAGGAATGAGGCGATATCCTGCCATTGATCACGAGCAGAGGGTATCCCCGCCCGCTTCAACTCCCGGAAAAAATTCGGCCAGAGTTCCGTTTCAGCGATCAACACGATCTCGGGATTGATGCCGGTGATGACCTTTCGTACGATACAGGGGTAGTCGAAAGGAAAATAGAAGACCGCATCCGCCTCAGGCACCCTGCGTCGGGCAGTGTAATGGCCGGTAACCGTGACCGTGGAGAGGATGAGTTTTCGTTGGGGATATTTTTTCTTAAGTTCGCGAATGAGCGGGTGAGCAGCCATCACTTCCCCGACGGACACGGCATGCACCCATATGGGGCGGGTGCCTTTGATCACTCTCATGACGCTCTTGCGAAGACGGCCGAGCTTCTGGGTGAGGCCGCCCCGATACTTGGGCACGGTTATCAGTTTGAAGAGGATCAAGGGCGACAGAACAATGGTCGCCAGGACTAGAAATATATTGTAGAGGATATACATACATTTACCTCATGATTGAGCTTTGA
Source organism: Nitrospirota bacterium (assembly GCA_963754875.1). GTDB lineage: Bacteria > Nitrospirota > UBA9217 > UBA9217 > UBA9217 > JAJYKN01. The sequence continues at coordinate 142,099 of CAVWHO010000021.1, forward strand.
AGTAACCGTCGGCCTGGGCCATGAGTCTATTCAATGCTGCTTCCAATTCTTGCCGTTTAGCTTCAAGGTGGTCCTCGGAGGTCCCCGAAACCGTTATCGGCTCCCCGTAGACGACGACACCGGTCGTAAACGGCATGGGGAGCAGATACTTGTCCCAGATCTTTTCTAGGATCCAGTAACGTTTAGCGCTGGCGATTACCGGTACGATCGGCTTGTTCAGTTTTCCCGCCAGATAAGCGATGCCCTGTTTCACCTCGTAGATCGGACCGCGCGGGCCATCAACGGCAAGCGCGACATTTTTGCCCTTTCTCAGGCCGTCAACCATACCGAGGAGAGCGCGATCGCCCTTCCGCTTGCTCGACCCCCTGACCACTTCGAACCCAAAGCGCCTGAGTATCCCCGCCTGGATCTCGCCATCGCGGCTTTCACTGGCAGGAATGATGACACCCGAATCGCGATGACTGTGGAACAGCAGAAATTGTCTTCCATGCCAGAATGCATATATGATGTTTTTCCCCTCCGATATAAACCGTCCAGGTATTTCCCTGTTCACGAATCGTAGCCGTATCGTCCGGCTCCACGCGGAAAGGATGATCCAACCGATGAACGACAAGAGCTGAGCACGGAACACTACAAGGCCCTCGCTGATGTCTCATCGCGGAATTGCTGCTCGTACAAGCCTGTGTATTCACCGCCGAGGGACAATAACTCCTCGTGCCTGCCCTGTTCAACGATCCTGCCGTCCTTGAGTACAATGATTCGGTCTGCGTTCATGATGGTCGAGAGCCGGTGCGCGATCACGAAGCTCGTCCTGCCCTGCATGAGCGTGTCGAGGGCCCTTTGCACTTCCCGTTCAGACTGCGTATCGAGGGACGACGTCGCCTCATCGAGAATGAGGATCGGCGCGTCCTTGAGCAGAGCACGCGCGATCGCGATGCGCTGGCGCTGACCGCCCGATAGCTTGACGCCGGACTCGCCGATGACGGTCTCGTATCCCTGGGGAAGCGCCTGGATGAATTCGTCGGCATACGCGGACCGGGCGGCGCGGACCACATAGTCGAAGGACAGCGCTGCATTGCCGTAAGCAATGTTGTCTTTTACCGTATCATTGAACAGGAAGGTCTGCTGGGTGACGATGGCCATAAGGGATCTGAGCGATTCGATCGACACGTCCCTGATATCCCGGCCGTCGATGCTGATCGCCCCCCTCGTTACATCGTAAAACCGCGGGATGAGGTTCGCAAACGTCGTTTTTCCCCCGCCGCTCTTTCCCACGATCGCCACGGTTTCCCCTGCCCTGACGGTGAGGTTCACATCCTTCAGCACGAGTTTATCTTCGTACTTGAACGATAGGTTCTTGAATTCGATGGTCTTGAAATCCCGGGGCGCGGCGACGGCGCCTGCGCGGTTCTTGATCTCCGGCACCGTGTCCAATACCTCGAAGATCCGTTTGGCTGCGGCCACGCCGTCCTGGACCGTGCTGTTCACGCTGTTCAGGTCCTTGATCGGACGGTACAGGAAATACAATGCCGCCATAAAAGAAAAGAATTCTCCCACCGTCATACGGCCCTGGATGATCCAGTAGCCGCCGACAAAAATGACCATCGCGATCCCGAAGGTGTTGATCACCTCCATGATCGGAGATGAGATCGCGCTCGTCTTGATGGCGCGCATGAGCGAATTGAAAAGGCCGTCGTTCCGCTCCGCAAACCTCTTGTTTTCGTAGGGCTCCATGCCGAAGGCCTTTACGATGCGTATCCCGGCTATGGTCTCATGCAAGTGCGTGGTCAGGTCGCCGTACTGCTCCTGCGTTTGCGTGCTCGCCCGCCTGAACCTCCGGCTGAATTTCGAAAGCGCAACGCCGAGCAGCGGGAGGACCAGCACCGAGAAGGCGGCGAGGCGCCAGTCCTTGTAAATGACGTAGACGGTCAGGGCGGCCATGGTAAAGAACCCCTGCACGAGGCTCGAAGGGGCCCTTGTCAATGCACCCTGAACGAGGTTCGCGTCGTTGATGATCCGCGAGATAAGCACGCCGGTCGGTGTTTTGGTATAGTATGAAAAGGACAGAGACGTCAGGTGCATGTAGAGCTCATCCCGAATGTCGTTCACAATCCTCTGGCCGATGTATCCCAACATATAGTCCCGGGCGTACGACGCGGCCCCTTTGAGGATGACCACGACAACGATCGCAGGCGGCAGAAAAAGCAGGAGCTTCAGGTTCTTGTTCAGGAAAACGTTGTCGAGGACCGGCTGCACGAGGTAGGCTTGCAGAGCGATTAAAGCGCTTGTCAGGCCCATGAAAACAGCGGACCATGCAAGACGGGCTTTATAAGGCCTGAGATAGATTAAAAGTCTTTTATAGATTTCCATAGTATGTTCACCCGGCCTGCGCCAGAAGTTCCCCAACCACCGAGGCGGCCCGCTTGGAAGCGCCGGCTTCTCCTAATCGAGTTTTGACGTCAGCGAGGCCGGCCCGAATCCGGTTAGAGTAAGCCGGATCGTTCAGCATCGACGTAAGGGCATCGGCCATGTTTTCCGGGGTCGAATTTTTCTGGACAAGTTCAGGGACGATCCTCTTGCCAGCCACGATGTTTACGAGACCGACGTTCTGAACCCCCCGCACGAGCTTGGTAAGGATAAAATAATTGAGCGCCGATATTTTATAGACGATTGCCATGGGAACCGCCATGAGCCCCGCTTCGAGTGTGGCCGTCCCGGACGCGACAAGGGCTGCCTCCGATGCTTTGAGGACGTCGTATACTCTCCCATCTACTATTCGTACCGGAACGCCGTCTTGATCGATGAAAGCGCTGACGAAACCGTGGCCCAGCGTCGGAGCAACGGGAAGAACGAACTGCAAATCTGAAAACCGGGACGAGAGGATCCGCGCCGCTTTCAGCATGTCGGGCAGCAGGTGGATGATTTCGGACTTCCTGCTCCCCGGCAGCAACGCGACGGTCCTTCGGCCTAAATCGAGACCGAGATCGTTCTTCGCCTGTTCCTTCGTCAGGTCCGATTTTACGACGTCCGCCAGAGGATGCCCGACGAATCGGACGTCGACTCCTGCTTTCTCGTAGATCGGCACCTCGAAGGGAAAGACGACGATCATGGCCTTCACCAGTCGGGCAAGGGTCTTGATCCTGCCCTTGCGCCATACCCATATCTGCGGACTGATGTAATACAGTACCGGAATCCCCAATTTGCGGGCAGCCTTCCCGAGAATGATGTTGAAGTCCGGGAAATCGATCAGGACGAGGAGATCGGGCCGTTCGTCTCTCAAGAACCGTTTGAGCTTCGCATACACCCGGTAAATGGCACCGATGTGGGTCAGCACTGCGGTGATCCCGACGACCGAGATTTCCGAGGCATCGGCCAGCATTTGAACGCCGGCCTCTTTCATCCGGACGCTGCCCACGCCGTACAGGGCTATCGACGGGTCCTGGTTTCGGATCTCCCGCGCAAGGTTTGCACCATGAAGGTCCCCGGACGCTTCACCGGACATGATCATGACCTTCTTCATACCGCTCTTATAATCCCTTGCTCCTGACATCAGATTCCGGTTTTAGAGTTCTTTCTTGACCGCATCAGTCACCTGCTTGATCTGATCCTCCGTCAATTCGGGATACATGGGAAGCGACAATACTTCCCGCGCGGCCTGCTCCGCAATTGGCAGGCTCCCGGGTTTCATACCGAGGTCGTTATATGCTGTTTGCAGGTGGAGCGGAACAGGATAGTAGATCATGGACGAGGTAACTTTCCCCTCGTCAAGTTTCCGTTTTACGACGTCCCTGTTTTTGACCCTGATCGTATACTGATGAAAGACGTGCTTTGCGCCCTTCAGCTCAGTCGGCAATTGGATTTCCGGTACGGAAAGGTATTTGGCGTATAGGGCTGCATTGGCGTTGCGCTTTGTATTGTACTCGTCAATATGCCTGAACTTTGATCCTCAGGATAGCTGCCTGGATTTCGTCAAGCCTGCTGTTGAACCCGATTTCGTCGTGATAGTAACGGACGTGGCTTCCATGGTTCCGGAGACTCAGCAGATGCTCTGCAAGTTTCGAATCATCGGTTATCACCATGCCGCCGTCGCCGTAACAGCCCAGGTTTTTGCTCGGGAAAAAACTGAAACATCCGATGTCGCCGAATGTCCCGGTCTTTGTTCCTTTGTATTCTGCGCCGAAAGACTGGGCGCAGTCCTCGACGACCCTTATCTTGTGTTTCTTCGCGATCTCCATGAGTCCGTCCATGTCAACGGAATGGCCGTACAAGTGGACCGGAATAATCGCTTTCGTTCTCCTTGTAATTGCCGCTTCGATCTTCGCAACGTCCATATTGAACGTATCGGGACGGATGTCCACGAACACCGGCACGGCGCCGATATACGAAATGGCTTCAGCGGTTGCGATAAACGTGAACGGCGTGGTAATCACTTCGTCGCCGCGTTTGATGCCCGCGGCAAGCAGGGCGAGGTGCAGAGCGTCCGTTCCCGAAGCCACAGCCACGGCATGCTTCACCTTGTGATAACGGGCCACTTCCTCTTCGAACGCCTTGCCGTGAGGCCCGAGGATAAAATTGGTGCTTTGCAGAACACCAAGGACTGCACTGTTAATTTCGTCCTGGATCGCTTCGTACTGGATCTTCAGGTCAACCATGGGTATCGACATGCGTAGATAACTCCCTTTACATTTTCATTGATTGGGTTAATAGTACTATTCCCCGTCATATTACTTTATCGGGACAAAACCCGTAATTTTTTTTTGTGATCGTATCGGTGATCATTCCGGCAAGGGCGAGTGCACGCCGTCCGTCGCCGCCTGACACCAGAGGCCTTTCCCCGGATTGAACACTCCGTACGAAAGCATAAATTTCTTCGTTCAGCGTATCGCAGCGGTCCACAGAGATGTCCTGGACTTCCAGTTCGGGAATCGCACCGCTTCCCCTGCGTGATACCGTCGCTTTCTGGGTCTGGTAGTCGGAAGCATACACGCCCTCGCTGTCGAACACACGGAGGATGCGCTTTTTTTCGTCTGATACCCTGCTTGCAGTAATATCTGCAACGCAGCCGTTCTGGAATACGATACGGGCAGTCGCAATATCGATCTCCGGAGTTATGACCGATGCGCCTGCTGCGCACAGTTCCTTCGGCTCTGAGCCGGCAAGGTCGGCGACGATATCGAGGTCATGGATCATGAGGTCCAGCACTACATTCACGTCCGTGCAGCGAACGGTAAAGGGAGCGGCCCGCTCCGCCGTCATGTATCGCGGCGAGGAGATTCTGGACCTGATCGCGGCGACCGCGGGGTTGAACCGCTCGATATGTCCGACCTGAAGCACCAGCCCTTTGCGGGACGCAAGCCTGATAAGTTCATCAGCCTGATCGAGCGTGACGGTCATGGGTTTCTCGAGCAGGATATGGGTCCCTTGTTCGAGGAACAACTTTGCCACGCCGTAATGGAGCACGGTAGGCACGACGATGCTCACCGCATCGACCTGTCCCAGCAATTCTTTGGGGTCATTGAAAGCACGGGTGTTCAGTTTTTTTGCGATCTCTGCGCAACGGCCGTGATCTGCATCAACGACACCGACAAGCGAGACATCCGGATGTACGGCGTACTTTTCAGCATGAAACCGGCCAAGATACCCGACACCGATGATGCCGACTTTTACCTTACCCATTCGCTCGGTTCTCACTGGTTGGCAACAGCGACAATAGCAATCCCTGACCGGTCCGCCTCTGCCGCAATCGCTTTTTGATCAAAAATGATGGTCTTTCCCGCCTCAATAGCCAGGCAGCTCGCTTTCACTTCCTGCATCGTTTGAATGGTCTGCATCCCGACCGCAGGCAGATCGAACCGCAGGTCCTGCTGCGGTTTGCATATTTTTACGACGACCGCGCCCTGGCCGCAGAGACGTCCTCCGCGGCGGATGGCCTCGTCAGTCCCTTCTATTGCTTCCACGGCAAGTATGGCCTGGTCTTTCACGACAACGGTCTGGCCAATGTCCAGTTTGCCGATCTCCTTGGCCATATGCCAGCCGAACTCAATATCTTTCTGCTCATCCTTGGACGGTTTTCTCTTGGTCAAGACACCTGCGGACGTCAGCAGATTGTCGAGATAGAGCGTTGATTCACGAACGGTAATGCCCTCCGACTCCAGTTCCGCTGCCACGGCGCGGAGAATCGAATCGTCCTTTTTATAGAGCATCCTGGCGAGAAGCGCTGCCCCGCGCAGGTCCGGCATCCCACCCTGAAACAGGCGGGTTTTTTTGATCCCGCCTGCCATTAAAACGTCGTGAACGCCTTGCTCCTTGAATACGGAAATGAGTTTGCCGAGCTGCCCGACCTTGATCCAGAAGATGTCGTCAACCCACTGTGCAAGCTCCGGAAGCGTTTCTCCTTCGTGGGCCACAGCGATGACCTGCAGCCCCTTCTCCTTTGCCGCACGCGCAAAAGCAATAGGAAATGTTCCGTTTCCGGCGATGAGACCAATCTTGTTCATACCATACCGTTCCGGATTTCGAACATGACTGCCGCCTAACTTCTCCCCCGGCATTTCGCATTCCGTAACCCGCCTTGCACTCCTACCGCGTAATTCCCCGTTTTGAAGTCCGAATAAAATCTACAAGATGGTTGACTTCCTGGGACCCGGCAAATTCCTCCAGCGTCCTGGTGATCGCTTCGTCCTGCGTCAATCCTGAACGGAATATGATTTTATAAGCTTTCTTGAGCGTCATGATGGAATGTTCGCTGAATCCTTTCCGCTTAAGGCCTACAAGATTCAAACCATAAAGCTGTGCCCTGTTCCCCGCCGCGCTCACGTAGGGCGGAATATCCAGCGTTACCGCGGACTGGCCGCCGATAATAGCGTAGGCCCCAATCCTCGCAAACTGATGCACGGCAACGATGCCACCGAGGATGGCATGATCACCGATGACAATGTGCCCGCCGAGAGCGACCGAATTTGCCATAATGATGCTATTGCCGAGTTTGCAGTCATGGGCCACGTGGGAGTAAGCCATCAGAAAGTTCTTGTTCCCGATGACCGTTTTCCGGTCCTCTTTGGTCGTTGCCCGGTGAACCGTCGCGCACTCGCGGATCACGTTGTCGTCGCCGATCACCAGATACGTTTCTTCGTTCCGGTATCCGATGTCCTGGGGGGCCGTCCCGATGCTCGAAAACGGGAAAATGTGGTTGCGTTCGCCAATGGTGGTCCAGCCCTCGATCAGGACGTGGGAAGCGATCTTCGTCTCCTTGCCAATGCTGACGTACTCGCCGATCACCGAATAAGGGCCGATCTCTACGCCATCTGCAATTCGGGCATTTGGATGCACGATCGCCGTCGGATGTATATTCACCTTGTTCTCCAAAATGTTCTGCATGCTTATTTATCCACGATCATTGCCATCAATTCGGCTTCGGCAACGACCGCGCCGCTGACCAATGCCTGTGCCTTGAGACTCATGATATTGGAGCGCTGTTTGATCACATCAATCTCGAAACGCAGCTGATCGCCGGGAACAACAGGCTTGCGAAATTTGGCTTTATCAATGCTCATGAAATAGAGCACTTTACTCTTCACTTGCTCCGGAGGAACCGATTTCAACGCCAGCACGCCTCCGGTCTGCGCCATGGCCTCGAGGATCAGCACTCCCGGCATGATTGGATGTCCTGGGAAATGGCCTTGGAAAAAAGGTTCATTCATCGTCACGTTCTTGATGCCAACCACCCGCTTTCCCAGTTCCATCTCAACAATTTTGTCAATCAATAAAAACGGATACCGGTGAGGAAGGGTATCCATTATTTCCTGAATCCCAATCATGCCTGTTCCCCCTTTGTCATGTCGGATATGCGTTCCTTGAGTTCTTTTATCTGTTTTTCAAGGTCGGCAATCGTTTTTTTGAGTTCCGGCAGTTTCGGCAGGACTGCTTGCACCTTGAGCCAATTCCTGAGTGGCATGGCATTGATACCGGCGATGATCTGCCCCGCAGGAACATCCTTGGTGATCGCCGTCCCGCCGCCCGCCATCACGCCATTACCGATAGTCGTGTGATCGGCTACACCGGCCTGCCCGCCTAAAACCACGTAATTCCCGAGTGTGCTGCTTCCCGCCAGCCCGACTTGACCGGCAAGCAGGCAGTGTTCGCCGACCGTCACATTGTGCGCAACCTGGACCTGGTTGTCGATTTTTGTCCCTCTTTTTACTACCGTGTTCCCAAGCGTTGCGCGGTCGATAGAACAATTAGCGCCGATCTCCACATCGTCCTCGATGATCACACCGCCGACCTGAGGGATTTTATGATGTCGGCCGCCGTCGGTCACGAACCCGAACCCGTCGCTGCCGATTGTCGTGCCCGCATGGATTATGACGCGCTTCCCGATCGCTACTTTTTCCCCGATGCTCACATTGGGATAGATGACGGAATCGTCGTCGACAATCGAGCCTCTCCCGATATACACCCCGGGATACAATGTTACCCGGTCCCCGATTCTTGCCTCGTCGGCGATCACGGCGCAGGGATGAAGGGAAAGGTCGGAGCCCATGACGACGTTGCGGCCGATTACCACCCGGTCGCTTATACCGGCGGCTTGGTACGGTTTTACGTAGAAAAGCTCAAGCACCCGAGCAAAGGCCAAACGGGGGTTTTTGACGCGCACCAAGGGCAGGCGCATCGCGGGGGCATCGAGAGGAACGAGCGCAGCTGCTGCGTGTGATTTTTCGAGGTCTTTGAGATACTGAGATCCGGCAACAAACGTCATCTGCCCTTCTCCTGCATCCTGAAGTCCCGCTGCACCAGTGATCTCGACCTCTTCCGGACCAGACACCTCAGCGCCAAGTATTTTTGCCAGTTCCTTCAACTTCATGACAATACCATTTCATCTAAAAGGTTTTCATCATTACTACTTTTTCACATCTTCTTTTTTGTCCATTTCCGCGATCACTTTGCCGGTCAGATCGAGATCTTCATCTCCATACAGGACCGACGGGACCTCTGCCTTCGAAAGGACGTTGATGGTCTTCGTCAGCACCAGAGAAACTTTTTCTTTTTTCGCTATGTTCTTGAGGACGACGACCATCTGCTGATTGAAGTCGCTGGAAAGTTCCTCGTTCTTCTTGCTGATTTCTCCGCTGAACTCTTCGCGCTTTTTCTGAAAATCATTGATCTTGCGGCTGATCGTTTCTTCTTTTTCCTTTTGTGCTTTGTCGTTCAGCAGCTTTGCCTGTTTTTGTTTCGCATAATCTTCCTGGAGTTTCTGGATCTCATCGGCGTCGATATCGAGGATCTTTTTCCGGCTTTCGTAATACTCACGAACAATGCCCTGGTACTGCTTGCCGAGTTTGGTTTTATCAAACACCGACTGCGTATCGACGAAGGCAATTTTCTCGCTCGCTGCCATGACGCTCGTAGCCATGAGAAACAGTGCTGCAAAAAGAAATACTGTTTTTTTCATCAGACCCCTCCTCACAATTTGGATGTTATATGGTGATACAACTCCTGCTCATCATTCTGCAGTAGTGTACTTATCAGAACATCGCTCCGATGGAAAACTCAAACTGGCTTGGCTGGTCCGTCGGCCGTTTCTTGACGATATAGCCCCATTCAAACTTGAGCGGTCCTATAGGAGAAAGCCACCAGAATCCCCAACCGGTGGTCTGGCGAAGTTCGGAAAATCTCACGTTCTCGTACGAGTCGAATGCCTTTCCCATATCATAGAATACTACGCCCTTGAGCCTGGCAGCCGGCACGATCGGAAAGCTGTATTCGAGATTAAAAATCATCTCTTTGGTTCCGCCGAGGGCATTCAATTGAGAATCCTGGGGTCCTGCAGAACCGAATCGGAACCCTCGAACCGTCGTAGGGCCTCCTACATAGAACCGTTCGCCAACGGGAACGGGTTTGTCAATGATGGATTCGACATACCCGTACCGTCCGCGGGCCATGATTACCGTGTCCCAAAACAGGGGGAAATACCAGGCTGAATCACCGACCGTCTTTAAAAAAGTTCGGGTCCCCTCCGAGCGGCCCCCCCGCGTATTCGACATAAACGCTGTTTTTCGAACCCGTCTTCGGATCAAGGTAGAAGTCGCGGGTATCTCTCGCCAGACTCCAGGTGAGCGCACTCGTCGTAATGCGATCACCATAGCTATCGAGCTGCCGCTGAATGGTAAACGGCGCCGTCAGTGTAATATTGGAGACGAGCGAACTGTCCAGGCTGTATCGAAGTGAAGTCGTTACATATTCACCGAAACTTTTCCCTGCTGACAGACCGACACCATTCGACGTGAGATCATACCCGTCATACTGCTGGGTCTGGTTATAGAGATCGATTTTGCCCCAGATAGGCTTGTCAAAAAGGTAGGGCTCCATAAAGCTCAGCACATAGAGGTTGCGCGTACCGGCCGCACCCCACTGGAGTTTGAGTTTGAGAAGCTGGCCACGGCCGCCCAAGTTGCCCTGGGTGATTTCGGCTATGCCGACCAGTTTGTCGACCGAGCTGTACCCGCCGCCCAGGCTGAGCGTGCCGGTGAGCTTCTCCTTCACTTTCACATCGAGGTCCATGATCGGTTCCATCTGCCTGCGTTGAGGAACGATCTCGACGTTTTCGAAGAAGTTCAGGTTATTGAGCCGTTCATAGCTTCTCTTAAGCGCCTTTTTGTTGTACAGGTCTCCTTCTGCAAGCCTCATCTCGCGCCGGATCACTTTATCCCTTGTCTTGCTGTTGCCCGATATATCAATCCTGCCGATCCTTACTTCGCCGCCTTCCTCGATGTCGATGGTAATGGCCACTGTTTTATTGCTCTGGTTAATATCGAAGAGCGGTACGACGTTTGCAAAGGGTCGCGCCAGACCGTCATAGCGATCGATGATATTATTGACGTCCTGCCGGAGGACATCGCGGCTGAAGATGTCTCCCTGTTTGAGCTTTACTTCCTTTTCCAGATCACCGGTGGAAATGATCTGATTGCCTTTGATTTTTACGGAACCGACCCGGAACTGTTCGCCTTCTTTGACATTGATGCGTATGACGAGTTCATTCTTCCGGGTAAAGGTCTTTTCGGGGCCCCAAAAATAACATTCACGAAACGTATACTGTTTCGGCACAATCACCGGTTCATCAACCTGGACTTGGATGTATCCTTTGTTGTAATAAAGATTTTTTATGGTTTCCACATCTTCCCTGAGCTCTTCCGTCCGTAACGCGCCGCTGCGGCCGAGAAAGGAAAAGAACCAGTATTCCTGCGTTTTAAGCGGTTTTTTTATCTCTTCTGCGGAGAGTGCCTTATTGCCGATGATGATAATGTCGGCTATTTTCACCTTTTGACCTTCTTCAATATAGAAAACAACATTCCTGTCTCCGCTTTTCAGCTCATTGACTACAGGAACGACAACCGCATCGTAAAAACCGGCATCCTGGTATTTAAGCCGTATTTTCTCGGCGGCTTCATTGATCAGTTGGATATTGAAGGCGGTCCTGGGAAGCAGGGTAAACCCCTCTTTCAGCTTTTCCGTGGTCAACTCATTATTGCCTTCGAAGGTAATTTCCGTGATAAGCGGCTTTTCTTTGACGGCAAAGATGACCTTAAGGCCGTTTTCAAATCCTTCGGTCTTCACCTGGACATCTTCAAAGTGGCCGAGTTGGTACAAGGCCTTGATGTCATCCTTGATCTGGGAAGGAGAAAATACTTCGCCCTCTCGCGTCTTGATCTTTGCCAGGATCGTTGCGGTCTCGATCCTCTTGTTGCCCTGCACTTCGACCAGGGTGACCTTTATTTCTGTCTGCTGCACCGGGGATGGCGAAAAAAGAAAGCAGAAAAAATACGAGGACGCCCGAGAGCTGCAGCACGCTGTTTCTGCACGTTGATGACACCCTCCAAAATTCGGAATAAGAACGGAATACTATAGCATGGCGCGGGGGAGGGTGTAAACAAAAATTTAAACGGACAGCCTCGCCAAAGCCTCATTGCACAGCAAAACTCCTCGTTCAGTCAGCCTCGCATACCCGTCGTGAACACTTGAGCAAACCCGTGTCGCTGAGGGGTCCCAGGGTTGCCTCAAGCCGGCTGAAACAGCTGTCGCCAAACTCTTGCCGAAAACGGCGAAGGTCCACGCCGCGAGCAGTCCGCAGGCCTAGCAAAAGCCTTTCATGCGCCGATTGTTCCATTGTGAGAAATTCGCTACCCTCCATAACCGGCTGCCCATTCGCCAGCCGACGAGCGTATTCTGCATGATTTGAAATGGTAGTGAACCGCCGGCCAGCCACGAACGATGAGGCGCCGGGACCGAGGCCAAGGTACTCCCCCCGCTCCCAATAGTTCATGTTGTGGCGGCATTCGAAGGCCGGGTAGAGAAAAATTCGACAGTTCGTACCTGGAATACCCGGAGTCGTGTAATGTTGTAACTGTCTGTTCATACATCGTTGCAGTCACTTCATCGTCGGGCAGCGTGAGTTTCCCCGAATCGGCTTTTTGTTTGAACTCCGATCCTTCATCGAGCGAAAGACTGTATGCGGATATATGTTCAGGGGCAAGCTCGATTGCTGCCGCCACCGTTTTCTCCCACTGTTTCCCGGACTGTCCGGGAACGCCATAGATAAGGTCAATGCCGATGTTGCGAAAGCCTACACTCCGAGCCAATCGAAAAGCATCGACAGCCTGCCCTGTGGTATGCGATCTGCCGAGCACTCTGCAGGACGTCATCGGAGAAGGACTGTATGCCCAGACTCAGCCGGTTTACGCCCAGTGCCTTCCAGAGCGAAAGATTCTGTTTTGTGACCGAATTCGGGTTCGCCTCGATGGTGAATTCGGCGTCGGCGACGAGCTCAAAATGATCCTTAATGGCGTTTATGCATCCTACAGCCTGTTCTCGTGAAAGGATCGATGGGGTCCCGCCGCCAATATAAACTGTTTGGAACACACGGCTGCGGAAATCGGCTTATACCCTGAAGCTTCTTTGTGCAACGCGGCTATGAAATTGTCTGCACTTTGCAGAGAATAGCGTGTTGAATAAAAGCCACAGTACCGGCACTTTCTGACACAAAAAGGTATATGGATATAGAGGCTCAACATATTGTTTTGTCAGTGATGAATTCTTGATAGCGATAACAAAGAATTCTCGTTGATGCAATTATGCAAGTCGAATGCCAGCGCAGGATGATTACGGTCTTGGGGTGATATTGATGATGAGCGAGGATTCGTCACAATCCGGAAACTTGACGCAATTCAGGCAATCGGTCCATATTTTATGGGGCAATTCCTTTTTATCAACTTCTGTAAAACCGAGTTTCCGGAAAAATCCGTTCTGGTAGGTCAGCACAAACACCCGTTCCACCTGAAGCGTTTTCGCTTCGTCCAGACATTGACGAACCAAACTGTGGCCGATACCTCGCTTGATGCGGTCATGCCGTACGGCAAGCGAGCGAATTTCCGCAAGCCCGTCCCAACTCACATGGAGGGAGCACACACCTACAAGGGCGCCGTCTTCAACGTACACATGAAAATCTCGCAGGTGTTCGTAGATATCATTCAGGGTACGCGGCAGCATCTGGCCCGTGTCTGCATACTGATTAATGAGTGTTTGGATGCCCTTTACGTCGGACAGCGTCGCTTTGCGGATCATAGTGAAAAACTACAATGTTACCGTGTCAATGTCAACAGAAAAGAGCTGTCTCAGGAAAAGCGTGATAGATTCCCCACTTGACACAAAAGAGTGCGAAATGAGGGTGCCCGTCGCCACCGAGGATGTTTCTCCTTGAGCATCAGAAGGACAAATGTACTCTTGACTTTATCGTACAGATTGGAGTATATTTTATTCAACAAGTGTAAACGCATTTCCGAGAATGTTTGAAGGCGGTTACGACGATATGATGTTCGAAAAATTCACTGAACGAGGAAGAAAAGTAATCGTTTATGCTCGCGAAGAGGCCGAGCGGCTTCAAAACGATTACCTGGGCACGGAGCATATCCTGCTCGGAACGCTTCGCGAAGAGGACGGTATTCCCGTCGCGGTGCTGAGGAAGATGGGCATCGATGTAGACCAGATCCGCATGGAGGTCGAACGAAACCTCCCCTCAAGCGGAAACACCCTCACCTTCGGCGACATTCCCTTTACTCCCCGCGCAAAAAAAGTCCTTGAATACGCAGTTGAAGAAGCCCGGCTCCTCGGGCACAATTATATCGGAAGCGAACACCTTCTCCTCGGACTTATCCGTGAAGAAGAAGGGATCGGCGGCAAGATCCTTCGCAGTTTCGGCGTAAATCTGCTTGGTTCCCGCCAGCTGGTCATCAACTATCTGCGACGGGCAGCGACCCAGGTCAGCGCAAAAAAGAGCCCTACTCCGGCCCTTGACGAGTTCAGCAGGGACCTCACGCAACTGGCAAAGAGCGGCAAACTGGATCCGGTCATCGGCCGGGAAAACGAAATCGATCGCGTTCTGCAGATCCTCTCCCGCAGGACGAAAAACAATCCCGTCATCATCGGTGAACCGGGCATCGGAAAAACCGCGATCGTCGAGGGACTCGCGCAGCGGATCATTAACGGCGATATTCCCGAGAACATCATGAACCGGCGCGTGGTCTCCCTTGATCTGGGATCGCTGATCGCGGGGACGAAATACCGCGGCCAGTTCGAAGAACGGCTCAAGATCGTCATGAAGGAGATCGTTCAGGCGGACAATATCATCCTGTTCATCGACGAACTTGCATACGCTGGTCGGCGCAGGAGCTGCCGAGGGATCAATCGACGCATCGAGCATGTTAAAACCGGCCTTGGCGCGGGGAGAAATCCAGTGCATCGGCGCAACAACGCTCGACGAGTTCAGAAAACATATCGAAAAGGACGGCGCGCTCAAGCGACGTTTCCAGCCGATCTATGTCCAGCCGCCGAGCCTCGACGAGACGATCAATATCATCAAAGGCCTCCGGCCGAAATATGAATCTCACCACAAGATCAAGATCACCGATGAGGCGGTCTTAGCCGCGTCGCGTCTTTCCGACCGCTACATCACCGACCGGTTCCTCCCTGATAAGGCAATCGATGTGATCGATGAGGCCGGCGCAAAGGCAAAACTCAATCGGTATACCTACCCGACTGAGATGAAGTCCATCGAGAAAAAACTTAAGAAGCTGGAGCAGGAGAAGAACCTGTTCTCGCGCATCAAGGATTATGTCCGCGTCGAATCCATCCACGAGGAAGAAGACCGGCTGCGCGAAACTCTTGACGGCATTCACAAGGACTGGAAGGACAATCAGGAGAAGAACGTCCCGGTGGTCGGCGAAGAAGAAGTCGCCGTCGTCGTTTCCCACATTACCGGCATCCCCCTCGCGCGGCTCGAAGAGCAAGAGGCTTCACGCCTGCTGCGCATGGAGGAGGATCTGCACAAACGGATCGTAGGCCAGAACGAGGCCATCGATGCCGTGTCGCGGGCGATCCGCCGTTCGCGCGTGGGGCTCAAAACGCGCAAACAGCCGATTGGTTCGTTTATCTTTCTCGGACCCACCGGCGTCGGCAAAACCGAACTCGCACGATCTCTTGCAACATTTCTCTTTGACAGCGAAGATGCGCTCATCCGCGTTGATATGTCTGAATACATGGAAAAGTTCAGTTCTTCGCGGCTTGTCGGGTCGCCTCCCGGCTACGTCGGCTACGATGATGGCGGTCAACTGACGGAAAAGATCCGGCGGAGACCCTATTCGGTTGTCCTTTTTGACGAAATCGAGAAGGCCCACCCCGATATTTTCAACATGCTGCTCCAGGTCCTTGATGACGGGTATATGACGGACAGCTTCGGCAGAAAAGTCGACTTCCGGAATACCGTCATTATCATGACGTCGAACCTCGGCGCCAGGATGATCGATAAAGACACCACGCTCGGCTTCCAGCAGGACAGCTCCAAGACGCAATATGAAAAAATGAAGGAAAATGTGATCTCGGAGCTGAAGAGGTCCTTCAATCCCGAGTTCTTGAACAGGATCGATGAAGTAGTCGTTTTCCACCCTCTGACGGACGACCATCTCATTCAGATCGTCGATATGCTCGTCGCAGAGCTGAATGCCCAGATCATCAGTGACCGCAGCATCCAGCTGACGGTGACCCAGGAAGTAAAGGAATGGCTTATTCGGGAAAACTTCCAGCCGACCTACGGCGCCAGACCCATGCGTCGTGCCATTCAGAAATATGTCGCTGATCCTCTTTCTGAAGATATTCTCCGAGGCAAGTTCAAGAATGTCCACCGGGTGACGGTAATTGCTCAAGAACGGCTCGGTGGAGTTCCAGGAAGAAGAAACGACCGTCCTGGCAAAAGTGTAATTTCTCTTCTGGAGAGAGAATCTGCGCTTTACCGTAATTCCCTACCTTCAGCATTGAACCTTTACAACATTCCTCCCGCCATAATAGCTGTTATTCAAGTGGTGCGACCTACCGCGCGGTTTACGACGCAATTCCCCCCGGCGGAGAGCACGGGGATTGCA
Organism: Nitrospirota bacterium; assembly: GCA_963754875.1. Lineage (GTDB taxonomy): Bacteria > Nitrospirota > UBA9217 > UBA9217 > UBA9217 > JAJYKN01. The sequence goes on from CAVWHO010000021.1 coordinate 158,562, forward strand.
AGCCGCGGGATTCAGTGCCCCGTTGCGCCGCGGCATTATTAGCCGCAAAAAAACGACTGTACGGCAATATTGTCCCCTGTCAACTACCAGATTTTTTAAAACACCGGTTTAGAAGACGTATCTTGTTTTGAGAAGTATCTGGCGACACGTAACGATGTGTTTTCCGGTTTGGCTTAGCTAGGTAGGATATATACTGTATCGCGTGGCCGAAGATGAGATCTTCTGCGTCACAACAAAGTTGCTACGAATTTATGCGCCGCTGTCATGAGTTCCAGCGGCATGTACTGTGCTTCATGCAGCATGTAGAGGTGCCGTTTTGATGTTTTAAACAAAAGCGGCAACTTGTCGGAAGACCGAATTGGCTTTGAAGGTAACTATCATCGGTCAGTTTAAAAGACGGAGAAACAATCTGCGATGGTTCGATAAAAAAGACATTCTCATTCAAAAAAGGGACGATTTCTGCAAGCGGACCGATGAGGGCATCTTGATCGCGCTGTTGGGCCGTTCGAGGATCGCAACGATACCGTAAGTCGCCCGTGCACTCATCGGTGCCGACGAAATGTCATTATCGGCACTAACTGAAATGGGAAGGAATTCATCCGGTCTGGCGTAATCAGGAAGGTACAAAACATCCTGCGCCATGCCCACAGGCACGACATCGTCGAGAATCCCGAGGAAATACGTCGGCGGCGGCTGATGCGGAGCATTGAGGAGAATAGAATTCGCTTCAATCATATGCTGGTCTGTTTTGACACCGACAGGACGGTCGGTTTTGAAGGCTATCTCTAGCGGGCCCTTCGCCAAACGTTATGTCCCCACCGCTTTTCCGAAGTACGGCTAGCAAACGATCGGCGAGTTCCCTCGTCCCGCCGGAAACCGGACAGGCATCGTTTCGATGAGGGTTGTGAGTTTTGCAAGTGATAATTGTGAAAGCGGTTTTCGGAAAAAATAACGTGACTGGATTTCGAGAAAAATTGTGAATTCCCTGCTGAAATGGTACTTGCCGATAAAACCGGCTGCTGATTTGCGTTTTGCGAAGTAGGCGGCAATCCTGCTTTTCGTAATGCGTGCCGCTTGTTTCTTAAGGTCACGGTAAAATTTCTCAATTAATTGAATTTCCCGCGGAAATTCACGCTTCAGTTCGTCATGGGTCTCCTCTTGATTCGCCGAAACGGTTATCCTCCTATCGGGAAGCGCGACTTGAAAACAGCGTGCATTATTCAGTTCCTCGGGAGCATTGCCGAGTTTGGCGAAAATCTCTTGGAAAGCCCCGCCTTTTTCAAATCCGTAGGAAAGCGTGGGACCGTGGAAAAAACGGAACCCATCGAATTCCCGGACGCCCAGCGCTGCATCGAGAGAGGCGCCTGACTCAAGTACGGAGACTTTTTTCCCGCTTCTGCTCATCAGTGCCGCAACGGCGAGCCCGCCGAGCCCCGCTCCCGCAACAACTAAATCGTATTTGGGCACACTTCCTCCCATCCATCAAAAAACAAAAAAGGAAATAGGTTGTAGCAGTAACCTCCTATTTCCTCTCCGTCACCTGCATGCTCTCATATTAACCGTTGCTCTTATTACGTCTTGCCTCTTTCACGCATTGCTTCTTTTCGGGAGAGACGAATCTTGCCTTGCCGGTCTATTTCGAGCACCTTCACGAGGACCTCATCTCCTTCTTTCAGCTCGTCGGTCACTTTTTCGAGCCTCTTATCGGAGATCTGCGAGATGTGCAGCAGCCCGTCGGTGCCGGGGAATATTTCCACAAACGCACCGAAGTCCATGATCTTCCGCACCTTGCCCATATAGATTTTGCCCGACTTCGGCTTCCTGGACAATACCACGGATGATCTCTTTGGCCTTGTTCGCTGCCGCCTCGTCTGATGATGCGATGTTGATCACGCCGCTGTCTTCAATATCGATCTTGGCGCCCGTTTGTTCGACGATGCTTCTGATCACCTTGCCGCCGCTGCCGATCACATCCTTGATCTTGTCAGGGTTGATCTGCATGGTGATGATGCGAGGCGCGAAAGGATTGAGGTTCGTCCTCGGCGTGGAAAGCGTCTCCAGCATCTTTCCGAGGATATGCATCCGCCCGTCTTTTGCCTGCTGAAGAGCGCGGCGCATGACCTCGATCGTGATGCCTTCGATTTTCATGTCCATCTGGAGAGCGGTGATGCCCTTGCTCGTTCCGGTCACCTTAAAGTCCATATCGCCGAGGTGGTCTTCAAGACCGAGGATATCGGAAAGGACTATTACCTTATCCCCTTCCTTGATGAGCCCCATGGCAATTCCGGCGACCGGCGCCTTGATCGGAACACCGGCATCCATAAGAGCGAGTGTCCCGCCGCAGACCGTGGCCATCGACGAAGAACCGTTGGATTCGAGAATATCCGATACGAGCCGGATAGTATAGGGGAATTCCAGCTTGGTGGGCACCATTGCCTTGAGCGCCCGCTCTGCAAGCGCTCCGTGTCCGACTTCACGCCTGCCCGGTCCCCTGAGCGGCTTGGTTTCACCTACGCTGAAGGGCGGGAAATTGTAGTGCAGCATGAAGGTCTTGAAATATTCACCTTCAAGTGAATCGATCCGCTGTTCGTCCTCGGAAGTCCCGAGGGTGGCAACGACCAGGGCCTGAGTTTCACCGCGGGTAAAGAGTGCTGAACCGTGCGTCCGGGGCAGGAGGCCGACCACGGAGCTGATCGGCCTGATCTGGTCGGGCTTTCTGCCGTCAGCGCGGATGTTCTTTTCGAGGATGATCTTGCGGACCTCATTCTTTTCCAGGTCCAGGAAGATCGACGAGATCTGACGGCCCCGCAGGGGGTCGTCCTCCTTCTTCAGCTTCTGTTTGATCTCGTCGAGCAGGGCGTCGAGCGTCTTCTGACGCTCCATCTTGTTCGGGATAACGATTGCGGTCAGCAGGCGTTCCATGGCAAGAGCAGCCACTTGCTTGGCAAGCTCCTGATCGATCTCTACGACCTTGACGGTCCGCTTCTGTTTCCCGACCTTTGCAACCAGTTCGTTCTGAAGGGCAACAAGCTTCTTGATCTCGCGGTGAGCTGTTTCGAGCGCCTCAAGCATCTCGTCTTCGGTCAGCTCATTCGCTCCGCCTTCCACCATCATGATGGCTTCGGCCGTGCCCGCGACAACGAGGTTGAGACGTGTCGTCTCGAGCTCTTTCTGGCCCGGATTGATGATGAATTTGCCATCGACAAGACCGACCCGCACCGCCCCGATGGGCCCGTTAAACGGGATATCGGAAATGGCGATCGCCGCAGATGATGCGATCATCCCCATGAGATCCATCGAGCTTTCTTCGCCGATCGAAAGCACCGACGCAATGACCTGCGTATCATAGTAATAGCCATCAGGAAACAACGGCCTGATCGGCCGGTCAATCAACCTCGATGTCAGGATTTCCTTTTCAGTCTGCCGTCCCTCGCGCTTAAAAAAACCGCCCGGGATCCTTCCGGCAGCATAGGCCTTTTCCTGGTAATCCACGGTCAACGGGAGAAAATCAACATTTTCCCGTTCTACCTTCGATGCAACGGCCGTTGAAAGGACTACGGTATCGCCGTACTTCGCTACGACAGCACCGCCTGCCTGTTTGGCCATTAATCCGGTTTCCAGAATGAACCGTTTGCCGCCTATTTCTGTCTCTACAGTTGTTACCATGAAACCTCACTTTTTAATTGTTAGCGTAATGTTTATTTGCGTATACCGAGCTGGTCTATGACCTGACGGTAACGGTCCAGATCGTTTTTCTTCAAATAGTCCAGATGGCGACGCCGCTGGCCGACCATTTTCAGGAGACCTCTCCGCGAATGGTGGTCATGCTTGTGCGCCTGCAGGTGTTCCGTCAGGTGACTGATACGCCCGCTTAAAAGCGCTATCTGCACTTCCGGAGAACCCGTGTCCGTTGCGTGTCTGCGATAGGTACTGATCACGCTGGTTTTCTGTTCTTTATCCATAACCGCACCCTCCTTTCTTAAGACATTTCTAAAGCGAGATAAAATATCATATTTACAGCATGTTGTAAAGCTATTTATTCACTATTCTAAGAAAAAACGAGCTCCGGTTTCAGCATCCCTGCTGCGACCCGCGCAAGGGCCAGCAGCCTGCCGCCTTGATCTTGAAGTCTGACGAGATCGTTCGTTCTGTTTGCAAAAGATCCGGGACAGGGGACCTGGTTTCCGTGCATTACCCTGGCTGACTCTGCTATCGCTGACCAGGACCATCGGGAAATCGGCAAGCGCTTCGCTGGTCGAAATAAGAGCCTGTTCTCTCAGCGACGGATTCTCCATGTCTGCAAGTTTGTCGAGCGTAACAGACTGTTCAATGATGAACCGGCCGGAACGGGTTCTCACGAGACCGGTGAGGTGCGCACCCATGCCCGAGCATTTCCCCGATATCCGCACAGAGCGTCCGTATATATACGCCTTTCGAGCATCTTACGGTAAAGCTCACGAAGGGATCGTCGTACGCCGTTAAGTGCAATATCGTAAATATTCACCTGCCGGGGTTTCAGCGGTTCCGCCTTCCCTTCTCTGGCAAGTTTATAGGACGGCACTCCCGCCACCTTTATTGCCGAGATAAGCAGGAGGCTGCTGCATGATCGTCCCGATAAACCGCCCGAAAACGTCGAGAACCGTTTCTCTCGAGGGGGAGCATAGGCCCGAGTTTCCAAAACGCGCCCCTCCGCATCAAGCGTATCAGTCGTCACGCCAAGACGCATTAGTTGCCTGGTATTCTTTTTCTCCGGCTTCGAGATACTGGGCGATCCTCGTTGCCTTTCCCACACAAAGAACAAGCACACCGGTTGCGAGAGGATCGAGCGTTCCCGTATGACCGATCCGTTTTTCCTTCAGGAGAGAGCGGACTTTTTGCACGACATCGTGCGACGTCATGCCTGATCGGTTTATGGATATTAACGACGCCGTCCATCGGGATCAGGACCTCCGTCACCGAGTTGGCACTGACGGCTTTTACTACGCGTTGATGACCGTCTTTTTTACGTCTTCCAGTGCGCCGTTCACAGCGCCTCCGGCGGCATTCTTATGTCCTCCGCCGCCAAATGATTGAGCAAGACGGGAAAGGTCAATACGCCCTTTGGAGCGCAGGCTCAGTTTATACTGAGATTCTCCGGTTTGTCGGAATAGAACTGCGACCTCTACGCCTTTGACGGAGCGGACAAAATTGATAAAACTGTCGGTGTCTTCAGCCGTAGTTCCCGTCTGCCGGAACAGTTCATCGGTTACCACAACCCATGCGACCCTACCGTCCTCACTCCGCTCCATACCGGCAAGGACCGCTCCCAGGAGCTTTAACCTCCGGTAGGCAAAGGATTCATAAACATTTTCCGTGACAAGCCACGGGTCGGCACCGGCCTCGAGCATTGCAGCGGCGATCTTCATGCTCGTCGGCTGACGTATTAGAATAGCGGAACGATCCGGTGTCGGTAAAAATGGCGGTGTACAGACAGAGCGCGATATCACGATCGATGGCCACACCGAGCTCTTGAATAAGTTTATAGATCATCTCGCCGCATGCCGACGCGTCGGGATCGAGCCACGTCAGGGGCCATTCACGAGGGTTCGTGACGTGATGATCGATATTAATCAGGATATCTGCGGGATACTGTCTTGTCAAAAAGACCGGTGCGGGGCGGGTCAGCGTCAACGACGATATACGCGTCGTAGCGGCCCTGCACGGGTAAACCGGTTTCGATCCTGTCGGCATGTGGCAGAAATCGGTAAATCTCCGGCACGGGGTCGAGATTGTGCACAGTCACGGTTTTGTGCATTTTTTTCAGTGCGAGCATGAGCGCCAGCTGGGAGCCGAGGGTGTCACCGTCCGGACTTTTATGAGCGGAGACCAAGATGGTTTTACACCCTTTGAGCGTTTTTGCAATGCGGACAGGATCACTCATCCGACGAATCCTTTTTATCGTCTCTCGCATGAATGTCGCGCAAAAGTTCCATGATGTGCGCCCCCTGCTCCACGGTGCTGTCATACTTGAAAAGGAGTTCGGGGATGACCCGCATGCGCATACGCCTGCCGAGTTCAGACCTGATAAAGGGCGTCGCGCTCTTCAATCCCTTGAGCGACTCTTCTTTGTCCCCGCCGTAGACACTCACGAAGACCTTCGCGTTCTTCAGGTCGTCTGCAATATCAACATCTATGACGGTGACAAAGCCGATGCGGGGATCTTTGATTTTGCGCATCAGGATATCTGCAATCTCCTGCTTCATCTGGTCGCTGACGCGCTCTGATCGTTTAAACGTAGGTTTGGACATTGTGTTTAAATGAGGAAACAGATGGCAGTCGCCAGAAGAATCGTTACTTCCGGGTTCTGTCCTCCGGCTCCAGTCCTTTAAAATATCTCGATATGAAAGTCCAGAAGATCTATTTCCGGGACACCTCGAACCATGTTCAGTACATGGTCCAGTGTCTGGTTAAGGTGGGCTTTGTCATTACTCACAGCGGCTACTGCCAGGGACGCCTTTTGCCAGAGATCATTGTCTTCAATTTCAGCCACGGATACGTTGAACTTGTTCCGAATCCGGTCCTTCAGGCTGCGAATCGAATGTCTCTTGGTCTTGAGCGAACCGCTTTCAGAAACATGTAATTCTATCGTACAAACGCCGATGAACATAAGTCTTGGCCGCGAAACCGCCGCCTCGCCGGTACGAGCATCACACGAAGCTTTTCGCCAATCCGATCTCTGTGCTGCGGCGAAAGGACAGAGCAGCTACAACTTTGCCGCGACCTTGTCGATGACGAAGGCCTCAATGATGTCGCCCACCTTGATATCGTTGAAATTCTCGACGCCGATGCCGCATTCGTATCCTGATTGCACTTCCCGAACGTCGTCTTTGAAGCGTTTCAGGGAATGGAGCTTCCCTTCGTAGATCAACACGTTGTCACGAAGCACCCTGACGCCGTCGTTTTGCCTCGTCATGACGCCGTCGATCACATACGAGCCTGCAATCGTGCCGATCTTGGATACATGGAACGTCTGGCGGACTTCCGCACGGCCCAGGATGCGCTCTTTGAGCGTCGGCTCAAGCAAGCCCTCCATGGCGGCCTTGATATCGTCGATGGCGTTATAGATGATGTTGTACAACCGAATGTCCACGCCTTCGCGCTGGGCGAGTTCGGTAGCCTTGGGCTCGGCACGGACGCTGAATCCGATGATGATGGCATTCGACGCCGCCGCCAACATGACGTCGGTCTCGGTAATGGCGCCTACGGAGCTGTGGATGACCTTGAGCTTGACCGCGGTGGTGGACAGCTTCTCGAGCGAATCCACAATAGCGCCAGCGGACCCGGACACGTCCGCCTTGATCACGATGTTGAGTTCCTTCACCATGCCTTCCTGTATCTGGGTATGGAGGTCTTCGAGCGTCACTTTCTTCAACGAGCCCATCTCGGTGCTTCTCTGCTTTGTTTGTCTGAGCTCCGCGATCTGGCGGGCCTTGCGTTCTTCTTCGATGACCGCAAAACGATCACCTGCGAGGGGAACGCTGGAAAAACCTATGACTTCGGCCGGCATGGAAGGACCGGCGCTCTCGATCCGTTCGCCCTGATCGTTGATAAGTGCACGAACCTTCCCGAATTGGGCGCCCGTTACGAAGAAATCGCCCACTTTGAGCGTACCTGACTGCACGAGCACTGTTGCTACGGGTCCGCGGCCGCGGTCAAGTTTGGCTTCGATGACGGCGCCGCGTGCCATTTTATCGGGGTTCGCTTTCAGTTCAAGCACGTCGGCCTGGATAAGGATCATCTCGAGCAAATGTTCGAGGCCGATCTTCTTCTTGGCCGATACCTCGCAGAAAATGGTTTGACCGCCCCACTCTTCGGGTGTAAGCTCGAATTCCGCGAGTTCCTGCTTGACCCGGTCCGGCTTTGCATCGGGCTTGTCGATTTTATTGATAGCGACGATAATGGGAACGCCGGCAGCTTTCGCGTGGTTGACCGCTTCACGCGTTTGCGGCATGACGCCGTCGTCTGCCGCAACAACGAGGATGACAATATCTGTTACCTGCGCGCCGCGTGCCCGCATGGCCGTGAATGCAGCATGGCCCGGCGTGTCAAGGAAGGTAATATCTCTTCCTTTCAGCGTGACCTGGTAAGCGCCGATATGCTGAGTGATCCCGCCAGCTTCCCTCGAAACAACATTGGTTTCCCGGATTGAATCGAGCAGGGATGTCTTTCCATGGTCGACGTGCCCCATGATCGTGACCACGGGCGGTCTGGCGACCATAGTCTCGGCCGCATCGGCAACCTCTTCAAGAACGTCTTCAGCGGACTCAATGCCCGCAATCTCGGCCTTGACGCCGTATTCTTCGGCCATCAACAAGGCCGCATCCATATCCATGGGCTGGTTCTGCGTCGCCATAATGCCCATGACCATAAGCTTCTTGATGACGTCTCCCACTTTCTGGCCCATGACCTCGGCGAATTCTTTGATCGTACACCCTTCCTGGATTTTAACGACTTTTTTCCGGGGTTTCGTGATCTCCGCTACTTCGGTCTGCGGTCCACTGTGCCTGTCGTCCTTCTTATGCGGTTTCTTGCCGATAGGAAGCGTTTTCAGGTCGGGAAGCTTTTTGAAAGACGGTTTTTCTCTGAATTCACGCTCTTTTTTCTGGTCATAATCGGGCTGCTTCTTTTGCCATTTTTTCTTTGCCGGCTTGGCCGGAGCCGGGGCAAGGGAAGGCGGGACCTGCGAGGGCTCTAAAACACGGGATCCGAAAGTCGGTTTTGTAAAAAGTCTGGCGCCAGGGCGCGGAGAGGGGCCTCCGGGTCTCCCCAGTGGCTGCTGCATCCGCGCAGCAGGAGGCAGAACATGACGTCCCCGCTCAGCCGGTTGCGGTTGCTGCTGTGCAACCGGAGGAGTCTGAGCAGACGGTACAACTTTAGGCTCTTCTGATGGAACGGGTTGAGCCGGTTTTACCTGGCCCGGCGGGGGAATGAGCGGCGGAGCTGGCATCTCGGGCTTCGGCGGTGGAATCGGTGCGGGTTTCGGTTTTGTTCCCGGTTTCTCCAGCGTAGATGAAAACTTTCCGATCAATGCGGCTGCTTTTTTCAATCGTTCTTCTTTCGAAAGGAGAGGATCAACAGTTTCTTTTTTCGTCTTTTCTTTTTCTTTTTCCTTGCGAACGGCCTTGAGCTTCTCGATCAGGGATTTCGTCTCTTTGTCGTCGAGTCCGCTGGACGCAGTTTTCCCCTTGATGCCCATCTTTTCGAGCACCGAGACAAGGTCCTTGCTCTCGACTCCCATTTTTTTTGCCAGCTCATGTACCCTGATCACGGTCATAAAATCTCATCCCCCCGGCGGTTCTCAGCACTTAACAGCACTATTCAGTAAATTGCTAAATAAATTAATGCGATATTTTACTCTACTCATTGACATTTATCAAGCCTTTTAATCTTTGCGTCTCGTTCCAGAGCGCATCTGCAAGCCCTTTATCGAGAATCGCAATGACTCCGACCAGTTCGCGGTTGAGAATGCTCCCGTAAACATCGCGTGTAAAGAGCGTCGCGCTACGTATAGACTTGGTCACCTGTATTGTAATCTTCTCCTTGGTCCCCTCAGACAAGTCTTCAGCGTAAAGCAGGAGTTCCACCCGCCCCTTCTCGAGAGCATCCTGCACTGCTGAATATCCCGCTGCCAGTTTCCCGGCCTTCAGTGAGATGGAGAGCAGCGACTTGATCTTTTCCGTGATACTCGTCGACAACTGGGCCAAAAAATCTTCTGCATCCGGGGGGCGGATCTTGATCCGCAGGGACCTCCCCAAGGCTTCTTTGGTGAGCGCTTTTTTGATGCACTCGGTCTTCGGGCATATATAAGCGGCGCGACCGTCCAATTTTTCACGATAATCGATGACAACACTCTCAGGACCGGCGACTATCCTGACAACGTCGTCTTTATTGAAAACCTTTTTACAGCCTATGCACGTCCGTTCCGGTTGATGTCTCATGTTCCCCGCGGGCATGAATACCGTTTACTTCCCGAGCAGGGCACGGGCAGACACGAGGATTTTCTGTGCCGTTTTTTCACCGATGCCCGGTACGGCAAGGATTTCTTCATCAGACATGGCCGCAATCTTTTCCACGGTGTCATAGCCCGCCGTCTTGAGCTGTTCCGCGGTCTTCTCGCCAACTCCGTCGATAGCGGTCAAATCAGCGTCTGTCATCTCGGTTCCCGGCTTTCCTTCTGTTGGCGAGGCTTCCATGGTTGCCGCCGCTTCGGTTTCCTCGGCCATCTTACGCGTCTCTTCAACAATGGCGGCCTCGATCTCTTGTTCGCGTTCTTTCTGGCGTTCCTGATCATATTCAGATTCGCTCAGGATATCGATCTTCCAACCCGTAAGTTTTGCTGCAAGCCTCACGTTCTGTCCTTTTTTGCCGATCGCGAGGGAAAGCTGGGTATCAGCGACCACGGCGAGAGCTGAGCGGTCTTCCTCGGTTACGCCGACCTTTTCAACAACGGCGGGGCTCAATGCCTTCGCGATAAAGATGCGAGGATCTTCGGACCAGGGAATGATATCAATCTTCTCTCCCCGCAGTTCGCGGACTACGGCCTGCACACGCGAGCCTTTCATGCCGACGCAGGCACCGACTGGATCGACCTGCGATTCCTTGGAGGAAACAGCGATCTTTGTGCGGTCACCTGCCTCGCGGACAACACCTTTGACCTCGACAATGTTCTCATAGATTTCGGGCACTTCCATCTCGAACAGCCGCGCGACGAAATCCGGATGAGCGCGGGAAAGCACCACTTGCGGCCCCTTCGACGTGTCACGCACTTCCTGCACGTAAGCGCGGACACGGTCTCCCCTGCGGTAGCTCTCGCGGGGCACCTGTTCGCGCGCGGGCAGCACCGCCTCGGTCTTTCCCAGATCGATGTAGTAAGCGCCCTTCTCATGACGCAGCACAATGCCGTTCACAAGCTGGCCGATTTTGTCGTTGAACTCTTTGAATATGACATCACGTTCAGCCTCGCGCACCTTCTGCACAATGACCTGGCGCGCGGTCTGCGCCGCGATCCTACCGAACCCCTGGAACTCAACCTGAAGCGGGACCTCGCCGTCCATTTGCGCTTCGGGATAGAGCGTCTGGGCCTCTTCCAGCGTTATTTCTTCATCGGGGTTCGCCACGTCCTGCACGACCTTTTTATAGGCATACATGACGATATCGCCCCGCTTCGGGTCGATCTGCACCGCGATCCGCTGCGCCCCGTACTTTTTCTTGGCAGCGCTCACGAGTGCCGATTCAACGGCTTCGATCACCATTTCCTTGGATATTCCCTTTTCTTTGCTGATCTGGTCTATCACATGAATCAATTCCTGACTCATAGGTCTTTCTCCTCCTGACAAAATCTTCATGAATAAAAAAGTATGCGCCCCGTCTGTGGAACTATCTGCACGTACCATACAGGGGTGCGACAATAAAAATCTATAATTCTATTAAAAAACCACCTCAAGAGCGGCCTTTGCAATATCGCGGAGCGGAATTTCCATTATCATCCCCGTTTCAAGCTCCACTTTTACTATTTCATTGGCCAGGCCGAGCAACTTGCCATGAAACACTTTCTGGCCGTTCATCTGCTGGTACGTTTTCACTTTGACTGCGCTACCCGCGAAACGGATATAGTGCTCGGGCTTAGACAACGTGCGATCCAACCCGGGAGAAGAGACCTCCAGAGTGTACGCGTGAGGAATGATGTCCTCCACATCCAGCAGCGCGCTTAAATCCCTGCTCACGGCCTCGCAATCATTCAGCGTGACACCTGGAGCCTCCCGGTCGATATAGACCCTCAGCAACCATTTCGGCCCTTGCTTTTGGAATTCCAGGTCCCAGAGGGAGAGCCCGAGCGATTCCAGAATCGGTTCAAGTAGCTGCCGGATCTGCTTATCCATATCGGCCATGATTCCCCCCAAATAAAAAGAGTGGGCAATGAAAATGCCCACTCTAAAAGGAATTTCCCAGAGTGTTGTTCTATTTTTAACACAGAGAAGATGGGAATGCAAGAAAAAAGTGCACGGATCAAGCTTTTTGCAGACTACTCGCGCATGGCAGGCAGAGCACCGGCTAGGAGCGGGCGCAGTAAATGGGGCAGGAAACGGCTATTTGTTAAGCAGGGCTGCCGCCTCTTTGGCGAAATAGGTGAGGATGATGTCGGCGCCGGCCCGCTTCATGGCGATGAGCGACTCCATCATGACGCGATCACCGTCGATCCAGCCCATTTTGGCCGCGGCTTTGACCATGGAGAACTCGCCGCTCACGTTGTAGGCGGCAACAGGAAGGTTGAAGTTCTGCTTAACCTGGTAGATGATGTCCAAGTACGCGAGCGCTGGTTTCACCATCACGATGTCCGCGCCTTCGTCGACGTCCAGGGCAACTTCACGCAGCGCCTCGCGGCTGTTCGGGGCGTCCATCTGGTACGAACGGCGGTCTCCGAATTGGGGCGTTGACTCTGCTGCTTCACGGAAAGGACCGTAGAAGCTCGATGCGTACTTGGCGGCATAGGCCATGATCGGCGTATCGTGATACCCTTCGCTGTCGAGCATGTGCCGGATGGCGCCGACCCGGCCGTCCATCATGTCCGAGGGCGCGACCATGTCTGCGCCTGCTTTGGCATGGGAGAGCGCTTCCCTGGCCAGAAGTTCGAGCGTGGCATCGTTCTGGACCACACCGTTTTTGATCACGCCGCAGTGGCCGTGGCTGGTGTATTCGCAGAGACACACATCGGTAATGACGATCAGTTCCGGAAGTTTGTTCTTGATCGCCTTAATGGCGTGCTGGACAATGCCTTCGTCGGAGTAGGCCTCGCTTCCGACCTCGTCCTTATGCGCCGGAATGCCGAAGAGAATGACGGCGGGGATGCCGAGCTTCTTGATCTCCTCGCAGTCCTTCACGAGGTTGTCGATGGACTGCTGGTAGTTGCCGGGCATGGAGCTGATCTCTTTTTTTACGCCCTTGCCGTGGGTCACGAAGAGCGGATAAATGAAATCGTCGGGGGAAAGCTTCGTCTCCCGCACCATGCGCCGGATGTTCTCGTTGGCCCTGAGCCGTCTTGGACGATATAAAGGTTGAAACATGAGCTCTCCTGGTTTAATTACGGCTCAGATCGCAACGCACAGACTTCTGCGTGGAGCAAAGTATTCTTAGCTGCAGCCGCAACCGCCGGAACCGCAGCCACTGCCCGTGACTATCCATGGCTGTGATCCGACTCTTCTCCACCGCAACCGCAGCTGCCGCCGGCCGGTGCGCCGTTCGGAAAGCCGATAACAAAGCCTTCACCGCGTTCGTCGCTGATGAACCCGAGCTCAGCGCCGTCAAGAGTCTTGGACGTCGATTCGTCGACAAAGAGCTTGGCGCCGTTCTTTTCAACCACGCTGTCGCCGTCGCCCGTCTTGTCGTCGATCATGATCTCGTAGGAAGGACCGCAGCATCCGCCGCTGGCTGCCGATACCCGCAAGGCATGATTCGGAACGCCCTCTGCCTTCAATATTTCTTTGATTTTGTCTGCTGCCACATCTGAAATGGTAATCATACTGTCTCCTTTTTTGTACGACGAAGACACGAAGGTGTTTTTGTCGTGAATGCGCTACTGCTTCTTAAAAAAATCCGCAAGCTCATGAACGAGTGCGGGAATCGTATAATCCTTCGGCATGATGTTTGTCTTCATCCCGTATTCTTCAGCGGTCTTTGCCGTTACGGGCCCTATGCAGGCCACTGCGACACCGTTTAAGAGTGCTTTATACTCTTTTTGGCCGAGTATTTCAACAAAATTATGGACCGTGGAAGAGCTCGTAAAAGTTATTGCCGCGATCTTTTTCTCTTCCAGCAGCTTCCTGACCCGGACCACGTCGGATGCCGGTTTTATGTTTTCATAGGCCGTGGCCACCGTGACGTCTGCGCCGAGCTCCCGCAACTTGTCCGGAATGATTTCCCGGGCAACCTTTGCCCTGGGGATGAGAAATTTGAGGCCTCTGACCTTTACTCCACCGAGCGCGGCGAGAACTCCCTCGGCCTTGAATTCCGCAGGTATAAGATCGGCCCTAAGACCATAAGACTCCAATGATTCCGAGGTTTTCGGCCCAACCGTACAGATACTCACGCCTTTGAGAATACGCAGGTCCTTGTTAAGGCTGCGAAGGCGTTCCATGAAGAATTTTACCGCATTCGTGCTCGTGAAAATGAGCCAGTTGAACGTTTCTATTGATTGGATAGCGCTGTCGAGCTCGTCCCAGCTTGCAGGCGGAACAACGTCAATGGTCGGAAACTCAATGGTCGTTGCGCCGCGGTCGATCAGCATTTCAGCGAACACACTTGCCTGGTCGCGCGAACGCGTGATAATGATACGCTTGCCGAAGAACGGTTTCGATTCATACCAGTTCAGCTTTTGCCTCAGCCGAACCACTTCTCCGACAACGATGATAGCAGGCGGGCCAAGCTTTGCTTCCCTGACCTTGGGAACGATATCTTTCAGTATTCCCGTCACGACCCGCTGGTCCGTTCGCGTACCCCACTGAATAAGGGCTATCGGCGTTTCCGGACTTCTGCCGTGAGAAATGAGGTTGTCGACGATATTCTGGAGATTCTTCATGCCCATGAAAAACACGAGCGTCCCAATGCCGGTCGATATCTTGTCCCAGTGCACTTTTGATTCAGGTTTTGTCGGGTCTTCATGGCCGGTTACAAAAGCCACGCTTGCCGTATGTTCGCGGTGTGTTAGCGGAATGCCTGCATAGGTGGGCGCCGAAATGGCCGAGGTCACGCCGGGAACCACTTCAAAGGGGATGCCGTTGTCAACCAACTCCTCGGCTTCTTCCCCACCGCGGCCGAAGATAAAAGGATCGCCACCTTTTAACCTCGCGACGACCTTTCCTTCCCGGGCTTTTCTGACAATGAGTGCAGTTGATCTGGTCCTGGGGAAGCGTGTGCCGGCTCCCCTGCTTCCCCACGTAAATGAGTTCTGCCTCGGGACGACGCTGGTCGAGCAGCCGTTCGTTCGCGAGGTAATCGTAAATGATGACGTCGGCTTTTTTTACACACTCGAGACCCTTGACTGTGATGAGTCCAGGATCTCCGGGACCGGCGCCGATTAAATATACTTTTCCAATTGTTTGGGCCATATGAAATAAGAAACCACAGATAGATACAGACAAACACAGGTCGAGAATTAATCAACAATCACTTCTCTATCCGTGTCAATCCGTGAAATCTGTGGTTACAAAATCTTTCCCTGTAATTAATTTTCCAGCAGATTGCTCCCGCTGAAATCGGAATTATTTCCGTACACTTCCCGCAAGATCACATCTGCTCCTTGGGACAAGAGTTTCTCCGCAAGAGTAACGCCAAGTTTTTCCGCCTTATCCGGGGTCCCTTCAATGCTGTCCTTGATGATCCGTTTTCCGTCCACACTACCGACGAGACCGGTGAGATGCAAATTTCCGTTCTTCATCTGGCCGTAGCAGGCGATCGGCACCTGGCAACCGCCCTCAAGCCGCCGCAGAAGCGCGCGTTCGCCCGTGACGCAGGTGCGGCTGTCCGCATGGTTGAAAAAAGCGATCAGGTCGTTCAATTCCCGGTCATCTACGCGGCACTCGATGCCGAGGGCTCCCTGCCCGATTGCCGGCAGGCTGATCTCGGGATCGATAAATTCCGAAACATTGTCCGCGAGACCGAGACGCTTGACGCCGGCTGCGGCAAGAATAATGGCATCATACTGCCCCTCTTTGAGCTTGCGGAGCCTGGTGTCCACATTCCCGCGAAGCTGATGGATCACAAAATCCGGACGAATGTTCATGAGCTGGGCCTGGCGCCTGAGGCTGCTGGTGCCTACATTCGCACCCTTGGGCAGGTCTTTAAAAGCGATCTTGTTACGCGTAAGCAACGCGTCCCTGGGATCTTCTCGCTTGGTGATAGCTCCTAAATGGAGCCCGTCAGGAAAGAACGTGGGTACGTCTTTCATGCTGTGGACGGCAATGTCGATCTCATTCGCCAGCATCGCCTCCTCGATTTCCTTTACGAAGAGCCCCTTGCCGCCGACCTTTGCCAGCGGGACATCAAGGATTTTGTCTCCCGTTGTCTTTATCTTGGTGAGCGATACAGTCATGCCCGGATATTTTTTTTCGAGCTCTGACTTCACCCATTCCGCCTGCCAGAGCGCAAGTGCGCTGCTACGGGTGCCGATCCTGATTTCTTTTCGCAATGAAGACTCCTAGAGAAGTTATTTGGATGCAGATGAAACAGATTACCGCAGATTAAAAACATTGCGCGGTTAATGTAAATTTTATATCCGCAATCCGTAATTGATTAGATCACCGGCACTCGCTCTTCTTATTGTTGCCCAATATGGTTTCGCTTGTATTTTCGGATGTCCCCTCGTTCATATCGCTTCGATGATGCCCCGGCCGCTTGAGTTCCTTGTCCAGATTGAAAAGCTTGCGAGCGACCGTGATGGTGTTATCGCTTCCATCCTGCGTTGAAGCTGCCTGCTTAAGAACGACGAGGGGGGCATGGAGCAGCTTGTTCACGATGGACTGTGACATGATGTCTATTGCCCTTTTCCCGTCCTCACTGATCCCGTTCAGAGAGCCCAGGGTCTTTTCCAGTTCGCGTTTTCTGATGTCCTCGATCTTTTCACGAAGGTCCACGATGGTCGGCACGGCATCGAGCGCCCGTTCCCATTGGAGATAGGTCTCCACCTCCTGGCTCACGATTTCCTCGGCCTTTCCCGCTTCCCGCGCCCTTCCTTCCGTATTAACGTCGACCTTGCTCTGCAGGTCGTCGATGTCATAGAGGTACACGTTGTCGACCTTGTCGACGTCAGGGTCGATGTTTCTCGGGTTCGATATGTCGATCATAAAGATCGGATTGTTGCGGCGTTGTTTGAGGGCCTTGTTGACCATGTCGCGGTTGACGACATAGTGCGGGGCGCCGGTGGCGCAGATCAGAATGTCCACCATGACGAGGGCGTCGGGGAAATGCTCGAACCGGATGGCGTCGCCCTTGAATTCCTTGGCAAGCTCTTCCGCGCGTTCGAACGTCCGGTTCGCCACCATAATGTTCTTCACGCCGTTGCCGAGAAGGTGCTGAGCGGCCAGCTCGGCCATCTCGCCCGCACCCAGGAGCATGACGTTCTTCCCTTCCAGGGTACCGAAAATCTTCTTGGCGAGTTCCACGGCAGCGGAGCTGATAGATACCGCTCCCTCCGCAAGCCGGGTCTCGGTGCGGACCCGTTTCGCGACGGATATTGCCTTTTTCAACAGTTTGTTCATGATCGTGCTGGTGGTCTTGGTCTTAAGGGCAACGTCGAAGGCGTCTTTCATCTGCCCCAGGATCTGCGCTTCTCCCAGGACGAGGGAATCGAGGCTCGAAGCGACACGGAACGTATGGCGCACTCCCTGAGCGTCGGGATAGACATAGAGCGACTTATCCAGGGCCTCCCGGGACAGGCCGTGATATTCCGATATGAACTGCTTGATTCGTTCGATCCCCGGGGCGCTTTCGATCACTGATGCATAGATCTCCACCCGGTTGCAGGTGGACACGATCATGCTTTCCTTGACCCCGTCGTAGGTCATGAGCTTTTTGAGCGCACCGGGAAGCGTGTCCTCCGGGAAGTTCAGCTTCTCGCGGACTTCAATGGGCGCTGTTTTATGACTGAGACCGACTACGACAATTCCCATACTGATGTCACCTTAAAACAAATGCTTTCCGATATTCACGCGACTCACGACAAAAAAGCTTACGAGAACGAACACAAAACCGGCGATCGAGAGGACAGCCATTTTTCTGCCCCGCCAGCCTATGGTGCGAAGGTGAAGGAGCACGAGATAGATGACCCAGGTTATGAGGGACCAGGTCTCCTTGGGGTCCCAGCTCCAATAGGAGCCCCAGGCGCTGTTCGCCCAGATAGAACCGGTGATCATGCCGAGCGTGAAGAGCGGCCAGCCGAGCGTCAACGCCTTATAGGAGAGCGTGTCCATGATGTCTAGCGAGGGCAGACGGTGGAATATCGCGCCCAGATGCTTTGCTTTCAATTGCCGTTCCTGGATAAGATACATGATCGACACAATGCAGGCGAACGCGAAGGCGGCGTCCCCGAGAACGGCTAGGCTCGTATGCACTCCCAGCCATCCACTCTTCAACACGGGATTGAGTTCTTTAATTTCACCGGATAAAAGAAATACGGGGATCATGAGAATGACGACGAGAGGCAACATGAACGAGCCGAGCGCGGCAATCTTGAAACGGAACTCCATGACCAAAAAAACGAAGATAATACCCATGCCGAGAAAATTGGCGGCTTCAAAAAAACTCGTGATCGGTATGCGCCCGGCTTCTGACCAGCGCAAAGAAAAATAGACAATATGGAAAAGGAAGCCTGCAAATGTAGCCCACAGGGATGCCGCTCCAGCCCATTTCTTATCAGGTTTGAAGATATAGGAAATATATCCGGCAGCGGCGAGCAGATAGGCGCCCGTTGCTGCTTGAAAAAAGAGAAGATTCATACGGTCGTTTCCCCGGGTAGAGATATGATTTCACTGAGCTTTTTATTTTACTTTTTACAACCTCTGAAAGTCAAGAAAAAACATGATAACCGCATGGTTTGAGCAGCTGGTGCGGAGCGATCAGGTGGGAAATCGATCGTAAGAGTGAGAACCGAATCAATAATCATGTGCCTGCGCAAGCTTGCCGTCTGCCATCCGGAGCACTCGATCTGCGCGGATGGCGAGCTTATCATTGTGCGTTACGATAACGAAGGTGATTCCCCTCTGTTTGTTTATGGAAAGCAGGAGGTCATGGATCGCCTCTCCCGTATGCGCATCCAGGTTCCCCGTGGGTTCATCTGCCAAAACCACGTCCGGTTTGAGCACAAGCGCCCGAGCAACTGCCACGCGTTGCTGTTCACCGCCCGAAAGCTCGCCCGGACGGTGGTGCAGCCTGCTACCGAGCCCCACTTCAACCAGAATATTCGCTGCTGTTTCGGCGGCCGCCTTCGTGTCGGCCCTCCTGATAAGTGCCGGCATCATCACATTCTCGATAGCTGAGAACTCGGGCAGCAGGTGATGGAACTGAAAAATGAAGCCTACCCGCTCGTTTCTGAACCGGGCGAGTTCCGCAGGCGGCCAGTGAAAAGACGTCCACCTCTCCGTAAAAAACTCTTCCCGACGTCGGCCGATCAAGACCCCCCAGAATGTGGAGAAAGGTACTCTTTCCGACGCCGGATGCACCCACAATGGCGAGCATTTCCCCTTCGCGGATTTCGAAATCGATCCCATCGAGCACGCGAAGTTCTTGCGGACCGCTCATGAACGTTTTCCGAAGGTCGTGAATATGAATACGATGCTGTGTTATTTCTTTTCTCCCGGCTTTTCGTCTTCCTTCAGCTTGTTAACGTTCCCGTTTTCTCAATCGTTGTGGCTTTCTGTTCAATGTCTTTCTTTACTCCTCAGCCTTCTTCCCGCCACCCCGATCTGATTTCCGGCGGATTTCAGCAGATTGTCGCCTCCGAAGAGGACGAAAACGAAACAAGAGCGCGAGCAATACCAATAAAAAAAAGAACAGATTTAACTTTGCTCCCCCTTTTGTCGCCATACCTACCTCCTCGTCTTCAGTAGAAGTTCAGATCACGATATCTTGGTACCAGTGAATGCGAAGGAATTTGATCAACGGTATCGTACATCCAGTCTTCCAGCGTATCTTTTTTATTCGTATCTGAGCACTTCCACCGGGTCTTGCTTTGCGGCCTGCCATGCCGGGTACAGGGTCGCGAGAAAGCTGATCCCGAGCGCTGTCAGCGATATGAACAAAATATCGTACCCTGAAGTGACAAGCGGCAGATGGCTGACCTGGTAGACGTCCTTGGGCAACGTGATGACATCTGTTTTTGTAATCACTGTTACCGCGCTATAACCGATGATAACGCCGATGTGGTGCCGACAATGCCGATCACAAGTCCGGCGAACATGAATATTTTTACGATACTCAGGGACGAGGAACCCATGGATTTCAGGATCGCGATTTCCCGGCTTTTTCTCCATGACGATCATCGTAAGCGTGCCGATGATGTTAAATGATGCCACGATAATAATAACAAAAAGAATGAGAGACATGCCGATCTTTTCAAGCAAGAGGGCAGAAAAAAAATTTTTATTCTGCTCCATCCAGTTACGGGTAATATACGGATACCCGGCGGCTTTTTGAATATCGGACGAAATCGTATTTGCCATGGTAGACATCGTCAATACGGACCTGGATCCCGCTGATACGTCCCTTCATGTCGAAAAATTTCTGCGCATCGGGGAGCGCGATATACACGAAGGTAATATTATAGTCGTACATACCGGCGTCAAAAAGTCCGGCGACGACAAACTTCTTCATTTTCGGAATGAGCCCCATAGGCGTTTCTTCGCCCAGGGGATTGACCATCGTAACGGTGTCCCCGACCGATACTCCGAGTTTGCGCGCAAGGTCATCACCGATGATGATTCCCGGCAGTTTGCTGTCGCTGTTCTCCAGGTCTTTCAGCGTCCCGGCAGTCATATTCCTGGCAAGACCGGTGACCTTAGCCTCGGTATCCGGATCGATTCCCCGGACGACCACGCCCTGCATCCGGTCCTGCGTCGTAAGCATGGATTGGCCGTATATGAAAGGCGTCGTGGCCTAGGACATGCGGCACCTTCTCGACCTTGTTCTGAAGGGTCTGCTGATCTTTCACACCGGTGCCGGTAAATTCCATGACCACGATATGCGGCATGGCGGAGAGTATCTTGTCTCGGAAATACCCCTGGAAACCCGTCATCACGGCAAGGGTGATAATGGATGTCGCAACGCCAATGACGACCCCGGCAATCGAGATGAATGTATTGAGCGAAACGGTGCCGTATCGCTTTTTCGTTCTCAGATAGCGCAGGCTGATGAATATTTCGTAGGGAAGCTTCATGCTAATCGGATAAACACGGTAGACTATTCTGCACTACTCGCTTCGAGCATGTATCTCACTTTTCCTTCTTCATCTGCGGAAAGAGTATCACGTCACGGATAGAATTGGAGCCGGTGAGCAGCATCACGAGACGGTCGATGCCGATTCCTTCACCGGCCGCAGGCGGCATGCCGTATTCCAGCGCGCGGATGAAGTCATCATCCATCTGATGGGCCTCTTCATCACCTGCTTCGCGTTCCGATACCTGCTTTTGGAACCGTTCCTTCTGGTCAACGGGGTCGTTCAACTCCGAGAAGGCGTTTGCGAGTTCCCTGCCTACGACGAACAGCTCAAAACGCTCGACAAAATCGGGATTGTCGTCGCGCTTTTTCGAGAGCGGCGAAATGTCCGTGGGATAGTCCGTAATAAAGGTGGGCTGGATGAGTTTGGGTTCGACCAAGGCCTCGAATATCTCGTTCAGAATCTTCCCGAGCGGTTCGCCGCCCTTGAGGTTCCCGCCGAGTTTCATTGCATACTCCCTGGCTTTCGCAGTATCAGCCAGGACGTCGTCCGGCACGCCTGCCTGGCGCAGAGAATCGATATACGTGATCCGTTTCCACGGCGGCGCAAGACTGATCTTATGGCCCTCGTATTCAACTTCCGTCGTGCCGATCACTTCTGATGCCACGGTGCTGACCATTTGCTCGGTCAGGTCCAGGAGAAATTGGTAGTCGGCGTAAGCGGTGTAGAATTCGAGCATGGTGAACTCCGGATTATGGCGTGTGGAAATACCCTCGTTCCGGAAATTCCGATTGATCTCATAGACACGTTCGAACCCGCCGACGAGGAGCCGCTTCAGGTACAGTTCAGGCGCAATCCGGAGATAGAGGTCCATGTCCAGGGCGTTATGATGTGTCTTGAACGGCTTTGCCGTGGCCCCGCCCGGGATGGACTGCATCATGGGTGTCTCAACTTCGAGATAGCCCGCGTGCGTTCAGGAAACTCCGGATCGCCTGGACGATCTTCGTGCGGAGGACAAAAACATTTTTGACCTCGGGATTGACGATCAGGTCCACATACCGCTGACGGTATCGGAGTTCGACATCCGTAAGGCCATGCCACTTCTCGGGCAAGGGCCGGAGCGATTTCGACAGGAGTGTAAAGTCCTCCATCTCGATCGTAAGCTCATTGGTTTTCGTCCGGAACAGAAAACCCTTGACCCCGATGAAATCACCGATGTCGATCTTTTTAAAAAATGCGTACTGTTCCTCGCCGAGCGTGTTCTTTTGAAAATAGACCTGGATCCTTCCCGAACCGTCCTGTATATGGCCGAAACCCGCCTTGCCGAAGCTCCGCATGGCGATGATTCTCCCTGCCACCGTGACCTCGACCCGCTTGGATTCCAGCTCTTCTTTCGTGGTGTTGCCGTACGTATCTATAAGTGACTGGGCCGATGTTGAAACATCAAACTTGCCTGCATAAGGTTTCTTCCCCATCGCGCTGATCTCAGCGAGTTTTTTAAATCGCTGCTGGATCAGTTCGTTATAATCTTCCATGCAAATCCCCTTTATGTTTTAAAGTCAACCGCGGCGCGACAAAAAATGACCTGCTCTCGTCTTCTCAAAATGATCACGCGGTCTTTCAAATGTGTAATCGTCGAATTTTATTAATAATATTTTTATGATCCGATGCGGATTATACTGATTATGGACTGATGCTGTCAAGGATAAACGGGACTGCAGAATACTGTGTTCAGAACTTCTGACGATAATCGAGGCCGATCATGATGTCAGGCGCCCCGGACACATCAGGGTCTTCGGTCACCGAAAGGCCAAACGACGATCGGGCGTCCATTTTGTACCTGCCGCCGAAACTCGCCGTCATTGAGGGGTTGTCAACACTCACAATACCTGTTTTCGGGAAAGGAGAAGTCTGGATGCTCGTTTGTAAATTAAGAAGCACCTTCGGCGAATATATCCATTCAAAACCTGCTCCGCCGTAGTAATAGTTTTTGAGTTCGACATGTTCAATTGCCGCCAGTTCATGAATGAGGCCGATACCTGCATTCAGGTACAGCATAAGGTCGCTCCGCAGTTGTTCATTCACGAGGGCTGCGATTCCCCCATTGACCCTCCCGCTGCCATAGCTGTTTTCCGGGTCTCCTGTCGGGAGGTTCAGGAATGTCTGAACACTGACCGTTGATAGAATCGCTGTCATACAGGTTTTTTTTGGCTTCGAGCATCAGATCCCCGAGAGCGGTCTCGCTGGGTTTTCCATGAATGACCTCTTTGCCGTTATGGGCTACTTCCAGAAGAAAATCGTTTTGTGGCCGATCTCTTCTTCCGTATGCGTTGGGCATGCCTATCAGGCGGTGGTATGTTTCGATCTCATTATCGAAAAAGCCACTGCCATACCGGATAACCGGGAGGTCAAAACCTATTTCGAGCCCTTTCCCCACCACCTGTTTGTATTGAATGTCGAGCAGGGCGGTTTCCAGATCGATCCCGACATACCAGTTGTTGCTTCCAGCCACGGCATAGGTGCTCGAATAAGACAAGTCGATATTCAGAGAATTTTCCGGTTCTGCTGATACGAGAGGGGGGCTGTTCAGTGCAGCATAGAGCGGTTGCCCGTTTTTGATGACGAGAGGACCTTCGAAGCTCTCGGCGAAGCGCAGTTGTCGCAATGAACACGAATAGAATGACAAGAGAAAGAGTCTTTTTTATCATGCAGAATCGATTTGGGTCGAGACATCTGCCGCCTGCATACCCTGTTTTACAGGTAGTTCGAGCAGGCAACTCGATTTGATCGGATTGAAACCGCTGTCCCCTGTGCAAGCTTCAAAGAGAAACTGCTCATTTCTCGGTCAACAGTCTGAGGACTTCGAGGTACTTTTCGCTTGTCTTCCGGACCACGTCATCGGGGAGCGTCGGGGCCGGCGGTTTCTGGTTCCAGGAAAGCGAAAGCAGGTAGTCTCTGACGAACTGTTTGTCATAACTTTTCTGCACGACCCCTTCCCGGTAGTCGTTTTTCGGCCAGAAGCGGGACGAGTCGGGTGTCAGCACTTCGTCGATCAGGATGACTTCGTTATTATGAGATTCCGAATTCGAGCTTGGTATCGGCTATGATAATGCCTTTGGCTTCTGCAATCGTGCATGCTTTATGATACACCGCGAGGGCGTACGATTTGATTTTATCAGCAACCTCGTTCCCCACGAGTTTTCTGACCGTGTTAAAATCGATATTTTCGTCATGTTCGCCGACTTCGGCCTTGGTGGACGGTGTAAATACGGGTTCCGGGAGGCGCGAGGCCTCGGTCAATCCTTGCGGAAGTTTAATGCCGCTCACGGCGCCCGTTGCCTTGTACTCCTTGAGCCCCGACCCCGTGAGATAGCCGCGAACGATGCACTCTACCGGCAGCGGCTGCGATTTTTTGACCAGCATGCTTCTGCCCTCAAGGAGCCGCCGCGTGGGGCCTGCACTCTGCCGGGAAGTCCTTGACCTCCGTGGATAATCAGATGGTTCTTGACGATCGCTCTCGGTCTGAGAGAACCAGTATTTTGATATCTGCGTCAGGACCCTGCCCTTTTCCGGGACGGCATTCGGGAGCACCACGTCGAAAGGCGGAAATCCTGTCTGTTGCAACGATCAGCAGCGTATCGCCTAAATCGTAGATGTCCCGGACCTTTCCCCGCTTGGGCGGCCGCAATCCCGCGAGATCAGTCTTGAGTACCAGTGGCGTCATCATTTTCACCTCTCTCATGATTTGCCGGCGCGAACTTCAGGACACGGATACGGGATATCCGGTTTTTGTGCAGCCGGAGAACGGTAAACAGCAGATCCTGATATTTGATCTGGTCGCCTTCAGCAGGCAATCGTCCGAACAGGCCCAGCACAAATCCACCGATCGTTTCGAACTCGTCCTCGGGAATCTTGACTCCGAGCTTTTTATTCAGCTGTCCGATGTCCGTTCTTCCGTCGACGACATAACGGTTGGCCGCGACCTCGTGGATTTCACGCAGTTCTTTTTCCTGCTCGTCCCGTATGTCTCCCACGATCTCTTCGATGAGATCTTCCATGGCGACGAGACCGTCGGTACCGCCGTACTCATCTCCGACGAGAGCCAGATGAATGCGCTTTTCCCGCATTTCCCTGCAGAAGCACGCTCACATTTTTGTTCGGCGGCACGAAGTAAGGTTTCCGGAGCACATCCTCGAGCTGAAATTGCCGGTTTCCCATGTGGAGCGCAAGGATATCCTTGAGGTATACGACACCGATAATATTATCGATGGTCTCGCTGTAAACCGGCAGGCGGGAAAACCCCTTTTCGTTCATGGTTCGGAGAATGACGTCGAGAGAGCTCCCTGTTTCTATCGCCACGATCTCGGTCCGCGGGACCATGACCTCTTTTACGACCGTGTCGGTAAACCGGAACACGCTGTGGATCAAATCCTCTTCCGATGATTCGAATACGCCGCTCTTGCGTCCTTCCCGAATCAGGTACTTCACCTCGTCTTCAGAAATCAGATTGGACTCCTGGCCCTCTTCGAGCCCGAAAAAACGGAGGACCGTGTTGCTCGACATCGCCAGGACCCGAAGCACAAAGGAAAGGACGCGCGAAAGAAAATCAATGGGCGCCGACGTAAAAAAAGCAATCTTCTCGGAATGCCGGATGGCGAGTGATTTGGGGACCAATTCTCCGATCACGATCGTAACGTACGTGATCAGGCCCACCATGATCGCCAGGGCGAGGGGCTCTGCCGCCCTCTGGATAAAAGCAACCGGCAGCGAGAGTAACACCGGTTTAACGTGTACGACGGCGATTACGCCGCCGATCGCCGCGGCCAGCGTTCCTACCAGGGTAACGCCGATCTGGACTGTCCCGAGAAATCGCTCCGGCTCTTCCTGCAGCCTCTGAACTCTTAGCGCAGTCGGATTTCCGCTTTTGACCAGGTGACGTACACGACTTTTTCTGAGCGAGATCAGAGATATTTCAGACGCCGCAAAAAAACCGTTCACGACGATCAGAGATGAGATCAGCAGTATGTCAAATAGCCACATAGATTAGAGATCAATTGTACATTGAAGTCCGAAAATTGGAAATGTTACCGCAGAGCCGAGTAGCCGCTTCAATCATTGGTGGATCTTGTTCGCCCTGCGCCATTTCAAATTTACAACTTACCATTTCCAGGTTAGACGTTCTTCGGTGTCGTTTAAAACCCGTACTCTTTCCACCGTTCTTCGACTTTCTTTTGAATCTGCCTGGTCCATCTTAATTTCATCAGGCCAGGATCTCAGGAACCCTTCGCCCGACCCTTTGCGGGTCGCATCGATCCCCATTTTGCCGCCGAAACCGATCTGCGGGCAGGAATGATCGAGGATGTCCAGCGGACCGTCAGTGATGATCACATCGCGCTGCGGGTCCACATGATTCATGACTTTCCACGTCACCTCGGAATAGTCGTGAATATTGACGTCTTCATCGCAGACGATCACAAACTTGGAGAGCATCAGCATCCCGGTTCCCCAGATCGTGTGGAGAACTTTTTTCCCGTGGCCCGGATAGCGTTTTTTTATCTTCACAATGACGTTATTGTGAAAAACGCCCTCGATGGGCATGTCCATGTCGAGTATATCGGGCGCCACCATCTGGAGGAGCGGCAGAAAAATCCGTTCGGTAGCTTTGCCGAGGTAGGCGTCTTCCTGCGGAGGCCGTCCGACCAGGGTCGCCGGGTAGATGGCATCTTTCCGATGCGTTATTGCCGTAATATGAAACACCGGGTATTCGTCTGCCTCGGAATAGTAACCGGTGTGGTCGCCGAAAGGGCCCTCCACTCTGTCGTTCGAGGGGATCGACGAACCCTTCCAGAATGAATTCAGCTTCGGCAGGCACCCGGACATTCACGGTCTTGCACTGAACGACTTCAAGTTGCTTCCTCCTGAGGAAACCTGCGAAAAGATACTCGCCGATCACGGGCGGCAAAGGCGCTGTTGATGCGTAAATGATCGAGGGATCGCCTCCTATGGCGACAGCCACTTCCATGCGTTTTCCCGCGGTTTCATAGTGCTGGTAGTGGCGTGCGCCGTCCTTGTGTTTATGCCAGTGCATGCCGGTTGTCTGGTGGTCAAAGACCTGCATGCGGTACATTCCGACGTTGGTTATGCTCGTAACGGGGTCGACGGTACAGACCATGGGAAGCGTGATAAACCGTCCGCCGTCTGCAGGCCAGCACTTCAGCACGGGGATTTTGGAT
Organism: Nitrospirota bacterium; assembly: GCA_963754875.1. Taxonomy (GTDB): domain Bacteria; phylum Nitrospirota; class UBA9217; order UBA9217; family UBA9217; genus JAJYKN01. The sequence goes on from CAVWHO010000021.1 coordinate 185,754, forward strand.
AGATCTACTTGGTCACCGGTGAGAACGACCTCCTGGCAGGGCGCTTTTTTTACGGTCTTCGGAAAGAACGAGGAGAGTTCCGTCAGCTTCGGAAGCATCTGGAGCTTATCCATGATCCCCGCGCCCGGGCCGGGGAACAGGTTTGTAGGATCGACAATCTCCTTGATCCGCCCGCCGATTTCGTCAAGATTGTTAACGCCCAGGGCAAGACACATGCGTTTCATCGAGCCGAAGACGTTGGTCAAAACAGGAAAAGAAGATCCTTTTACCCGTTCAAACAGAAGCGCTTTATTTGAAGTTCCTTTTTCTTTCGAGACCCGGTCGGTAATTTCCGCGATCTCAAGCTCTGCGTCGACCTCCGTCTTGATCCTGGCCAGCTCGCCCTCTTTCTCAAGAACCGATATAAACTCTCTGATATTGTCGTATACCATAAGGGTTGAATTGTAGCGAAATTAGGGAGGATTTGCAATCAAAAACTCGGCGAACAGGGGTCACGATGCATCGTATTTTTGCAACCGGTGGCGAAAAGACCTGAAGGAAAGCCCCAGCAGCTTCGCTGCCTCGGTCTTCACCCCTCCGGATTTTTCGAGAGCCTTATGCAAAAGCGTTTTTTCAGCCTCTTCTAATAAGGACTCCAGATTCAGGCCTTTCTCGGGAATATCCAGCGCAACAAGTTCGGAGCAGGGGTGCCTGGTGTTCACGACATCAGGTATATGCTCAAGGCCGATCGTTTCTTCGGGCGTCATGATCATAAGACGCTCGATCATATTTTCCAACTCCCGCACGTTTCCCGGCCACTGATACTGCATCAACATTTTTAATGCGTTGGGATAGATTTTTTTCGGCCGTATTGATGTCCCGTCTCTTTTGGCATATTTCACAAGAAAAAAATCGATCAGCGGCGGTATATCTTCCTTTCTCTCGCGGAGAGGAGGAAGGTGAATAGGAATCACGTTGAGTCGGTAATACAGATCTTCCCGAAACAACCCTTTCGCAACCTCAGAAAGCAGATCCTTGTTGCTGGCGGCAATAATATGTACGTCGACTTTGATGTCCACGGTTCCCCCAATGCGCATAAATTCGCGCTCCTGGAGAACGCGCAACAGTTTGACCTGCAGTGCCGGCGTTGTTGTGCTTATCTCATCCAGGAAAATAGCTCCACCATGGGCTGCTTCAAAAAGTCCTTGTTTGTTCGACGTCGCACCGGTAAATGCTCCCTTCATATAGCCGAACAGTTCGCTTTCAAGCAGCGTCTCCGGCAGAGCCCCGCAATTGACCGTAACAAAGGGGCCGTTTCTTCGTGTACTATTGTAATGGATAGCCCTGGCAACGAGCTCTTTACCCGTACCGCTCTCCCCCGTTATCAAGACGGTACTGCTCGTTTCAGCGACTTTTCGAATGAGGGCAAATACCCTCTGCATGGGTTCGCTCTTCCCAATAAAATTTTCGAATCCGGCGCGGGCTTCTATTTCCCGTTTGAGAAGAATATTCTCCTTCCGTAAGTGGCGCTTCTCGAGCGAGTTATTGATAATCAGCTTCAGTTCATCGACTTTGAAAGGCTTAATAACGTAATCGTAGGCTCCGAGCTTCATTGCCTCTATGGCCGTTTCAGCAGTTGCAAAGGCGGTAATCATAATTACAACAGTTTCCGGAGAAATATCTTTTGTTGTTTTCAGCACGTCGATGCCGTCCATACCCGACATCTTTACGTCGCTGATCACGAGATCAAATATCTCTGATTGCACTGCTTTCAGCGCACTGGCGCCGTTCTCGGCAGTCACAACATCGTGGCCCTCTTTTTTCAGCATGATTGCGAGGAAATCCCTCATGCTTTGTTCGTCGTCAACGACAAGAATTTTGCTCATGTTACTCCTGGCCTTCAGGATCATGACGATAAGGTCGCACTGGTGCGGCTAATGAATAAGCGTGATTTTCAATCATTGGCAGCCTGATTTTAAACTGCGTACCCTTTCCAGGTTCACTGTCGACGGTGATTCCTCCCCCGTGATCATCGATAATCCGATGCGCAATCGACAAGCCGAGCCCCGTCCCTCCTGCTTTTGTCGTAAAAAAAGGATCAAATATTTTACGCAGGTCTTTATCGTTAATCCCCAACCCGGTATCAAATATCGTAATCTGGCACCAGGTGGCATCATCTTCCGCTCGTAAAAAAGGTTCGGCAGTAATCGCTAAAACACCGCCGTCCGGCATAGCCTGACAGGCATTGATCAAAAGGTTCCAGAAAACTTGGCGCAGGCGCTGGGAATCTCCTTTGAGGACCAGCCGAGGGTCAATTTCTCGCCGGACAACGATATTCTCCTGAAAATCTTTGCTGTTTTGTAGAAGTGTGATTGTTTCATCCAACAGGGAATTGAGTTCAATCTGATCAGTCTGAGCGCCGGCGGGACGAGCATATTCAAGGAATTCCGTAATAATGGTGTTGAGCCTGTCTGTTTCATTCACGACGATATCCATGAGACGCTTATTATCATCCTTCAGTTTGAGTTCGCCCTGCAGCACTTGAATGGACCCGCTAAGGGCAGCAAGAGGATTTCGTATTTCATGGGCAATACCGGCAGCGAGGCTCCCGACAGTTACCAATCGTTCCTGTCTTCTGATATGCTCCTCCATTTCAAGAATTTTTGTAATATCTTGAAAAGTCAGGATGATGCCGCGAACAGCATTAATATCGTCTTTGAGGAGTGAAGCTGTCATGCCGAGACTTGCGGGACTGCCGTCTTTTTTAATGAGCCATCCATCAAAACGATAGGGCCGCTCCTTGAGAGAATCTGTATGGCCAAACAGTTCTTTAATACTACTTCCGAATACGTCTTGCCAATTGCTCTTTATCTCATCATGGCTGTAGCCGGTAATCTGTTCGGCTGCCGGGTTCCAGGAAGTAATATTGCCGTTTAAATCCATAGTAAGAATGCCGCTGCCGACACTTTTCAAGATATGTTCCTGGAGGACCCGGAGATCATCGAAATCTATGCTTTTTTCACGAAGCTCATCGTGTGTTTTTCGAAGACGTTCGGTAAGGTAGCCGCTGAGAAGCGCTACGACGTAAAATGAGACTATGTTGATAAAAACCTGATAGAGAACTTGCGCTGCGGTAAAGTTCTGGCTTCGCACAAAAAAGAGAGCATTGTAGTACTGCATGTCCAGCATGCTCCCGTACAGAATGCTGGCAAAAGAAGCCGCCAGATACCCGCCGCGTCGGGATAAGATGATGCTTGCCGATATGATCGCCAGATGGTAGAGGACAGAAAAACCGCTGTCTATGCCGCCGGTAAGATACACGAGAAATGTTACGAGAAGAATGTCTACCGAAGTTTGAAGATATCCAAGAAAAGGCAGGTTTGCTACCGTACTGAGCAAATATCGGTAGAGGACAGATAAGAAGTAAACCGAAAAGAGAACATAATACAAAACAGCGATGTGGAAAGGATAAATTTTATATCGCTGTTGAAAAAAAATGAGTGTGCCGACCAGGAAGGTCGTAAGCGCTACCCTGCTCCAAATGAGCCACTTGATGCGAACGGAGTATTCTTCTCTTGAAAATTCCCGAGTCACGTGTTGTTTTAGCCGCCAGTCAATGATCCCATCTGGAAGATTGGCATGTACATCGCGACGATAACAAAGCCGACCGTTACCCCAAGAAAGATCATCAGTATGGGTTCGAGCAGGGAAGTGAGCGTCGCTACGGCAGCATCGACTTCATCATCGTAAAAATCTGCGATTTTGTTAAGCATATTGTCCAAAGCGCCGGTTGCTTCGCCGACAGCAATCATCTGGACAACCATCTGGGGAAATACTTTGGATTTAGCCAGAGGGTCTGCAAGCGTTTTACCTTCACTCACGCTCTGTCGGGTAAACAGGATTGCTTCCTCTACTACCTTATTGCCGGCCGTCCGTGAAACGATCAATAAACCTTCGAGAATCGGCACACCGCTCGTCATCAGCGTCCCGAGTGTACGCGTAAACTTGGCCACGGAAACCCTTTGTATCAACGACCCTACTACCGGAATTTTCAAGGCGATCCTGTCTGTCATTCTCAAGCCATTTTCCGTTTTTCTGAATTGCTTGATCCCGACGAAAGATAGCGACTATCACACCCAGGGTAATCCAAGTCCACCCCATCCCTTAAGAAAGTTGCTGAGCCCAATCACAATGCGGGTCGGCAAAGGCAACGCCTGCCCCGATATCGGCAAACATGTTCGCCAACATCGGCACAACAACGACCATCAAGAGGGCGACGACTGACGACGGCAACAAAAAGGATCACGGAAGGGTAAATCATTGCAGACTTGATTTGTCCTTTGATTTTTGCGAACTTTTCCATATATGCCGCGAGTCTCTGAAGAATGGTATCGAGAATACCGCCGGCCTCTCCTGCGGCAACCATGTTTACGTACAGGTTGTCAAATACTTTCGGGTGTTTTTTGAGTGCATCGGCAAAGGTTGATCCGCTCTCCACGTCAGACCGGACTTGCCCGACAATCTTGCCGAGAGCTTTATTTTCAGTCTGGGTGCCGAGGATATCAAGACACTGTACGAGCGGTAAACCGGCATCGATCATCGTTGCTAACTGCCGGGTAAGGATCACAATGTCCTTATCAGTGATTTTTGGTGCTCCAAAGCTCAGCTTGATTTCCTTGGGTTTTGATGCGACATTGATCGGCAGGATGTTTTGTTTCCTGAGAAGAGCGATAACTTCTTCTTTGCTGTTTGCTGCAAGCTCTCCCTTTTGAACTGCCCCCTGTCGTGTCTTGCCTTCCCACACAAAAACGCTTGCTGCCATTTTTCACTCCTTTACTATTTTACAAACTTCGAGGTTTCGATTAGTATCGAGCGCCTAATCCACTGCATCGCGTGCCAGAACAAATACCGAGGCCTGAGAGTAGCGGTATCATCGATACTCTTTTTGGGCCGGTTGTGCACCTGCAAGGCCTGATCGACCAATCATCTGCACGAGTTCATCGACAACGGACGACCTCCCGATGCAATCCTCGTAGGAAATCAACTTTTTTGACATAGAGTTCGTACAATGATTGGTTCAACGTCTGCATGCCGAATTTCGACTGGCCTGTCTGCATGATCGAGTATATCTGATGGATCTTATCCTCGCGGATAAGATTCCGTATGGCGGCGTTCGGTATCATGACCTCGAGCGCAAGAACGCGTCCACCTCCGATTTTCGGTATGAGCTGCTGAGATATTACTCCTTCCAGGACAAAAGACAATTGGGCCCTAACCTGCGACTGCTGGTGGGGCGGGAACACATCGATAATGCGGTTCATGGTCTGCACTGCGGAATTAGTATGGAGCGTAGCAAAGGTCAGGTGTCCTGTTTCAGCGATAGTCAGGGCCGCCTCTATGGTTTCTAGGTCACGCATTTCACCAACGAGCACGACATCAGGGTCTTGGCGTAGAATGTATTTCAATGCGTCTTTAAATGACTTCGTATCGGCGTTCACTTCACGCTGGTTTACGAGGCATTTTTTGTGCGGATGCAGATATTCGATCGGGTCCTCGATCGTTATGATGTGTTCCTGCCGCTCATTGTTTATTTTGTCGATCATCGAGGCAAGGGTAGTGGACTTACCGCTGCCCGTCGGTCCGGTAACGAGAACAAGGCCTCGTGGTTTCTTACAGAGGTCCGATGCGACTTCCGGCAACCCGAGTTCCGGAAATGTTTTTATTTTAAAAGGGATGGTCCTGATTGCCGCGGCAACGGCGCCGCGCTGCATAAAGATATTCGCACGAAAACGCGACAGGTTCTTTATACCGAAGGAAAGATCAAGCTCGCTGTTTTCCTCGAACTTATGTTTCTGAGCGTCCGTAAGAATACTGTAACAGAGGTCCTTCGTTTGCGTCCCCGAAAGAGGTTCGAGGCTGGGTATCGGTTTCATCTTGCCGTCGATGCGGATGGACGGAGCGATGCCGGTCGTAATATGAAGGTCCGATGCGCCCTTCTCAATCATGTACTTCAGCAGATCGTGCAGATTGGCCATTGAGGATCCTCTTTCTGTTTTACCTTTGACGTACTTCCGGGCCTCAAGATTACTGATTGTCCGGGAAGGTATTTTCAACAACTTCTTCCAGGGAAGTCAGGCCGGCCTTCACTTTCAGGAGTCCGCTTCGCCGAAGCGTCTTCATTCCCCCTGCAATGGCCTGTCTTTTAATGTCGAACACCGATGCGCCCTGCAGGATAAGTTCCTTGATTTCTTCTTTGATGGGCATGACTTCATAGAGCGCCACCCTGCCCTTATAGCCCGTTTTGTTGCAGACGTCACATCCCGTCCCTTTATGACTGACGACGGATGCGGCCTCTTCAGGCGAGAAGCCGGCGTCGATGAAGACCTGAACCGGCAATTTTTCGGGCTTGTTTGCAATTGCGCAGGCCCTGCGTACGAGCCGCTGAGCAACAATTAAGATCACGGCCGACGAAACCAGGAAAGGCTCCACACCCATGTTGAGCATACGGTTGATCGTGCTCGGCGCGTCGTTGGTATGTAGGGTCGTGAGCACGAGGTGGCCGGTAAGAGCGGCTTTCACCCCGATTTCAGCCGTTTCGTAGTCGCGTGTTTCTCCCACCATGATAATGTCGGGGTCCTGTCGCAGAAAAGAACGGAGTGCGGCAGCGAAGTTAAGCCCAATTTCATCCTTCATCTGGACCTGGTTGATTCCCATCAGGTTAAACTCGACGGGGTCTTCCGCGGTCATGAGGTTCTCTGAATCCGTATTCAGTTCGCTCAGCGCTGAGTAGAGTGTCGTGGTTTTTCCGCTTCCCGTAGGGCCTGTTACCAGGACCATGCCGAAAGGCCTCCCCAGCGCTTCCTTAAAATCGACTAGCTGGTCTTCATCGAATCCAAGCTTGGTCATATCGAGCTGCAGATTCGATTTGTCGAGCAAACGCATCACGATCTTTTCGCCGAAAAGCGTTGGCAGGACGGAGACCCGGAAGTCCATGGTTTTGCTTTTCCCCATTTTCAGTTTGATTCTGCCGTCCTGGGGAAGGCGTCGCTCCGCGATATCGAGGTTTGACATGATCTTGATACGGGAAATGATCGCATTCTTGATTTTCAAGGGAAGTCCCATGACCGTTTTCAAAACACCATCGAGACGGTACCGAACACGGAATTTCTTTTCATAAGGCTCGATGTGGATATCGCTCACGCCTAATTTTGCCGCCCTCAGCAGAATACCATTTACGAGTTTGACTATCGGCGCTTCGACATCTGCCGACAGATTGTCGAGTTCCTGGTCCTCAACGACTTCAAGTTCATCCACAGCTCCGTGAACGAGACTGTCGAAGTCCTCGACATCCACCTCACCGCCGGTATCGATGTCATCTACAAAACTGTCTTCCTTCATCTCCTCATCGAGAGAGTAGTCTTTGGCATCCAACGATAGCTTCTTGTCGTCCTTGACCGCCGGAGCCGCGCCTGCCTTGGCCGTGACAAGAGATTTCGCACCGCCATAATACTTCTTAATGGCCTCAACGATGGCTCCTTCAGTCGCAACGACCGCCTCGACATTGTAGCCCGTCATAAATTTGATATCATCGATAGCAAAAATATTGGAAGGGTCCACCATGGCGATCGTTATCGTGGCCCCTGCGCGATTGATCGGCATAATGCGGTATTTTTGGGCAACATCGGGGGGGATATGTTTTATGACCGCGGGATTGATCTCGAACTTGCTCAAGTCAACATAAGGGACGCCGTACTGCTTGCTGAGAAACGTCATGAGCTTATCTTCTTGAACGAACCCGAGCTTTACCAGAATGGACCCCAGCCTGCCCCCCTCGGATTTTTGTGTCGAGAGGGCTTTTTTCAGTTGTTCATCTGTGATAAGACCCGACGAAACGAGCATGGAGCCGAGTCTGCCTGACATCGCCATAGGAACTCCTTATACTTTTAAGGAATAAATCACTACAATATTACTTTAATGCAACAGTTATGTCAAGATGAGTCCGTCTATTAGGCGTCTATTTCCTTCGACCGTTTCCCAGCGCGGCAATCTGCCTGGCAAGCGCATTTTTCATGATTGAGACGGGAGCTTTTTTACCCGTCCATATTTCAAAGGCAATAGCACCTTGGAACAGCAGCATTCCGATTCCCGGCAACCTCTTCGCTCCACGCGCTTTTGCTGTTTGCAGAAATCTCGTTTCTGCCGGATTATAGACGAGGTCGCAGACGAGGTGTTTTTTCCGGATGTGCTCCAGAGCAAGCGGCAAGGGGTCTGTTGTCTTCAGGCCCAGGGGCGTGGCATTGATAACGCAGTCAGCTTCTGCGGCAGACTCACCAACCGATTCCTGTTTTACATATTCCGCGAAACGGCCGGTCTTGTCTGTGATGTCGGTCACCAGTGCAATGGCCTTCGCTGCGTCGAGATCGGTAAAAACGATTTTTTTTGTTCCCTCCAGCGCAAGACTGAAACCCACGGCTCTCGCCGCGCCTCCTGAGCCGATAATAACAACCTGTTTCCCTTTCGGAGTAAATCCCGCATTGTCCCGGAGCGATCTGAGAAAACCCCGGCCGTCGGTGTTGTGGCCGATCAGCTTTCCTTCCTTGATCTCAATGGTGTTGACTGCGCCGATCAGCCGTGCCTCTTCCGACAGTTCATCCAAATAGGCTATGATCTTTTCCTTATGCGGCACGGTAACATTTAATCCGCAGAGGCCGAGAGGAATGAGTGCCTTCGCTGCTTCTCCGAGGTTGTCCGGAGGGACGGCAAAAGGAACATAGCACGCATCCAAGTCCATTTTTTTAAATGCAGCATTATGCATGCCTGGTGAAAACGTGTGTCTGACAGGATATCCGAAAATGCCATAGAGTTTCGTTTTGCCGGAGATCATGGACAACCCCTCCCTGCACTGCGTAGCACGAGCATCAATTCGCGAAACGTCGCTGCCGGCACTATTTTGATGTCGAGTCGTTTCGCAAGTTGTTTGAGCGTCATGTTATCGAGAAATACGTCTTCGTCTTCTTTCAGCATACTGGCAGGAATAACCAGAACATCACCCAACCGTCGGCGTTGCAACGCCTTCAGAATGTCGCCTCCTGTTAAGAGTCCGGCGACCGTTACTGTCGGCCCAAAATAATAATTCTTTACTGTTACGAGATCGACGGAAACTCCGCGAATTGAATGGACACGCGTTAAAACACGTTTGAGGATTTTACCAAATGAAATCCCGGTCGCAATAGTAACGTGCAGGGGTGAAATACGTGAAGGCAACCTCGTACGCGACGCCTCTCGGAGAAACGTCGCTACCATGCCCACGCCGTTTTCTATCTGCGGAAAATCCTCGTAAAAAGACGGGGCGGGAAAGGCCTCTTTTGCCCGAATATAAAATTCATCAGACGCAAACACGAAACGCGAGCCGACCCGCCTTTTGCATTCTTTTCCGAACCTCTCGGTTGTAGCAAGCACTGCGCGGGCTTCACGCGGGGTAAATGTTCGGAGCGGATAGAGCTCTTTTCTGAACGTGGTGATGCCGACGGGGACGACAGCAACGGAAGCTACGGCAGGAAACAGCCCCGATAAATCATCCAGCGTTCGCTCAAGGTATGGCCCGTCATTGACTCCCGGGCACAAGACGATCTGCGCATGCATCTTGATGCCGCCGGCAGCCAGCCGCTTCATGCTCGTCATAATATCCGGAGACTTTCTGTTCCCGATCATGAAGGAGCGCAGTGCCGGTTCGGTTGTATGTACGGAAATATAGAGAGGAGAGAGGCGCTGTTGAAAAATCCGCTCGAAGTCTGATTCAGTGAGGGATCCGAGCGTAATATAATTCCCGTGGAGAAACGACGCACGGAAGTCGTCGTCTTTAATGTAAAGGCTCTTTCGGCAACCTTTCGGCATCTGGTCGACGAAACAAAAAATGCATTTATTTCTGCAACGTTTAATTTGGAGAGGGGGAAATTCAAGTCCGAGGGCATCGTCGGCGTCTTTATCAAGAGTGAACGTTCTGCGCCTGCCCTTTTTCGTCTGCACGATGATGACGACATGCTCATCTGCCACAGAGAATTTATAGTCTATATCGTCGTTAACCTCTTCGCCGTTAATAGAGACGATCCTATCGCCCTGTTTAAACCCTAAGTCGGCGCCAAGACTCCCCGGCAGGACCGTACAAATCTCCAGCAATCACGCTACTCCTCTTGGAAGCAAACATAAAATCGACATAGCCGGCTATCTGTGTCCGTGCTTCATCGGACACTTGCCGGAATTTTCTCAGCATCATGATCTCGTCCACACTCAGGATTTTTTCGAGGTAATTGATCTGTTCTTCGGAAAGCGGATATTTGCGTTTTCCTCTCCTGAATTTTGCCAGGGACGGAGAGAGGAAAAAACCTTTCACTTCTGCAGGGACCTTTTCCTGGTGCGCGGCAAGAATAAGGACGGATTTGTCAAGATTCAGTTTGCCCAGCTATCATCATGAGCGTCGTGTCTTTCGGGATATGCCCTTTATTGATCGTAACACGCAAAAGCTCCGGGCTGATTCCGAGGACCTTGGATGCATCCTTCAGGTTTCTGAAGCCCTTCTTTTCCAGCGCCTGTCTGATCATGTCGGATATTTTCATAAACGACCTCCCTGATTAATGACGTCACGAGACATCTTCTCCGACGATCTTCATGCCCCGGGTAACATACTGAACACCCGAAACCATCGTGAAGACCGCCGTGGTCCAATATAAGAGGGACATGAGCCCTACGTTCACCCCGTAGCTTTTCAGCAGGAGAGAAAGCGTCACCACGGTCAGTTGCAATACTGTCGTGGCTTTTCCCACAATTGAGGGACGGGCTTTCAGATCATGTCCTGTAAAATAAATCACGGCACTGCCGAGTACGAGAATGACATCCCTGCTTACGACAATGATCACGAGCCAGATCGGGAGCATGCGCAGAAGCACAAGCGTCACGAATGCCGATACGATGAGCAGTTTGTCCGCCATCGGATCGAGAAACGCACCCAGCTCTGTTTTTGAATGAGTAATTCGGGCTATCATGCCGTCGAGCGCATCTGTCACACAGGCAATCGCAAAAACGCCCAACGCGCTCCGGTAATAACCGTAAATCATCAGATTAATAAAAAACGGGATCAGTATGATACGTGCAAGCGTAATGTAATTCGGAAGGTTCATCAGCACCCCGTTTCGTCCGGCACTCTGCCAATAATATTAAACATACTTATTTGGGTTGTCAACCTTTTTCTTTTTGTTACCATTTGTTTTTGTTCCGGGGGGCGCATCAGTTACAACGGAAGAAGACGCGAAGGAGAAAAAAATGCGTGGAGCCGGCGGTCAGGATTGAACTGACGACCTGCTGATTACGAATTACGTGGTCATTCCGATTTACTTTTTTTATCATTGTATTATATGGCATGAAATACTCCACGGTGGAGTACAATAGTGAATTACCCCGCAGCAGAGCTGCGGGGCATCCTAAATGCGCTAGAACCTAAAGCCAACTTGCTCATCATGCTGATACCGAATATACTTTCTTATAACTTCTGCCGTTACTTTGTCGCCAACCGAACGGACAAAGTAGCCGTCATTCCAGAGTTCTCCTCCCCAAAGTTTTTTCTTTATCTCGGGGAATTCTCGAAACATCATCTTTGCCGATATGCTTTTGATTATCTGTACTACCCTCGCTGGAGCATACTTCGGTGGCACAACCAAAAACAAATGCACATGATCATCCATTGCTTCCATCGTATCTATTTCAAATTCATATCGCTCTGCGATCTCACGAAATATCTCTTTCAGTCTCGTCGTCATTCGATCGCTGAACAGCTTCCTTCGATATTTTGGTATCCATACAAAATGGTACTTCAGATCATAGACGCTATGTTTGCTTCTTCTCAATGGGCTCATGGCCCGTATTGTAACAGATTCTCATCCTGACTTCGTCAGGATATCCTTTTCATCCCAGCAGCAGAGCTGCTGGGTATTTCAGGATGTTTTTATAAAGTGATGTATGCCCATGATCCTGTCCCGATTAATCGGATGACGCCGGTTTATCCTCAATTCAACCAAACATACGGCAGCGCCGTCACGAAAAGGACGGTGTGAGCCGCTGCTCCATCTTCCCGGAGTTTGCAGAACTTCAGAGGTCCTGCGAACATCGTTTCCAGGTCCGCAGCACCTTCCAAGAAGCTATTTCCCAACAGTAACGATTTCGCTGGGTGCATAACCCGTCTGGACCGATGGATTGCTCATAAGCGTGAGCGCTCCAGTCGTCTGGTCGATCGTGTACTGCGAGATGGACGTACCAATGCCCGCGTCATTGTTGCCGCTGGTCGCATAGGCGTACTTGCCCGAGGATTCGATCGCCATCCAGGCTACTAATGCCTGCGCTGTCGAGACCGTTCCGTTTGACACGAGCGCTCCGGTCGTCTGGTTAATCGTGAACTGGGCGATAACCCCAGTCGACGAGGTGAAGATCGGCACATAGGCGAACCTGCCCATGGGGTCAACTGCGATGGATAAAGCATATTGCGCCACCAACGAGACCGTGGCGGGGGTCAGTGGTGAAAGCATTCCATTTGTGTTGATTTTGTACTGCGAAATGAAGGTGGGATGGACGCCGTCACCATAGTTCGCAACATAGGCATATGTGCCTGAGGGGATCGAGACGATCTTGATTTCCCAGGCGTTATAACCCCCCGTCGCCACCGAGGGCGTGGACATTGATGTGAGCACGCCAGTCGTCTGGTTGATCGTGTACTGGGAGACGGTGTTGGCGGGGCCGTTTGGCACGTAAGCATAATTGCCTGAAGGGTCGATTGCGACAGCGTTGGGACTCGTCCCTGCCGCAACGATGGACGGGGTCATTGCTGAGAGCGTCCCATCCGTGCCGATCGTGTTCTGACTGACGGTACCCCAAGCACTGTTTGTAACATAGTACCAGGGTTTCGTGGGGTGGACCGCACCGCCTGCGGGATACGCACCCGCCGTGAAGAACGTAGGCGTGGACAAGGATGTAAGCGACCCGTCCGCACCGATCGCGAACTGAGATATGAAACCACAGCCGTAGGAACAGCCGGTGATAGGGGTTAGACCATGGTAGTTGCTGACGTACAAATACTTGCCCGAGGGGTCGACCGTGAGGAATCGGGGATCGTACCCTCCTGTAGAAACCGGGGGCGTGAACATGGGGGTGAGCGCTCCATTCGGGCCGATCGTATACTGAGAGACGTTGCTGTCAGACCAGTTCACAGCGTAGGCATAGCCCCCTGCCCATAACGCATACATGGTGACATTGGCAGAGCCCATCGAGAAGGCCTTTCCCGGCGTATAGGCCTTGCCGGATCCATCAGCCTTCGTCTGCCATCCCACGAAGGTATATCCGGTATATGCGAGGCTTCCCGTATTCGCGGGCACCGTGACAGTCTGCCCGGTCACATAGCTGCTTGAATCAACCGGGACGCTGCCACCGGTGGCGCCGTTTGCATTATAGGTCACGGTATAACCGTTGCCACTACTGCTACTGCTACTGCTACTACTACTGCTACTACTACTACTACTACTACTGCTGCTGCTACTCCCTCCTCCACCACCGCCGCATGTCGCGAATACAATCGTAAATAGAAGAAGCACAAACAATGATATAAACGATGACGTAATGTCCTTTTTCATGGTTATTTCCTCCGTCTATTTGATTATACTGATGTTACTTGTCTGCGTTGCTTCTTCTTTTTCCAACTTCTCTTATCTTTGTTGTTCCAACACCTCATTTGTCAGCAGTATTATCCGCGAATGCTATGTGCTGATTTGAACAACATCTAATGAACTTCTCAAAGTTAAAAAACTGTTGGTACATCATTTCCTAAAGTGAATTACCCCGCAGCAGAGCTGCGGGGCATCCTAAATGCGCTAGAACCTAAAGCCAACTTGCTCATCATGCTGATACCGAATATACTTTCTTATAACTTCTGCCGTTACTTTGTCGCCAACCGAACGGACAAAGTAGCCGTCATTCCAGAGTTCTCCTCCCCAAAGTTTTTTCTTTATCTCGGGGAATTCTCGAAACATCATCTTTGCCGATATGCTTTTGATTATCTGTACTACCCTCGCTGGAGCATACTTCGGTGGCACAACCAAAAACAAATGCACATGATCATCCATTGCTTCCATCGTATCTATTTCAAATTCATATCGCTCTGCGATCTCACGAAATATCTCTTTCAGTCTCGTCGTCATTCGATCGCTGAACAGCTTCCTTCGATATTTTGGTATCCATACAAAATGGTACTTCAGATCATAGACGCTATGTTTGCTTCTTCTCAATGGGCTCATGGCCCGTATTGTAACAGATTCTCATCCTGACTTCGTCAGGATATCCTTTTCATCCCAGCAGCAGAGCTGCTGGGTATTTCAGGATGTTTTTATAAAATAGTGGGACGGAATGCCGAAAGAACTTATCCTTAGGCAGCTCGGCCGTCTTGGTCTTTTAAGACCCGTAGCTTTCCGTCCCCCTCTAACAAAGGGTTTGGCTTTATCGTGATAGACGATTTATAAAAAAAAATAATGCAAGATATGTACGTATTCTGTTATTATATTTTTTTTAAGAAACGAAGGAAAGTCATTCTAAATATTTTACTATTATAGCAAAGAAAGAAAAATTGGGCTTTGGTATTTTTTGGGTATTCGCATAAAATAATTATAAGGAGCAAGTTTAACATACAAGAGTACGCAATGCATAATTCTGGATTATCTATTTCGCTTAGAATGCATGATCGATTAGATGTTCCTTTAATGCCGCCGAATGGACATATTACGGGGATGAACTGCAGGATTCAGGTTCAGACTTTAAGTGTTTTGGAGAATGGAATCATTGACGACTCCAGGATGTATTCATCGGCAGATAATGTTTAGGCTTCTTTCTGCTTGCCTTTTTGCAGAAAGAAGCGAGTTGGACTATGCCGCTACGCGCCTCGCTATGGGATTTCAAACGATTCTTCTTTTTAAATGAGGGTAACGACTACAGTATCGGTTGGGGCATACGACCTGTTACGGGATATGTTCGAGTAAAGAGCGGTGATTCTGGACGGCGCCGCATGCCCCATTCAGTGGAGGACTATACGGGAATCTGACCTTTTTGACAATAGAAGATCGTTGCGAAGAACAAGGTCGTTTTCGGGAAGAGATGCAGAGGGCAGTTTTTCGATTCGAGTGATGTTCTCGCTCATGTGCGTGGCGGTCCTTTGCAGCGAGCGGGCAGTATAATCTCCACGGAGTGCATTCTGCCTTCGCCACATGCAGGGCATTTATTGACGTCGATTCCGGTAAACCGGAGCAAGGCTTCTTGCCACGTTTCGGTCTTTTGTTCCGACTTGTTCTGATCGGCGCAGGCTCAAAGCTCCCTGCACCGGTCAAGTTTCTTCCTGCGGCACCGGTTGCCCAAAAGGCCGTAATGCCTGATTTTGACGAACCGGTCAGGAAGGACGTGAAGTAGGAACCCCCGGATGAGCTCATCGGCGTCCACGGTCATGATTTTGCTTTTGTTGTTGTCGGAGTAATCGCGCCACCGGAAGGAAACCTTGTCGTCCTCCATCTTCACAATTCTGTGGTTGGTGATGCCGGCCTTGGCTTTAGCGTGCTGGAATATCATATGGATCGAGGTAAGCGAAATGTGTTTGTCCGGCTCCTGCCCTGGAAACAGCCACTGAGAGGGGTGATACTTTTTCCAGTACTGCCTGAGCGCATCGAGTGCGACATTTGACAAGATGGTATAGCGATCGCGGCCTCCCTTGCCTTGCCGGACGTGTATCAGCATACGTTTGCTGTCGATATCGGCAAGGGTGAGATTCGCGGTCTCGCTTATCCTGAGCCCGGCGGAGTAGGTCAATATCAGGACAGCTTTGTGCTTCAGGTTCTCGGTGACCTCGAAGAGTTTAAGTACCTCTTCAAGGTCAAGAACGACGGGAAGCTTCTCTTTCTGCTTGGGATAGGGAATCTTTTCGACCACCCAGCCGCGCTTCAGGGTAATCATATATAGGAAGCGTAAGGCACTGTAATAGATCCGGAGGGTTGAAAGAGCAATCTTCCGCACTTTCACGGCATGGTGCAAGTACTCCTTAACTTCCTTGGTACCGAGTTGTTCCGGCGGTTTCTTGTAGAGCTTCACAAAATTACGGACTTCTCGAAGATATGCCTTTTGTGTCGTTCTACTGAGTCCCCGGAGCTCCATGTCTGCCAACATTTGATCGCGCAACTTTCCCAGGATTGAATCTCCTTCCGTGTGTCGGATTATCCTGCAGCATGACGCCGATGGTGATACGGAAAGAGATTTTACAGGGGAGAGGTATATTGATCAAGCGTGGGTATTGACGACGAGAATACGCAAGGCGAAGGATTTTTCAGCCGTTGTGCCTTGGGGTGTTGGCCACCGCGTAGCGGTTTAGTCCAATTCGTGATGTAGCGAGCTAACTACGCTTCTGGAATTTCAGGCAATCGGTTAAGTGCCTGAACAAACCGATCATGATTATATGGTTCACGGCGATTGACAACTTCGAATATTTCGACGGCGACGACACTTGCGATTAGAAGTTTTGCGTCTTGTTCCGAATGCCCCTCACTAATCAGGCGCCTGTAGGTTTCTTTTGTCTCTGGTGGGTTATTATTTGCAAGTTGATTCTCAACTGCTTTTAAAATTGCTTCCCGGAGATTCGGATTGAAGGCTTGCATTTTGTCTCCGAATAAGAGTATGCAGTATAAAACTTCATTTACAGACGGCTAGCTAGGATACTTACGCCGTTTTTTTTGCTTTGAGAGTAATAACAAGCTCTGCATCGAGAGCTTGCGCGATCTTTTTTAGCGTTGACAGGCGGGGCAGTCCATGAGTTAGTCCCTCAATGCGCGCAACAGAAGATTGAGGCATGCCCGTCTTTTTCGCCACATCGAGTTGAGTCATCTTTTTCCTGAGCCGTTGCTCCATTATACTCCGAGCTAGCTCGTACTCAGGCTGAAGCTTTTCGTACTCCGTCTTGACAGCTTTGTTTTTCAATAGCTCTTTTCTGTGTTCTTTGTAATTCATATTTATAATCCTTTTCTAGCCAAATAATTCTTCATTCTGGCTTCTGCTAGTGTAGTGCGTCCAACGCTTCTTTACTTTTGGCGACCTTGGACAAAATCTGTTCCACAGGTGCAGTCCATACAAACACCTGCGGATTTTGGTTGTGATTATCGATATAGTTTTTGATAGCATCGATTAATGCTGGCACGTTCCGAAACGTGCCACGACGTATCCGCTTGTCGGTAATTTCTCGGAACCACCGCTCGACCATGTTCAGCCAAGAGCTCGAGGTCGGGATAAAGTGCAAATGGAACCGTGGATGCCGCTTGAGCCAGGTTTTTACGCTGGGATGCTTGTGGGTCCCGTAATTGTCTACGATCAAGTGCAGGTCGAGACCGATCGGGGTCTCTCCATCTATTTTCTTGAGGAAGCGGATAAATTCTTGATGCCGATGGCGCGGCAGGCAGTCGCCGATAATCGTACCGTCGAGCATGCTGAGGGCTGCAAATAATGTTGTTGTGCCGTTTCGTTTGTAATCGTGCGTCATGGTCCCACAACGGCCCTTTTTCAACGGCAACCCCGGCTGCGTCCGGTCGAGTGCTTGGATTTGACTCTTCTCGTCGACACAGAGCACGAGGGACTTGTCCGGAGGATTGAGATAGAGCCCAACAACGTCGTACAGTTTCTCGACGAAGTTTTTGTCGCGGCTGACCTTGAAGGTTTTGATCAAATGAGGCTTTAAGTCGTGTTGCTTCCATATACGGCGTATTGTGGCTTCGCTTAACCCTTGAGCCTTGGCCATGCTGCGAGTGCTCCAATGGGTTGCATTGGGTGGAGTGGTATGGAGGGTGGCTTCGATGACTGCTTGAACCTTCTTCACCGGTATTTTGGGGATACGACCAGGACGGGGTGCATCCTTTTCCAGTCCCTCCAGTCGAAAAGCCAGAAACCGCTGTCGCCAAAGCTGCACGGTTGGCCGGGAGACACCAAGCTCCTGTGCAATATCTTGGTTCTGTACTCCATCCACAGCCATTCGGATGATCAGTGCACGTTGTACAAGTCGCAAGGGAAAGCTTTTTCCACGAACCCAGACGTCCAATTTGGATTGTTCCTCAGGAGACAAAATAATGGGCGCTGCGCTTTTCATGATGGCTTAGCATACAGAGTTCCATATCATAAGTCAAGTTATTTATGACGCAGTACACTAGCTCTATCTCTCGCGGAGGCGTTTTGTCGGTCTTTTTTGTGAACCCGTGCAAAAGAACTAATTTCCGACCGGTAAAGGCAAAGTAGAACACTCGATGAATGTTTTGCCGGTCCTTAATCCTCATCTCAAAAAGCTTCCGCGATCCGGTTATTGGTTTAACGTATGGTTCTCTAACGTTCAGACCATATTATGTGAGCAAATCAGCTATAAAAATGAATTTCGCTTTGCTTTCTGCAGAAAGAGAGTCGATAAAATCTCTAGCCGGCGATTTGCCATTTTCGGCCACGTAGTATTCTATCGACCACTGCATGCACTTAGTATATAGCATTATTGCTATAATTTCAATAAAAAAAGTTTACCTTCAACGATTTGGGACAAAGGGCAATAAACTACCCCGCCGCAAGCGGCGGGGAATTTGATCCAGTGCACCGATTAAACCGCATAATACCCCTTTCAGCATTACTCCCGGAAGTGTTCCATAATGGAATTGGTCAGTAAACGTGTATGTACATTAATACTGGCTCGCCCCAGAGGCCAGAGTGGATAGTGTCAAAACTTTCATGAAAATGAGAGTAGGCCCTATGAAATGATCGTTGGGTAAGGTTAGCGACGGGGAGCCGGATCATCTAGCGGCGGATTGACCGGCGGCATGGGACGCAACAAATAATAGAAGTCCATTAACGAAGAATCGTTCTTTGAGAATACAAGACGGAAGTTTAAGCGGTGAGGGAAAGAATCTTCGCCCACTTGCCTTGGAGCGTGGTAATTGTCGCAAGCTCTGGCAATTGAACCGATGGCTTGTAGTTTAGAGACATGTGAGGGCGGAGAAAGTTGTAATGGGTCACAAAGAGCGTCGTCAGGACCACGGAGCCGTTGTTACTGTTGAAACCGGCCGCAGGCCTCACGTGATACTTGTAGGTCCTATTCAAGCGCTCGATGAGCTGTTTAAACGCCCTCCATTCCGTTGACTCGGCATCGAGGTTTTGGAGGCCGATGACCTTGTGGTGCTGGATATCGGGATCATCGCCTTCCTGAGCATTCAGAAAATGGATGCCGGCTGGGTAGGAAGGATTGCCGTCGGTCGAGGTTTAGCATAACGACAGCGCCGGAGATATTCCGTGCGAATAGAGCCGCCCCCGCCTTCTGCGTGACTTCTAAAAAACGCTCTGTCACGTGGTTGCCCCTTTCTCTTTCATGTCAACAACGACCCTGAATCCTTTGCTCAATCATAAAAGCATCGTTTATTATGCTTTGAATCATGCTCTAAACGATTCAAGCAATATTCTTCAATCCGATCCAATTCTGGTCCCTGTCATGGCCAACCTACAACTATTGATATTTTTGATGAGCGGCAACTTATCGAATACCGGTTGTACATGAGAACGCGGAGTTAAGGCGGCGCCGAAGGCGTCCGCCTTAAACGAATTGTTATGTGCCCGGCGCATGTTATCCGCGGCGTACGGCCAAAAACACGCCGACCGACATCAGAATGAGACCGATAGACCTCTGAAAAGTGATGGCATGCGTTGGAGCACCCAACAGCCCGAATTGATCTATGGCCGCCATGGATATGAGCTGGCCTAGAAGTACAAAAGCCACAGCATTTCCGACACCGAATTGTGGGGCTACCCAGGTGACGCTGAGGACGTAAAAGGCTACGAACACACCGCCTAAGTAGAAATAGAACGGCAGCGATGTTTTCGGGAATGGCCTCAGGCCACCCTCTACAGCGAAAAGGAAAGCAACCGAAATAGACAGCGCGACCAGAAACAAGACAGAGGCGGCGAACGCTGGGCTTCCGTACTTGGTGCCCAACGTTGCGCTTAGCGCCGCCATAACAGGGATACCAATGCCTGTAGCAAGCATGAGACATGCGAAGAAAAGTTGGTTTGCCATTAGCTAGGGCCTCTCGGGTTAGAAGGGTGCACAACGCTGGAGTTCAGCTGCTAGCGAAGCGAGTCCGCTGCAACGACGGGTTAGGCGGCACGAATTCGCATACCACGTACAACACCGCCAAGTCACCGCTGGCGGCCCTATAGAAGGAATGGCTACCTTCTCGGCTCATACCGCATCGCGACCGCCCCCGAGCCGAACTCCAGCCGGCTCACGAGCTTCAAGTCGATACGTTTCGATAGCCCCGCGAACAACGTCGGCCCATGGCCCGCTAGCCTGGGCTGCACCACGAACTCGTACTCATCGATCAATCCCAGCTCAGCCAACGCCATCGGGAGCTTCACGTCTCCCAGGAACAGTCCCTTACCCGATTTCTGCGTGAGCTGCTGAACGGCCTTCCCCAGATCCCACGCACGAATTCCGCGTTCCAATCGACCCGGTCCAAGGTGCTCGACACGACGTACTTCTTTGCCGCGTCAATCGTCCGGGCGAAGGGTTCCATCCAATCGGGCATCTCTCCCGTCCGCGCCGGCGACCGAAACGCTGCCTCCATCATTTCATAAGTCACCCGGCCAAAAAGGAGGGCATCGGCCCGGTTGAGGTTCTCGACCGCGTGACGATGCAACTCTTCGTCCGCGAATATTTCCCGGTGATCGCAGCACCCGTCCAGTGTGACGTTGATGGAATACCGAAGGGGTCGCATTATGTAAGAGTACCTCTAATCATAGGGCAGCCTAATGTTATTATCGGTTCGGAAATACAGTAGCATAGATCGCAAACACGGTCAATGAATTTGGGAAAAAATCGTCACATCTACATGTATTTATTAGAATATGACCAACTGACTAATATTCAATTTACGGAATAGCTTTCAACAGGTGGCTAATATGCAAATATGGAATAGTCTTTTGAGGGAAAGGTCGATCCAACCCGCATCCCAGCGAAGTCAATCCACGGGCTTGGGTATTAAGCGGAGTATCATCTGTCGTTTAATTCTGGATGTAACTTTGATTATTGAGAGGCTTGTAAACTCCAACAGTTCAGGAAGTTAATCGCACTTCAATTATCAACGAGAACTATTACCTTACTGCTGTGCAGCAAAATAAATACGGAGACATGCGAAGGGGCAAGTCGAAATGTCATGTTCGTAAGCAACCTTCCTGTTTCAGCCATGCAAGTGCATCTTCTTTGCGCCGAAACACTTGCGATTTCCACGTGGACGTGTCCGTGTGAGTCAGCCACATGCGCACCATCCCGAAGATATTGTCAGTGGGTGCAACTATGGCGAGTGTGATCGAGGGAAGAAGGCGGGCAATCTCATTGTTAAGTGCTGCGTTCCTTGCAATCTCACTGCTGGAAGCAGTAAATTCCGTAACGTCTGTTAGATCAGCCAGGCCATACTTGGGCGTCAGTCCTTCCTGAACAAGTTTAAGCACAGTTGATGCGCTGGTCATTAAGTCATTTCCACTTACTGTACCACTCCCAATGTGAAGGATACCAGTACCATTATTGATAACTTCAGTGGTGTAAGACATGTAGATTCCCTTGTAGTATTGTTTTATTGCGAGGAGTATAGCTGAATCAGGGTATCAGGTAAAGACAAAGATTCGATATGTACTGTGCAATTTCGATAAATCGATACTGCTGCGAAGTTCAGGAAGTACTTCGCGAGTTATTATGAATCGAAATAATTGCACTTTTCAATCTGAATTTAGTATCTAGAGGCAATGATTCTAACTGCAGTATGCTATATCACTTCCCGTGAAGCAAATCCATCAATCGGATTGCTTCGTATGTTTGGTTTTGCCAAGGTATACTCGAGTCGTTTTGAGATCTTGGTGTCTCAATATCACTTTTGAAACGACGCCGCATTGGACCTCGCAGATCGCATACTCCCTCTATGCCATGCATCTCGTTTATGCACCCGTGGAACATCGGTGAATTGAATACGGTCATCGACAATCGTTTAATAAAATACTTTATTTTTGGCCACAAAGAAATATATAAGTACTTTTGTTTTTAAACCTGGGAGAAAGGCCTGAGGTGTATGCATTTTGACTGCAATAAGGTACCAAAATGCGGCATTTTGCGGAGCTCTATGGAAATCATAAACTCGGAAGTTTGTGAAATGCTTGATAAAATGGAGCCGGCGATCCGGGTTGAACGGACGACCTGCTGATTACGAATCAGCTGCTCTACCACTGAGCTACGCCGGCGTATCGAAGCAAAGCCATGAAAAAAGAGACGGTTGGTTATACCTTATTCCTGCTTTCGGTGTCAAGAAAATCTTTTCCGTTGAACGCTTCAATGCGATGAACTGTCCTGTTGCAGGCTTGTCGGTTCGTCGGTATTCCTTCTTGACAACGAGCGGACTTGCCAGCCTGATGAAATGTCTTTTTATATAATACCGAACCGCTTCATTCTCCGCCGGAACGCGTCCCGCGGCATTTTTAAAAGCTGGGCAGCCTTAGTCTGGTTACCGCCGGCAATATCGAGCGCTTTGTGTACCAGGGCATTTTCCACATCTTCGATCGACAACCCCGTGTCGGGGATGACAAACCCGTCGAGGGAGACCGGGGTAGTTGACGGCGCCGATGCAGCAGATCTCGCTTCCAAAATATCTCGGGACAAATGCTCGGGGAGGATCTCGTTGTCGATGTCGAGGATCATCGCCCGTTCTATGACATTCTTCAGTTCTCTCACATTCCCGGGCCAGTAGTGAGAAAGGAGAATTTGCTCCGCTTCTTTTGAGATCCCGCGTACGTTTTTATGGCACTCCCGGTTGAAATACTCGATAAAGTGGTTCGCCAGCAGCAAAATATCCCGGCCCCGTTCCCTGAGGGACGGCAAAAAGATCGGCACTACCTGCAGCCGATAATACAAATCTTTCCGGAATTGTCCTTCATTCATTGCTTTCACCAATTCCTGGTTCGTTGCCGATACGACCCGTACATCGACCTTGATGTCTTTCACGCCGCCGACGCGCTTAAAAGTCTTTTCCTCGAGCATGCGGAGCAGTTTGGCCTGCATGCTCATGTGCATGTCGCCGATTTCATCGAGAAAAACGGTGCCGCCGTCGGCGAGCTCGAAGAGGCCTTTTTTGGAGGCCTTGGCATCTGTAAATGCGCCCTTCTCGTGTCCCATCATTTCGCTTTCGAGGAGCGTCACGGGAAGAGCTGCGCAGTTGATCGCCATGAACGGTTTTTCCGCCCGGGCGCTGGTGTAGTGCAGGGCTTTTGCTACCAGTTCTTTTCCTGTTCCGCTCTCCCCCTGGATCAGGACGGTCGTAGCATCGCTCTTGGCGATCTTGCGGATGAGGTTTTTTAATTTCTCCATTTCGTCGCATTCGCCGATGATCGTGTCGACCGTGCCGCTGGATTCCTGGCGGAGCCGTTTCACCTGCGTCCTCAGCGAACCGGCTTCCAAAGCTTTCTTGATCACAAACGTGATTTCTTCGAGATTAAACGGTTTGCTGATATAATCATAGGCGCCGTGCTTCATGGCTTTCACCGCGGTCTCGACCATGCCGTAGGCAGTAATCATGATGACCATGAGCCCGCGCTCGGGCACATTGAGTTTTTCGAGAAGCTCCAGCCCGGACATTTCCGGAAGACGGTTATCGAGCAGGATGAGGTCAGGCGCATCTTCGGTGATAAGTTCCAGCCCCTTCTCTGCGGATTCCGCGGTCGACACGTCGTAGCCCTCTTTTACCAGATGCTGTTCCAGCGTCCAGCGGATCAACTTTTCATCGTCAATTACAAGAATTTTCTGTGTCATGGTGATCCTCTTATGCGTTGCCGTTCTGCGGGTACGGTAAAATGATGGTAAAGTTCGCTCCCTTTCCGAAAGAGCTCATCACGCTGATCTCGCCGCCGTGCTGTTCGATGATCCTCTGGGTGATAGAAAGGCCGAGGCCCGTCCCCTGCTGCCGTGTCGTAAAAAATGGGTTGAAGATCCTGCTCAAATTCTCGGAGGAAATGCCCTTTCCCGTATCGGAGAAAATGATCTCAACAGATCCCGAATTTTCTCCGCCCGGCTTCATCGCTTTCGTCTCGACCGAGAACTTTCCACCTTCCGGCATCGCTTGAATTGCATTCAACGCGATGTTGATCAGCGCCTGCTGCATCAGGTCCGGATCGAGCGTCAACCACGGCAATCCCGGCGACAGCCGCCGGTCAGCTACGATGGAGTTCTTGGCGAATTGCGGCGCGAGAAAATCGAGCAGTTTGCTGAGCAGCTCGTTGATGTCCACGAGCGTCATCTTCGGCTCCGGAGGCCTGGCAAAAGACAGCAGGTTCCGCACGGCCTTGTCCATGCGCTCAACCTGAGAGAGCACCTCATCCAGCACGACCCGTTTCTGATCGCCGACTGCCTGGTCTTTTTTGAGCACCTGGATCACGCCTGCGATGCCGGCCAGCGGGTTCTTGATCTCATGAGCTATGCCGGCGGCCATCTCTCCGATGGAGGCGAGCCGGTCGGCGCGTTTCATCTGCTCATAATGATACCGCTCCACCCGTCTGCGCGCCCGCTCCAGCTTCGTCAGGAGCGAATTAAAAGCTTCGCCGAGCCTGCCGATATCGTCCGAGCTCTTTACTTCCACCCGTGCCTCAAGTCCTCGTTCTGCACGTTCCATGGTGGTGATCAGCTCCTGTATCGGATCGGAAACAAAGCGGGTCAGGAAGAGCGAAAGGGACACGGCCAGGATTGCGGTGATTCCGACTGCCCAAAAAAACATCGTCTTGCTGTACTCGTCCAAATCCTTTTGTGCGTGTGCCATGGTCACGTCAACGGCAAGCACTCCGTTCAGTTTGACTTTCGAGCCGTGGCAGTGAAAGCAGCGTTCCTCGTTCACAATGGGAAACAGTACGGTGAAGGTACCCCCGCCCTCGCGTTTGATCGGTTTCTTGAATTCCTCGTTGAGAAACCATTTCTCAACGACGGGGTCCACTTTTCTCCCCATCTTCCACCGGTGGGACGATTTCAGAACGACCCCGTGCGGGCTGAAGATCTTTACTTCCTCGATATTGTGGTACGCACCCACGGCTTCGAGAATGCTCTGGACTTCCTTGCTCTTGCCGGAAATCATGGCATTGGAAAGGCTCCGCTCGATCGTGTTTGAAATAATGAGCGCGTTATCTTCGAGCGAATGCTCTATCTGCGCGCGCTGATACCCGATGTTGATCCAGGTACCGAGACCGATAGTCACCGCTAGAATGGCAGAGACAGCGATGATGATCTTGCTCTTGAGGCTCGAGACTATTCTCACCGAACGTTCACCTTCCCGATAAGCTCGCGTATACGGCCGACACCTTGTTCAACCAGGAAACGCTCCATTCCTTCCAGCACGTCGAGCGTGGCCCGAGGATTTACAAAATTCGCCGTACCCACGGCTACTGCCGAGGCCCCTGCAAGGATGAATTCGAGGGCATCGTCTCCCGTCACGATACCGCCCATGCCGATGATTGGAAGGGGTACAGCCTTTGCGGCCTGCCAAACCATGCGGACCGCCACGGGCCTGATCGCCGGACCGGACAGACCGCCGGTGCAGTTTGCAAGCCGCGGCCTCCGGCACCGGACGTCGATCGCCATGCCGAGCAGTGTATTGATAAGCGAAAGCCCGTTGCACCCGGCATCCCGGGCAGCCTTGGCAAACTCCGTCACGTCAGTTACGTTCGGCGAAAGTTTGGCGATAAGCGGCAACTTCGTTACTTTTCGGATTGCTGAAAGCAGTTCAAAGGTGACCTTCACGTCCGTTCCGAACGCCATGCCTCCTGCTTTCACATTCGGACACGAGATATTCACTTCAATGCCCGATACTCCCTGCACTCCTTCAAGGCGCTCTGCAACTTGAACGTATTCGTCCAGGCTGTAGCCGAACATGTTCACGATTACTGCGGTATCGAACTTTCTCAAATAGGGAAGTTTTTCCCTCAGAAATACTTCCACGCCCGGATTTTCGAGTCCAATGGCGTTCAACATGCCTGATGGCGTTTCCCATATGCGCGGCGGCGGGTTGCCCTTGATCGGGTTCAACGAGATGCCCTTCACGATCACGCCCCCGAGCTTGTTCAGGTCAACGAACTCGGCAAACTCCTCGCCGTATCCGAAAGTCCCGGACGCTGTGAGAACGGGGTTCCTGAGCTTGATCCCGGCGAAGTCGACCGACAGATCGGGCTTCGTTTTTATTTTTGTCCTTGGCATAATAAATAAAAACCAAATTCTAGAACGTTCACCGCAAAGGCGCGAAGAGCGCGAAGGAGACCAGAATCAATCACATCTAATATAAAACCGAACCACAGTTGTTGAAGATTAAAAATATTTTTTAATCTTTTTAACCCTTGCGTCCACCCCGCGCTGGCGCAACCGCTGGGTGCTAGGACCCTAAACGCCGCTCGGTTTAGCGGCAGGGCTTCGCACCTTCGCGGTTCAACGCGTTCATGATTTTCGATGCGGTACCGGCAACACGACGCGTTCACTCCAGTCGATCTCCTGCGCGTCGAACACCGGGCCTTCCTTGCATGCCCGCTTGTACCCGCCTGCCTTCATCGGGATCGAGCAGCCCATACAGGCGCCAAGACCGCAGGCCATGCGCTCTTCCATCGACACATAACAGGGGATCACATGCTCGGCCGCGATTCTGCCCACTGCCGCGAGCATGGCGTGAGGACCACAGGCGCAGAGGATAAGATCAGCCTTCTGCTCCATTTTGGTCAGAAACGCATTCAGGATATCCGTGGTCATCCCTTTGGTTCCCCTGCTTCCATCCTCGGTCGCAATGTGAACCCTGGTACAAGTGTCCCTAAAATTCTTCAGAATGCCTGCAGGGGGAAGGCATTCCTTGTCCCGGGAGCCGAGGAACAGATGGGAACTGCATCCTACACGCTGCGCCAGAAAATGCAGAGGAGGAAAACCGCTCCCTCCGGCAACCATGACGAGCGTCGCCTGCTTGTCCGGCAGGGGGAAACCTTTTCCGAGCGGACCGAGCACGCCAAGCTGCTCTCCCGCTTTTCTCCTGGTCAGCAGAGTTGTGCCCCTGCCGACAACCCGATAGAGGATCTCGATGGATGATTTTGTAGGGACGGAAGAGATGCCGAACGGACGGGCAAGGAGCGGATCAAGATTTTCCGACACTCTGAGCATTACGAACTGACCGGGAAGCGCTGTTGATGCAATCTCCGGCGCCTTGAGCACGATGCGATAGTATCCCCTGCCTGCCGATTTATGGGAAAGTATGGTCGCCTCGTGCAGCCTATTCAAGGGCAATCTCGATCTCCTGTATTTCATATTCCACGGTCTTTGACGGGGTCTTGATCGTGACCACGTCGCCGACCTTGTGACCGATGAGCGCCTTGCCCACGGGAGATTGTATCGATATCTTCCCTTTTTTGAGGTCCGCCTCTTCCTGTCCCACGAGCATGTACTTTTTCGATATCGCCGGAGTCAGTGTCAGCGAGCGTCACGGTTGCACCGAACACGACCTTTTCATTCGTCAGCTTCGAGACATCGATGATCTGGGCAGTTCGCGAGTTTGTGCTCCAATTCGCGTTTTTTGGCGTCGAGATGCCCCTGGCGTTCCTTGGCAGCGTGGTACTCGGCATTTTCCGACAGATCGCCGTGCGCCCGCGCTTCTTCGATGTCCCTGATGTTTTTCCCCCGTTCAACTTTGACGATGTGGTCGAGCTCAGCCTTGAGCTTCTCGTAGCCTTCTTTGGTCATGGGTATTTTCTGCGTCATGATGTATGATACTCCTGAATAGACTTGACTTGCATGGGATTTGCCTTTATCGCCGAGATGCCGTGCACCGCGGCCTTTGCAGCTGAAATCGTCGTAAAATAGGGGATGCCTTTGACCAGCGTGGTTCTCCGTATCGAGTAGGAATCCTTCTGCGACTGGGCGCCGTACACCGTATTGATCACGAGGTCGATCTTCATGTCCGTTATCTGGTCCACGATGTGCGGCCGTCCCTCGGTCACCTTGTTCACGGTCTCGACGGTGATGCCCCGTTTCCTGAGATAATCGGCGGTGCCCCGCGTGGCCACGATCTGGAACCCTGCTTTTTCGAGTCCCTGCGCCACTTCAAGCACGCCCGCCTTGTCCTTGTCCTTCACGCTCAGGAAGACCCGTCCCGACACGGGCATGGGGTTGCCCGCAGCCATCTGGGACTTTGCAAAGGACATGCCGAAGTCCATGTCGATGCCCATCACCTCGCCGGTGGACTTCATCTCCGGTCCGAGCAGCGTGTCCACGCCCGGAAACTTGGCAAAGGGAAAGACCGCTTCCTTGACCGCGATATGCTTGATCGTGACCGGCTTGGTGAAACCGAGTTCAGTGAGCGTCTTGCCGGCCATGACCCGCGCAGCCAGCTTGGCCACGGGACGCCGATGGCTTTGCTCACAAAAGGCACGGTCCGGGATGCCCGGGGGTTGACCTCAAGCACATAGATCCTGCCTTCTTTTACCGCGAACTGGATGTTCATGAGACCGACCACACCGAGTTCAAGGGCAAGCGCCTTGGCCTGACGGTCGATTTCCTCGATGATGTTCCGGGAAAGCGAGAACGGCGGGAGCGAACATGCCGAGTCGCCGGAATGTACGCCGGCTTCTTCGATATGCTCCATGATGCCGGCAACGACGACCATCTTCCCGTCGGAGATCGCGTCCACATCGATCTCGATGGCGTCTTCAAGATACTTATCGACGAGGACCGGCCGTTCGGGCGACGCCTTTACCGCCCGGGTCATATAGTTCCGGACGCTGTCTTCGTCGTACACGATCTCCATGGCCCTCCCGCCGAGCACATAGGAAGGACGGACCATGACGGGATACCCGATGCGGTTCGCGGCGTCCACTGCCTCGTCGCAGGACACTGCCGTGCCGCTTTCCGCCTGGAGGAGACCCAGTTTGTCGAGCAGTTCCTTGAACCGCTTCCGGTCTTCGGCCCGGTCGATGCTGTCCGGCGTCGTGCCGAGGATCTGCACCCCTTCTTTCTCCAGCGGCACGGCGAGTTTGAGCGGCGTCTGGCCGCCGAACTGCACGATCACGCCCATGGGTTTTTCCCGATGTATAATATGTAAAACATCTTCCAGTGTCAAGGGTTCAAAGTACAGGCGGTCCGAAGTATCATAGTCCGTGCTCACGGTCTCGGGGTTGCAGTTCACCATGATCGTTTCATAGCCGTCCTCCTTGAGTGCAAAGGCAGCATGGACGCAGCAGTAATCGAACTCGATGCCCTGCCCGATCCTGTTCGGACCTCCGCCGAGGATCACGATTTTCTTCCGATCGGTCGGATTCGCCTCGCACTCGGCTTTCCCCGGCCCCCTGCCCCCGGTCTCCTGAATTTTATAGAACGGCTTTTCAAAGGTCGAATACAGGTACGGCGTATGGGCCTCGAACTCGGCTGCACAGGTATCCACGGTCTTGAACACCGGCAGGATGCCGAGATCATAGCGTGTTTTTCGAACCGCATCTTCGGTGGTCGTAAACAATCTGGCCAGTCTTCGGTCGGAGAAGCCGTATTCCTTTGCCCGTCGTAACGGATGATCAAGCGAAGCAGATTTATCGTTCAAGATGCTCGCCCCGTTGTCCTGCAGCTCTTTCTCAAGGTCTGTGATCTGCTTGACCTGGTGCAGGAACCAGGGATCGATCTTCGAGAGGTTGTAAACTTCGTCCACGCCCATGCCGAGCCGGAAGCCGTCAGCGATATACCAGATCCGTTCCCAGTTCGGGACACTGATCTTCTGTCGGATCTCGTCTATGCCATGCTCAACGTCGCCGTCCCGGTCGCGGCGCGATTCAAGACCATAGCGGTCGATCTCGAGCGAACGAAGCGCCTTCTGGAGTGATTCCTTGAACGTCCTGCCGATGGACATGGCCTCGCCCACGGACTTCATCTGTGTCGTGAGCGTGGCATCGGCTTGCGGAAATTTTTCAAAAGCAAAGCGCGGAAATTTGGTGACCACATAATCGATGGTCGGCTCGAACGAGGCGGGAGTCGCCTTGGTGATATCGTTCGTGATCTCGTCGAGCGTAAACCCTACAGCCAGCTTGGCGGCGATCTTGGCAATGGCAAAACCCGTGGCCTTGGACGCCAGGGCCGAGCTCCGGGAAACACGCGGATTCATCTCGATAATGACCATCCTGCCGTTGTCCGGGTTGATGCCGAACTGGATGTTCGACCCGCCCGTGTCCACGCCGATCTCACGGATAATCTTGAGCGACGCGTCGCGCATGAGCTGGTACTCCTTGTCGCTCAGCGTCTGAGCAGGGGCAACGGTGATGCTGTCGCCGGTATGGATGCCCATGGGGTCGAAGTTCTCGATGGAGCATACGATCACCACATTGTCCTTGGTGTCGCGCATCACTTCGAGTTCAAACTCCTTCCAGCCTACGACCGACTCTTCAACCAATACCTGATGGACCGGGCTCGCTTCAAGACCGCGCGTGATCAGTTCCGTGAATTCCTCGCGGTTGTAAGCAATGCCGCCGCCGGTCCCTCCGAGCGTGAATGCCGGGCGAAGGATCGCCGGGAATCCGACCGTTTCGAGGATATCGTACGCCTGGTCCAGGCTCGTGGCGAAGCCGCTCTTCGGCACCTCAAGGCCGATGTGCTCCATGGCCTTCTTGAACAGCTCGCGGTCTTCGGCTTTTTTGATCGCCGGAGCTTGGCGCCGATAAGCTCCACGTGGTACTTCTCGAGCACTCCCATTTCAGCAAGCGCCACCGCCGTGTTCAGCGCAGTCTGGCCGCCCATGGTCGGAAGCAAAGCATCAGGACGCTCGCGCTCGATGATCTTTGCGACCACTGCAGCTGTGATCGGTTCGATATAGGTGCGATGGGCCATTTCCGGATCGGTCATGATCGTTGCCGGGTTCGAGTTGACGAGCACGATCTGGTAGCCTTCTTCTTTGAGAGCTTTGCAGGCCTGCACGCCGGAGTAGTCGAACTCGCAGGCCTGTCCGATCACGATCGGCCCAGCACCGATGATCATGATTTTTTTGATATCTGTGCGTTTCGGCATTTATCCCTTCCTCACACCACGAACTCTGAACTCTGCCTACACCCAGCGCCTATGAGTGCTTAGCGCGAATGCAGGGTGTACTTTGTACCCAAAACTATTATTCCAGTTCCTGCACCCACCCGTTCTCCAGCCCGTACGACTGCATGATCCGATACGCCTCGTCATACTCTTCCTCGGTGATCCTGCGCGACAGTTCCTTGATATCGTGCGCTTTGTATGCCGGGAAGTACTGGGACATGAGGCTGATGTAGACGTCCTTCGAAATTTCTTCGGCAAGGAACTTCATGACGCCCCCCGTACCCGAGAGATGGTTGGGCAGGATAAGGTGACGTGCAATGAGCCCTCGTTTTGCCATGCCCTTTTCATCGAGCACCAGGTTGCCGACCTGGCGAAACATCTCTTTCACCGCTGCCTGATTGACGGCCCAATAGTGAGGCGCGATAGAGAAGCGCATTGCAGACCGGTCGTCCGAGTACCGCATGTCCGTCAGGTAAATATCTACGATACCGTCGAGCAGTCTCAAGGCCTCAACCGATTCGTAGCCGCTCGAGTTGTACACGAGGGGCAGATTGAAGCCGCGTTCCCCGGCGATTCCGAGTGCCTTGAGGATCTGGGGCATGAAGTGCGTTGGCGTCACGAGATTCAGATTATGGCAGCCCTGTTCCTGAAGCCACAACATCTGGCAGGCCAGTTCAGCCGGAGTCCGCTCCGCGCCATTGCCCATCTGGCTGATCGGGTAATTCTGGCAGTACACACACTTCAGATTGCAGTTCGTGAAAAAGATCGTACCCGACCCCCGGGTGCCCGAGAGCGGCGGTTCTTCACCATGATGCGCGCTTGCGCTCGAGACCACCGGGTTCAAACCGGACCGGCAGAAACCGAGTTTGTCATTCTTTAATCGGTTCACCCCGCACTCGCGGGGGCAGGCGCGGCAGGCTTCGAGGAGCTGATAGGCCGCCTCGATCCGGCTTTGTAATTCAGTTTCCGAAATCATTGAAACCATAATACATCGACGTCGCTTCCAGTCCGTCATTCCCGAATGATTCTATCGGGAATCCAGTGTCTTCATCTCTCAGTAATATTCTAAGCGACTGGATTCCCGCTTTCGCGGGAATGACGACTCGAAGTTTTTCGTGTCTCCATGGTTAATTCTTTATGTTTCTCCATCATATCAATAAATCTCTGGAACAAATACCTGCTGTCGTGCGGCCCCGGCGACGCCTCGGGATGATACTGGACCGAGAAGGCCGGAAGCGTCTTGTGCTGGAACCCCTCGCAGGTCCGGTCGTTCAGGTTCATGTGCGTCATCACGACCTGGTCTTTCACCGTCTCCATATCAACGGCGAACCCGTGGTTCTCAGCCGCGATCTCTACCTTCCGCGTGGTAAGATCCATGATCGGCTGGTTGCCGCCGTGGTGTCCGAACTTGAGTTTGTAGGTCTTCCCGCCGAGCGCAAGCCCCAGGAGTTGCTGGCCCAGGCAGATCCCGAAGACGGGCTTCTTCCCGAGCAACTTCCTGATGTTCTCGATGGCATAGGTAACGGGATCGGGATCGCCGGGCCCATTCGACAGGAAAACGCCGTCAGGGTTCATGGCGAGGACTTTCTCGGCAGACAGGGTCGCGGGCACCACGGTCACGTCGCAGCCTGCCTGGGTCAGAAGACGCAGGATGTTCCGCTTGATGCCGTAATCATAAGCCACGACCTTGTAGCGCGACTTTGGCTTCTTCGCATACCCGGTGGCGATGTCCCAATCTCCCTGTTCCCAGGTATAGGGCTCCTTGCAGGTCACGTCCTTTGCGAGATCGAGGCCGCTCATCTTCGGGAGCGCCTGTGCCTTGGCAACCAGGCTCTCCGGATTTCCGTCTTTGGTCGAAATCACTCCCGGTTGCGCGCCGAAGTCGCGGAGATGGCGTGTCAGCGCCCGTGTATCGATCCCCTGAATCCCCACGATGCCGTTCTCCTGCAGGTAGAGCCGGAGGGATTTCTTTGAACGCCAATTGCTCGGGATATCGAGACCCTCTTTTACGATGAACCCTTCGACATAGGGTTTAACGGACTCGACATCTTCTTCATTCACGCCGTAGTTCCCGATCTGGGGGTAGGTCATCGTCACGATCTGGCCTTTATACGAGGGATCGGTCAGGATCTCCTGGTAACCGGTCATGCTCGTATTGAACACGATCTCTCCGGATGTCTCGCCTTCCGCTCCGAAGGAGTGTCCTTCGAACACCAAACCGTCAGCCAATGCAAGAATCGCTTTTTTCATTTCCGTCCTTCCAATCCGAAATCTTCGATCCTACATCCGTAATCAGAACCTGTCCCGAACCCCGCCGTTACTGTCGATTACTTCGCCCCGCACGTTATCACCGTCAACAGTCACCACGATGAAGTGATAAAACCCTCCGCTGTTCTCATCGGCGTACAGGGGGGCGCCGCCCCCGCCGGTGATGATGTGGATGATGCCGTCTACCGTCTTTCGATGGTAGAGGTGTTCATGCCCGGCGAACACGACGTCTACCCCGTCTTTCACGAAGAGCGCTTCCAGCCTGTCCCGCTCCATCGTAAGCTCATCGTCGCCATTTCCTTCACCTTGTTCTGTTCTTAATACGGGATAGAGGGGGTGGTGAAGAAACACAAATTTGTGTTTCTGTTCCGCATGCACGAGCACTCCTTCGAGCCATGCGTATTGATCGCCGGTGACGCGCTCCTCCTGATCAGGAAGAGAAGTATCGAGCACGATAAAAAGTGAGTTCCCCGCCGTGAAAGAGTAGTACAACTCTTTTCCGGGCAGATGGACTTGTTCTTTATAGATCTTTTCACTCTCCGGGACCCTCGTGCTCACATCGTGATTGCCGACGGTCAGGTAGTATGGGACCGAAATGGGCCTGGACATCTCCCAGAAGGTGCTCCACTCTGTTAAATCTCCCGGTGTCTTTATCACATCTCCCACATTGACGATAAAATCAGGATTCCGCTTTATTGCCATGGACACAATCCTGCGATATATATCATCGCCGGAGCGGTTGTCGCCGAGCACGACAAACCTCAAATGATTCTGCTGGCCTTGCTCTGCAACCTGCTTTTGCCCGACCTGGCGGGTCGTTAGAGCACAGGACGAAACAGTCATCAGCAGGAACGACAATATCAACAACAACCATTTTTTCGACATGCTCACTGTATCTCAACCCCCCATGTCAACGAGTGCCATCCGGTCTCAGCAGGCTTCCCGTATCGGTCATCTGCCTTCCGCATTACAGCCTTCTACCTGCAATCGTCTGAATTGCTTTTCCCTTGAGGCACGTATGCCTCACGAACTTGCAAACCTGACTCTCTTTCCCGGTGCCTTCTGCATCATCAGCGGTGAACCATTCTAAAAAGTGTCTCGTATCTTCCCCTGCAGGTCTACTACTTCACCACTCACCCTGTCGTTATCAACAGTCACCACGATAAAGTGGTTAAATGCGCCGTCCTCATCCTTCCCGTACAGCGGAGCTCCTCCGCCGCCGGTTATGATATGCGTGATGCCATCGACGGTTTTTCGTTGATAAAAATGTTCGTGGCCGCAGAAAACGGCATCGACCTTTGATTTCACGAAGAGCGCTTCCAGCCAGTCCCGGTCCTCTGGATACAGATCCAGGCTGACGCCTGAATGTACTCCTTTTCCCGGAACGGTATAAAGCGGGTGATGAACAAAGACGAATTTGTGCTTATAGTCGGATATTGCCAGGACATCTTCGAGCCATTTGAGTTGTTCACCAATGACCCTTTTTTCCTGATCATCGATAAAAGAGTCGAGCACGATGAACAGCGAATTTCCTGCTGTAAAAGAATAATAAAGCTCGTTCCCGGGAAGGTCCACTTCCTGTTTGTACACCTTCTCGCTGAACGGCACCTTGGAATAAACATCATGGTTGCCGACGGTCAGGAAATAGGGCACCGTTATCGGTTTTGACATTTTCCAGAACTTCGCCCAGTCTTTTTTATTTCCCGGAGTTGCGATCATGTCGCCAGTATTGACGACGAAAACAGGCTTACGTTCCATTGCCATGACAACAAGCTTCCTATATATATCATCGCCGGAGCGGTTATCGCCGATTACGACGAAGGTGAATTTGCCCTGCGGCTTCCCCAGGTCGGCGAGTTTCCGGACAATATGCTGGTCTTGGGCAGCGAAGACGGTCCCGGCCGCGGACAAGATCAGAAAGAGAAGCGCAATAATTTTTCCCTTTCGTATTCCGCGTCCCCCATCCCGCATTACAGCCGCCCTCCCACAATAGTCTGCACAGCTTTCCCCTTGAGCTTCCACCCGTTGAACGGCGTATTCTTTGACCTGGACTTGAAACGCGATGAATCTACAACCCATTCTTCGGAATGATCAATGATGGTAATGTCCGCACTGGAGCCCGGAGAGAGTGTCCCTTTGTCGATCCTGAGTATTGTGGCCGGTTTAACGCTGAATTTTGCGATAGTTTCAGAAAGCGTGAGAACCCCTTCCTCCGCGAGCTTCAACGCAAGTCCGAACGCGGTTTCTAGCCCCACGATGCCGAAGGCCGCGTAATCGAACTC
This sequence comes from Nitrospirota bacterium, assembly GCA_963754875.1. Taxonomy (GTDB): domain Bacteria; phylum Nitrospirota; class UBA9217; order UBA9217; family UBA9217; genus JAJYKN01. Next base: position 221,466 of record CAVWHO010000021.1, read on the forward strand.
GCCGGTTTTTTCGTCCGCTGCGTGGGGAGCATGGTCGGTCGCGATCACATCGATCGTACCGTCCTTGAGGCCCTGCTTGATCGCCGCAACGTCATCGGCCGTGCGAAGCGGCGGGTTCATTTTTGCCATGGTATTGTAACCCCGCACCGCTTCTTCAGTCAAAGAAAAGTAGTGAGGACAGGTCTCTGCCGTTACTTTGACGCCGCGGGACTTCGCATCACGTATCATGCGCACTGCCCCGGCGGTGCTCACATGGGCGATGTGCAGCCTGGCGCCGGTCAGCTCAGCCAGGGAAATGTCCCTGCCCGTCATGACGTCTTCGGCCGCGCAGGGTATTCCCCTGAGGCCGAGTTCGGTAGATACAACGCCTTCATTCATCACGCCTTTTGCCGCCAGCGTTATGTCCTCGCAGTGGGAGATAACGAGCATGTCGAAGATTTTCGAATACTCCAGGGCCCGCCGCATGATGGACGCGTTCATCACCGGCTTGCCGTCGTCGGAGATTGCGGAAGCATCCCGCTGCATGGAGTTCGCCCATCTCGGCAAGCTCCTCGCCTTTTGAGCCTTTGGTAATAGCACCGATGGGAAAGACACGGGCCGCAGCATCCTTTGCCTGAGAAAGGATGAATTCAGTGACCGAACGGTTATCGTTTATCGGGTTGGTGTTCGGCATGCAGCAGACCGACGTGAATCCGCCTGCCTTTGCCGAGGCCGTGCCGGTCGCGATCGTTTCCTTGTATTCGAATCCCGGTTCGCGCAGGTGCACGTGCATGTCGATGAGGCCCGGCACGACAAGTTTGTTTGCGGCATCGATGACCTGAGCGCCGTTCGCCTGAGATCGAACCCGGCTTCCCGAGTTTGGCGATCTTGCCGTCCGATACCAGGATGTCGAGCTTTTCGTCAACCTTGTTTGCGGGATCGATGATGTGACCGTTTTTGATAAAGATATTCATTGTGGGCACCTAATTGAAAATCAGCCTAGGAGAAAGGGAGAAGGTACAGCGAAAGGGGGATAAAAACAGAGCCCTCTTTACTTTGCTCTTTCTCCATTTCTCCTAATCGCTTTTTCAGCTTTCTGCTTTCGTACCGCCGGACAGCAGGAACATCACCGCCATCCTGACAGCCACGCCGTTCGTGACCTGGTCGAGAATGACCGGCGTCGTGTCTGCGACTTCCGACGATATTTCCACTCCCCGGTTCATGGGACCGGGATGCATGACGAGCGCATGCTTCGCAGCCCGTTCCAGGCGCTTGGGATTGAGCCCGTACAGACTTGCGTATTCGCGCACCCCCGGGAAGAGACCGGCAGCCTGGCGTTCGAGCTGGAGCCGGAGCATCATCACCACGTCCGCTCCTTCGATTGCTTTGTCCATATCGTAGTAAACCTGCGCTCCCAGGCACTCGATGCCCGGCGGGACCATGGTGGGAGGACCGCAGACCCGGACCTTTGCGCCCATGGTCGTGAGACCGTACATGTTGGACCGTCGCGACCCGGCTGTGCATGATGTCGCCGACGATGGCCACGTTCAGCCCGTCGAGCTTGCCGAGCTTTTCCCTGATCGTGAACATGTCGAGGAGCCCCTGCGTGGGGTGCTCGTGGGCACCGTCTCCGGCATTGATCACCGAACTCTTGAGCCTTTTGGAAAGATATTCCGGAGCGCCCGAGCAGGAGTGGCGGACAATGATGATATCGCACTTCATGGCTTCGATGTTCCGGGCCGTATCGAGCAGGGTCTCGCCCTTGGTCACGCTGCTGGTCGACGTGGAGATGTTGATCACGTCGGCCGAAAGCCGTTTTCCTGCAAGTTCAAAGGACGTCCGCGTACGGGTGCTCGCTTCGTAGAAGAGGTTGATGACCGTCTTGCCGCGGAGCGTCGGCACTTTCTTGATGTCCCGCTCGGACACGTCCTTGAACGTCGCGGCAGTGTCGAGGATGAGTTTGATCTCATCAGCGGTCATGCCTTTGATGCCGAGCAGGTCTTTTGTACTGAGTGACATAAGTTTAACCTTCGCGGGGTGCGGCCTGAAGTTGTCGTATTTCCAGGACCCTTGCTACTCGACCCTTGACCCCTTGCTTTTTCATTCTCCGAGGATCACAACCTTTTCTTCCCCGCCGTCCTCGGCAAGCATGACTTCCACCTTTTCCCGGGACGAAGTCGGCAGGTTCTTGCCCACAAAATCGGCGCGGATCGGAAGCTCACGGTGTCCCCGGTCCACGAGGACCGCGAGCTGGATGCGCTTCGGCCTGCCGTAGTCCATGACGCTGTTCAATGCCGCCCGGATGGTCCTGCCGGTAAAAACCACATCGTCCACCAGGACCATGATCTTGTCCTGAATATCGAAGGTGATGTCCGTGGCCTGAGGAACGGGCTGGGACTTGCGCGTTGACAGATCGTCGCGGTACATGGTGATGTCCAGGCTTCCGACCGGGACCTCTACTTTCTCGATTTCCAGGATTTTTGCAGCCAGGCGCCTGGCAAGGTGAACTCCGCCCCGCTGGATGCCGACCAGCACGAGCTCGCCGGCCCCCTTGTTCTTCTCCAGGATCTCGTGGGCCACTCTCGTAAGCGCCCGGTCGATGCCGGTCTTGTCGAAGATCAGGGCTTTTTCCTTGATGCTCCATCGTTTTGACTCCTGCCGAAGGATTAAAAAAAGACACAAAAAAAACCTTCTTCCCGGAAAGGGAAGAAGGTTGGCGTGTGTGTAGTGAGCGTGTTTCCGCTGTTAAGCTTTTTCATCGGGGACCCTTCCTGGCCTCACAGGACCAGACTTAAAGAGGATTGCTGCGTATCGGTTGTTACAATACCCCAACTGCCGCAGCTGTGTCAAGAACTTTTTTGTATTGATCTAGCCTTTGATCTTCTTCATCAGCCACGCCATGTTCTTGCCCAGGTTCTTCATGGTCTGCACGCCTTCGGCATCGTTGTTCACTTCACCGGGCTGCCTGTCCCATGCCGATGTTCCAGTAGCTTGATCCGGGGATGATCATCTCATTTATCGTGAAAAAGTAATTGAGCGAGTTGAACACATTGATCGCACCTGCGCGCCTGACCGCCACCACCGCCGCTCCGACTTTGCGCTTGTACATGTCTGCATTCGCGCGCCCCACCATGCCGCACCGTTCGATCAGCGCCTTCATGCTTGCGGACACATCGGCAAAATAGGTCGGCGAGCCGAGCAGAATGCCGTCGGCCTCGTCCATCTTCTGGATGCACTCGTTGATGATGTCCTTCTCCACGTTGCAGCGCCTGTTCTTTTTCTCGAAGCACTTGAAGCAGGCGATGCAGCCCTGGATCGGCTTCCCGGCCAGTGAGTAGATCTCCGTCTCGATCCCTTCCGCCTTCAACTCGTCCAGGACCAGGTTCAAAAGAATAGACGTGTTCCCGTCTTTGCGCGCGCTGCCGTTAAATGCAATGACTTTCATACTTCCTCCTGTTTTGATACCCGCGAAATTAAGGATTTCATCAATTAGGAACTGTTATAGCACAAAATCATTCATTTGAAAAATGGATTTTCCTCATGTACAATGAATCGGGCTTTACAATATCCTGCCGAACGGCTAGAATCGTCGCTACGAGGTGGCCAATGATCCGGCTGAAACAGGTCAGCAGGTCCTATGCTCACGGTTCAAAAGAGATCCAGGCGTTGAGCAACATCACTCTCAGCATCACGGCCGGCGCATTCCTTTCCGTCATGGGGCCGAGCGGGTCCGGCAAGAGCACGCTCCTGAACCTCATCGGCGGACTGGACCAGCCCTCGTCGGGCGAGATCTTCATCGACAACAGGCCGCTCCACGGAATTTCCGACGACGAACTCACGCTCATCCGGCGGAGGCGCGTGGGATTCATCTTCCAGTTCTTCAATCTTCTCCCCATTCTGACGGCTGCGGAAAACGTAGGGCTCCCTCTCCTGCTCGAAGGCATCCCCTTTTCGAAGATCAAACCCAAAGCAGAGGCGCTGCTCCAAAAAGTGGGTCTCGGCAACCGCATTGAACACCGGCCGGAACAGCTCTCGGGCGGCGAGATGCAGCGCGTTGCCATTGCCCGGGCGCTCATCACGGGTCCTGCCGTGCTCCTGGCCGACGAACCCACCGGCAACCTGGACTCGCACACGAGCGCGGAAATATTGGACCTGCTGAAAGGCCTTCATGACGAAGGCCAGACCATCGTGATGGTGACCCATGACCTGAAAGCCGCATCCTACGGCACGCGCACCATCACGCTGAAGGACGGCAGCATCGCCGAGGACACGGCATCGGGAAATCAACAGACACGATAAAAAGGACACTTTCGCGGAGAAATGGGCGAATAGGGAAAGGGAGAATAGACTCATGAAGAAGTCGAATTTTACTCTTTTAACTTTTTACGAATATTCGGACGCATCAATTCTCCATTTCGCTGTTCATTTTCCACCTTTCGTCCTGCAGAGATTCAGTTATGATAACTAACCTTCCCAATCTGCTCAGGCACATCAGCCTCAGGCGCATCCGGCTCCAGAAGGTCCACACGCTCATGACCGTGGCGGGCATCTGCCTCGGCGTTGCCGCGATCGTTTCCATCGGCATCGTGAACAAGAGCGTCCTGCGGTCGTTCGAGGACTCGATCAACCGCGTGACCGGACGGGCGGCGCTCCAGGTCACCGGCGCCGCATCGGGCTTCCCTGAGGACCTCATCGATCGCGTGCAGAAGGTCCCCGGCGTTGAGTACGCCGTGCCGGTGATCGACACCCAGGGCATCCTCGTCGGGGCAAAGGAACGTTCGCTCATGATCCTCGGCGTCGACGTGCTCCAGGACGGCAACATCCGCGACTATAAGCTTTCGGATGAGAACGCGGACATCCCGGACCCGCTCCTGTTCCTTGCGCGGCCCGACTCGATCCTGCTCACCAAGGAGCTGGCCGACCGCGAAGGTATCAAGATCGACCAGCAGATACAGGTCGAAACCGTGCGCGGCATCCGGACCTTTCGGGTGCGCGGCCTCCTGAACCCGGAGGGCCCGGCGAAAACCATGGGCGGCAATATCGCGATCATGGATTATCCCGCTGCGCAGATGGCCTTCGGCAAGGAAGGCACGGATCGACCGGATCGACGTGAGCCTCCTTCGCAATGAAGACCTCGAAACCGTTCGCGACCGCATCAGGAAAGCATTACCCGGGGGGTACAGCGTCGTAACGCCGGAAGGCAGGACAAAGCAGGTGGAGCTCCTTGTCTCCCGCTTCCAGAAAAACATAAACCTGATCAGCTTCATTGCCGTGTTCGTCGGCATGTACCTTATCTATAATGCCGTCTCGATCACCGTGGTGCAGCGGAGAAAAGAGATCGGCATCCTGCGCGCCCTCGGCACGACACGGCGCCAGATCATCGCGCTTTTCCTGGGGGAGACCTTCGTCATGGCCATCGTCGGTTCGGGACTCGGCCTGGCAGTCGGCATCCTCTTTGCAAAATCGGCAATCGGCGCCGTGGGCCAGACCGTGTCGGAACTGTATGTGAGGACGTCGATCTCCGAGATTGCCGTATCCTGGCCCAATCTGATCACGGGCTTCTTCACCGGCATCGTTGCCAGCCTTGCGGCAGCGCTCTTCCCTGCACTCGCGAGCACGCGCATAACTCCGGTCTCGGCCATCCGGTCCGTACCCTATTCTGAAGAAGGATTTCTTTCAGGTACCCAGGCTCAACATCGCGGCTGCTGTTTTTGTCATCCTCGCTTTGGTCCTTTTGCTGCTCTACCAAACCTTTGCGAAATCGCCACTGTTCCACAGTACGGCTGTCATGTTCTCTGCCACCATCCTCTTCCTGCTCGGCGTGTCTCTCGCCACGCCTGCCGTGCTGCAGGGTTTTCTCACCCTCTTCCACAGGTTCCTCTCGCCGCACGTCGGCGCCGCGGGAAGGCTTGCCGGCCTGAACCTCCAGAAGAACATCACCGCGAAACGCCGTGGCAGCGGCAGCCATCTTCTACGGCATCTCCGTGTTCGTCAGCTCCGCAGGCATCATCTACAGCACCAAACAGTCGGTGCTCGAATGGATCGATTCCTACGTGCGGGGGGACATCATCGTGACCTCAGGCCATCCCATCGCGACCACGGGCTCGCAGAACATCCCCATGCCCGTCGAGATGTGGAAAGACATCGAAAAGGTGCCGGGCGTGCTTTCCGCCGACCCCTTCCGCAAGATCTATATCGATTATCACGGCAGGCGCATCCTGCTCCTGACGCTTGACATCAACCGAAGGATCGTGTACAGTCCTTTCAAGATCGCCCAGGGAACGCGCGAGGACATGGCGCGCCTTCTGCCGAACCAGAATTATATTGCGGTGAACGAAGCGCTCGCATCGCAGGAGCATCTCGAACCCGGGGACACGATGGTCCTCCCGACGCCGGAAGGACCGGTCGCCTTCAAGGTCGCGGTCATCAACGTGGACTACAGCTCGGACTCCGGTTCGCTCCTGATGGACATGCATACCTACCACCGATACTGGAAGGAATATCTCGCCGATTCGTTCTCGGTCCGGGTGAAGCCGAAGGCGAACGTCGAAGCCGTGCGGGACGAGATCGCGAGAAGGTTCGGGAACGACCGCAAGCTCTTCGTGCTCCCGTCGCGGGAATTCAAGGACGAGATCCGGAAGGTCATCGACCAGGGCTTTGCCGTCAACCACGCCATCAATATCATCACCATGACGATCGCCTGCCTCGGCATCATCGTCACCCTGCTCGCGTCGGTGCTCGAGCGTACGCGCGAGATCGGCATCCTCCGCTCCATCGGCATGCTCAGGAGCCAGGTGTCCCGCGTGGTCGTTATCGAATCCATGCTCCTCGGCATCATCGGCGGCACGCTCGGCGCCGGCGCCGGGATCGTCATCGGGTGGATGAGCCTCGAAGGGTTTCTCCGCGGAGACTACGGAGCCAGCATGCAGTATCATATCTACTACGCCTCGATCTTCTGGGCGATCGTTCTTTCGACCGTGCTTGCAGCGCTTGCCGGCGTTTACCCGGCCCAACGCGCGGCAAAAACCAATATCGTGGAGGCGCTTGGCGTATGAATAACAGTAAGTTCACAGTTCAGAGTTCAAAGTTCAACATGTGGCTTTCAGCCCCTCGCAGTACTCTGAACCCTGAACTCCGAACTTTGAACCGGTCACATTATACGTTCAGGATCGTCTTCACCTTATTGACGGCAGTGATTGTTCTCATAACCACCGAGGCTCACGCCCTCTCCGGCCGGGACGTGTACGAGAAAGTCCACGACGTGCGTTCCCGCTCCCTTGACCGGAAGACCGAGGCGACCATGGTCCTCTTCGACAAAGGAGGCGGCAAGCGGACGCGTACGCTCACCGAGTACAGCAAAAAGGCGGACCCCGAAGCGTACAAGGTCCTCGTCGTGTTCAAGTCGCCGCCGGACCTGAAGAACGTCGGGTTTCTTATCCACGCGCACACCTTTTCCGACCGCGACCTCTGGGCCTATTTCCCGGAGTACAAGCGAATCCGCCGCATTCCCACGAGTTCGCAGGACGATTCCTTTTTCGGCTCGGACCTGTCCTATGACGATTTCGGCGGTCCACCGAATCTCGATGATTACAAGTTCAGCATCATGAAAGAAGACGTTGTCGGACAACAGACCCTGCTACGTGGTCGAGGTGACCCCCAAAATTCACCGGAAGTATACGAGGTACATCGCCTGGGTCTCGAAGGAGTTCTGGATCCATCTCAAGATCGACTACTATCAGGACAACGACATCTATCGTACGGCGGAATTCAAAGACATCAGGATCATCGACGGCATCCCGACACCCTTTACCTGGAACGTGGAGAACAGGAAGACTGGCCACAGGACCGAGCTGACGATCGAGAGTATCCAGTACCATACCCATTTCCCCGACGATCTGTTCACGCAGCGATCGTTGGAGCGGTCAGGAAAGTAAGTTTTTCTCACAAGCAAGACCGGCGGAAACCCGGTCAACCGGCAGGTTTTAGCCAGCAAGAGCAAAGTACCGGAAAAAACCTCATCCCGCAGCGCTTATTTTGTTGCGTTCTCCGAGGACTCTTGATAAAATTACATGCGGCACTTCATTGATTGTATAGGGGCATGGTCAGGTACGGTCGAGACAAACTCGCTCATGTCACCCTTCTAGCGAAGTCAGTTACCAATACTTTCTTGTAAAGCGCGCGAAAATTACGCGGCTCGCGGCATACGCCTTCATAACCTGGTCTGATGAATGCCGAACTCATCTGTCCCTAGCGGATATAAGGTTTTTTTGCTTAGCATACGGCTAACCTTCAAGTATTTTCTCGGCGTTCTCTCCGACTGGTTATGACAAAACGCATTCTACTGCAAGGAGACATATCATGATGAGATTATTGAAAATATCATTGATCATTCTATTGTCGGCGGCTACGCTGGCCGCCTGCCGCGGAAACTTGGGATCAAATGCAAACCCTACCTATACGGTATCCTATCACGGTAACGGCTACACCGGCGGCAGCGTCCCGGTCGACACGACCAACTACGTGCAGGGACAGACCGTCATAGTGCTTGGAAATACTGGAAACCTCGCGAATACCGGCTATTCCTTTTCTGGCTGGAACACGATGTCTAACGGATCCGGGGCAGCCTATCTGCCGGCGCAGACCTTCACGATGGGTGCGGCGGATGTTATTCTCTACGCGCAGTGGATAACCCCTCCCACATACACCGTGACCTACAGCGGCAACAACAGCACCGGTGGCAGCGTCCCAACCGATATGAACAACTACCTGCAGGGGCAGACCGTCGTAGTGCTTGGAAATACTGGCAACCTCGCGAATGCCGGATATTCCTTCGCAGGTTGGAACACGCAAGCGGATGGGTCCGGCACGACCTATACGCAGTCGCAGCCCTTCGCGATGGGTGCGGCAAATGTCACCCTCTACGCTCAGTGGACCTTAAGCCCCACATACACCGTAACCTACAACGGTAACGGAAACACCGGTGGCAGCGTCCCGATATTCTCGACTAACTACGAGCAGGGGCAGATCGTTACGGTGCTTGGCAATACTGGCAACCTCGAAAAGACCGGCTATACCTTCTCGGGCTGGAACACGCAAGCTAACGGGTCCGGCACTATCTATACGCAGTCGCAGACCTTCACGATGGGCGCGGCCAATGTTACCCTCTACGCTCAGTGGACCACAATCCCCACGTATACCGTGACCTATAATGGCAACGGCAACACCGGCGGCAGCGTCCCGATCGACTCAACCAACTACCAGCAGGGGCAGACCGTCACGGTGCTTGACAATACAGGCAGCCTTGTAAAGACCGGATATTCCTTCTCGGGCTGGAATACGCAAGCGGACGGCTCCGGCACGACCTATACACAGGCGCAGACCTTCACAATGGGTGCGGCCAATGTTACCCTGTACGCAAAGTGGACCGCAATCTTAGGTTTTGCCTACGTGGCGAACGCCGATGACAACAGCATCTCGCAGTATACGATCGGCACGGATGGCTCGCTCAAACCCCTGGCAACGGACTGGGTCATGGCAGGGCGTGGCCCCGTCTTCGTGACGGCCGACCCCTTAGGCAGGTATGCCTACGTAGCGAACGCCAATGACAACAACATCTCGCAGTACTCGATCGGCACGGATGGCTCGCTCAAACCCATGACCGCGGCCACGGTCGCGGCAGGGACGTTTCCCAACTCGGTCACGGTCGACCCCTCGGGCAAATACGCCTACGTGGCGAACCAGCAAAACAACAATGTCTCGCAGTACACAATAGGCGCGACTGGGGCGCTCACGCCCATGACTACGGCCACGGTCACGGCGGGGTCGCTTCCCTACTCCGTCAGGGTCGACCCCTCGGGCAAATACGCCTACGTGGCGAACGCCTACGACAACAACGTCTCGCAGTACACGATCGGCGCGACCGGTTCGCTCACCCCCATGACGATGGCCACCGTCACGGCGGGGTCGTTTCCCGTCGCCGTCACAATCGACCCCTCGGGCAAGCACGCCTACGTGGCGAACGCCTACGACAACAATGTCTCGCAGTACACGATCGGCGCGACGACTGGGGCGCTCACGCCCATGACTGCGGCAACCGTCACGGCAGGGTCGTTTCCCGCCGCCGTCACAATCGACCCCTCGGGCAAGTACGCCTACGTGGCCAACCAGCAAAGCAACAACGTCTCGCAGTACAAGGTCGGCGCGACTGGGGCGCTCACTCTCATGACTGCGGCCACCGTCACGGCGGGGTCGTTTCCCGTCGCCGTCACAATCGACCCCTCGGGCAAATACGCCTACGTGGCCAACCAGCAAAACGACAACGTCTCGCAGTACACGATCGGCGCGACTGGGGCGCTCACACCCCTGACCACACCCACGGTCGCGGCGAGGACGGCCCCCTTCTCTATCACCACCTCAGTCATCCATTAACAAATAACGGCATGTCCGGCGCCCTCCGGCGCCGGACATGCAATACAACTTTGAGATGCCTGTGAACAAATCCTATTCCCTTTTGCCGAGTTTTCTTACGCAGTGTATACTTGTCCCGGGTGAATACTGATGTTCAGCTTCGAAAGAATTGCCGCTCGGAGTCAGAGAAGGCCTTCATTGGCAACTAGACACAGACTTCACCTTTCTATTTATAGACAAGACATTTATCTGGCCGAATGCAAAATATGCGGATACAATTCTTCCACTCATTTTTTTTCGGGAACCGGTTCTTCTTCCTAGTGTTCATCATCCTTTTACTTGCCTCCCCCTCCTTTGCCGACGAACCTGTCTCCTTCTCCGGCAGTTTTAACCTCCGCGGGGTGGATGCGCTGGAGAAGGACAGCGTAAAGGAAGAACCGAGTTTGACCGGCAAGATCAAATTCGACACCACGAACCCGGCATGGCGTTTCCATTCCTGGCTCGAAGGAGGATGGGACGGAACGGTGCGCAAACCGGAGCAGGCGCAGGACCATGCCCTGTTCAAAAGCTACGACAGGGTCTATCAAAGCAACACGCCCTACCTCGAGTTCAAGGAACTCTACGTTACGCACAGTTCAGGGAATCTCGATGTACGGGCCGGTATCCAGCGCTTTGCCTGGGGGAGGTTGGATGAGTATCCGCCGAACGATCTGTTCAATCCCTGGGACTATACACAATTCCTGATCAAACCGCTCGAGGACAGAAAAATCGGGGTCCCGGCCCTTTCAGCAACCTTGAGTGCGGCAGACTGGACGTACGAAATCGTCTGGGTCCCGGTGCTCGTACCCTACCGGCTTCCGATGCCGTATGAGCGCTGGGCAGGAACCTCGCAAGTTGCGTCGATCGCGCAAAGCATCCCGAACGCACAAATCGTTCCGCAGGAAACGAATCTTCCTGATCGTACCCTTGAAAACAGCAGCGTAGGCCTTCGCATCAAACGCAGTGGCGACATTGAATGGGCACTAAACCTGTTCCACGGCTATGATACGAGACCCGTGTTCAAGACGACCGTCCTCTCGATCATACCGCAAGCCACGCAGGTAACCATCGACCCCGGGTATGTACCCGACTTTCATAAGATCAGCGTCGTAGGGATGGATGCAGCAGCAGTCCGAGGCGACCTGAGCCTCAGGGCCGAGGCCGCTTATACACAAGACCGCTACCTGAATATCCGGAGAGATTTCTGGGGATATCCTTCGGTCCCTTCATTGGGAATCAACCTTTTAAATAACTCCATCGAGCAGAAGCACAATACGCTGGATTACGGGATTGGAGCGGATTATCGCATGTTCGAGGATGGTCTGTTGACCCTACAGGCCCAGCAGACGATCATCTTCGGAAATACAAACCAGTTGTATGAACATAAAGCGGAAACCCTGCTCTGGGCCAATATAAAGATAGGATGGATGAACCAGAAGATCGAAACGGACCTAAATGTTGCCTACAATCCCGAACACGGCGACAACATGGCAAAAGCAAACGCCTGGTATATATTTTCAGATTACTGGAAAGCCGGCGTCACCGCAATAACGCTGGAAGGACCGGCGCAGTCGATCTTCGGCAGGTATGCACGAAATGATGAGGTCGGGGCAGAGCTCGCATATTCCTGGTAGGCAATTGCTGAACTCAGTCCTCAAACTCTTTGTACTCAATACTCCGAACTCCATACTGCGTACTTGTTCTTGTTTTATCACCGCCGTATCATCTTCAGAAAATTATCAACAAGGATCGGGTTGAAAGAAGTGCCTTTCCCCCTGGTCAGGACGCCCTCGATCTTTTCGAGCGAATGAGACTGCTGGTACGACCGCTTGCTCCTCATGGCATCGAACACATCGGCGATAGAGATCAACTGGCTCGTGATGTTCGGCGTCCAGCCTCCCTTGATCGAAGGATATCCGTTCCCGTCGAATTTCTGGTGGTGTTCCAACGCCGCAAGGACGGCAAGCTTCGGGATCCCTTCTACGCCCATGAGATAACGGGCTCCTTTTACCGTATGGGTCTCAATGGCCCTCCGTTCATCCTGGGTAAGCACGCCGGGTTTGCTCAGTATCTCGTCGGGAATGAATATTTTCCCTATGTCGTGCAGGAGCGATGCGACGCCGATTCGATGAAGGTGCTCGCCTTTAAAGCCCACAAACTCCGCCAGACTCATGGTCAGGATGCACACGTTCGTGACGTGGGTGAAGGTATATTCGTTCACGGACTTGAGCGAGGCGAGCAAGCTTAACGGGTTGACCTCCTGCCGGAACCCGGTGATAAATCCCTTGACCATGTCGTCGACGCTGCGAACATCGATCTTCTTGTGACGCTTGACCCGAAGGTACAGCTCCTTGAGCTCATCGAGTTCCGCGGCTGTCAGGGAAAGTAAATTCTGATACGCTTCTTGGGACAAATCTGGAGCCGACGCGGGAAGCGTGTCCGTCTGGATGTTCCCCCCGGACGGTCCCCCTTCATCGACTTTCTTGATCCTGAGTTCCACTTTGCCCAGTTTGATAAACGAGGTGGACCGGACCGAGGCCGCATCCGGAGAGGCCAGGTCCTGAAGAAACCCCTGGAGTTCGGTTTTCGGAAGTCCTGCAACGAAAGTGATCCGCTCTATCGCTTTTCTTTTCAGGATCCGCGTAAAGTTCGCTACATACGACGCGGTCCCCGTCGCGACAAGCTGCCGGTTGTCGGCAACGAGATCGTCGCCGATCAGCAGGATCGTGATCTCCGGTTTATGCTGCAGGATTTCCGCAAGTACGGTATTCGCCTTGTCGATATATTGTGCCACTTGGGGATGGGTCGGCGAATACAGGCTCGTGTTCATCACCGCAGCGGTAAGCTGTGATATCACCCGCGTCAACCCTTCATGATAGTCATACTGTGCCATAACAATCCTGTGTGGATCTGCCCTTTGTTACCACGCCGTACCCATGCCCGTAGTCACTGTTTTCCTGCAAGCTGTTTGCAGGCCCTGCGGATCGCATCGCTGTTCAAACGTTCACCGATCTTGACCAGGCGGGCAATGCTCTCACGCGGATAACGGGCAAGGGAATTGTAAATTGTTTCTTTCATACGGAGAAGCCTTTGCGGATAGAGCGTCCACGAAGCCTTTGCAAGTTTCTCGAGGTCGGGAATTGCCCGGGGGTCACCGATATTCCCGAGCGCTCCGATGATCTCTTCATTTTCGGCGTAGTCCGTCTCGAACAGGATGACGCGCTTGAGTTTCGACAAGACATCCTCGGTCACGTCCGCTATCCGGTATTGCCCTGCCAGGGCTACGGCTTCGGCGGCAAAGTCCGGATCTTTGTCATGGATCGCGGTCCGCAGCGTGGCCACGGAGCCGGGTTCTTTGAATTTCAGGAGTGTGCTGATCGCCTCTATCCTCACCTTCTGGTCTTGATGCTGCAACAGCGGTTTGATCGAGGGCACCGATGCAGGGGTCCCTGCTCGGCGGATCAAAATAAGAAGGTTCCGGACGTAGTATGCCCGCGGGTCCCGAAGTCTTTTCTGCGCTTCGCGTACGGCAGGGTCTCCGAAAAGACAGAGCAGGTTGAAAAGAATGCGCCTGCCCCCCACTGATTCGTCCTTGCTGTAAATGTCGAGCAGGCCGGGGACCGTGTCCGGTCCGAGTGCCTGGAGCAAGCCGACCGCCTCCTGTCCTTTGTCCCGCATCCACAATTCGAAGGCCTTTAGCGCCCGTATAATGAAATCCGGGTTGGTGAAGAATTTCCTGGTTTCTTCCGCAATGTCGCGGATGCCCTTCACCGGTTTTTCCGCAGCATGCCTCCGCAGGGTTTCGAAAACGTCCCAGAGCAGCTCAAAATTGCCGGAGTCGAGAAATTGGGGCATGATCGAAACGAGTTTTTGGGCAAATTCCTTGTAATCTTCTTCATCGATATTCTCTTCCAGGAATGCGAGAAGCGCCCGGCCGATCTGAAAATCAAGACGGTCGTCTTCCAGCGTCTTCAGGTAATCCTCCATCGGAAACGGCTCGACGGTGACCGCGACCCCCTCCGACAGCTGTTTCAACATCGCCTGGTATTCGTCGCTCACAAACTCTTCGTATTTCTCCCGATCGAACAGCTTTTGCATGTGTTCCGGCAAAACTTCGGGCGCGACAAAATCCTGCAGAGGCTGCTTGCTTTTACCAACGGCTTGTCCCGTTGACGCGTCGTTATGGGCCTGCGTGAGCTTGCCCACGAGGCCGGCAAGGGACGGCGATATCTCCCTTCCTTCCGCGCTTGCCTGTCCGATCATTTCTATCACCATGTCGTCGGTGAAGCCGCCGAGGACTTCTGCTGTGTCTGCCGGTGCGTTCGTCCGGGAAGATATCCGGTTGAATGCAACGGACAGAAACTGCTTTCTCAGTTCGGGGTGCAGGTCCTTCAGAAGAGCGTTCATCCGCGCGAGCGTATTCGATTGTTCCTTCGTAAGCTGTTTCTTTTCGGCCGCGCCGCGCATATAGGTGGAGATGATATGATCGTAACTTTGGATCGCCGTATTCGTGTCCAGTTTGCGCTCATTGAGGAGGCGTGCCAGCTCGGACGGGTCGATCTGTTCGGCTTCAGCGATCGACACGCCCTGACCGGGCGCCGCCAGCGTCCCGGCTGAGAGGTGGGAAACGAAGTCCTGCCAGACATGGGCGCTTGCTCTTTCCTCCACTTTTGCCGTCGGCCTGCTTATTTCCTGCTCCTCAGTAACGTGAAAGCTGCTATAGTCTACGGCGACGATTTTAATATGGGGGATGCCTGCATCGAATATGACTTTTTCGATCCCGCCGGCGGCCCTGATGTCGTCGGTTTTGGTCGTGAGAATGCGGTGAAAGCGGACGAGTTCCTCTTTGTCGAGGCCGCGCATAAACGTGACGGCCGCGATTCCCTGCTGGTTCATCGAAAGTGCGAAGTCACGGTATACGGGATTTTTCTGGTCGAGATAATCGTTCCCGACGAGGAGCGTGTCCTTTGCAACACCAAGGGTCATTTCATCGCGGATTTCGAACATCTTTTGAAGAATGACATACGCCCGGTCTATGCTATTGACGATCTGGATATGGCCCGGCGGATAAATGCCCACGTTTTTCCGGGAAATATTGAGTTCGATAACAGCTTCAGACAAGAGCCGTGCATCGAGCGGTATCTCGCGCTCCATCCGCCGGCTTTTTTCGGCGGCCTCTTCCTTTTTCTGATGCTCTTCGGGCGCTTCGCTCATGAATATATTATATACAGTTTTGATAAATATTGCATCATTTTGATGACGGGCGGGAGAGGCCATCATGTGACAGCCTCATCGCTGCCCTATCTTCTTCGACTTCTATGCTATACTTTAACCGCAAGCGGGAAGATCTCTGCTCGCGAAATTTTGATCAGCGGGAAAACAACATAATGGGAATACACTGTGCGCCATGATCTTCAGAGTGTTGCAGAAAGATGAGCTGAAAACACTATTTAACCGGATGGCGATCGAAAATACCACGGTCGGTCCGATCGAATCAGGGACTGACCGGAACGGCAATACCCTTTTTGCCTTTGAACAAGTCAAAGATTTCGAAAAGCTCCGTCTTGATTACCCTACCACAAAACTGCCGGCCAAGCGGTATTTTCTCCCCTATCGGGAAGACCTCGCCTCCTTCGAGTTTAAAAGAGACGACTGGCAAAAGCACACCAGCTACAACAGCGACCGGCCCTATGTCTTTTTCGGTCTCCATGCCTGCGACATCAATGCGCTCAACAAGCTCGACAAGGTCCTCATGGGCAGCGTGTATCCCATGCCCTACTATGCCGCCAAACGAAACAACATGTTCATCATCGGCATCGACTGCCGGCCCCAGCCGTTCTGTTTCTGCCGATCCATGGGGGCCGACAGCGTAACCCATGGCTTCGACCTGTTCCTGACCGATCTTGGAAACCGCTATTTCGTGGAAATCCTCTCAGCAACGGCGTACAACTTTCTGAAAACCGTAAAGACCTCTGAACCGGAAGAAAACGACCATGCCCTCTACATGAAGGCTGTTGCCGAAAGGAACAGGCAGTTCACGGCCCATGTCGATACCTCCGATCTGGCCAAGATCCTCGACATGGAGTTTCAATCGCCGGTCTGGAAACAATGGGGCGACAGATGCCTTGCCTGTGGGACCTGCGCGAACGTCTGCCCGACCTGTTACTGCTATGGAGTCGAGGAGACCGTTGCCGTAGATCTCAAAAGCGCGCAGAAGAAGAAAACGCTCTATTCCTGCAACCTCATCGATTTCGCCGAGGTCGCCGGCGGCCACAACTTCAGGGCCGAACGGTCAACGCGGCTCAAGTATCGGTACTACCACAAGCATCGCGGGTTCGTAGAAGCCTTTGAGGAATCACTCTGTGTCGGCTGCGGCCGGTGCGGCGAGGCTTGCCTTGCCGGCATCACGGTCCCCGAGGTCATAGCCAGCGTACGGGGAGAGGAGAAGTAACATGGACCCTCGACTTCCCTTTCATGAAGTGGTCCCTGCCCGGAAATGGCAGCGCAAGACCGACCTCGGCAGCTTTGAATATACCTACAAGGCCGAAATAACCAGTATCTACCGGCTCACTGACTTCGAGAACCTCTACCGCGTGCGCATCATCGACAACGAAGACCGCCGGCACTTTACGTTCCGGCCCGGCCAATTCGTCATGCTGGAGGCGCCCGGTATCGGAGAAGCGCCCTTCTCGATATCTTCTTCGCCGAGCAATCACGAGGACATCGAGCTCTGCATCCGCACCGCGGGCAATCTCACCGGGTTCTTAGCCCGCGCCGAGCGCGGCATGCACGTAGGCGTCCGCGGCCCCTTCGGCACAAACTTCCCCATGGAACGGATGCACGGCGGACATATCCTGCTCATTGCCGGAGGCCTGGGGCTCGCCCCTTTGCGTGCCCCTATAGCGCATGTACAGGAGCACCGCAGCGAGTTCGACCATGTCGACATCGTGTACGGCACCAGGGACCCCTCCCGGCTCCTGTTCAAGTTCCAGTACGAGATGTGGAAAAAGGACGATATCAACCTCCACATCATCCTGGAGCAGCCGGACCCGAGTTGGGCCGGCCCCGTCGGTCTTATCACGAATGTGCTGAAAGAGATCATCGACAGCCGTGGCGCCTCGTTCATCGACAATACCTACGCCGTCGTATGCGGCCCGCCAATCATGTTCAAATTCGTCTGCACCATGCTTTCCGAACACGGCATGCCCATGCAGAAAATGTTCGTGTCTCTCGAACGCCGCATGCACTGCGGCATGGGCAAATGCTGCCGCTGCAATGTGGGTTCCACGTATACCTGTCTCAAGGGGCCGGTCTTCGACTACTGGACCGTGATGAACCTGAAAGAGGCAATCTGATGGAAAAGCGGTATCCTATGACCAGGACCTTTCTCGGCGTTCCCGCGCCGCGGCCGAAGGTCGCATTCTTTGAACTGTCTTCCTGCGAGGGATGCCAGCTCCAGATCGTGAACAACGAGGCCTCGCTCCTCGATTTCCTGTCCCTCGTCGAGGTTGTCAATTTTCGGGAAGCCATGACCGAACAGAACGACGATTACGCCATCGCTTTTGTCGAAGGAAGCGTGACCCGCATTGACGAAGAAGAACGGCTCAAGAATATCCGGAGCACTGCCAAGGTGCTCGTTGCGTTCGGTTCCTGCGCCTGCTTCGGCGGGGTGAACCAGCTCAAGAACAGGTTCAAAGACCCGGCATGGGTTAAAAAACAGGTCTATGGAAATCACGCGATCGAGACGAACGATGAAGCCAGACCGCTCGAAGCGTTCGTAGCCGTGGACCTCAGAATTTTCGGATGCCCCGTAAAAAAAGAAGAGGTGGAAAAAATCGTCACGAACCTCGTGCTCGGGAAATCCATTGTGCTTCCCAAGTATCCGGTCTGCATGGAATGCAAGGCCAATGAGAACACCTGTCTCTTCGATCTCGGAGAACCCTGCCTCGGTCCGATAACGCGCGCCGGCTGTGACTCCTGGTGCCCGAACAGCCGGTTCGGCTGTTGGGGCTGCCGCGGCCCAGCAGAGGACGCGAATATCGAGCAGATGCATGAAATACTGAAGAAGAACGGCTTTTCGCAAGAGGCGATCCTCGACCGCCTGGAGTGCTTCGGGGGTTTCGCGAAAGCAGCAACGGAACTGAGGGACAGGATTAACCACGGATGAGCACGGTTTAGAAACAAAATCATACAGCTTGTTCAAATAACAAGTATTGATCTTTTGTTGAAGATCGGTAGTTCGCATTACCGTGTTAATCCGTGGTTACAACGAGAGGTATTCATGAAATCAACCCGCACCATCGATATTCATCACATAACCCGGGTCGAAGGCCACGGCAATATTAAGATAATGATACAGGACGGTAAGCTTGAAGAAGCACGCTGGGAAGTCGTGGAAACCCCGCGGTTCTTCGAGGCAATGCTTGTGGGCAAGTCATGGGAGAACGCGCCCTGGATCAGCGGCAGGATCTGCGGCATCTGCTCCATCGGCCATACGCTGGCAAGCATCCGTGCAGTGGAAAATGCCTTTGCCATCGTACCCACGGAGCAAACGAGGAAACTCCGGCTTCTCCTCAAACACATGGAGACGCTCCAGAGCCACATGCTTCATCTCTACTTCCTTGCGGCACCCGATTATTTGAACGCAGGCAGCGTTTTCCCGCTGATCAATTCCCATCCCGATGTGGTGCAGCGGGCCGCGCGGATGAAGCAATTGGCAAATGACGTTTGCGACTGCATCGGCGGACGACGGATGCACCCTACGAGAACAATCGTGGGCGGCTTCACCATGTTGCCCGAAAAAAAAGAACTCGTGCAATTCAGTACCCGGTTGAAAGACGCTGGAGAAG
Source organism: Nitrospirota bacterium (assembly GCA_963754875.1). GTDB lineage: Bacteria > Nitrospirota > UBA9217 > UBA9217 > UBA9217 > JAJYKN01. The sequence continues at coordinate 240,740 of CAVWHO010000021.1, forward strand.
ACCTTTTGCGCACCGCGGAACTATTCCGGACATTCGTACTGCCCGACTTCACTCGGGAGACCGAATTTGTCTCGCTGAAAGGTGAAGGAAGCTATCCCTTCATCGGTGGAGATTTGGCTTCCACGGACGGCGTTATTAAGAAAGAACACGAATACCGGTTGATGACCAATGAATTCCTGGTGGAGCAGTCGACTTCAAAATGGAGCCGCTTGTCGCGCGAATCGTTTGCCGTTGGAGCGCTTGCGCGTGTGAACAATAATTATATATTTCTTCACCCCACAGCCAGGGAGATTGCAGTAAGATTCGGGCTCAAGCCGGTGAACCACAATCCGTATATGAACAACATCGCGCAGCTGGTAGAATGCATTCACGTGGTCATGGACGCCATCACTCTTATCGACGAGCTTACAGGCTCAGCATGGCAGGAACCGCGACAGAAGGTTGCCCCAAAGAGCGGCGTCGGTGTCGGCGCGGTTGAAGTGCCACGGGGGATCCTCTATCATTGCTACGAGTTCGACAAGGACGGCAGAATCATGTCCGCTGATTGTGTTATTCCCACGAGCCAGAACCACGCCAACATCCAACACGATCTCAGCGCCCTTGTTGCCCAGTATGCAAAACAAGGGGCCAATGATCAGAAGATAGAACTCCTCGCCCAGATGCTCGTCAGGTCTTACGACCCCTGCATATCCTGCTCCGTGCATTGAAAATCCGTCTTTTTTCTTGACAACATTGGTACGTGATGTTAAATTAATCACCTTGTTGCGGCAAATTATGTGGGGCTGTAGCTCAGCTGGGAGAGCACAAGGCTGGCAGTCTTGGGGTCAGGGGTTCGATCCCCCTCAGCTCCACCAAGAATTCAAAGGGTTAGCTTAAAGAGCTAACCCTTTTTCATTTGATTGTGCTAAATTTGTGCTAATCCTGTCCAAGACCTCCACTCCACTTCGCAAACTGTCAGGACAATGATGCGCGTAACGCTGCGTCATCTTGATGTCCTTATGCCCGAGCAGTTTTGAAATCATGTAAAGGTCTATTCCCGACTGTGCCAATCGCGTGGCGAACGTGTGGCGAAGATCGTGAAACTTGAAGTCTTCGATCTTGGCGCGGTCCATTGCGTTGTAAAACGCTCTTGTTAGATTTCTTCTCAGAACCTTTGTCCCCGCTTCGCTTGCAAAAACATATTTGACATCTGCCTTCTTTGCTCTTGCCTTCGCTTTGAGGAGTTCAAAGACTTTCTGATTCATGGGGATCGTCCGCTTTTCGCCGTTCTTAGACTTCACCACGAGCACAGTTTTTCTGAACAGGTCTGCGTTCGGCCATTCAAGAGATAATATTTCGTCCTGGCGCATCCCTGTATTGAGGGCAAAGATAACGATCTCCTGAAGCCAATACCTCGATTCGATCGTATTATCCTTGCCCGTCGGATGGAGGATACAGCACTCCAACAACGCGCTTTCTTCTTCAAGGGTAAGCCACCTGTCCCGCTCGTTCTTAACCTTATCCCGCGAGACCCTTTCTGCAGGATTTTCACGGCACCACTGCCACTCTCGGATAGCAAGATTGAAAGCATGACGTAAGATCGTCCGTCTGTGGTTTATCGTTGCCGGAGCAAGCCCCTTTTCTCTGCACTTGGCTTTATAGCTTGAGATGAGATTCGGCGTCACGTCCTGCAATAGGATGCTGCCGAAAAACTCTTTCATCTCGTTGACCATGGTAGTGTCGTTTTTTAACGTGCCGGCAGACTTGTTCGGAGTGGAATGCTCTCGCAAATACTTGTCCAGCAAATCTGCCAGGGTCTTATCGGCGTGCGGGGGCTTTTCAAACCACTTTCCTTCCGCTATCTGAGTCATGACCTTGTGATAAATCTTTTCTGCCAGTTTTTTGTCCGTTGTCTCTGTCGGTCTCCTGATCTGCTTTCCCTTGAAGGTAAATCTCATCCACCAGACCTGGCCTCGCTTAAACAGTCCCATTATTCCTCCTTCCTGAGACCTTGCATTTGGCCTGGTTTCCCGTTGGACAGATTATACTCTTTGCCCCTTACCTCATCAACTGCATTTTTGATAATTTTATCTATGTCGCGATTATCGGATCTCTTAAGGGAAACACTGGGGAGGAATTGAGCCGATTGACGAGACGTTTTGACCCAGTTCTCGATTTCGTCCATATCAAATCGGATAAGTCCATTGAGCTTGTGAAACGGGATGGAATTCATGCGTACCCATGAATAGACCGTGGATTGTTTGACCATTAAAAACTCCGATACTACTTTAATAGGCACTATCCGCATATTTATCTTCTCAGAGCTTTTTTCGTTTTTGGATTACTTGCCGATTCAACTCGCTGTAAATCTTCCAGGAATACTCTACACTCTTTCTCTTCGTTCTTCGCATGGTAACAACCTACGGCTTTCCACGTATAGCTGTTGTTTTTGATGCATCTTGCAAGTATCCAGGCTCCGGTCATTGTGCACTGGCAGGGATCTCCTAGCGATGCCCATACCTCTTCTCCGATCTCGGATGCCCATGATGAGTTGATCTGCATGTGGCAGTAGTCGTAAGAGCCGTTGCGGTTAAAGTTTATTGCGGAAGGATTGAATCCTGACTCTTCTCTCGATATGGCCCACAACAGCAACGGGGAAATACCGTATTGTTTCCCGGCTTCTTCGAAGCAGTAGTCTTGCGATAGAGCGAGACGAGGCGTCAACAGCGATAACACACAAAAAACAATAATCGTTAATTTGAAATTCAACATCAGCAACAGCCTTGCACCAGCATATCCCACATTATTGATTCAGCCAGTCCCGCGGGTTCATTCCGGCATTTTCTTCTGGCATCGAAATTGACCGATCTTTGTCTGAGGCAGACAGATCAGAGAGAGAATCTTGCGGCTCTTGTTTCGGGCTTTCTGTCATTAACTCTCTTCCGCAGTGCTTGCAGACTTTTGCTTTTTCTTAACAATCTCTGCGCAAAATGGACACTCCACTTCATCGTCACGCCGAGACACCGGCTCGTAGTGGCAGCGGTCTTTAGCGTTTTCTCCATCCTTCAATTTGCCCTGCATGACGACTACGGTGTCATGCAGTAACTTGGGATGGGACACGAACTGATTAATAGTGGCCCCTTGCTCGGCCGCTGTCTGTATCTCCACGTCTCCGAAGTCGAACATTCGACCGGCAAACGTCTGCCTGTATTGAATATTATTGATTTTATCGAGTGGGGATTCTTTGACTCGATGCGTTATGATGCCGGATTCATCAATTACTCGCAGGTTCGTGACTACCCAAATGTCAACGCGCCTTTCCGCGATCGCATACCACAGGTAAAAACCGGCAAAAACCACAGCGCCGAGTAGAAAAGTAAGAAAATTCTTCGCCAGTTGGCTATTTGAAATAAGGGCAGAAACAGTGAGAACGATCGTACCGGCAAAAATGAGCCAGTATTTTATCAGAACAACCCTATGTTTCTGAACCTGCAGAACGACATCTTCGTTATCTCGCGGCGTGGTTCGCATTGGTTCACCTTTCTTTCTTGACAAAAGTCTCAGAGGATTTTATAATTTGTGTTTAAAGAGGCAGAAATGAGTGACAGTATTTTATATACCGTAATAACGGCTGGCTTTTTCGTATTGTTCTATTTGTTTATCATTCTTCCCATGAAGCTTCGTTCTAAACGAAAAGGCATGGGGAACGAAAAAGCAGATTTTCCCAAAAAAAGAGGACTGGATTAATGATCCAGCAGATCCTCTTTACCGATCTATTCATGCTCAGTCTTCAAAAGAATGGTAAGCAGAAAATAAAGTCCGCATGAAATAGAGCAGATGAACAAAATTCATCTGCTCTATTTATTTTCACGCAATTTATTCACCATACTCTTCATCGCGTCTTTTACAGCTGCTCCAGGGGCACTTGCCCCAAAGTTAGCAGGATCGTTCGTAGCCAATTTACTGGCTAATTCTTCGACGTGTTCATGGAGCTTGTCCATGACGAACTGGCTATGAGCATCGCCGGTAATTCCTTTGGAGCTTGCCTCCTTGTCAGCCGTTTCTATTCTGTTTACTATCTCACGATTCATCAGATTCGTATTAAACGCATCCTCTCGCATACCTCCGACCCTGGCCGACCCATCTACTGAGGCTCCACCAAACATTGTCTTTGCGCCAGCTGAAATGTTCAAACTTGCATCAGCCCTGGAGTAATCCGAGGAAATGCCTGTTCTGCTCATATATTCCTTAATATCGTTGCCAACGGACTGCGCCATTGAGGTAATTGCGGCCCGACGTTGTCCTTCATTTTTCGCATTCGTTAGACCCTCGGCCATGGCTTTATCCTTGTTCATTACCATCTGAAGCCCGTGACCGATGCTTTGTCCATGGTCCACGGTTCTGGTTATCTCGTCATGGCTTCTATCGATGGACCCGCTTTCGCCTTTATGCATCACAGTCTTTCCCGACCTATCGATGTAATCGGTTTCCATTCCGTTTGCCGTGGCGTGTTCCTTGATCTTGTAGGTCCGATCTTCGGTCACATCGTTATGCTTCTGCACAAACTCAGAGCCGCCTGTTCCGCCTGCGAAGATTGTTTTCCCTCTTGAATCAGTCGTAACGTGACCCTCGTGGCCATCACTCCATTTGGTTCCGTTTAGATCATGGATTGTGCCTCTGATCGTCGAACTTCCTCCGGGAGCGCCGGACACCGTCTGATCAGCGCCAGCCCTGGCCATAAACCGTTCCTTACCCTGCGTGAATTCCAAGTTCTCCTGAAGCTTGCCGTGACCCGTGATGTTGGCAATGTCCCCTTTCGTGTCATACCCGAAATCAACCTGCATTCCCGCCCGGAATTGATTCTTCTTATCCGTAATATTGAACGATTTGTTTAACTGATCCGCCTGCTTTTGATCCAGCACTTTGCCTCCGGTCTTGAACTCCTCCCATTCTTGCTGGCTCAGTCCAAAGGCCGCGGCCCCTCCTTGGGACATGGTTGTATTGGCGGTCCTCTGGGACGCACTTGTCGTGGATAGTTGATCGGAAGCGTTTTTTTGCCCGCCAAATGAAGACGCCGTCTTTTCTGTGGTAAAGGTATTTGTCGCGCCTTCAAACCCGCTGGCGACGCCGCTTCTCATTCCACCGGCTATCGAATCCCTGCCCATCATGGAGCTTTCGGACAGGGCGGCCTGGCTACGCTTAGCGGCCGCAAATTGCTTCGCCATCGTGAGCCGGTCCTGGCCGAATGCTGCTGTCTGCCCCCAGCTTACGCGAGAGCCCTGATAACCTTCCATCGCCTGCGCAGAGCCCGTGGGCGTCATGGCGGCAGTGCCGGCAGCACCTGCCTGTCCCTGCACAGGGCTTGCAAAATGTGATGCGAATGACGACATGGCGTAATGACCGGCAGGGATCAAGGTCGTAGACACGATGGAAGCCAGAACCATTCCCGGCCATTCTAAGCATCCCGAATAGACCGAGAGTCTTAGTCGCGGCTGACGGCATGAGCATGATAGCAGCGTATCCGGTCCCGTTACCCCGGATCTGATCGAAATAGGTGTAGGCGTAATTCGTCGCGAGCGTGTGGGTAAGGGCGTCGGCAACGCCCCATGCCGTGAGCCATACGAAGAATCCCGTCAAAAGAGCGATTGATTTGGTCCCGATAGGCGTCGTAATAAAAAGAAATAGGAATGGCATCAGGCCCACAGTTACGCAGGTGACGACAGCTCTGATAATCGGGAGATATTCATTCGCGATGATCCACATGGCCGAGGTATTCGAAATCACCCCGACGTTGGCCTGCGCCGCTATCGCCTGGTTGGTGCTCCCGTTCTGGATCACGTCGTGAAGCTTCTGCGCCATGGCGGTCTGCTGAAAATATTTATCCGGATTCACGGTAGAACCGGTCGTCCATTGCAGCGTGGCCCCGAGGATCTGGCGGCAGCGGTTTGACTCATCCACATCGGACATATTGAATCCCGCGCTGGAGCACCGAGCATTTATAAGGTCAGGAAGCGAATTGATGCTGTTGTCGTTCAGGACGGTCGTAATGGTTGCATAGGCCGTATCGCAGCCCATGACCGTCCCGTTTTGGTTTGAAGAATCATAATAAGTCGTATTGATCGCCGGAGAGGTGGCAAGTTGGAACAAAGTCCAGAGGTCTTTCCCCGTGCCAGTGTTGTTCATGATGTCGCTTATAAGGAGCGTAGACCCGGGTCGGTTGATCTCGAACATGACGCAGTCTTCTATGTATTTCGTGGTCGAGGCATCGAGGTACTTATTCAGCAGATAGACGTTTGTGGATGCTTTATTGACAAGATCGAACCCTATCCCGCCTGCCCCGTCCGTATAGGACAGGGGGCTGCCGGATGTATTGATGATATCCACAAGACCCCGTTCAAGGGTGTTGAACAGCTTGACCGAAAGCGTGATTCCGTTCGGGATGCCCGCGACCGGCTGGTACTTGTTCATAACCGGATCATATATATGGAGGGTCCCTTTCGGCACAAAAAGTGCCAAGTAGATGGTTATACCGAGGAGAAGCGGTCCGAGCCACGACAGCGTCGGCTCCCCCTGCCTTTCCGCCTGCGCTCTTTCAAATGATGGGACAGAACGCCGAACATGATCCCGGCGACGGTTATCGGGAAGAAAAGCAGCGTATAATTGACGTTGCTGAAGATCGCCGCGGCGAGCTGCCAGGCCGAAAGGACGGCATCGAAACCGTTATAGGTGTAGTATTCGGCGTCAAAGGCAACAGCGTTCGTCGAGAACAGAACCCCTAACGCAATCGAAAGAGCCGCTAATATAGTACGTCTTTTCATCCAATCTCCAACTACCTTGAGAATGCTCCGGTCACGCCGAACCTTTTTGCGATATCCGCTTCCATTTTGCTCTTCTGGTCTTCAAACGCCCGAATGTTCGTTAGCATGGCAGTCATATGGCTAAGCTCGGCGTTGTAGCCGTCATTTAATTCCTTCCGGAGGACCGCGACCCGCTCCATGAGCTTGTTGGCCTGTGACAGAACGCCCTCGAACATCTTGGCGCTGCATGCGTTGGAATCCCCTGCCGTCGAATCGGTAGCGTCTACGGTGGGGACAGCCTTTTTCTTGGCAACCTCTTTGGCCTTGGCGAGCATGGCCTCGGTCTTGGTATAAAGATCGTTCAAAATAAGCCTGGTCATGTCTTTGGCAAGGAGCGGCGTTATCTGAGCGATGATCACGTCCTTGTTTCCGGACTGGACACCGAATTTGATGTAGCTGTAGGCGTCTCCGCTGATATAATTCAGAAAAGCCGTTTCCTGGGGCGAGAGCGGGCTCTGCGTCTCCATCTTGCCCGCGATTGAAGTAACCATGTTCGTGACGTAGGATTTGATGTTTGCATTCGGTCCGCTGTCCTGAACGCATTTGCTCGGTATCGTTATAATCGCGAAGATAGGCCGCGTCGTCGAAGACGCTGTTGACGTTGTAGGTCTTGTTCTCCTCGCAGGGTGGTATGGCAAACGTCGTATAGCCTGAGTTCGGGTCCCTGTTGATTCCCACGTCCCCTACTATCCCCGCAATAAGCTGGGTAGTGGCCGTTGGAAGCCCGATCCTGTCCCCGATGTTGGTGAGAAGCGAGGTTTTCCCGTAAGTGTTGGCCCTCGTCGTAAAGATGACGTTGAATTCGGCATCGCATCCCGACGTGGCTCCGGTAATTGTCGCAGGGCTCGGCTTTCCGTCGTTGGCTACGGTCTTGTCGTTCGATTCCGTGTAGAAAGAGGATATGCCGGACGACTGCTCGTAATCAGCGACTATTCCGTCGAGCTCGGGCTCTTCGTAATCCGAGGCCTCGGACATGGTCTTAGCAACGATTGCTTGAGTCGCCTTGCAGCTGTCGAGCTGAAGGCTATTCAGCCTGGACATCATGGACTGAAACTCCTTTATGCTCTTCGCGCATTGAGTACAAAGGACGTTCAGGGCCAGATCCAGCGCCACGCTCGGAGCGTTCTGAAGAATGGCTTGCAGTTGTTTCACGAGATAGTTGGCATTGAGGAAGCTGACCCCACCCGCAAAAACGTCTATCCCCCCGCAGCCTGATTTCAGTTTCGGCGGGGTCACGGATACCAGATAATCGCTGCTGTTCCTCCAACGTGCGGAGTACCCTCCTGCCGAGAGGTAACCCCTCGACTGACCTTTGTAGTAACTCGGCTGATCCACGACGGCGTTCGCTGTCCAGTCGTCAACCCAGCCGGCAAACACAGTGTTCGGCAGCAAGAGGGCCATGATCAAGGAGATGGAAACGATGCTATTCGTCTTTTTCACAAACGATGACCTCCCGGCCTTTTAATTCTTGTTGTACACTGACGGATCAAAACCACCGCCCCGCTGGAATTCGTACATGTTGAATTCTTCTGGCGTGATTTCCCCGCCGAGAAGACGTATCCCCCGGTAGAGCCTTTGCTCGATTTCATCGAGAGTCGTGACTCCGACGGCAACGGGCAACGACTGGTCGCTGTGCCGGTAAATCAAAAGAAGAAAAGGAACAGTGCTCACGTTGAACCGGGAGGCGAGCTCAGGAGAGCTATCGATATCGACTTTCTTGATCTGCCATCCGTATTTATCCACGAAGAACTTGAGAATGCCGTTCTGTGCCCTGCAGAAATCGCATCCGGCTTTATAAAAGTAGATCATCGCGAAGTCATCGGATGATGAAGCTATCTTTGCCTCAACTTCCCTGTCCTGCATCTTGAGCCTTGCCGTCTTTCCCGGTGTGTTAGAAGGAAAATCAAGTGCAAGGGTGCTCAACTCCGGGTGCTTCTGCCAGACGAGCGCTGCCACATTCGCAAAAGCGTTCGCCCTCGAACGAGCAATATCCTGGATCTTGTAATAGTCGGCTACGTTTTCTTCCGTGGGAAATTGCACGGCCTTATCGAAAAAAGCATCGAGGAGCGGCTGAAAGTCCTTTGGATGCATGTTCCATAGCTGCTCGATTGTGTAGTCCTTCATGCTCGGCATGAAATGCTTCGTATTTTTCCTTTCTTCCTCTTTCTTCTTATCCGGTTCCTGTTCGTACCACCAGAATCCGTTATGTTTGACGTCCTGATAGTACGGGACGAAGACCCGCTGGTCCTGTTGATCAGCATGGCCATCGGAATTCAAATTCTTCGACAATACGTGATTTCTCGTGTTTCCCGGTTCGTCAGCCTGACTCGCCGTTGAAAGGATGATAGTTATGAGCAAAGAGAAAAGAACTTTCTTCATATCGTGCCTCAGAACAAAGGATATGCTTTCGCAACAACCGTTCTCACATCGACCAGTCCGAAATACCGGGAGTCGAAACTGTCTTTATGCTCTCCGATCACGAACAGGCTTCCCGCCGGGATTGACCCGTTGAACACGTAATGATTCAGCGGCCTGCCTGCGAGGGTAACGTCCTTTGCATGTCCGAGAAGAACACCATCGCAGTAGTATTCCTTCCCCTCCACCTTTAAAACCGACCCGCCCGTGCAGCCGACGATCTTCATTATCTTGACCGTGTCCTTCTTATCGGCAAACTGTCTGATCAATTTCTGACCGATGTTAAACAGGACGTAATTACCTTTCGCGATGCTCTCCGGATCAGGGTTAAAGATCAGAAAGAACACCCGGTGGTTGAGCGATGGAGTGAGCGTCACCGAAATGTGGGTCGGCAGCAACCCCACGATGATCAGTAGGACGATCAACAAAATCAGCTCAGTCTTCGATATGGATCTTTTCCGCGCTTTTGACAACGGCGTCTCCTAATAGCACGACAGCTCGTTTATCTGCTTTTTGCAAGGCCTTCTCGACGTGGTCCACGCTCGCAGTAAACTCTTTCTCGCTTATTTTCCCTGACAGGAACATGTTCTTTCTGTCCATCATGTAGCCCCTGATGTCGATGACCGCGACTTTTTGGGCAAAAAACCGGTCGTAGATAGAGACGGACAACGCAGATACAGCGGCGTTCACGACGAAAAGCAAAACCAGCGTGCCTGCTTTCAGTCTCATGTATTGTTCCTCGCGATTCATTGGTAGAACCCCTTTCTCAATGACTCCGCCAGGCCTTCCAGCGATCTCTTATGAACCTCTCTGTTGATCGTATCAAGGTGATAGTCCAACGATGCATCACCCGCGACCTTGTAATATTGCCCCACGGAAGCATTTCTTTCGATGCCCTCGCTTCCGCCCGGCGTCACGAGCTGAACGTTCGAGGCATAAACGATTGAGGGAACTTCTTCTATCTTGTATCTCCTGAACAGTAGAGGATCTATTTCGAGATTCGCCCTGGACATCGGACAATTTTGACCGTCACATGACGGGTCCTTCAGCAATACGCGGGAAACGAAGTTCATCGTTGAGTTGATATCATCCATGCCGTTCAGGAATCCTCTCATCACCATGGCAATATTCGGGTCTTGCGCTTTGTCGATTGCGGCGGCGTAGGTTCTTATGGTCTCAAGCGGCATTGACGACGACACGAACACGTAGATCCGCTCGTTCTTCGATAAGTGCGAGTCGATGCGATTCATCGGTGCTTTGCCGCTTTTCCTGTCTACGTAGTATTCTTCGATAGGCTTATTGAAGATTTCCTTCTTGAGCCTTTCAGTCTCCTCTTGGACGCGCTTCTGAAATTCCGAAGAATTGTAAATGGCCGTAAAATCCGCGGCCTTCTCTTTTGCCCATTTATCGTTCTTGTTTTCGGGAACGACAAACTTTTCGCTCTGCTTTTCTGCCCGGACGCCGAGCTCTCTGGTTACGTCGGGCGATATCCCGGTCATATCGCCTTCGGCCGTTCCATCGAAGGCGGAAGAGACACCGCACACGGTTAGAAAAGTCACGAAAAACGCGATTACCTTGATCATCTGTTTGCAGATCATTTTCCCCGTCCTAATAGTACGAAATACAGCAAGCGTGCCTTCTGAACAGGATCCATAAAAAGTTATCCGTCGTGTTCCCGCCAACGGAAAAGGGCGGGTTTTTGCCTGCATCCCACAGCATCCCGGTCCTCCCAATCGGATACGCGGTCAGGGTGCTTGCGACGGGCTTCGCGATCTGGAGCCGGTAATGGTCCTTTACCCACAGAGGATAGGTCACGCAGTTGCACCAGTCGAGTGCCGGGTCGCAGATCGCGTAGTCCCTTGCCTCCTTGTATATAAACCGCGACGCCAGGGCGAAGTTTGCCTCTGTGAAGTTCTCGCCGTTATAGTGCCCGACGATCGGGTAGACCGGCCCCTGCGATCCCATGCACCAGAAAAGCGGGTTAAGCGGAAGTCCGGCAACGTCGACGGCCGCGGCATCGGCGACGCAGGCATACTGGGCATAGGGATTGGCAAAGAGCAGCTCCTCGGGGAACGTAAGCGCCGTCGTCATTTCGTCGTTCCAAAGGGCGTCCGGCTCGGTCATGTACGCAAGATCGAAGGAGTTGCCGCTGTCGCCGCTTCCGCATTTCGAAGATATAACGCTGGACACGTACGCCATGATCGCGAAGGCATAGTAGTGAACCTGGGCAAAGGTCGTGCCGTGCGACGTATCGCTGCTTTTCTGCGTGGACCCCTGGTGCGACCCCGGATTGGGGTTAGCCATCTGATATCCCATTGCCGGAAAGCAGTAGGGAGTCTTTACCGTCTCGATCAGTCGGGCGGGTTCCCAGAAGGAAAACGACAGCCCGATTCTGACCCAGGGATACGCCGTTGTCGGGCACTGGCAGATCGCGTTCTGCTGCAAATTATCCGGAGCGCTATCCGGCAGGCTTCCGTCCAGGATCGTCACCCCTCCCAGCTTCATGGGGTACATGCAGTCCCAGCAGACCTCGTTCACGACGTCGATGGGCGTATTGCTGCACCCCGAGGACGCGAAAAGATCGCCGCCGCCGAGAATCACAACCGCGATCAGGCTAATTATCGCGAAGGTTTTTATCCCGGTGATCGACGTCAATCTCGGAAACCTCCATCATTCTCTTATTCTGGACCGCAACGGACGGCACAAAACGCAGCTGCAGCCGGGAAACGATCTTCTCGTGAGCAAAATAGACGGGTTGGCCGAGTTCCTCCGACAGGTCGTAGTAGTTACCGTCCGTGATCAGGATCATGACGTTCGGCTTCTTGAAATAGCGAGAAGCCTTGAACCATTCCACTTGTTCGCGGTCCGAGCCGCTCATGACCACGACCGTTCGGTCATAGTGCATAAAGTCGAGGGGATTGAACGTATACCCCCAGGGATAAACCACGTTCCCCTTCCCGTCCGTGATGTCGAAGTCCAGCGTGTAGGTCATATCCACCATGCGGACCCGGTCTTCCCTGGCACGAGGCAAGGATTTGGTCGTATCCGGCTTGTAGCGCTTCATGCTTTCGATGCTGTTCTTTGCGAGCATTTTCTGCCAATCGATTGACCTCACCCGCTCCTTTAACTCTTCAGACGCGTCGCGCTCTATAACTGGATAGGTCTTCCCTACTACGCCCAGATCGATTAAATAGATAGTTCCCACCCACAGACATCTCGAAATCTATCCTGACTCTGCGTATCCCATCTATTAAGTTTTAAATTTTGCAGCCTTGCGGCAGCGAAACCTATCAATAGTTGGTTTGTTTGATTTTTCGTACACACAATGACAAAGGAGTTTGTTATGGAAGTCGGAACTATTGCTTCAGTCGAATCCCAGCGGTGGGATGATTTCACGAACAGGAAATATCCAGATTTTGTTTCATCAAGACCGAATCATTGGAAAAGATCGCAAAGGGTTAAAACAAGGGGATCAGGTGTGGTTTGAGATTGAAAACGCCAACAATTGCCTGAGCGTAATCAATATCAGAAAGTGTCATTAAGTCACATGTCTATAGGAACAGTTTTAGAATATTTCCCTCTGCGCGGGTTTGGAAGCATCCTGGATTCTCAAACAGGACGCACGTTGCCTGTATACGCTAATGATGTTCTTTTGATCAAAGGAGATTGTCTCAAAAAAGGAAACGAAGTGGAATTGGATCTGGAGACAGCGCAAAGAAGACTGGGCAGTGAACGTCCACTTTTCTGTAGCACAATGCGCAGTCAATCAACAAGGAAATAAAGGGACACTTCCTTTTATATTTTCTCCCGACGGGAGAGAATAAAAAGGAAGTGTCCCTTATTTTTAAGTGTCTCTTTGTGTTTAACTTGAGGTTAACCAACATGGCTCAGCGTAAGATCAAACGAAAAGGCCAACCGAAGACGTTTCGGGCTGGGCGTGTCTGTCAAAAATCCGGATGTCGTCAGCGTCTGAGTATTTACAATTCAGGAGCCTATTGTCACATCCATGCCAGTGAATATGCGTGATGTCCGAAGGCTTGCGCAAGAGACCTGATCATTAACAAAGGAACTTATGTCAAAAGAAGATGGAGTCGAGACCGAGGGAACGGTGATGAAGGCGTTATCCAATTGTCAATTTGCTGTAGAAATTGCGAATGGCCACAAAGTGACGGCCTATCCCGCAGGGAAAATGAGACGCTATTTTATCAAAATACTGCCAGGGGATAAAGTCACCTTGGCATTGTCGCCGTATGACCTCACGAGAGGTCGGATTACCTTTATGGGTGAATGGGG
>CAVWHO010000022.1:0-216984 GCA_963754875.1 Nitrospirota bacterium
CAACCCCCGCGTCCGCCAACATGGCGCGGGGAATCAGATAACTCGACGTGGACATCTTGTCTCCGAAGGCGAAGCGCTTGCCTTTTATCGCTTCTACGGACGAAATCCCGCCGCCCGTGCGCACGACGATCGCAGAATGGGTATAGGGCACTCCGTCGCGGAGCGCCTTGACAAGGAGCACTGCCCCGAATTTTTTCTCCGCCTCTATATAGGTGGTGGGTGTCAGAAAGGCGAGTTGCGTCACGCCCTCCTCAAGGTCCTTGAGCGTTTGCACAAAATCGACGGCCGTTGACAGCTCCACCCTTCGCCCGATAGACCGCGACAGATAGTCCGCGAGCGGAGTGAAGCGGCGGTACATTTCCGCCGGCGCGTCGAGGGGGATCACTCCCATCCTCAGGGTGCTATCGCCGGCGGTGCGGCGACCCCGCGTGACCGTCATGGTGCTGATCTCCTGGTTCAACAGATCCGCCTGCTCCCCGAGGGTGGTGAGCGCACCGGCCATGCCCTCGACCCCCCTCATGTTCCTGCGCGGGAGGTCCTGGATTTGTTCCAGCGATGTGAGGACCTGCTGAACCGCCTGTCGTTGCTCCGCCGTTCCTGCAGCGATCTTGCCAGCGCGCATCGTCACGTTATCCGCGGCTTCGGCAATCTGCTTTCCCCCGCGCCCCTGCTCGGTCATGGCAATGCGGACCCGCCGGGCGATGTCCCTCATTTCCTCGGCCGCACTGAGGATCATCTCGGTGCCCTTGCTCTGTGCCTGGGTCGCTGAAGCTATCTGCACGGTCATCTGCTTGACGTTTGTAATGGCTTCGCCCACTTGCCGGATGCCGCGTGCCTGCTCGCTCATGGCCCGATCGATCATGGTGGCCATTTCAGCGGAGCGGGCTGAACTGGCCAGCATCTTGTTGAGAGCGGCAGCTGCCTCTTGGGCACGCCTAACGCCTTCTCCTACAGCCGTCAGGCTCTCGGCCATTGCAGCAACGGCTTCTTTGGCCTCTTTCTGGACGGACGTAATGAGCTTTCCGATGTCCTGGGCCGACCCGGCAGTCCGGTCGGCGAGGGCCTTGATCTCTTCGGCCACTACTGCAAAGCCTTTACCGTGTTCCCCGGCCTGAGCTGCGAGGATCGAGGCGTTCAACGCCAGCAGGTTTGTTCGCTCCGTTACTTCGACGATCACGCCGAGAATCTTGCCGATTTCCTCGGACCGTTTCCCGAGCCGCGTCACCACGCCGGAATAGCGTTCCACCGCGTCCTTGATCGTATTGATGGCGTCCACGGTCTCGTGAATCGACCGGACGGCCATGTCCTTTGCCTCTGCGGAAACCTGCTGCGAGAGCTTCGTGGACTCCTTGGCTGCTCTCTCCACTTCACGCACCGTGGCCTCGATCTGGATCGCTGACGCCGACGTCTCTTCTGAGGCGGACGAGAGGCTTTCGACATGGCCGGCAACCTCTCGAATCGACGCGATCATTTCGGCGACTGATGACGTCACGTCCTCGACGGACGTCGTGAGCTCCCCTGTATGACGGGCGACCTCCTGGTTCGTGGCATTCATTTCGAGAATGGCCGAGGACGTTTCTTCCGCCGAAACCGACAGGCTTTCAGCGCTTTCGGCAATCTCCTGGATGGACGACGACATCTCTGCAACGGATGTAGAAACGCTCGAAATGGCCTGGGACTCAACCTCGGCGTTCTTTCTGACCTCACGCGCATCCGTCGAAATGACGGGGCTCAACTCGTTGATCCGGGCCGAAATCGCGTTCATTTCGACAATGAACTGTTCCAGGCGTGAGATCAGGTAATTGACGCCGTCCGCAAACTCGCCGATTTCATCTTTGCTGACTGCAGTAACGCGCCCGCTGAAGTCCTTTCGGTCGATCAGGGCCTTCAACTCCTTCCCCATTTTCTTCAGCGGATTCGTGATGGTCCGTGTGACCGAAAAAAAGAGGATGCCCGAAAGGACCGTGAAAATAATCACGTCTTCGATGAATGCGCTGACGGCAAAAGTACGAAGTTTCATTTCCAGCGCGGAAGGGTATACGGTGATACGAATTTCGCCCAGTCGGGTCGCATTCGAAGTGATCGGCTGCGGCGTGACTGCGATCTGCATGTTGGAAGGGGACGGTTTGCTGGCTTGAACGAGTTGCTTGCCCGCGCTGTCAAAGATCGTCACTTCCTGGGCATCGGGTGTCTGCATGAAATTCTGCACCAGGGTGTTGAGCCCGCCGACGTCCGCCGTGATCATATAAGGAGCGGCCAGTCCCGCCAGAAGCTGACAGGACTGTTCACCGTGGACGCGCGCCGTGTCGAGGATCTCCTGCTTTGCCGTGAAATAGCGGTAGGTCCCGATGGGCACCATGGCCAGTAACAGACCGGTGAAGATCACGATGATGAGTCTCTGTCGCACGCCGATACCCACGTTTTCCTCCCAAAGCCGAAGACGAAGACCAGACCGTCAGAAGATATTGCACAAACCGCAACCTCCGGGCTGTCTGTCGTCAACTGGCATCCGTTATTAAAATTTGAACCCTTCCAGCGCCATCTGGAGCGCATCTGCTTTTGACTTGAGCGTCTGCACCGCCATATCCATTTCGATCGATACGTCGACCGTGTCCTGCGTGATTTTTTGAATGCGCGTAATCGCCTCGCTGATCTGCTGCACACCGAGGCTCTGCTCCTGAGTGGAGCGGGCTGACTGGGCGGCCTGCACGGTGACCGACTCGACAGCATTGGCGATCTGCCTGCTGCCCGTGGTCTGCTCCTGCGTGGCGCTTTTTACCTGCCGGGTGATATCGCGCATCCGCTCCGCAGCCTTCGCGATCCGCTCGCTCCCTCTTCGTTGTTCCTGCAGTGCATTGGCGATCTGTTCGATTTGCTCAGCGATGCTGATGGACGTTTCCGTGATTTGCGACACGCCCTTGGCCTGCTCCCCCGTGCTCTTCTCGATGGCCATCGCCACTTCAGCCGACTGCCGGGAACTGTCCGCCACCTGCTTGAGCACGTCACTGGTCACGTTCACGAGGGAGACCCCGGCCTCCACGGCCTGCAGGCCCCAACCCATGGCCTGTACGCTCTCTGCCGTTTCCTCCTGTACCGAAGCGATCAGCCCGGAAATCTCCTGGGTCGATGCGGCCGTCCGCTCGGCGAGGTCCTTGATCTCTTCAGCGACCACGGCGAACCCCTTCCCGTGCTCCCCTGCCTGCGCCGCAAGAATGGCTGCGTTCAGGGCGAGCAGGCCGGTCTGGTCCGTCACCTCATCGATGACCTTCAGGATCTGCCCGATCTCTTGTGACCGCTTGCCGAGACGGTTCACCACCGTAGCGGTGGCCTCGACGGTGTCCTTGATGTTCTGCATGCCCCGGATGGCCTCGCTCGCGGCGGCGATGCCTCGCTCCGACGCGTCACGGGAGACCCGCTCGGCCAGGCGCGCCGATTCCACGGCGCGTTGTTCAACTTCCTTGACCGAGGCGCTCATCTCCGTGATCGACGACGAAGTCTGCTCTGCCGAGGTCGAAGAGCGTCGGTGTTTTCGGATACCTGTTTGATCGAAGCAATCATCTGTTCGATGGACGTTGCCGTGTCCTCAGCGGCAGCGGCAAGGGCACCGGCATTTTTCGCGACTTCTTCGATCGATGATGCCATTTCAGACGCCGAAGACGAGGCGTCGGTGGCCGCCCGGGACATATCGCTGGTGTTGTCCGCAACGCCGCGGATCGAGGCGACCATTTCATTCACCACCATCGCCGTTTGTTCCGTGGCTTCCTGCTGGACTCGCGATCCCTGGCTCATTTTAGTCGTGGCACCGCTCATCATCATCATTGCCTCGCCCAGGCCCCCGCCGGTCGTCCTGATCTTGCGCAGCATTTCCGTGAGGTTGGACGACATCGTATTGATGGCGCCGCCCAGATCGGCAATTTCGTTCTGTCCTTGAACGGCGATCTCTTGCGACAGGTCTCCTGCCGCCATCTTGCTGGCGGTTTGCGACATTTCCGCGATGGGCCGCAGCATGACTTTCATTATGTAACGGACAATAAACAAGAGCGTCAGAATTCCTGCAAGACCCAAAAGGGCAAATATCCACTGCAATTTTTTAATTCTTGCATAGGACGCGCCGAGAGGCACTGTTATATCCACGGCTCCCAGGACCGTTCCTTCGGGCACATTGTGGCAGCTCAAGCAGTTTCTGCCCATAATATCCCGCTTGGCAATGTAGGGATAAACCCCTCTTATGGTTTTACCTTCAAGGACTATTTTTTCTACTCCTTTGACGAGTACTTCCGATTGAATATCATCTTTTGCATAACTTTTCTCAACCGCGTTAAATTGCTCATTTAATTTATCTGACCTGATTACTTTTAGATCGACAATATTCTTCATCTGATCTATGAATAATTTCTCCGTTTTTTGAATATCATTGCTTACCATCATTGTTGTAAGCGAATTCAGAACAGTATCTCTCGTAATGTCCAGCGTCGATTTCTCGACCTCCTGAATAACAATTGATTTCATTGCATAGCCAGTAACCATTACTGAAATAACAATGCCAACAAATACAACTGCAATAATGAGGTTACTAATTTTCGAAGATAACGACATATTGCCATTAATTATTTTTTTCATTAGCATGGTTCTACTCCTCACTTTTTCAGTTATGACAAGTGTACAATTTGAGAAGCGTAGACCGCAAATCCCGCTGCCGATTATTTAACAGTAAGCTTTCCTGCTGTGTCGCCCTGTTCTGTTGCGCTCAGAGACATGCTGAGGGCCAGGCCTTTTGCAGCAGTGTCGGGATCTGGCCCAGGGTCAGCGTCCTGGATGTACGAGCGATTTTTAAAATCGCATCGATGGCTTCGTTCGCCGCCGCACTTTCGGAAATAGTTCCAGCTTTGCCTTCCCGGCAAAGACCCGTTTGTCTGCGCCATCGGGTCAGGTTACTTGAGGGCCGCCTTGTGCAGGTCCAGAACGATATGTAACTTGTCTCCCTGCCGCACGATGCCGCGAAGAAAATCAGCTCCTTGTTCGACATGTTCCGGAGCGGGTTTAATTGCCTCGGGCAGGGCACTGATGACGCCGTTCACACGGTCTACGACAAGTCCCACATCTTCATCGTCCGTACTGACGACGATGAAGCGCGCCTTTTCGTTCCGTTCCGCCGGCTTGAGACCGAGTCGGGTACAGAGGTCGATCACCGGCAGCATCGTTCCCCTGAGCGACATTACTCCCTGTATATAGTCGGGTGCATTCGGCACTGGTGTGAGCTCACGGATTTTGAGCACTTCCCGCACGTCCGCCACCATCACGGCATACTCCTCCCCGCTCAACCGGAACGAAAGCATCTCAATTTCCTGGGTCTGCGTTTCCTCCGGGCCGTTTTCAGCAGGGGTCTCTGATTTTTCCGAGACCACCGGGGGAAGAGGCTGAGCGGCTTGGGGCTCTGCAGGTTTCGGGGTACTTTCCGGGGCGGGAGAACCTGGTGTTTGAGCAGGCGCTTCACGCGCAGGAGCAATCGGCATGTCTCCCGGCAAAGCCGTTTCTGCGGCCTTCTGGGCTTGTGCCCGTTCGGCTGCTTTTTTTCGAGCTGCAAGAATATCCATATCCCTTTACTCCAGTGCCACGACAGTATGGTGCATAGTGTACAGGCGCCGTGTTATGATCGTACCCTCGCTCTATGCACCCTGCCCTCTGTTCATCACTCGCCGTCCTTTACCACGCTCTCAATAATGTCCGCGCCAATGGTCATTGATTCCTTACCGAAGCCCTCGACAAGCGCATTCGCCGCAATAATGTTGATGCGTCGGGGGACGCCTTCGGAGTGTTGATACAGGAGGGACAGCGCCCGCTCATCGAAAAGGGGGGACTCTCTTCCTGCGACCTTGAGCCGGTATTGCACATAGGCTGCCGTCTCGTCCGCGTCGAGCGGCCCAAGATGGTACTGCATGCTGATGCGCTGCCTGAGCGCTTGATAGGGACGGCGCTTCAGTCGCTCGCGAAGCTCGGTCTGGCCGATCAAGACGAGCGACAGGAGGTTGCGGTCGTCGAGCTGAAAATTCGTGAGAAGCCGCAGCTCCTCAAACGTCGCCTTCCCCGGGATAAGCTGGGCTTCATCGATGATGATCACCGGCCGCCTGCCGGTTTCGTAGAGCTCGTAGAGTTTTGCATTGATCCCTTCGAGAATCCCGTGCTTGAACCGGGTCGAATCGTCCATGCCGAGACGGAGCGCCACCGTGCGCAGGAGCTGCGACGGCGAGAGCCGGGGGTTGATGATCAGGAGGGGGTAATAGCTCTCGTCCAGCAAGTCGATGAACGCACGGGAGAGCGTGGTTTTTCCCGAACCGATCTCGCCGGTGAGGAGAACAATGTCCTGTTCCTCGACGGCATGCTGGAGCCGTGCGAGCGCTTCCGCGTGTTTTTTGCTTTGATACAGAAAACGCGGGTCGGGCGTTTTGCCGAATGGTTTTTCTTTCAGTCCGTAAAAATCTACGTACACGGCCCCCCCGGTTCCTGGTCCAGTTGTCACTCCTATCTTATCGTAGCTGCGACGGTTTTCTTGAGCGTGCCTTCGATCAGCGATTCGACGTCGAGCACGAGAACCACGCCCCTCCGGTCGCCCAACTCGGTCGCCCCGGAGATTCCCGGTATGTCGGACAGCCGTTTCCCCAGGGGTTTGATCACGATCTCCTGCTGGTCCCGGAGCGCGTCGACGATGATCCCGAGCCGCCGTTCGGCAAGTCCTACGAGAATGACGTAGAACGCGTCCACGTTTGCGGCCTTCCGACAGATTAAACAGCCGGCTGATCCGGAGAAGCGGCACCGTGTCTGTCCCGTACCGCCATGACCTCGCGCCCTTCCACGGTCTCGATCTGGTCCGATGAAGTCTGCAGGATCTCGAGCACCGAGCTGAGCGGAATCGCAAAGAGCTGACCGCTGCTCTCGATGATCAGTGCCTTAATTATAGCAAGTGTAATAGGAAGGGTGAGCGTGAAGATCGTCCCCTGTCCGGGCTCGCTCTGGATATCGATCATGCCGGAAAGTTTGGACACGTTTCGTTTAACCACATCCATCCCGACACCGCGGCCCGACAGCTCGGTAACGGTATCACGCGTCGTGAAGCCGGGAAGAAAGATCAGGTCGAGCATGTCCTTGCGGTCGCGTTCGGGGTCGAGACCGTGGTCCGGGACCAGAAGCCCTTTTTCCACGGCCTTGGCCGCAAGCGTGGCAGCGTCCATGCCGGAGCCATCGTCCTCGATCGTAATGACCACGCGCGTGCCCTTGGGAAAGGCGGTCAGCCTCACCGTCCCCCGTTCCGGCTTGCCGATCTGCCGCCGGACCTCCGGCGATTCAATGCCGTGATCGATGGCGTTCCGGATGAGATGCATGAGCGGATCAGCAAGGTCCTCGATCATGAGCTTGTCGAGCTCGGTCTCTTCACCCTGCAGCTCGAGTTCGATGTCCTTTCCCGCTTCCTTGGCATACTTGCGGACCAGCTGGGAAAGTCGGGTAAAGATCTGGCCGAGGGGGACCATTCTGACTTCAAGGATGCCCTCTTGAAGTTCGTTCAGCTTCCGTTCCAGGCTGCGATGGGCCTTGTGCAGTTCCGCGGAGAAACCGGTGAAACCCTGCAAGGCCCGCAGTTCTTTGCCGATCCTGCCGATGACGTTCTTGAGCAGGTGCATTTCTCCGACGGTGTTCATGAGATTATCGAGCTTGTAGATGTCGACCCGGACAGTGTTGCTGACGGATTTGAGCGCACCCGTCTCGGCTTTTGGCTCTTCGGCCTTGCGGCCCTCTGTGTACGAAATCTTTTCAATCGTCACGCGGGGCATCTTGACAACTGAGGCGATGGTATCCCGGTCTTCCTTGGTCCCGATGACGATTGTGAAACTGATGCCTGCCCCCCCGCCAGCCGTGGGCAACGTGCAGATGATCTCGCCGTACTTTTTGAGCGTTCCGTTGAGTTCCTTGATCGCTGTTTCAAAATCCGAAAGCTCGAATTCGGCCTTGAGCAGGAAGAGGTTCTTCTGATCCCGCACGCACTCCCGGAGGCGGTGCTCCTCGTATTCGGTGAGGACTTGCAGGATCCCGCGGTCCAGATTGATCTGCTCGGAGAGGGAGCGTTCCCCGGCAGCAGAGGGCTTTGCCAGGAGGATCTCGTCAATGCGCGCCCGGGCAGCCGTTGTGTCCTCGAACGGCTGAGACCTGCCCGCTTGTTGGACGAGTTTGCCGAGCAGGGACACCGTCTCCACGAGGACATCGACGGCCTCCCGGCTGAGCCCCACCTTGCCGAGCCGGAGTTCGTCCAGCAGGAACTCGAGTTTGTGCGACAGTTCTGACGGCTCCTTGAGCTCAAACATGCCCGCAAGTCCCTTGAAGGAGTGGACGGCACGAAACAGGGAATTCACGACCTCGGGGTCAATGCGGCCGGCCGCCTGCCCGGAGTCGAGCGCGAGCAGCGCCTGATTGGCCGACTCCAAGATGTCTTCGGCTTCCGCGAGAAAATCTTTTATGGAACGATCGGTCTTCACGTCGCTTTGCTCCATTGCAAAGTGCATAATGAAAATTTTACAGTTTCCAATCATGCATCATGCATCTGCCGGCTATTTCCCTTCCAACACCTTCATGACGATGGCCATGAGGTCTTCCTTTTTGAACGGTTTTACAACGTATCCGGAAGCCCCGAGGGCGAGGCCCCTTTTTTTGTCTTCTTCCGTTTTTTCCGTACTCACGATGATGAGCGGGATCGAGCTGTACGCGGGGTTGGATTTTACGTAACCGATGAGCTCCAGGCCGTTGATATCGGGCATGTTGATGTCGGTGATGATCAGGTCGAGGTGTTGCATGGGGAGCGCCTTGAGCGCCTCAAACCCGTTGCCTGCCTCGGCCACGAGAAAGTCGCCCGCTTCCTCGAGCGCCACGCGTATCATTGAACGAATGGCTTTGGAATCCTCGACGACAAGCACATTCCTCATGGTTTCTCCTTCTGCAGTTCGGCAAGCCGCTTTTCGAGCAGTGCCTTTTCCAGGGCCATGCCTGCCTGGTTCATGAATATCTCGAGCGTGTCCACACCGCGGATGGGTTTGTGATCGGGCAGGTTGTCTCCGTACACGACCAGCGCGATCTTGCCGTCCACGATGAGCGGTATCGCCAGGACGGAGTCGGGCACGGTGCCGCCGAGTTCGGTCGTCAGATAGGCATTGCATTCATTTTGTTCCAGCTCGCCGACGTAACTGCGGCGCGAGTCTATCACCGTAAGGAACAGGGAGGGTTTATTCAGCGGGATTTTGATGTTCCTGACGACCTGGTCCGCGGATTTGCCTTTCAGTTCTATCCCAAACTGGCCCAGGCCCCGAACCTCGTCTTTTTTCACCATGAACAGGATCGCCCGGTTCACGACTTCGCTTGCATAGCGGAGAATAAGGAGCGTGACCTCCGCAGTCGCGGTCGGGAAGCGGAGTTCGTCGAACATGGACTTAAGCGCGGTGAGATCGTGGCGGGGTTCTTCTTTTTCAATCCTGGTCCGGAACTCTTCCTTCGCGGGTTCATAGCTGGGATGATGGGCAATCGCGGCTTGCGGCGGCGGGGCAGCAGTCGGTGTCGGGACGCGAAGAGACCGGTTTTCGCTCGCCTTGCCGCTTCTCGTCGAGCAGCCGCGTCCCCTCCATGAGCAGGTATTCGGCGCTGATCCCCGACTTGAGGAGGAACTCCTGGGTGTCGATCTCGATCTTGTCCTTGGGCGCGATCTCGCCGAGCTCGAAGTTGAAGAACCCTTCCTCCCACGCAAGCAGGTCGTAGATGATCTCCTCGATCTGTTTCCGGACAACGCTTTCGAGCGTCTGCGTGGACACGGCCCCCATTTCCACGAGGATCATGCCGAGGGGCTTGTCGGTCTCCCTCTTCTGCAGGGACAGCGCGCGCGACAACGACGCCTCGGCCAGCATGCCCTGCGAAACGAGAATATTGCCGAGTGAGTCGCGGATGCTGTCGCTCGCGGCCTGGATGACTTGACCGTCTTTAAATACGACCATGCCCGTCCCTTTGCGGCTTCGCACAACAAGGGTACCGGTCTTTTTGCTCAGACTGATAATCTGGAAGATATCAGGCAGCGCAAGGTCTTCCAGCCTGCCGACAAGGCTCATGCATTCTCCCTAATAAGCATAATCTGCGAAATTATAACAGTTTGAGTGAAAAATGCAAGGTTCATTCATCAGTTAGGATGGCTGACGGAGAAAAAAGAGGAAGTTTTCCGGATGATCCGGCAGATCGAAAAAGTGACTGTTCTTGCACAAAAACTGCCTGGAAAATACTGGGCGTCCAAGGCAATGAAGGCTGGCACCCCGGTCAATCGCGTCGTTGAGACCTTCTTCGGTTCATACCCATGAGCATCGTTTTTGTTACGTGCTCCGGTAATTGTCGAACTGCAGTTCGATCCCGAAATCCTTCCCTTTCAAAAGCGAGATGACTGATTGCAGGTCGTCCCTGCTCTTGCCGGACACGCGGACCTGCTCTGCCTGGATCGACGCCTGTACCTTGATCTTGGAATCCTTGATCGCTTTCACGATTTCTTTGGCTTTGTCCGTGGGGATGCCCTGCTGCAGCGTCAGGCGCTGGCGCACGGTGCCGCCGAGGGCGGCCTCCACCTTGCCGTAGGACACGTTCTTGATCGGCACACCCCGTTTCACAAGCTTGTTCTGCAGGATATCGATGACGCTCTTGAGCTTGTACTCGTCGTCGGAAACGACCACGAGTCCCTCCTTCTCCTGCGTGATGTTCGATTTGCTGCCCTTAAAATCAAAGCGCTGGCTGATCTCCTTGAGCGTCTGGGTGACCGCATTCGTCACCTCCGCCATGTCGATCTTTGAAACAACGTCAAACGAGTTTTCTGCGGCCATAGGTGCCTCCGGGAAAAAGATTCAGGATACATGATGCACGATAACGTCATCAACTTACGATACGCGATGCTTCTCCTCGACCGAACTTCGAAAGTTATGGAGCTTTGCGCCCAGCTCCTTGTAACGAGTATGCAGTTGCTGGTGTACCTCCGTCTTCAATGAGCCTGTTTCACATAATAGATCAAGATGGGCCTTTGTTTCATCACAGGAAGCAACTGCATAGGTCAGGAGCAGGACAAAATCATTTTTGTATCGGCGTCTTCCAAAACCCTCGACAATGTTGGAAACAATCGACTTTGACGAGAGCCTGACCTGGCTGCCTTCTTCATACATTTCAAATTTCGGCAGCTCGTTCAGCGTGGCCTTATGCACCTTGACAGCAAGCTCTTTGGCTAAGACAAATATCTCCAGATCGTTGTATGACTGTGGCTTCATCCTGCATCCTGTCCTGCGCCCTATCTTGCATCCTGTATCTTGCATCTTTCACTCGTCACTGTTCTATAGTCTCCGTCCCCTTCGGTGCTTTAAAAGAAAAAAGCCTGTCATCGATCGCAACACCTTCTTGCGTTTCTTTCAACATAATTTCCGTCGTGTTCCCATACTTGTCGAAGATCGTAATATTCGTAATGCGACCCTTCTCATCGGTCACGAGGTTCAGCTTTTTCATGGCAGCGCCGGGCTTTTTGGGCAGCAGCTCGAGCGACCGGGGCGATTTCGGGTCCGACTGGAGTACGTCGAAATCGTCCCGGATATGTGCCGCACCAAGCAGAAACGCCACAGGAACATTCATCTGCTGCACGTCCGTAAAGGTCTTCTTGACCATCTGCTCGCTCTTTTTCGAATAAAACAGGGCGGTCTTGCCGTCGACGAGCATTACCTGGCCGTTCGTATAATCGATCCGGAGCTTACCCGGCTTTCTGATCCACAGCGCGCCTTTAAATATTTGCGTCTTGCCGATTGCCTTGAGGAGGTTTTTCTGCGTCACCTTTGCCGTTAACGTCTGGACTCCGCTGTAGTGGTTCTCCACGAGGGAGACAACGTCCTGGACCGACTGAGCTGGCGATGCTCCCGCAGTAAAAAGCAGCAAAAAACCGATCAGGAGCGTTGGAACAATTTTCACGTCACGGGGAATATTTCTCAAGGAGCAAGTCCCTTTCCTCTTTTTCGATTCTCATTGACGGCGTACCCGGCCCAGGATGCGGCGACCCGCCGGGAACCTGTCTTGACTTTATTGTACACCAAGATTATCATGGTCTTCACTGGTAGTCAACTCGAATGACGTCAGACCGTATTTTAGTATAAGAGGACTCTCTTGGACCCTCACCTTCCTGATTCCCGTGCCGCCATTCATGAAACCCTTCGCACTGTCTTCGGTTTCGAGTCCTTCCGGCCGAACCAGGAAAGTATCGTCGGAAGCATCCTGAAGAAAAAAGACGTCTTCGCGGTCATGCCCACGGGCGGGGGCAAGTCTTTGTGCTACCAGCTGCCTGCGCTTTTACTGGAAGGGACCGCCGTCGTGATCAGCCCCCTCATTTCTCTGATGAAGGACCAGGTGGACGCGGCCAAGGAAAACGGCATCGCTGCCTTGTTCATGAACAGCTCCCTCGACCAGCGCGAAATGTCTGCTGCGTACTGCAGGCTCAAAGCCGGCGAAGTGCGGCTCCTCTATATCGCGCCGGAGCGGTTTGCCATGCCGCAGTTTGTCGAAACGTTAAGGAGCATTTCCCTCTCGCTTTTCGCAATCGACGAAGCGCACTGCATCTCCGAGTGGGGCCACGACTTCAGACCGGATTACCTTGCCCTTTCCGGCATTCCCGCAGCCTTCCCGGAAGTTCCTGTCGCCGCCTTTACCGCAACAGCCACGGAGAAAGTGCAGCAGGATATCATCGAGAGAATCGGGCTTCGGTCGCCGCATGTCGTGCGCGCGTCCTTTAACCGGCCCAACCTCTTCTACCAGGTGGAGCCGAAGTCCGAAGTCAACCAGCAGCTCCTGGAATTTCTGCGCAACCGCGAGGCCGAATCGGGGATCGTGTACCGTACGACGCGGGACGCCGTCGAAACCACGGCTGCGTTCCTGGCGGGCCAGGGCATCAAGGCGCTCCCCTATCATGCAGGCCTGTCCGCTGAGGAGCGCGAAAAAAACCAGGAGGCGTTCAGCAGGGATGAAGTCCAGGTGATCGTAGCGACCATCGCCTTCGGCATGGGCATCGATAAATCGAACGTCCGGTTCGTGGTCCACGCTGATCTGCCCAAGCACATCGAAGCCTATTACCAGGAGACGGGACGCGCAGGACGAGACGGCGAGCCGGCCCATTGTCTGCTCTTTTTCAGCAGGGGGGACATTCCGAAGATCCGGTATTTCATCGACAAGATCCCGGACGAAAAGGAACGCGCTATTTCCCTGGAGAAGCTGAACCAGACCGTGCGGTTCGCGTCGCACAACGTGTGCAGGAGAAAGCATCTTCTCTCCTTTTTCGGAGAAACCTATCCAAAGGACAATTGCGAAGGCTGCGATATCTGCATTGGTTCGGCAACGCAGGTCGATATAACCCAGGACGCCCGGATACTGATGTCTGCCGTTGCCCGGACCAACGAACGGTTCGGAATTCTTCATATCGTCGACATCGTCCTCGGTGCGGACACCAAACGCATCCGTGAACTGGGGCACGACGCGATCAAGACCTATGGTGCGGGCAAGCACAAGGACAAGAACCACTGGAGGTTCATCGTCGACGAACTTCTTGCCCAGGAGCTCATGAGGCAGGACGGCGACCGCTACCCGGTGCTGAAGCTGACGCCCAGGGGTGCTGGTGTACTCACGGGAAAAGAACAGGTATTCGGGCTCAAGCGGGAAGAGAGTAAGGCTGTTGAACGCAGGAAGAAAATTGCGGAAGACCGGCCGGTTCGACATGGCGCTCTTTGACCGGCTGCGCATAGTCAGAAGGCGGTTAGCCGAAGAAAATCATGTGCCGCCTTACATTATTTTCTCGGACAAGACCCTCCACGAGATGAGCAGGCGCTTTCCGACGACCGCTTCGGAGATGCGGCAGATCACCGGCGTGGGAGACGTGAAAATGGAACGGTACGGCGAGGATTTTATGAGCGAGATACGAAACTTCAAGGACGAGCGTTCACCGCAAAGCGCAACTAAGTCGGCTGGGACCGGAACCTTGTCGCACGTTTATCTGCATTCCGCTTGCGTATACATTTTTTCAGGACTTCTCTCGTCGACAAGCACGAGAAACCCGCCCTCAGGATGTCGCACCACAAGCACGCCGTAGTCCTTCAGTTTCGCAGCAGCTGGCCTTTTTCGCAGCTGCGCTCCACACCTCATCAAGATTCGGAGCACGGACGCTTCTCGCACTATCGAAATGTTCGCGGGCATTGCTTCGCATTCGGACAATGTGAATGTGGAGCTGGTCCTGCGTTCTTGACCCCGGAGGGTTGACCACAAGTGCGATGGCATCCTCTTCTGCGAATCCGCTTTTGTGCCGCAGCCCAGGCGATATTCCAGATGCTGTCAGGACGCCGCGGATCTTCGATCCCGGTGATCCGTGCCGCGGAATAACGAGGCCGTGGACAAAACCGGGAGCACAGCCGCACATTTTCCTGTCGCGGATCACGACGTAATCAGCAGTCTCTTCCCAGACCTCCGTCGTATCTTTGCAACCGCGACCTTGCGCGCAGGGGCTTTCGAGTCTCGGAGCAGGGCAAAGCTTGCAGTAATCGGGAGCATGGATGTCGAGACAGTTTGAGACGATGGTGAGGAGTGCGTCCCGGGATTCAGCGGCGAATACACGCCCCGATATAAAGGGAGCAGCAAGCAGCAGGTACAGGAGTACGGCACGGGCATGACGGAGAGAAAACAAGCGCAAGAGAACCCCTGAAAAAAATGGCGTATTAACAGATTAATCAGCGGAGCGGATTTACCGCGGACGCGGGATTGATTCGTTACCTAAATCATTTTTTATCAATTGCCGATATAGCAGATCTGTCCAAGATACTTTTTAAGTAATTGAAGGGGAACCTCAGTCAGGTAGAGTAGGTTTGTCGAAGACTTACAAAACCCGAAGGAGGACATCCCCGTGAACAAGTTTACCAGCATATTCGCTAGTTCAGGATTGCAGCCTGAACCATTCGTTAACAGTTCGGTTCAATCTGCAAGATTGAACCAGCGGTGGGCATCTTTACAAACTTGTTATCCAGGCGGGCAATTACGATGAAGCATCATACTTAGAAATCGTCAAAATGTCTCGTCGTGCCGTCCATGTTCCTCCCGACGAGGACCTTACGCGGCTTGGCGCCGTCGGCCGGACCCACGATGCCGTCTTTTTCCATCAGCTCGATCATGCGTGCTGCGCGGTTGTATCCCACACGAAGGTGGCGCTGCAGAAACGACGTGGATGCCTTGCCGTTCTGCTGCACCAGGTCGACGGCACGCTGGTATTCCTCATCGTGCTCACTATCTTCCACGGCAGCCGCCTTCGCCTCCACCATCTCCTTGGCCCGCTGCTGGAGCAAATCGAAGTTCGGCTTGCCCTGCTTTTTGACGAAGTCGACCACGCGCTTGATCTCCGCTTCAGACACGAAGCAGCCGTGGACGCGGACCAGGTGGGACGACGCAGGAGGGAGGAACAGCATGTCGCCCATGCCGAGCAGGTTCTCTGCGCCGTTCGCGTCCAGGATCGTGCGCGAGTCGGTCTTGGAAGAGACCTGGAAGGAAATGCGCGAAGGGAGGTTTGCCTTAATGAGGCCGGTGATCACGTCCACACTCGGCCGCTGGGTTGCAACGATCAAATGGATGCCTGATGCACGCGCCATCTGGGCCAGGCGCATGATTGAGTCTTCGACCTCACGCTGTACCGTCATCATGAGGTCCGCCAGCTCGTCGATGATCACCACGATATAGGGGAGCCGCTCTGCCTCCGGAACCGCTTTGTTGTAGGAATCGATGTTCTTGTTGCCCTTCTCTGCGAGCATCCGGTAGCGCCGCTCCATCTCGGCAACGATCGCCCGGAGCGTCTCCGCGGCCTTCTTGGGCTGGGTAACGACCGGCGAGATGAGATGGGGGATGCCTTCGTACACCGAGAGCTCAAGCATCTTGGGGTCTACCATTGCGAGCTTCACTTCGTTCGGCCGTGCATTATAGAGGAGCGCGAGAATAATGGAATTGATGGCAACGCTCTTGCCCGAACCGGTTGCGCCCGCAACCAGGAGGTGGGGCATCTTGTCGATGGAGGCGATCACCGACGCGCCGAAGATGTCTTTGCCCATCGGGACCTTAAGCTTGGACTTGTTTGCCTGGTACTCCGGCGTTTCGAGGATCTGGCGGAAATAGACGGTCTCGCGCGTATTGTTCGGCACTTCGATTCCGACCGCCGCCTTCCCGGGCAGCGGCGCCACAATGCGGACCGACGTCGCCTTCATGGCGAGCGCAAGGTCGTCGGCCAGATTGACGATCCTGCTCACCTTGACACCCGGCGCAGGCTCGAACTCAAACATGGTGACCACCGGGCCGGGGTAGACCTGGGTAACCCGGCCTTCGATGCCGAAGTCCTGGAGTTTGCGCTGCAGGAGCTCGGACTGGGCGATCATGTCTTCTTTGGAAACTTTTTTCACGACCTGCGGCAGGGGGTCGAGCAATTCGGGCGTGGGGAGCTGGTAGGCGCCCTTCCCGTCGGCGCCGTCTTTCGCGCCCATGAACTCAAAGGTCGCCTGCACAGGCTTTACCGGCTTCACGATCTTCGGAGCAGGAGGAGAGAACTGCGGCTTTTGCGTATCAACGATCTTCGGCAATTCTTTGGGCAGGACAGGACGCTGCTTTGCCTCCCTGGCCTTTTCCCTGCGGCCTTGGTAGATCGTGATGAGCAGGTCCACCTGCGCCATCATGCGCCTGTAGACGGCCCGCAGCCACGCAAAGGCCTTGATCAGCGAGAAAGGCGTGAGGAGCATCACCGATACAACGATTGCCGTGAGCGCGATAATGTAGGCACCCGTGGACGAGAATCCGGAGAGCAGCAGATGGGCGATCAGGCCGCCCAGCATGCCTCCCGAAGGGATCTCTTCTCCTAGGAGGTGGAGCGTTTCTCCGTGCAGCCCGAAGAACGCAGAGGAGGAGATAAAAAGGACGATGCCGCCGACCTTCTTGAGGTACGGGTGCACCGGCTCCCTCCCGAGCGTTAGGAACACGCCGTAGCCGAACACAAGGAGGGGAATCAGGTAGGCGGTGATACCGAAGAGACGGAGCACTACATCGGAGAGGTAGGCGCCGATGATGCCGATGACGTTTTGTGTTTTTGCGCCCGTGCCGGAGACGCTGAAGCAGGGGTCCGTTGCGCTGTATGACAGGAGGCTCAGCATGACGAGCAGACCGGCGGCAAGCAAGAGCAGGCCCATCATCTCGTTCCAGTGTTTATGTTTTACTGCGGAAACCGCCATAGACTCCTAATCCGGACAGGCCGGAAAACCGAACTTTAAGGAAGGCGAGACCGCCGTAGCAGCTCGCGCACGCATAGAAAACACTGGATGGACCTAGAACGCGGTTTCCTGAGCCGAAGGATTTTGCACATTCATCCGGGTGGTCGAACCACACGCCGCCGGCAACAGCCGAATAGCTGATGACCAGGAGAAACCAGTGCATGATGTTGATGAGTTTCAGTGCCTGGTCCATGTCGATCTTTTCCGGGTCGGCAAAAAGCTTGCCGAAGATCTTCCGCTCCAACAACAGCACGGTGGTGTAGAACGCCCAGGCAAAGATCATGATCACGACGCCGATGCCGCGGGCCTGCGTCAGAATGCCGAACCCATATTTTGCGTAGAGCATCCAGAAACCCGTGATGCCCACGATTCCGACCAGCCATTTGACCATGCCTGCGAAGCGGTGTTCCACGCGCTGGAACATGAGCGCTTTTTCGAGCGAGCCCTCGGTCATGTACATCATGGGAAAGATGACCGTGGTCACGAACGTTACGCCGCCAATCCATACGATAACGCAGATGACGTGGATGATAAGCAGGATTGTCAGAAACATGTGGACCTCCGTGTTGTGTACTCTATCTAAAGATGAGCGAGCCGCACGGACACATTATTTCACAAAGCAGTGAGGAATTCAAGATGTTTTGGGGGGAACGGCCTTCTCTCGGCGGCAAGCGCACGGCAACTTTGAACTGTGAACACTGAACTATACTCTCACCACGATCTTGCCGAAAATTTGCCGGCTCAGCAGTTTTTCATAGGCCTTCTGTACGTCTTGAAAATCGAACACGGAATCGACGACAGTTGTGAGTTTTTTCGGAAACAGTTTCAAATAGTGGGCCATTGCCGTCTTGGGCCCCACGTATACTCCGTGAATCGTGATATTTTTCCCGAAGACGTACCGGAGACTCAACAACAGTTCGTCACCCGACGTGGCCCCGAATGTCACCAGCCTGCCGCCTCTCTTCAAACACGAAAGCGACTTGTTGAACGTGGCTGCGCCGATATGGTCGACGGCGATGTCAACCAGTTCGTTGCTCGTTGCCCGCTTTACTGCTTCGACAAAATCTTCTTTTTTGTAATTGATCACGAAATCGGCGCCCTGCTCTTTTGCCTTCTCGATCTTCCAGTCGTCACCCACGGTTGTGATGACCCTTGCATTGAACATCTTCGCCACTTGAATGAGCGATGTGCCCACGCCACTGCCCGCGGCATGGACCAGGACCGTATCGCCCTGCTGGATGCCTGCGCGCAGCACGAGCGAATTCCAGGACGTGGTATAGGCAATCCCGATCCCTGCAGCTTGCTCGAACGTCAGGCCTTCGGGTTTCCGGAAGATATTTGCCGCCGGAACTTTCACGTATTCTGCCGATACGCCGTTCGTAATGACACCGAGAACGGAGAAGCTGTTGCACTCATTATCGTGTCCATTCAGGCATCTCTCGCAATGGCCGCAGGAAAGGCCGGGAAAAACGATCGCTTCATCGCCGGATTTGATGTGCTGTATGTCTTTTCCGACTTTTTCTACTACGCCGGAAGCGTCCGATGCGAAGATATGGGGCAGGGGTATTTTGACCGGATAGTTTCCGCTCATGACCCAGACATCGAGATGATTGAGCGAGAATGCTTTAACCCGGACGAGGACCTCGTTCTCGGTTATTTCGGGGACCGGCATGTCCCCCATTTTGATTCCCTGATACCCTTTCTGTTCGTCATAAAAGAGCGCTTTCATAATCACCGTCCTGTGATTTAGTATAGCCGTTTACAG
The DNA here is from genome assembly GCA_963754875.1 of Nitrospirota bacterium. Taxonomy (GTDB): domain Bacteria; phylum Nitrospirota; class UBA9217; order UBA9217; family UBA9217; genus JAJYKN01. Next base: position 19,129 of record CAVWHO010000022.1, read on the forward strand.
AGCAGCGTGTCAATGAAAGGAAGGAAAACTTTTTTCACCGACAGCTCCTGATCAATGAACGCAGAGAACACGATGTTGTTTTAAAAAATATGCACATATATCTAAAGCTATACGAATAAGGACTTATAAAAACTGCGCACAGTGGATCCACCTCCGGCAAGGAGCCGGGGGCTCTCTCTCATGACGAGAACTCCCGCGGTTTACGACGCATTGCACCGGCAGGAGCCGGGAGATTGCAAGTCGCGGTATTCAATCACCCGGCAAAACTCTCGCGATCATTCGATTTCAGGCTCCGGCGCCGGTATTGACTCTGCGGCAAAGCGCATCTATAATGCTGACTGCGGCAGCGTACTCACGGTCAATCGAATGAAAAAGTACAAACTCATTGCAAATCCTCACGCTGGACGAGGCAGGGCCGGCAAGATCATTTCTGAAGTTGTTCGTCTCTTCAACACGCGCAAGGTTCGTTTCGACCTCGAAACCACCAGGGGACCGGGAGATGCGGAGAACAGTGCTGCTGTCGCCTGCGCCAGCGAAGATGTAGCCGCTGTCATTTCCATCGGCGGTGACGGTACGTTGAATGAGATCGTCCAGAAAGCGGTTTTTACCGGAAAGCCGGTCGGCGTAATTCCTGCGGGGTCGGGCAACGACTTTGCCAAAGTGCTGAACACGCCGAAAAAGCTGGATGACCTTGTTGACATGCTCCTCGCGGGCAGAACGAAGGTTATCGACGCAGGCAGGATGAACAACCGTTTTTTTGCCAACAATATCGGCATCGGTTTTGACGCCGCGGTCAATTACAACACGCGGAAGGTCAAGTGGATCAGAAGCGGCCTCGCTGTCTATGTTTGCGCGCTCCTGAAAACACTCAACCAATACCGGCCCTTGCCCATGAAGATCACGATCAACAACGAGGTCTTCGACCAAACCATGTTCTTGGTCAGTGTCGGCAACGGCACAACCTGCGGCGGTGGATTCAAACTCACGCCGCATGCGAAGATCGATGACCGGCTTCTCGATATAACGATGGTAAAGCCTCTCAGCCTTCCTCAGTTGTTCCGGCATTTTCCGAAGGTCTTTCAGGGAACGATCGACAAGACGCAGCACGCCGTTACCCGGCGGGCGGAAAAGCTGACCGTGGAAAGCTTTCATCCGCTGCCGCTTCATGTGGACGGTGAAATTTACTCTTTGGAAGGGAACACCTGCGAGATTTCGGTGGTACCGGACGCCTTGACGATCATCGGTAACTTCTGAAGACCGGGCCTTCCGTTGATCAAAGGGTCAGCCTTGGCCTTCCTCAAACGCCGCATCTCTACTCCATCTTTCGGACACGCACATCGATGTGGTGAGGATCACATCGGCTTTCGGAAGTTTCCCATTGTCGGCCAGTTTGCTGAAGGGATCGACGTGAATGATCTTCTTATTGAACGTGAGCATGAGCGAACCATGTCCGATGAACGTGATCCCAAGCTCCCCGGAAGAAGTTCGTATGACATCTTTTTCAAATGGTTCCTGTGCAACGGCTTGAAGCGGACAGAATGCCGCCAGCAACAGGACTGTCATGGTTATTTTGATCATAAGGCCTCCCGTCAGCCTTTTTTGCTGTTCGCTTTTAGTCCCCATATTCTATCGGCGTATTCCCTGATCGTGCGGTCGCTCGAAAATTTCCCCATGCCTGCGACGTTCAGAATCGAACGCCTGGCCCACTCCTCCTGGTCGCGGTAGAGCGCATCGACCCGGTCCTGGCAGGCAATGTAAGACGCGTAATCGGCAAGGAGCATGTAGTTGTCGCTTCCCGTGAGGGCGTCGAAGATGGGCCGGAAGCGGTCCGGCGCTTCCGGACAGAAGTAGCCGCTGTTGATCATGTCCAGGGCCTGCTTGAGTTCGGCATTGGCAATTGTAACTGTCTCTGGGCCAGTACCCTTTTGCACGCTGCGAGGCGACCTCATCCGCGGTCATGCCGAAGATGAAGATGTTCTCGCTGCCGACCTCTTCCTTCATCTCGACGTTCGCACCGTCCAGGGTCCCGATGGTGAGCGCGCCGTTCAAGGCGAGTTTCATGTTGCCCGTGCCTGATGCCTCGGTGCCGGCCAAAGAAATCTGCTCCGACAGATCGCAGGCGGGAATGATCTTCTCGGCGTTCGACACGTTGTAGTCGGCGATGAACACTACTTTCAGGAGATCGGCCGTCGCCGGGTCGTTGTTCACGACGTCGCCCACGCAATGAATGAGCTTGATAATGAGCTTGGCCATGACATACCCGGGCGCCGCCTTGCCGCCGAAGATCATGGTGCGCGGCACCGCGTCCGTGGCCCGGCCGTCGCGGATCCGGTTGTATCGCGTCACGATGTGCAGCACGTTCAGGAGCTGCCGCTTGTACTCATGGACGCGCTTAATGTGTATGTCGAAGAGCGATGCCGGATCGACGCTGAGCGTGAGCCGCATCCTGATGATCTCGGCCAGCCGCTCCTTGTTCACACGCTTCACGTCCCGGAACTGTTTCCGGAATTCCTTCTCCTGGGAGAGAGGGATGAGTTTCTTGAGCTCCGCAAGGTCACAGACCCATTGGTCGCCGATCCGGAGCGTGATGAGCGCGGACAGCGCCGGGTTCGCCTGGTGCAGCCAGCGCCGCGGCGTCACGCCGTTGGTGATGTTGATGATCTTGTCGGGGGTGAACCGGTCGAACTCCGCGAAGATCGTCTTTTTCATGAGGTCCGTATGGATCTGCGAGACGCCGTTCACTTTGTGGCTCCCCACGATTGCCAGGTGGGCCATGCGCAGGCGGCGTCCCGCCGTCTCATCCACGAGCGACATGCGCCGCAGCCGCTCCACGTCGCCGGGATAGCGGTGGCGCACCTCTTCGAGAAACCGGTAGTTGATCTCATAGATGATCTGGAGGTGCCGCGGCAGGACCTCTTCGAACAGGCGGACGGGCCAGGTCTCGAGCGCCTCGGGCATGAGTGTGTGGTTGGTGTAGGAGAACGTGCGGCGCGTAATGTTCCAGGCGCGGTCCCAGTCCAGGTGATGGACGTCGATCAGGATCCGCATGAGCTCGGGAATGGCGATGGACGGGTGAGTATCGTTCAGCTGGATCGCAACCTTGTCCGGCAGTTCGTCCAGGTTCGGGTGATATTTGGTGAAGCGCCGGAGAATGTCCTGGAGCGACGCGCAGACGAAGAAGTACTGTTGCTTGAGCCGCAGCTCCCGTCCCATTTCCGTCGTATCGTCGGGATAGAGAACTTTGGACAGGTTTTCCGACTCGTTCTTCTCCGCCACTGCCTTGATATAGTTCCCCTCGTTGAAGTATTTAAGGTTGAAGTCGCGCGATGCCTTGGCGGACCAGAGCCGCATGTTGTTCACCGTGTTCGTGTCGTACCCGGGCACCGGCGTGTCGAAGGCCATGGCCATCACGTCTTCGGTCTCGACCCAGTGGTACTGCAAGGAGCCGTGATCGTTTTTGATCTGCACAACCCTGCCGCCGAACTTGACCGGGAAGAGCACTTCGGGCCGGGGAAATTCCCAGGGGTTGCCGTACCGCAGCCAGTTGTCGGGATGCTCCACCTGGTAACCGTTCTCGATGCGCTGGTTGAACATACCGTATTCGTAGCGGATGCCGTACCCGTATCCGGGAAGCGACAGGGTGGCCAGGGAGTCAAGAAAGCAGGCCGCAAGCCTCCCGAGCCCGCCGTTGCCGAGCGCCGCGTCCGTTTCCAGCTCGCGTATCCGATCGATGTCGAGCTCCAGGTCGGCAAGGGCCCCGCAGCATTCTTCGTAGAACCCCATGTTCAGGAGGCTGTTCGAGAGCAGGCGGCCGGTCAAAAACTCCATGGAGAGATAGTAAACGCGCTTGGCATCGGACCGGTAGTAGCTGCGCATCGTCTCCATCCAGCGCTCGATAAGCCGCTCGCGCACGGCGTAGGCCGTAGTGTGGAACCAGTCGCGGTGCGTGGCGGTGATCGGGTCCTTCCCCATGGAGTAGATCAGGCGGTTCGAGAGCGAGTGTTTGAGAGAGGTCCGGTCATTGCCTAACTTGTCGTACTGGAAGGTGCTCAACTTATTGTGGTTATTGGACATGGCTCCTCCGGGTCGTTCTGTGGTTTTATTGTACCTGAAAAAAGGGGAAAAGGAGGATTTTTTTAGGGGGAAACGACAGGCTCGCGCGCCTACAGGCGGCGGAGCGTTTTCCGGAACACGTCCAGCGGCTGGGCGCCGACGAGGAGTTTCCTGTTGTCAATATAAAAGGTCGGTACGCCGGTCACGCCGACACGGGCCGCGTCTTCCTTCGCCTCTTCCAGCTTCGGCAAGTACTTGTGGTTTTCGACGGTAGAGGCCAGGGCCTCGTCGTCGAGACCAGTATCGCGCGCGATTTGCTTCAGCACATTGAGATCGCCGATGTCGAGGCCCTCGGAAAAGTATGCGGTAAACAGGGCCTGGTGATACACCTGGAATTTTGAGTTGTCGCGGGCAAACTCAACGGCCTGGAGAGCCCGGTGCGAGTTGGAGAGAAGAGGACGGTCGGCGAAGGTTATTCCGAAAGCTGCACCCATTGTGCGAAGGTGCTCCATCATGCGCTTGATATCTTCAGGCCGAAAACGCGCCGTCATGGGAGTTCCTTCGGGCGGCGTCTCGGGATGAATCTCAATTCCCCGCCATACGGCGCTCAGATCAAACTCCTGCGTCAGCTTTTCGACGATACCCTCGCCGATAAAGCAGAACGGTCAGATGTAATCGGAAAAAATTTCGATTTGTATAGGCATGTGATGACCTCTGGTTTTTTGATGTTTCAGGCAGCCGCCTTCAGGCTCTGCTCGATGACCGCATGCACCTGCTGGATCGTAGGAACGGGATCCCCTAGGTGTTTCTGCGCCAGGTGTTCATACAATTTCGGTTCGCTCAGCAATGCTTTCATGTGCCTGACAGCCTTCGCCCGCGTCCTTCCCCTGACCTTCAATACGTCCCCGCAACTGCACGTCATACTGTACGTCATTCCTATCACCTCTTTTACAACAACTCCCGCGGAAAGGAGCTGTGCATGATTCTTAGTGTACAACCGCCGTGCCGGAGGGTCAAGGCCGAGTAGGTTTATTCATGATAAAATGATGCTTTTCATTAGATTGCTAGCACAAAAGTAGTCCGACGCGTGCGTAAGATCGAGAATTACGACAGCACAGGAGATCTTCCCTAACGCCGGATGATGACCAGCACGCCCGCTACGAGCGCGAGCGCTTCAAGCACCGCGTGGCTCCCGCGGAAGTGGATGCCGATCAGCGGCACAAGACCTGCGAGAATGAGCCAGATCCCGAGGACGAAGTCCGCGGCGCGGGCGGAGAACTTCTCGCCCCTGTCCGCCAGGAGCAAAAGCGCACCTGCTATGACGGCAACAATGGCAAGGACCATTGAACTTCCGCTGAAGTTAAAATCAGTCAAGGCGATCAGTCCTGATAAAATCAGCCATGCACCGAGCAGTATATTTGCGAGCTTCTTCATATATGCAGCCTCCCTGCTAGTACTATCAGAGACGTCGGCTTGATGCCCTACGAACACCTGCCGAGTCTACTGTTTTAATTATACATGAAAAAGGGGGGGGATTGCTCTGCGTGGAGCCCTGACCACCATTATCACCAATGACCGGTCGAGCAGCTGGGTAGAGCACCTGATCTAGAGTATTCAGAATGTGCTGCTCGTTGTCAGAAATTTCGATGGACATTTTCGTGGTATCTCAAAATTAATCGTGCATGAGAAAGAGTTGGCGTTCCGCGGTTGAAGTCAACAACTTGTGTTTACGTATGCTTCATTCTTATGACGACTGTTGATCCCGCAACGACGAAAGGTCTGCAGAGAAAAGCGCCTGATGGGGTTGAATAATCGTTCGCCATTTTGGCAATACGATGCCTGTTCTTTTTTTTCAGCGTCCTCGGAACTGCTTCGAACTTCGTCGAAGGGTTATCCATGGTTCAATCTTTTTTTCAGATTCTTGAAACATGCATCAGAAAATCATCTATATCTCCATGATGATCGGCAGGATCATGGGCCTGCGCTCCATTCGCTTGTTGATGAATTTTTTGAGGCTGCTCCGCACCCGGGCGGAGACGAGCGACCAGTCGCCCTTTGCCTCGGGGACCATGAGCGTGAGCGTGTCCAGGACCACGTCCTTCACCTCGGCCAAAAGTTCCTGCGACGCGTCTTCGAATACGAACCCGCGGGAAACGATATCCGGCCCCGAGACCACCTTACCGGAGGTCTTCTCAATGCCGAGGATGACGATCACCACGCCGTCATGGGCAAGCTTCATCCGGTCCCTGAGCACCACCGTGTCCACACCCGCTTCCGCGGTAGAGCCGGCGGTCTTGCCGTCGATATACACCCTGCCTACGTTCACCATGCCCGCGCGTCGGGCGCTCTGTTCCGTAAACTCCATCACCTCGCCGTTCTCGATGATGAAAATGTTCTCCTCGGGAATATTTACCTTCCTCGCAAGCTGGGAGTGATACACCAGGTGACGATACTCGCCGTGCACGGGGATGAAGTATTTCGGCTTGATAAGGGCGAGCATGAGCTTCAACTCTTCCTTGGACGCATGGCCCGAAACATGGATTTCCGAGACCTTCTCGTAGAAAACCTCGGCCCCGTGCTTGAACAGGTGGTTGATGATCCGCGTGATGCCGCGCTCGTTACCCGGGATCATTTTGGACGAGAGGATGATGGTGTCGCCTTTTTTAATCTGGAAGTGTTTGTGCTCGTTCGCTGCCATGCGCGAGAGCGCGCTCATGGGCTCGCCCTGGCTGCCCGTGGTGATCATCACGATCTCGTGGTCCGGCAAGGTCCTGAGCGCGTCGATCTTGAGCCACGTCTCCGGCGGCATCTTGAGATAGCCCAGGTCGAGCGCAATCTGGGCGTTGGCGATCATGCTCTTCCCGTTCAGGATCACCTTCCTCCCGTACATGACGGCCACGTCGATGATCTGCTGGACGCGGTGGATGTTCGACGCGAAGGTCGCTATCACGATCCTTCCTTTCGTGCGCGAAAAAATGTCTTCGAACCCCCGCCGCACCTCTTTCTCGGAAAAGGTGTACCCGCCCTGCGAGGCGTTCGTGCTGTCCGAAAGGAGCACCAGCGTGCCCTTGTCCCCGTATTCGGCAAACGTCCTGAGGTCCATGACCTCGCCGTCCACGGGCGTGGGATCGATCTTGAAATCGCCGGTGTGGACCACGCGGCCCACAGGCGTGGTGATGCCGAGGCCGACGCCGTCCACGATGCTGTGGGTCACGCGGATGAATTCAACCTTGAAACACCCCAGCTCGACCACGTCCCGAGGCTTGACCGGGATGAGTTCGGTTTCAACGTCCAGCTCGTGCTCCGTGAGCTTCTCTTTTATGAACCCGAGCGTAAGACGGGTGCCGTAGATCGGGACCTTTAATTCTTTTAACAGAAAGGGGAGCGCGCCGATGTGGTCCTCGTGCGCGTGCGTGATCACCACCCCGCGGACCCGGTGCCTGTTCTCAAGGAGATAGGAAAAGTCGGGGATCACGATGTCCACGCCGAGCATTTCAGCGTCCGGGAACATAAGCCCCGCGTCGACGACCATGATGTCGTCTCCGTATTCGAACACAGTCATATTAAGCCCGATCTCACCCACACCGCCGAGCGGGATGATCGAGAGGGAGGGTTCGCTTGAAGCCGATGGGATCTCCGGGATAGGTGTGTCTGTCACGTGGAATGAACTCCTGAAGAGAAATAGACGGGAAATCCGTCAGGGACGGATTCTACTATATGCTATTTGATGGTAATCGTCAACCTTGTGATTAAGCGGTGTGGGAGAACAGAAATAGACAATAGTCGAGGTGTTTCATAACACTGGGGCGGTCATGAAAGAGGGGCGTCAGGCGGCTTTTTGATAAGGGTCCGCAGATCCTGCATCGATCGAGGCCTTAGCGATTGGCATGTTCCTCTGCGAAAAGGCCTCATACCCGAGGAATTCCGTTTCGCGTTGCTCGGTTTTTCGGAACAACAGACCCAGTATATGGAAAAGGCTTCTCATGGTATTCTTATCGGAAAATGAGTAAAAAACTTTAGGAGAATTGCAGGCAGGTCATGGAGAAGGCCCCTCTGATCGTTCAGGTGAAAGGCGCGGAGGACAGGTAGATAAAAACGGCTGAAAAATACTGGCTGGAATCTGCATGATTGCCCGAGCTAAAGCCATCCCTTTAGGAAATTGGTCTTGGGCGACTGGAGAACACGTGGGTCACGCGCCGCTTTTGGCGCGTCGCTGTTCCGGGTAGGAGCAGCGGTTGCCCGCCGCTCCCCCCACAGACCCGGACGTGCCCGATTAAGGCATCCGGTTCGTCAGTCACCGCAGGCCTTAGCCCGCGGCTAACCAAACAGGTGACGCGTCCCCGTTTGGCGCATAACTTTTGCTGTCCCTTGGCCCGGTCAGAAGTTGTGGATGATCCTGGGTTTCGGCAGCGGAAAGACCCTCCGGTGGAAGCTGTCAAACTCCTCGACGGTCACGTAGCCTTTGCTGCAGCGCCTCCCTAGCCAGCGCCGCCAGGCTCGCTCAGTATGCTCAAATACCACTTCAAGCATCTTGTAGTTTCCGCGAATCCCGTAGTACTGGTAGTAGCCGCGCAGCTTGGAACGCAGCGTTTTGTGCTGTTCCTCAATGGGTTCGTGCATATTCTCCCGGCACCATTCCCATATAGCTTTCATGAACCTTCGGAGCCGCTTGCCGATTGTCTTTCGCTTGATGAACCAGTAACCGTGAAGCGATTTGGCCCAGTAATGGGTGAATCCGAGAAAATCGAATGTCCCATTTTCCTTTTCCGTCTCCTCTTTCGGGGACGGCTGGATGAACCGCACCAGCTTCGTCTTTTCGGGATGAATGGTCAGCTTGAAGCGGCTGAACCGTTTCGGCAGGACTTCCATGACCCGGCGGGCGTCGGCTTCGTGCTCGAAACCGATGATAAAATCATCGGCATACCGAATCAGAAAGCTCTTTCCCTTGAGGCGTGGCTGTACGTCCTGTACATACCATTCATCCAGCACATAGTGCAGGAATATGTTGGCGAGCATCGGCGATGCTACTCCGCCCTGTGGGGTGCCGTTGTCGGGATATATCATGCTCCCGCCGTCGAGCACTCCGGCATTGAGCCATTTGCCGATGAGCCTCAGTATTCCTCCATCCTTCACTTTCTTCTCGATGAAGCTTCTGAGCATTTCGTGATTGATGGTATCGAAAAATCCGCTTACATCCGCATCCACTATCCAGTTGATGTTCAGTTTGATGCACTGTTCTCGTAGTTCCCGTATCGCCTGATGCTGACTATGACCTTTTCTGAAGCCATGGGAGAACGATTGGAATATCGGCTCGAAGATGACTTCCAGGATCATGACCACCGCTCGTTGGACGATCTTGTCTTCGTAGCAGGGTTTGCCTATCGGTCTCAGCTTGCCGTCTTCCTTCTTGATCCATACCCGTTCGACGGGCGGAGCCACGTAACGGCTTGATTTGAGCCGTTCGTGCAGGTCGTGGAGGTTTCCGTACAAGGCTTCGGCGTATTCTTGTGCCGTGACCTTATCCACCCCTGGCGCACTGTCTTTGCTCGTCCGGTGGTAGGCTTCCAAGAGAAGTTCATGATCGATCAGGTGATACAGATTGTTGAACACCATCTCCGGATACTTCCGTGCCTGTTCCGCAACCTTCTGGAGTTTCGGTGATATGATTGGCGATCCCGGAGTATCTCTCATAGTTCCTTCCAGAAGACGTTATGCCCGGCCTTTCCTTCCCTTGAGTGGGTCCCTTGGACCTCGGTTCCCCACCTTCCCGGTCCCGGATGCTTTGGGACCATCGGTACTATGATCGGCTAAGACTGCCTGACGCCCGTCTCGCAGCACTTCGCTTTAGGTGGCGCTACGATACCATGCTTGCTCTCTGGTTTCGATCGTCGGCATTAGAGAGCGCGTTACCGACGCCATGGACTTTGTTCCGCCGGTGTCCGTCCGGCTGTTCAGCATGGAAACATCAGGCTCTCTCAAGTTCCCGAGTTATCCCTTTGTGTGCGTGCCCCGCTCTAAGATCCCGGTGGTGTCCCTTTCGCTCGCCGTAGCGCTCCGGGGACTGCTGCCTTCCGTTGGGTCCATACGTTGGCTTTCCCTCCGATGCTTTGAAGGTTATCCTACTGTCCACAACTATACATATTTCGGGATTCAATAACACGGCCTGCAAACTTGCTCCGCCCGGCTTCGCACCTTTCCTCACGGAAACGCACGCGGGCTTCGCTACCGACCTGCCGGCTAGGCTTTAGTCGGATGGGACTTGAGCAATCGGCGCTCTCACCCACTGGACAACAATGACAGATTTCATCGCGCCTCACGGCGGGATTCCCACTGTCTTGGGCTTACCTTAACGCAAGGACCCACAGGTTGGAACATCGGGTGTGCAGTACCGCACTGGCTCTTGATCTTTCACAGTACTTTATTTATGAGCAACATTACGCCGACACAAATTATGCACCATACGATTATGATTATTGTCTTTAATAGTGGGTTGTGTACCTTGAGCTTTCTTACAATAACCTGATATACGCGTGGTGTAAGAACTAATAAAATGATGCCACACATGATGAGAAAAACAATGTTAACGAATTGCAGATGCTGAAAAAGCCGCATTATATCCGTCCTCGTTTCTATTAGCCGCTTCGCGCATGCCTTTTTTGGCAGGCTCGAATCGATTAGCTCTGATGATTAATAGCGTTTGGTTGGATAGCTATATGGCCTTTATTTATTCGGATTCTACTTTTTATGCATCCAACCAGTTCTTATAGGGACGGAAACCGCCACATTGACCTGCGTTCGGCTGATCAACTGATCTTTCTATCCAGGCTCCGGTATTGAATCGCCTCCGAGATATGATGCGGTCCTATTTTCTCGCTGCTCTCCAGATCAGCTATGGTCCGCGCTACTTTTAATACGCGACTATACGCCCGCGCAGAGAGTCCCAGCCGGTTCATCGCCTTTTCCATAAGACTGAGCGAGTCTTCATCGATCTTGCAGTACTTCCGAATATGCCGCGGCTTCATGTGGGCATTGGCGTAGATGTTGTCTGATTTAAAGCGCTCCTGCTGGATCGCCCGTGCGCGCGTCACGCGCTCACGAATGGCGGTTGACGGTTCAGCCGTCGTGTCCGATGCGATCTCGTTGAACTTGATCGCAGGAACTTCTATATGAATGTCGATTCTATCCATGAGCGGTCCGGACACTTTTGAGCGATACGTCTGGATCTGGTGAGGTGTGCATATACATTGGTGTAGCGGGTCCCCGCTAAACCCGCATTTGCAGGGGTTCATGGCTGCCACGAGCATGAGCGAGGCAGGATAGGTGAGCGAGGTCACGGCGCGGGAGATCGTTACTTGTCCGTCTTCAAGCGGCTGGCGAAGAGCTTCGAGCACGTTGCGTTTGAACTCCGGCAATTCATCGAGGAAGAGGATGCCGTTGTGCGACAGGCTCACTTCGCCGGGTTTCGGAATCTGGCCGCCGCCGATGAGCCCCGCGTCGGAAATCGTGTGGTGGGGGGAGCGGTACGGGCGCGTGGCGATAAGCGGCTGGCCTTTCTTGAGCAGGCCCATGATGCTGTGGATCTTCGTCGTTTCGATCGACTCGTCGAAGCTCATCTGCGGCAGGACCGTGGGAAGCCTGCGCGCCAGCATGGTCTTGCCCGAGCCCGGAGGTCCGATCATGATGATGTTGTGTCCTCCGGCAGCAGCGACCTCGATCGCGCGCTTTGCATGCTCCTGGCCTTTGACCTCGGAGAAATCCTCCTGATAGGCGGAATAGGTTTCAAAGGCGCTTCGGACATTGATGCGGACTGCTTCCTGGAAGGCTGTCCCGGAAAGGAACTCGACGACCTGCGGCAGGGTGTGCATACTGAAGATATCAAGAGACTCGACGACCGCCGCCTCCTGCGCGTTGTCTGCCGGGATCACCATGCCGCGATAGCCCGCTTTTTTCGCGAGCACCGCCATCGAGAGTGCGCCGCGGACGGGTTTGACCCTGCCGTCGAGCGAGAGCTCGCCCACGATCAGATAGCCGGAAACCTGTTCCTGCGTCAGGATGCCCTCGGCGATCAGCATGCCGACAGCGATGGGCAGATCAAAGGCCGAGCCTTCTTTCTTGATGTCCGCCGGCGCGAGGTTGACGACGACTTGCTTTAAGGGAAAATCGAAACCCGTATTCTTGAGCGCAGCGCGGACGCGCTCTTTACTTTCCTTCACGGCTGCATCGGGAAGCCCTACGGTGGAGAAGAAAGGGAGCCCCCTGCTCGCAACATCGACCTCAACTTCAACAGGATAGGCGTCGATGCCGAGCACTGCAGAGCTGATGACCTTCGCCAGCATGGTACCTCCGGAGGATGGGTACAGGATGCGAGAAAAGAAGACAACCCGTCATGGAACGTGCATCTGAATCAAGTATCAAGGGTTGTCAGGTTTCGTATCGTTATAGCAGAGAAAACGGGGTGAGTCAATCAAAAGTAGGGGGCCTTGTTCTTGCCCCGCAGGAGCGGGTCAGATTCGCAGAGCTCTTCTACATCTGGATCCGCGTTACGAAGGCGCCGATGAACTTCATGTGACGCACGTAATCGGAAAAGGGGACTTCCTTAACCACGCCGCCGCCGGGCCGATCATTGCGGTCCTTGTCGCCCGCAGCGTGAATGAGGTAGGGTCTGCCGGACTTGATGTGGACGATCGAAAGATGGGACACGATCTCTTCAACGACGCGCTTCTTCGGGTCCTTGACCCAGTAAACGATGTCGCCGTCCTGAAGGTTCTTCTGGAGCGCCCTGACCAGGAGGACTTTTTTCGGCAGGATATCCACCGTGTCTTTGCCGCGGGAGCCGGGGATCGTCGTGGTCGAGCCGAGCTCGGCGGTGATGTTCTTCCCCCACTTGCCGCTCATGACCATGTCCTCGCCGTACTGAAACCGTTCGTCGTAGTTGGTGACGAGTCCGTCCACGAGTTTGCCCTGCGTAATGAACCGGAGCGAAAGCGCCTTGTCGATGGCCTCGCGGGGGGTCGTGCTCTCCGCAAGCTCGACGGACCGGAAGGCGTGGTACATGCAGTCGGCCTTCTCGTCGGCCACGATCCGTTTTGTTCGAACGTAGAGCCCGAGCGGGTCTGGATCGTAGGGCGTGCCGATAAAGCGTCCGGCCCAGTAGGCGATCCGTTTTCCGACCGGCAGCTTTGCAACGCGCGCTTGTGCGATCAGGATCTCGTCGGCGGTCAGGTCAGCGAGTTTCTTGCTCTCATCCGGACCGGCGCCGATGAGCCGGAGCCCGTATTGAAGTGAGTTGGCAAACCTGCGGTCATGGATGCCGGCCTGTCGGACGGTGCCCTTTTTCCCGACCTGGAGGAACCGTCCGTTTCCCAGATACAGACCCTGGTTCCCTCCGTAGAAGATGAGGAGGTCTCCTGCTTCGAGCTCCTTCCTCGACACCTTCTCTGCATTCGCTTTCAGTTCTCCTCGGTCCCTGCTGATCAGGATCCCATGGATGCGGTAGGTGATGTAAATGAGACCACTGGTATCGATGCCCTGGGCGGTCATGCCGCCTGCAAGATAGCGCTCTCCCTGGAACCGCTTGGCCGTAGTTGCAATCTCTTCCGGTTTTGTATCGTTCACGAGAGGATCGGAGGATTTCACCGGCATGGCTTCGGCAGCATTGATGATCGCCACGGACCAGTCGGGAAACTGGACCTTGTAGCCCTCCGCGTTCTGTTGAAGAACCGGAAGGTGCGTGCCGCCATAGAGCGGCACCGTATGATTGCCCGTTTTGTCCAGAATGAGCGCCTCGGTCTTGGGTGTCGCCACGACGATCCACTGTCGCTTCGCATTCAGGTAGGCGCGTCCCTTGTCCTTCAGGACCTGTACCGCTTCCTGCTGGACCCAGCCCTCTTCATTGTCCTGGCTCGGGATGGCAACATGGTAGCGGTTGTCCTGTTTTTCCAGGATGCGGACCTCGTCTCCCATGAGCACCTGGGTAGCCAGCTTCGACTTCGGCAGCGGCTCTTTGTGCACATTGGCAAGCGGTGCAGTGACGATCCCTAATGTATTGGGTGCAGGCTCCTGCGCAGTAACGACGGTTGGTACGAGAACAGCAAGGCACCAAAGAAGGAGTACTATGGGGAATTTTTTTTTCATTCGGATCAGTTCAGGACTGCACGATGGAGAACTGCATGCTCGTTCACTGCGGTACAATAAATGGTGCCGAAGGAAGGACACCCCACTTGAGGTACACACACTCTTCCCCCTCACTGCGGGTGCAATATATCATAGTGGACTTTAAACTGTCAACGGCTAAAAGGGACAGCTGAATCGACGCATCCGAAGAACACTCAGCCTGTATTAGTAAGGGGCCTGGCGATTATTACCTTGAGATAATATGATAGCCCTGTCCACGATAATATAAATGCACCGTAAAAACTGAAAAATCGAGCCACTCAAAAATATATAATACATAATAACAAGTACTTGACATGTTATAATACTTAATTTATACTTTAAAACGTATTTAAAAATAATAACAGCTCTCCAATTAATACCATACGTAAACTACCAAACCATAGTCTTTTTAGACATAGTTTGGTAGTTTTAGGTATTAAAAGCCATTATCTATGAACAATAACGATTCCCTCAAGGTTGGTAAGTACGTCATCAGGCTAATAGATAGGCGTAAAGTTAGCATCCTCATCCCACCGGAATGCATAATCCCTCTGCCGGATAACTTTGGTCCGGCTACCCTCAGTCAACTCGAAGAACTACTTTTTTATCCCCCCGTTCTCCAGCATCTCGGCGGCAAGCGCTATAAGCTGTTGGCCCGCCATTGGCTTTCGACCTTTATTGTTGATAACCTCATAGACGTCTTCCCCGCCATTATTTTGCCCAAAAAGGGGAAAGAGAAAGAACAGGTGTCGGTCTTCGAGGATATCGGGATTCGGGAGTTAGGCTGGCTCGGGTTAAGTGAGCCGGCGAAGACCCTGGAATCAGTACCGATGGAGGCAAATAAGAAGCTAACGGCGGAGTCATCCGGAGAGGTTTCGACAGGGGCAGCCCTTCAGGCTGAACCTCTGTCAATTCCACAAGGACCTGCGGAAACCGTGACGACACCTCATAGTTCGTCTGAACCGCGGGAAATAGTGATGCCCCCGAATGACATGTTGAAGCCGACAGAAATAGCTTCAATCTCCGCAGTCACTTCAGTGCTGGACGTATCTGTGACATCCCCTCAAGATGCACCGGAGACAGAGGGCTTGTGGGATACAACGAGCTCAAGAATACGATCTCGTCAAACAGGACGTTTATGTCCTTTTTGCGGAGGACCGCTTGTTTACCGTACAGGGGAAATCCCGCTGGATTCCGACTTCTACCGCGTAATTGCTTGTGACTACCGGACGAGTCCAAAAATAAAGTGTAAATTCTCACTCGACATAACCGAATGGGAAGATCATAAATTTAGGGCATTTGAGTTTACGACAGCCGATTACGTGAAACCTGCGCCGGGCAAAATCTGCAAATGCAAAGAAGCCATGTATCACAGGACCATTCACACCAGCGATACAGATATAAGAGAAGAGTACTATTGCAGAACCAGATTGGTTGAACGGGCAGGTAGATACTCATCGGACGATTTCAAGATATTAGAGGCGATACGGCGGAAGTTGACCATCAAACAACTGTGCGATGCCATCGTCAAGGCGAACCTTGACATTGGTTTCCCCAAAAAGAAGAATGGTCTCCCCTGGCTCAACGATCTACTCGCGAATCCCAGTCTTCCAAAAGCGATGGACAAGCGCAATCTCAAGTCTTTCATTCGCAACGCAGACGGCTTAAGGGAATTTGTCTCATCACTGCTTAATCAAGGGCCAAAGAAATATTCCAAATTCGAATTAGAGAATATCATGCTGTTTAACCGTATCAGGATCGAGAGAGCATTCTCAGGATCGCCTCGGCTCTTTCAAGATGGCTTCGATTACTGCAAATATAGAGAACCTTTAAAATGACAATTTCAGAAATCATTACAGAGCTTGAATCTTTCACATCTCCCCCTCCTGAGAAGATCAACTACAAAAAGGGTCCCGACGCTCGTATCGTGATCAATGAGGTTCTCGAGATTCCGGAAAGGACTGCTAAATTCGGCAATCTTAACGATGAGGCAATAGTATCGATCATCGATTACATTCTCAATATGTTCATGATTCCCCTAAACCTTCGGGGTGCACACCTGACAGAGCCTTGTACGGAATATATGCTCAGGCGAGCGTTCGAAAAGGTCAAAGATAAGCATTCTAAATCATCGTCCAAAAACCGCGAAATCAACGAAGTTGAGACGATATTCAAGGCAGTGGTTAAACAATGGTTTCAGTGCCTTCGACAATCGAAAATAATAAAAATTAAAACCCCGCCGAGGATCAAGGCAGCCCTTCCCCTATCCTTTCACTTAACCGCTTACGAGGAATCAACAAGAGAGTACAACTGGAAAAAAACCGGGTCAACGCGTAAGCTTGAGCCTCGTTTATACGAGGCTTTTGCATATAATTTTCACCTCAGGATTATGAACAAAGTGCCTCAACAGGGTAGAGACGCAACGAAACTGCTCTATGAACGCCTGCCGCGTTATGCGTTTTTGTATGCGTCAATGGAAATGCGAGAGAACGCACACAGGATCGATGAACACCCGAAGGAACTGGTCAAAGATTGGCTTACCAATTTTCACAAATCGGGAGAGGGAGAGGAGGCAAAGATCGCTTCTACCGCCTCGATAGGATACGCCAAGCTGTGGCCATTATTTTGGAATATGACCACCATCAAAGCCCGAAGTTACTATGTGCGCCGCGCTTCAGTTCATGATGGACTGCCGGAGACGGTAGAGAGCCCGGATGGCTCTGCCGATGAGCGAAAAAGTAAAGGCGTGGAGATATCTCATGTACTCCAGGGTCTCGTGGACGATGAAGCTGACGACATCAGCCCCTATGAGCCTCCACTTGAGGCATCTCCCGATTATTATGGCACTGCAGACAAGATAGGTGACATTGCAACAGGGAAGAGTAAGGCGCTGCCGGAGGGAGCCGCCGACTTTATCCATTCCCGGAATGTCTCCGCCTTTTGGGACTTTGACGTTCTGAGCCTGTACCATTACGCTTTCTTATATGAAGCCATAGAAAAAGCCAAATCAAGCGAGAAGGAAGAGGCAAGGGCGCTCGTTCTATACTTTCTCATCCTTATTCATACCGGGATCGATCCGCGTGATTTGCAGGACCTTATGGTCTTGGGGAAATATTCGACAGATTGGAGCCTCGACCTTACCCAAATTGGCAACCAGTACTATATCCTGATCCCCAGCATGGTAAAACTTAAAAGTTTGCCTGCTCATGCGGATACTTACTCGACCGCTAAAAAAGTGCATGTCCCGGTTCCTCCCGCGATTGCGGAACTGATTCCACAGCGTCCCGCCGACAAATTATATATCTTTAGCTTCAAAGATAATCAAAATAGACTTACGCGTCTCAGCAATGATCAAATCCTCCCCCTTTTACAGCAGATCAACGATGACTATGGACTCGCCGTAAAGGATTGCCAGCACGGGCTCAATATTACGCTCGAGTGTATTGCCACCTCCTTTTACTCCTTGTATTGCGATCTTTTTGGATTTGATCCCTACATGGCCTGCCATATAAGCAAGCGTGACCACAAAACAAGGTACGGCGCAAAGCTTCACTACGTACACATCCCCCATGCGATGCTCGAAAAACAATATTTAAAAACTTTTGACGAAGTAGATTTCCAGATCAGATTACATATGTTCAACAGCATGCAGAGCGGGACCATAAGATGGAAGGGTGCCACGCTTCCCCAAAAAAGAACCTCTCCCTTCTCTGCCAATGTCCTCGATGGATACGGATCCTGTGTTGTCTCCAAATTACCCTATGTGAAGGATCACATCGAGAAGCTTAGGGATGGCGTTATCAATGAAAGAGATCGTATCAAGAGACATAACCTTTTTAGCGTATACCTCTATCTGGCGTTCCAGTTCGCGACTACATTAAGGCCGCACGAGGATCCCCAGCTGTACTGGGTGCAGTATAATCGCAATGCCGGCGTTGTCACGATCTCCGATAAGCAAAGCGGGAAATATAACGAGCAGCGGACATTAGTCCTCCCGCAACTGATCCGGAACCTGTTGAATGGCATGCAGGATGGTTGGAGTGAAACACATCGATACATAATGATAAATCGTTGCCTGTCTTATCAAAACGAGAAAACAGAGCAGATATTCTTTTCTATAAGCGACGACGGCACCTTTGTGGACTTTACGTATGACAATATGCGCAATGCATTTAAGGCGGTTGGTCTCGAGTTTACTGATGCAATGAATATGCCTCGGCATTATACGAGAAACTATTTATATCATAACAATGTCAGCCACGAGATAGCGGACATTTTAATGGGGCATCAGAGCGCCGGCAGGGAAGTTTTTAACCTCGTATCGACGACAAGTCTAGCCCGTGCCGCGTCGGTTTACCTTCCCGTTCTTGATAAAATGCTTGATGAGCTCGGTTTCACCCAAGTGGAGTATCTGCCCTGATGAGCCTTGCACCTGAGAAGATAGAAGACATCGAAACGACATCGCGGTCTATATTATTCGCGGAGTCTACCGCGGACAAAGAAATCACGCTTCATGTCCAAACCATTGTCCTCAGGCAACTGATCGATATGATGACTAGTATTGGCAGCACGACGTTTTCTGATCAGGACGTTCGGAAAATATCGAGGAATCTTGCGGCGGGTAAAAGTGCCTCCTACCAGACGTATATCAAGTGGAAAACCTTCAATTTCTTGGCGGATAAACTGAACAAACGAAAAATTATCAAGTGTCCGATTATAGAAATACCCAACAAACAGAGACGCTTCTTGCTTTTTACTCCTGCAGACAACACACTTCGAAATCTTACGTATATCCAGGGGCTGCATGATTATCTTTTGAGATTCAACGAGTACAAGGCGGATCCAGTCTCTTATTGCAAGTTGCAAAAAGACACACCTCCGAATATGGCACTTGCCCAATACCTATGGGAGGATTTTAGTAGGACCGCTCCGGCCGACAAACAACTCAAGCAATTTGAAAACGCTCAAAAAAGAACTAGATGGCGGCAAAACCTCAAAGACAGGGAACTGGAGTATCTCTTCTCATTCATAGCGGCAGCCGCGATATTCGGGAAAGTTCTTTTTGACGAATATTACAAGTGGCTTTTGCAGCTAAATCCTGACGATATTCATCTGACTCCCTGCTACATAAATAGGACCTATCAAAACACCAATGCTATCCGACGATATTTTCTGCCCGCTCCGGCCGCAGCATACCTTATGCGTTGCATGGGCTTTTACAAAAGAAACCGGAACAAGATGCAGAATATCGAGGGCAATGAGGGGCACTATTGGGTCGCCAACCCTGATGAAATCCTCGATAACTTCGGTAAAAAATTCAAAAAGTGGACCGCATCCAAACTTAAAGACCTGAACTGCGAAGGACTCACGCCGACCGATTTCAGGCTTGCGGTCATCGCGTCCTCTCAGTTGGATCTGATGGATGGTCATGCAAGCCACAACAGCTATCCGCCCTTCATTCTTTCCATCCAGTCGGATCAGATTGACTCGCATGCCTACGGCAATCTTCATTTTCCCTACTTTATGGGAGTGACCCCGGATAGGATCGACTATAAAGACCGGTCAGCTTTTGACAGGAGGGCCTATGAGTTTCGAAAATCGGAACTTGCAACGGTGATCGCGGAAATCACTCCATTGAGAAGATCATTAATGGAGCTCGGCATGCACTACACGGATAGAAGAAAGCAGATCCTTACCAATATATATGCTGTTCTTGAGAGGCATAGACAAAAGCTGGATGCCGGAGATACCAGGAACCTTGAACTTTTCATTTCATGGTTTAGCAACATGGTTCTCTACGATGATGATGAATTCAGCTCCATGAATACCTATGCAGGGCAAGTTCCGAGTTTGCTTTACAGAATGATAGGAATAGGTGCATTGGATGAATTGTCGGCACCTGATCTTATTCAGGTCATTCGACAAACCATGTTCGAATATGACTCCCCGGGGATTAAAAACGCATTGTCAAACTTCTGCAATTACCATGGGAGTATAGTTGGTGCGCCGTTCTCCGAGATTGACTGGACCTCCAAGACTCTTAGCAAAGAAAAGGTAAAATCCATGAAATCGTTCGTGCGATTTGATCAATTAGACCAGGCAGTTGATCTGGCCGAGGATTTCTATTGCGCATACGCCCACAGATTGAGGAAAAAGAAGGGGACGAAAGATAAAATTGAAGCCGCAAAGCACAAGGCCCGGGTCATCGAGCTTGCAATTCAGTTGGCGTATTACACCGGCATGAGGGTCAGCGAAATCATGAGAATACGGTTACGTCACATAAAGAATGGCAAATTCCTGACGATCTATAAGACCAAGACTGATAATGGAAAAAGAAATATCCCATTTTACATCCTGCTCCCCTCTTCGGTATCCAGTGATTTTGTCTCTTATTATCAGCAGAGAAAAAATGAAGTAGAGACCCTGGATGAGCTCTTATTTGTTCAAAAAAACGGGAAGAAGTGGAATTCAAGCCAGATTTCTCGGGACGTGGCACGATTATTTTCTGTCGTTGGTGTGCGGAACTTTCATTTCCACCACCTCAGGCACTCGGCTGCGAATATTTACCTGTTCCGGTTCCTGGAAGCATATTATCCCGATCTAATACCTAGAAATGCTCCAATCTTGAGCCACGAGCTCTTTGGCGAGCATAAGCTAAAAATGCTAAAATTTATGATAAACGGCGTGGGCGATCAGAGAACCGGAGAGGATGTCGTAGATTTTGCCCTTCATACTCTTGCCCGCCTAATGGGTCACGGGGGGCCTCAGGTGACCATTCAGGAATATGTTCACTGCTCTGATATTATTTTTTATCTGATGTCTCTTCGACATAATAATGAGAAGGTTCCTTATTCAATTCGGCAAGCGATGGATTTTTTGCAATGCACGTATAAGCAGCTCCCCCCAGACATTGATCACTATGTGGATGATGGAAAGATAACGCTGGCGCATGTTTTGAATTATCAACACGACTCTTTAAAGAGAACTCATGGTAACTGCCGCCAATCTTTGTCTTCCCTGATTTCGTCACGCCAAGTATAGTGCGGGCTAAATAACAAGGCACGGGAAAACCAGAGCTTCTGTTTTACAACGATGTCAGGTAATTATAAGTAACGCCTATTCCGACACGTTCGGACACTAATTCCGAGCCTTGTCGGACACGCAGTAAGATAAAGTTCGAACACTGAATGCGCTGAATCTCGGACACTCAGCATGAACACCCTCGGACATTAAGTCCAAGACATCAATAGTTCCAAAGGAAAGAGTTACTTCTCGCCGTCGTCGTTATTACCAGTAACACCTACTACTATTGGGGTTTCGAAAAATGAGAACTCTATCGAATACCGGTAGAAACATAGTATGTCAGCAGAATGACAGAACTCACGATAGCCGCCTTGTCGAGCGTAGTCAGCGGACGGCAACAACACCTCAGCTTTCCATCGTCGTCGGCGTTGTGGCGAGATGATCTGTGTGGATCAACCCATTAAGCGACCCCAACCCATAAGGGAAAAACGCTTTATCTATGCGGTCTTCCATGCACAACATACTATTACGACGCATCTCGTTTTTTGACACTTTTTTCACCGATCATAGGTGTACTTGATGGCCTATTAAATCAGTGATTAAAACGCAAGTCAAGCAGTCTGATGATATTTGCACTTGACTCAGAGCTGAAATTAGCTATAATACCTTAAAAGGTACTAATAATATCTTATCAGGTATTCATAATTGGAAGGAGGTGTTTTCAATGTCATTCGGGAAAAACGTGGCGCGGTTCAGAAAAGAGAAAGGCTTGACCCAGGAGGATCTGGTTAAAAAGAGCGGAGTGGCGATCTCGCAGATCAGAAGGTACGAGGCAGACAAGTCCTCGCCTACCCTCGACGTGATCACTAAGTTGGCCAAGGCCCTGGGCGTTTCCATCGACGAGCTGGTGTTCGACAAGACTTCCGGGATCGCTGCAGGCAAGCTCATGGACCGGGAGCTTCTGGAGCAGTTTGAGATGGTGTCCGCGTTGAATGAGGATGAACGTCTGGCGGTTAAAAAAATACTAGAGGGGATTATCGTGAAACATCAGGTTGAGAAGATGATGAGGCCCGCAGTGGAGAAGTCCTGGTCGCAGCGGTTCCGGGAGATCACGGACAAGCTCGCGAAGGGCGCGAAGGGGTATTCACAGAAGGAGATCGACAAGGTGATCGATGAGGCGGTGGCTGCGGTCAGGACAAAAGAGCATGCCCACACCTAAGCTGAAGGCGGTTATCGATACGAGCGTGATGGTGAGCGTGGCCTTTGCCAGGGAAGGACTGACCAGAGAGATGCGGGACATGATCGCGGACGGGGCCTTTACGCTCGTTACGTCGAAGGCGATCATGGCCGAGCTCTACCGCGTGCTACACTACCCTCACATTCAAAAACGGTTCAAGCCGTCGGAAGACGACATCAACGAGTTTATCGGCATGGTCATCGAGCGCTCGCTGATCACCAAGGGCCGCTACAGCCTCAAGAAGATCGCGGATGATCCGTCGGACGATATGTTCCTCGCCTGCGCGCTCGAAGCGAAGGCGGACTTCATCGTCTCCCGCGATCCGCATATCAGGAACTTGAAGCAGTTCCACGGCGTGAAGATCATCGATGTGAAGGCATTCATGGAAAAGGCGAGGATGAAGTAGAGCCTTCCGAAGCGGGCCGGTCAGTTCAATTCAATTTTATTTTACCCGTTTATTTTTTCTGAGATTTTATATTTTCTATCGCCGATTCTAGTAACTTTACCATCCGCATTTTATCATCTTGCAGTTTCTTTTCAAATTCGTCCTTCCTCGAGCTATTTTTTAACCACGGATACGAGGTAGGAAGTACTTTTGCTGCAGCCAATGCAAGCGAGAGCTCCTTTAACGTCTTTTGCGTATCGCCTTTACCATCATAAGCACTCGCCACTGCTCCCCGAATATAAACTTCGGTTAAAGGTTCAATGTTCTTCTCAGTAATTAGAGAACTATAGAATTTTATTGCTCGCTCGAAATCGCCTGAATCTTTATAGCAGGAATTCAACATAGGAAAATAATAGGAAAAGTTAACAGAGGGGTCTAGCTTGATGACACTCTCATAAATGACTACTGATTTTCTGCAATCCGGCTTTATCTTAGCATATACTCGAGCAAGGTTTTCCAACGATTCCCTGTCATCATGATAATTCTGAACTCGTCTTTCTAACCAATCGGCATAAGCTTTATCCTGGCTTTCCACCGAAGGTTCGTTTGTAGGAGTAAGGCCTTGAATGAACCAATCGACATCAGCTGCTTTATCAAGGACAGCAATTTGCGCAGATCGATCGATGGCCTGAAACACCATCGACACTGATATTACTGTCCGCGATTTAAGGCAAGCAATTCTTTTTTTAATAAGGTTCTGCGTAGCATCATGCACTTTGTCCCATGAAGATTCTTTGAAAGATACGATGATGGAATACTTCTCGCTGCCGTTGAACAGTGTTTTGTTAACGCAAACAGCAGCGATGTCGTTTCTATCGAAAGCGGGTTTCTTAGATATGAGGTAGGTTTTACCACTTTTGTCCGATACTGATTCAAATAACGATAAGGACTGTTTCTCAATATTCTCGTCGGCGACAGATGCAAACGAAAAATCAATATTGGCTCCGCCATAACAGTTCCTTATTAGTGTTTTTTCCCGAGCCGCATCTTCTTTGATGAGCTCAATAAGTTTTACGGGGTCAAATGGAGTACCATCTGTACGCGCGTTCTTTTGTGCGATTTGATCCGAAGTTGTGCAGCTAATTATATTCACAAAAAAGAAAATAAAAAGCATTGTCTTCATTACTCTTGATCGTGTCATTGTTTATTCACCCCTTATTTCCTAGGTCCTGACGTCATTCTGATCCTTCCAAGAGCAACATACTCTTATAAGTGACATGAGCAATTTCCAGATAGTGTGTATGGCCCATATGCTAAAATGTTAGGATCTAGATTGCCAGATGTCCATGCCGATACGGAAATAAATTTGAGTGGTACTTTTGATATATACACACCATAGTCACCGCTTTTGCCGCACTCAAGCGTTGATTTTATATTATTAACGGCGTTTATAACTTGACCACCTACCTTCGTAGCAAGCATAAAATCGCCAAACGCTTCCAGGTTTTCTATTAAGCTTCCAAGATCTGGTCCTTCAGTCAATCCTAAAGGATCCATACGTCTGATCGGATTATTTCCCACGTACGGGAAAAGACTATTCATTCCTCCAATCAACCCCATCGGATCAGACTCTATGTATCTCCCGATCACCGGATTATAGTCCCTGTAATAATTATAATTCAGCCCCGTCTCAACATCGTAATACTGTCCAGGGAAGCGGAGATTGTTTGTGATGGTATTGGTGGTGATGTTGACTTCACCGAACGGTTTGTAATCCGCAGCCCAGACAACAACCCCAGAAGAGTCCGTCATCTTCTGCGGAGTACCTAAATGATCTGTGTGGATCATCCCATACCGCGACTTCAGCGCATAAGGGAAAAACGCTGTATCTATGCGGTCTTGCGAGCATAACATCCTCTTACGCCACGCCCCGTTTTCTGACACTTTTCTTGCATATCATAAGTGTAGTTGGCCCATTTAATCATTGATTACAGAGCAAGTCAAGCGATTATCAATAAGTGAGCGTTATCTGTCGCAGCGTGTCGACTCATGAGTTGGTGGGATTGGAGATCGGTGATAGCGGAAATAAAGAAACCCGCCTCTGGCGGCGGTTCAGCCAGGTGGAAAAGCTGCCGCCGCCGAAGCGTAAGCAGATCGTGCAGATTCTCGATGCCTTCCTGGGAAGTGAGAAGGCGAAGAAGGTTGGATAAGATACCATGCCACCTATGGTCGATTTTTATCCTGATTAAACGGTTTATAAAAATAGGTGTAAAGAATAGCAATGATGATAGAAGCTATCATTGTCCGATAGATCCATTTTAATTGCGAGTCCTCTTGTTCAGTTAAATAAACGATCGTACCATGAATATTCAGAGGATAGGTTCTTTGAATGTCAGCCTGTGGCTGCCCAGGCCGCGTGTACGCGTAATGATAGTTTAAATATACATATAACCCCAGGGATACAAATATCACTGTCACAATTACGAACGCTATAGCTTTTTTGTACTTTCTCATGGGAAAACTCCATTGACGCAGTTTCACGAAGTTTACTAATGACACGATGCGGTTCCAACAGGAGGAGAAGCGCCATTTGGATTTCCGAACACATTAAATAGCGGTGTAATATTCGTTCCTGTTATTGTTGTTGAACCACCAGCACTTAGGCCAGGACCGACTGTCACACCTCCGCCATGAACAGTTCCATTAGGGCTACTACCGGTAAAAGCGTCCCCCGAAGCATTTGGACCCCAGCCACCTCCGAGACTTACTTGATTAAATGGACCGGATAAATCATTAATGGTCTGAGCATTTGAACCACTTACACTTACCCCACCCGAAACACCGCCACCGGCACCCGCGCCGCCACCTCCGGTTGTATAAACACCTATATTGCCCGATCCATCAAAGGCGATGCCAGCCGAACCTGTAAAGGTAAATGGACCCACCTGTCCGGTTACAGTTATGCCGACTTGCACGGTAGTTAACCCCAACGGATCAATAAATCTGACTGGGTTATTTCCTACATAGCGGTAGAGGTTAATTCCGCCTCTTAAGCCAATTCTGTCAGCTTCGTTGTACCTGCCGGTATTTGTGTTCAAGCCCCTGAAGTAATTGTAGAGCGAGCCCGTCTCTGCATCGAAGTACTGACCTATGCCACGTAGGTTGTTCGTGATCGAACTGGTGATATTGTATGCTTCCCCGAATGGTTTAAAATCCGCGGACCACTGAACCGTCCCGTTTGAGTCCGTCATCTTCTGGGGAGTGTCAAGATGATCTGTGTGGATCAGCCCGTACCGCGTCACCGACCTTTAAAGGAAAAACCCTTTAATAATGATGTGGTCTTCAGTGATATACAACCTCCTATGACACCACTCTTTTTTCGACACTTTTTTTAGCAATCATAAGTATCGGTGCTGGCGGTTAAGCCAAGTGGCGAAACGACGCCACCGAAGCGTAAACATCGCGTAGATCCTTGATGTGTTTCTGGGAAGTGACAAGGCGAAGAAGGCCGGTTGAAAGACTGCGGTTCCTTCGGTCGGCCTTCTGCTTGAACATTATGAACACAATGAACACGAAAATCAGCGGCGTCGTTTTCTGCCGTTGGCTTGTTTGATTTGTCGGGCACGATGTTCCTTAATGATAATAGATAGTCGATAAAAAAGATCACAAGACTAAAAAATGAAAAAAGGATGCAGGTGCCCCATATAGCGCCGATGGATTTTTGACAAGAATTTCCAGGATCTTTGGGATCGTAGAGAATGTCTATTGCTTGGCCTTCTTTGTAAACGCCGAATGGGTTTAGTTTTAAAAGTTCATATTCATTTCCAGTTGCATTATAAAACTTAATAATCGGAAAATTCGAAATATATGTGTCCCGCCACCCCCCGCGTCCACCTTCTATATTGTATGTAACTGGCTGACTTCTAAACCCTTTCACGATCGCAACGGTAGGGATAGCCGCTCTCAGAAATAGAAGAGTCACAAAAAAGTGGTAAGCCGCTATGGTGAGAAATAGCAGCGCCAAAATGGTAGATGTTTTAACAGTAGCTCCTAAGATTCGCATTGATGCCCAAACCAACAATTGAGCAGACCTTTCCTCAACATTCCATAATGCGTGCTGATCCTATCTTTGCGTCTTTAGTCCATTTTTCTCCCGCAACGAGACCCATACACATCTAATGTTCCTTGTGGTTTGCCATTTTTATAAAAAGCCAAATTACTCCCATAAATATGAGCGCCGATAAAACCGGCATAATCAAAGCACTTATTTGTGTTCCAAGATCAGGAGCTTTCCAAAAGTTCCATAACCGTGAATTTAGCGCTAAGAAGATAGCAAGAGCTGGAAAACTATAATAAAAAGCTTCTTTTCTAAAAACATAAAAAAGAAGATAGCCAGAAATTGTCGCCGATATTAACGCTGAGATTGAAGTAGATATAATATTTAGACATATGGTCAAGATCAAGATAACTATCTCTGACTTTATCGTTGAAGCGCGCAGTGAGATAAAATCAAAGCTCCAGTTAAACAGTAAATGGTTTACATACCCAAAAACAAATCGGAAGATTAGCCCTATACAAAATGCATAGCACCAGGATATCAATTTATTTTTGCGGATTAGAGCAACCATGCTTATCCTCTTATTAATACATGTAGAATATCCACTTCCATTCAAGACAACAATCTTTAGGGGGAGCATGACAAACACCGGGTTCCTGCGGGCAGGGTTTTGCACAAACCCGCTTGAAGCTCCATATCTGCCCCGTTCTATCTCCCAAATTAAAATCGGTCAGACCGGTAGCAATACTGTTAAGCGATCCTGCCGCTCCCGCATTACCAGGATAACTGGATGGCCCCGATCCTGAAGTCGCGTCGTCTAATCCTTTTGAGTCAACTCGATTCATGGGACTATTCCTCACATAGAGATAATCATGAAGATGGCCAGGAGTCATAACAAAAGCAGAGGGGACAAAATATGTTGCACGGTTGTGGATAAAGGGTAACAACAATGGGTCCGATTCCAGATAACGCCCAATCACAGGATTGTAGTCCCTATAATAATTGTAATTCAGCCCCGTCTCCGCATCGAAGTACTGCCCCGGGAATCTCAGGTTGTTCGTGATCGTTGATGCGGTGACCGTAGCTTCGCCGAATGGTTTGTAGTCAGCAGACCAGACGACCGCGCCGGTTCCGTCCGTCATCTTTTGTGGGGTGCCAAGATGATCTGTGTGGATCATCCCGTCCAGCGGCCTCGGCTCATATGGAAAAAACGCCGTATCTATGCAGTCTTCCGAGCACTATATCCTATTACGACACCTCGCCGATTAAGCCTCTTTTTTCAAAGATCGTAGGTGTACTTGGATGTGATGGTCTATTAAATCATTGATCAAAACTCAAGTCAAGCGATTAAGTATGTATTGACTCTGGAGGGGTGTGAGGAACTAAAAAAATCACGCGAGCATAGTGCTCCGTAATTTTGCAGGAAGTTACCATTCCGCTCTAACGGGATACTTCGTGATACGAGGATCGGGTGTGAGGATAATGTGCCCGCCAGCAATCGCCTGGCAGACGAGTATTCGGTCGAAGGGGTCTTTGTGATAATCGGGGAGACGGGAAAGCTGCAATACTGAGGCTTCGTCCAAAGGCAAAGAGTCAATCTCGTGGCGCGTGCGCCACTTCTTGATAAATTCGTGCGCAGGCTCGGGCAACGGTAATTTGCCCAGTTTGTTTTTGACGATGATCTCCCACGCGGACGCTACGCTTAAGTAAACCTCGTTGCCTGGATCGGAGAAGAGATGACGCGCAGTATCAGATAGCTCAGGACTGCCAGATGCAATCCACAGGAACGTACAGGTATCCAGAAGAAGGTTCACGATTCTTCACCGCGAAACTGGGCAAGTGTTTCCTCGGGCAGATCTTCGAAGAACGAGGCAGGCACCTTGAATTTCCCTTTTGCCAAGCCGATGGAGCGCGGCTTGTGCCGATGAACCGCGAGCGGACGCAGTTCAGCAACCGGCTGGTTCCGCCGACACAGCAAGACGGTTTCCCCATGCTCTACTTCTTCGACGTAGTGAGACAAATGAGTTTTGGCTTCGTGCATATTTATTTTTTTCATGGTTCAATACTAACCTAAGTAGTGGACTAAGTCAAGAAGGGATTTTCAATCCCGGTCCTTCTCCCTTGGGTGGCATTTGGTGTGGACTTCTTTGAGATCAGCGATACTGACTGACGTATAAATCTGGGTCGTTTCGAGTGATGCATGCCCAAGCATCTCCTGGATGTGATGTATGTTGGCCTTGTTTCTGAGCATAAGCGTTGCGCACGTGTGCCTGAAGGTATGAGGCGATATATTCTTCTTGATCTTCGTTTTTTTGCCGTAAATCTTCACCAGCTCCCATACCCTGTTTTTTGATAGTTTAGTCCCGTTAATGGTGAGGAATAGATGATTGTCCGTCGGGTCTTTAACGAGCATGGGTCTTACCGCCTTTACGTAGTTTTCTATGTATCTGCATGCGATCTTGCCGATCGGGACGACACGGTCCTTGCTTCCTTTTCCACTGTTCACTCTGACGTAGCCCTCGTAATAGTCCACATCCGCAAGCTGCAGGTTAATCAGTTCGTTCCTTCTGATCCCGGTTGAGTACAAGACCTCGAGGATGGTCCGGTCCCGGTATCCAGTAGCGGTTTTTGTGTTGGGTGCATGGATAACCTTCTTCGCTTCCGGTCCCGTCAAAATCGAGCGGGGCAGTCTCCTGGGCGTCCTGGCATAGGATATGTCTTTGGCCGGATCGCTCACGAGGTAGTTCTTTTCGACGAGGAAGCGGAAGAAGCCTTTCAAGGCCTTTAAGGTGTTGTTCTGGTGGAAGACGCTATTTGGTTCCCCCCGGCTGTTGACCATCTCGTAAATGTGAGCCTGGTAATCATGTACGATTTCTTTTGCGACCTTGCTGACTTTGGTGACGCCTTGCTCTTCGATCCAAGCGAAGAAGCGGTTAAGAAAATAGATATGTCTCTTGATCGTTTCGGGGGCATAGTGAATGACCGTAAGGTGCTGGCGGTATGTTTCTTTTAATGTATTAAAGTCGTTATTCATGATGAGGCTGCCCCTTCTTAAACCGGATGTCGGGAACAGCGTCTACTCGCTCGTCTTTATCACGTTCTCTCGGATGGCTCATGTCATGGGTCTTCTTTACGTCAACGCCGGCAACGCGGAGGTAGATGTTCGTTGCGCTTAAGTTCGAGTGACCGAGCATCTTCCGGACTGCGGTGATGTCGGCGCCGTTTCTGACAAGCTCCGTTGCGAACGTATGCCGAAAGGTGTGGGGCGTCACTTTCTTTGTAATCCCGGCTTTCCTTGCATAGTCTCTCACCATGAGCTCAATCACCTGCTTGGAGAGCGGTCCGTTAAAGCGGCTGACGAAAAGGTTCTTAACGGCTTTGTTCTTTTTCGTATGTTGTGGACGCACGCGTGTGAAGTAGTCTTTTAAAAACCTTACCGCATGTTTGCCGAGAGGTATAAATCTGTCCTTGGAAAATTTGCCTTTAACCCGTATCAGACCGCCCTGGAGATCGCAGTCGAAGATGGTAAGCTTTATCAGCTCTTCAAGCCTGATGCCAGTTGAGTAGAGGACTTCGAGCATGGCACGGGCACGAATTCCGCTGATAGTGTTTAGCCTCGGCTGTGCTAGGATCCTCCTAACCTCGACTTCGCTCAGGACATTTCTCGGGAGACGTGTTTCTTTCTTCGGCTCTTTGATGTGCTCAGCCGGGTTGATGAGGATCGTACCGCTGTCTTCGAGGTATTTGAAGAAGCGCTTCATCGCCCTGGTCTTTGTGCAGATTGTGCCAACGCTGTACTTGTTGTTCGTCCGCGTGCTTGTGTGGTCCATGATCTTGAGCTGGTACGCATGGAGATGATCGCGGGTAACGCGCTTCACGTCTGTTATGCCACGTTCCTTGAGATAGGCAAACAGGCCAGGGAGGTGTTCGCAGTAAGCCGCAATACTGGCAGGAGAGTAATTCTTCACCTTCATGTGTTCGGTGAACCTGGAGAGATGATGGTCAAAGCCGTTCATGATTCGCCTCGTTATATATGTATGATCGATGTTTTTCACGCATCCGGTATATATGCTTTTCTTTAAAACCGCCAAGATGCTGTTCGTAAGTGAGATAATACTATGTTAATTAATAGTTTTTTCTTGATTCATACTTGCACTACTACTGCCCTCCAACCGCCCTCCTGGTACCCTCCAACTGGTCTTTTTTGCCCTCCAAGTTTTTGGCCTTCTCCTTGAGCTGTTCGATACTCGTCAGTCCCATGAGGAAGGGCTTACCGTCCTCGCCTCCGCCCGGATAGAGAAGCTCGTAGACGTATTCCTTGCCTTTCTTGCCGGCAACGGAGTAGATGTACTCCAGGTCTTCGAGCTGCCGTACATGGCACTTGGTCTGAAAGTCGCTCCATTTGGTCCATTCGCGTATGTTCTTCCGCGTGAAACGGTATGCCTTGGGTTCGATGTTCTGCCGTTTGCATTCGGCCTCGACCATGCCGCGGATCATCTTGAGCAGAAGGCGAGATGGTGGGGAGAGCTCGTCGAGCGTGCGACCAAGGATCTCGGCAGCCAGGTTGTTGGCCTTCTCGATGTCGTTTAATGTCACTTCGATGTATTGGATGGCTGAGCCATTCTGCTGCACGGTCTTGATCTCCCGCTGGTATTGATGCAGGAAGGCAATGGCCTTGATCAGGCCCAGATACTTCTTGTGGTCCCTTCTCGCACGTAAGGACTCCGAGGAGAAGGTTAGATGTGAAGCAAAGGGGTTGATGATGTAAAGAGGCCGTAAGATGCGCTGCGCGTTATGATGCCGCATCGTGACATGCCCGGTCTCTGTCTTCCTGAACAGACCTTCGATCGTTTCGTTCTCACGCTGCTTCTGGAGGATGCGCTCGGTCATCTCTTTTGACTCGTCTACCGTGAGGATTATGAAGCGGTTGGATGTTTCGTAGTCCAACTCTGCCTCGGTCGTGGTGATCATAAGGGACACGGGGCCCTTTACCTTATACTCTTCAGTCATGAGCTTGCCGGTGGCCGAGTCCTTGCCTGTGGCGGCGATGGAGAGGTATTTTGAAGACTGGATGTTTCTGATAGAATAGGATGCGTCCCGCGCACCGTGCTCTTCCTCGATGGCAAGGAGCTTATGGACCAGGCTGTATTCCCCTTTATAGAACAAGGCCTGACCGGTTAAGCGGGTGTATTTGATGTAATCTTCCGGAGGGATGAGAGAGAGCACGGCATCCTGCAGCGTGCTCTTGCC
The DNA here is from genome assembly GCA_963754875.1 of Nitrospirota bacterium. GTDB lineage: Bacteria > Nitrospirota > UBA9217 > UBA9217 > UBA9217 > JAJYKN01. The sequence goes on from CAVWHO010000022.1 coordinate 51,289, forward strand.
GGCAGCGCTCCGGGACTGGACCAGGACGGACAAGGGTTCCTCGAGCTTTCTGCTTGTTGCCGAGAGATAGCCCATGAGCTTGTTTGCATCTTCTCCGGTGATCCCTACGGTCTCGAAGTCAACGAGGATGCGGGTGAAAAGTTCCGGGTCTTTGAGAAACGCCAGGGCCTCGTCTTCTTCATCCCTGGTCATCTTTGGTATGGAAGAGGCGTCTCTGTTTTCAGGAATCCAGGACTCGGCCAGGTCGATAAGCTTAGAAATGTCTTCAGTCACGATCTCTTCTTTCTCGGAGAAGAGCACGGAGCAGGCTTTGGCGAAGAAAAGTCGGCTTCGATTGGAGTAAAGGTCTACGGTATCGAGATGGAAGGGCGGTGCTTTATCGCCTGGTTTCTGCTTAGCTGCCTTGATCGTCGCTTTGAGCTTCACGCCTTCTCTCACAATCCCGCGCACGTCGTAGCGCCGATCTTCGTACTGTACGACAAGACCGGTGTCGGTCTTTTCATATGCCTTTTGTTCGCTATTCACGATCTTGTCGGACCGAATCGATACACCTGAGTTGGATTCGCGTAAGAGTTCCTCGAAGACAGCGGGAGCGTTTGCGGTTAAGAGAAAAAAGGAGTTGATATCCACGTTGCCCGCGTTTGTTGGCAGCGGGACCTCTGGGAGCTGCACGATATACGGCTCGATGCCTTTCCCCTTTAACTGCGCTGCTACGGTCTTAGCATCAATGTTGCCGACGTCGTCTTTGTCGAAGCAGATATAGACTTCTTTAACCTGGCTATTAGTGATAATGTCTAACTGGTCCCGAGTGAAGCCCTGCGCGTCGCAGCAGGGAATCACGTCTTTAAAACCGGCATTATAGAGAGTGAGCATGTCTATTATGGATTTTGTGAGGATTATTGATTTTGATCTGTTTGCCGCCTGATAGTTGAAGATACTGCAACGAGAACCTGGGAGATACACGTGAGAGGGTTCGCCGTCCGTAATCTTGCGGCCGTAGAGACTGACGCAGTTTTTATTAGTATCTAAGATCGGAAAGACTGCACAGCCGTGAAACATCTCGTTACCGTGTTCGTTTAGGATTCCGATCTCCTTGAGGGCTTCGCGGATATCGCCTTCTTCCGGGATGGTATTTATCAGAGTGCCGTTGCTGTAGCCGATCGTAAAGTCTGCGAAAATAGAGTTGCCCGTTATCCCGCGAGAGTGAAGATACTCTAAGGCCCGGCGGTCTTCGCAAAAGGTTTTATGATAGAAGGAAACGACGCGGTTTAAAAGATGAGTGTGGTTGATGAATGATTCCGGGTCGGGGGGTTCCTTTGCCTTCTTCTCCGGATTCTTTCCTCTGAGCTTATTGGCTGTCTCACATGTGTATTCTGGTGAATTCAGGCAGGCATTCGGTTTCGTTTCGGGCACGCATTCCGATTCAATTCGGGCACTCTCCAACGGGATAACCGATTGCTGGGTTAAAGCTACTATCTCATAGGGATTTTGACTTGTCAACGATTGATCTTTGATTTGCTCTTTCTCATTGATTCTCCTTTCAGGTCTATTTTGTAGGCGTTATGCACCAGACGGTCCATGATAGCGTCAGCCAAGGTCGGGTCGGCCAGGATATCATGCCAGTGCTTAACCGGCATTTGGGTAGTTATGAGGGTCGACCGGCGATCATAACGGTCCTCGATGATTTCCAGAAGATCTCTTTGCTGTTCCGTCGTGAGCGGAGCAAGTCCGAAGTCGTCGAGGACAAGCAGGTCTGCCTTGAGAAGTGACTTCATCAGTTTCCGATACCGTCCGTCGTGATGCGATAGGGCCAGATCTTCAAGAAGCCTCGGCAGCCTCTGATACACGACGGCATGACCATCACGGCAGGCTTTGTGGGACAGGGCGCAGGCAAGATAGCTCTTTCCCACGCCGGTCGGGCCGATGATAAGCAGATTGTGATGCTCGATAATCCACTGGTTCGACGCAAGCGACAGAATGAGCGATTTGTCCAGCCCTCGGGGCTGACGGAAGTCGATGTCTTCGACAGAGGCAGAGATTCGTAGTTTTGCAACCCGTAAGCGCGTAACAAGCCGTCTGTTCTCTCGTTCTGTCAGTTCTCGGTCAATAAGGAGCCCAAGCCGCTCCTCAAAGCTTAGTGAAGTCGCTTTTTGATTCTGCAGTTGTTCACGCAGGGCTTTTGCCATGCCAAAAAGACGGAGTTGTTCGATCTTGTCGAGTGTGGGATGCGCTAACATAATAGTCTCCTTTTGCAGTTAGTTATAGTATTCGCTGCCACGGATGTTGCTGTGAGTGATCGCCTGTGATGCGGCTTTTGGCTCTGGTAACGGTTTTTTGTCTAAATTTGTTTCAAGGATGGACTTGACGCTTCCGAAACTGATGCCCCCGATGGCGAGTGCTCGCTTGCAGGCAGCCTCGACGCGTTCTTTGCCAAACTTCTTGGAAAGAGTGATGATCCCCATACAGGAACGAAAGCCTTGTTGTGGGTGAAGCTTCTTTGCGAGAATGGCCGTAACCAGCTCTGCCGTTGATTTGCCGGTTTCCGATGCCCAGCGTATCAGGCGCTCTGGGGTCCAGTCAGCATAGTCCCGATGGGACTTCGGCATGTGCTCGGCAAGTGTCGTATGTCTTCCCTTGGCATAGGACCGGATATGTGAGGCGATGCGTTTGTTGTGAAAGAAGACTTCTACAATCGATTCCGTTAGCCGTACGTCCAGGTATTCATTGCGGAGTTGGTAGGGTACGCTGTAATAGTGGTCATTGACTTCGACGTGGTAATCGATGCCGGAACGTTTTTTTATCTTCCATTCTGCGTAATCGAAGGCCACAGCAGGCAGCGGTTGTAATGCAGGCTTATCGATCTCCAGAAAACGGCTCATACGGCTGCCGGAGAGCTTCTTGAAGGGCCGGTTATTGAGTCTATCCAGCAGTTCCCGGATAGCGGCATTGAGTTCTGCGAGGCTGAAGAAGGTACGGTTCCTGAGGGCTGCCAGGATCCAACGCTGCACCAGAAGGACTCCGGCTTCAACTTTCGCTTTGTCTTTAGGCTTCCTGACGCGGGCAGGAATGACCGCAGCACCGTAATGAACTGCAAGCTCTTGATAGGTGCGATTGACGCCTGGCTCATAGCGACAGACCTTGGTGATGCCGGAGAGAAGATTATCAGGGATCAGGATCTCGGGCACACCGTCGATGAACTTAAGGGTCCGGACATGGGAACCGATCCAGTCTGGCAGACCCTGCGTAAACGTTGCTTCGGCATATGTAAAGTTGCTGGCGCCTAGGACGGCGACGAAGATCTGACAGTTGTGTACCTCTCCGGTGGATTTGTCGATTACCGAGACTGTTTGGCCACAGTAATCAACAAACAGCTTTTCTCCTGCAAGATGAACCTGTCGCATGGAGATATCGAGCTTTTTTGCATAGGCGCGATAGAGGTCACAAAAATGTGCGTACTGATATCCTTCAGGATATTGCGCTTTGTACTCGTCCCACAGGAGCATCAGGGTAACACTTTTACGCGCAAGCTCGCGGTGAACATCCTCCCATACAGGGAGCGGACGTGGAGATGTGGAGACAATGACCGGCGGGTAGAGAAGATGCTCGAGGGCGGTATCGTCCAGGTCTGCCGGCAGGGGCCATGATAGCCCGGCCTGTCTGGCTCGTTTCGTATACTCGTCAACGGTGCTTCTGGCTATTCCACAGCTTTTGGATATAGCGCGGCGGTCTAGGCCGCAGGACCATTTGAGGCGTAAAACTTCTTTAATTGTTCGCACGGGTATTCTTTCTCTCGTCATCCAGCTCTCCTTAGAAGCGAATTTTAAGGAGCAGGATATACGAATTTGTAGAATTTACCCAGCGTCGTTTAATGCGTTAGAGGGTGCCTGAATTGGAGCGGAACACCGGCCCGAATTGCAGTGGAATGGGTGCCTGAATTGGAGCAGAACAGGTGCCTGAATTGCAGTGGAATGGCTGCCTGAATTGGAGCAGAATACTCACTCACAGACACTGAGTTCCTTGCTTTTACTCATTTCGGCCTACTTTGTAAAACTCTGTCAAGAGGTTGGCGATAATCGGAACTAAGACGATTTCGATAATGGTCTTATCGTAATAAATTGAAAATGAGCGCATCGCAGCATTGAGTACCTTTTCCTTCGTCGTAAGGCTATCTAATCCTGATGGCAGGATTGTTACCGCATCTTGCACGAAACATCAATCCGATCTTGTATCTCACGACAAAAAGCAGCACAGTGCATTGATTTGTTATGTCTATTTTCCGCTCTCTGCTTGTATCTCATGTAAAGCGGCGGGGAGAGACAGCCAATCTTGTCGGAATATCAATGAGTTGAAAGGGTATTCCGGCTTGTATCTCGCGAAGCAGAAAGACGTTTTCCTGAACTGCATCAAGAGCTTTGGAGAACATCTCGGCTTTTATCTCGTCAGGCCTCAATTTCATACGCCGCTCTTTTCGCTTCCGACGCCAACTCTTCTGGTAGTCAAGGTGATCCTTTCTCCACTCCTTGACCACATCGTATCTGCCAAGCCAGTAATCGGGATTCTTTCTGCGAAAGCGCTTGTTGCTCTCACTCTTACTAACTTTTCGACACGTCGCCGAACACACCTTCTGGCGCAGCCCGACCCTTTTGTCCGGCACGAACATTTTGCCGCAGCACTGACAACGTTTCTCTCTCGCCATCATCATTCGCTCTCCCCGAGATCTGTGATGGCTTCACTGTATTGATTTTGTCGAAGAATAAAAGGCCCGAAATGAATCTTGAAAAGAAAGGATCAAAGTACAGGAATTAAATCAAGGATGTCATTGCGGCTGTGGCTCATAAGGGGGAAGCCCTTTCTCAATGTGGCCTTCAAAGGGCAACATACTCAAGGTAAAGGTCATATAAACTTCATTGGTTTTCAACAGAGACTTTTACTTTTCTGTACAAGAAGAACAATAGAATTACCATAAAAAGAGTAAGTAGAAGATGGACCATATTTGCTTGCCGCAACGTTGCGTCGATCATCTTTCCAATCTGAGTAGAGTTTAAGCCGCCTGCGGCATTCAGAGAACCGGTTGCAATAATCTTATCGACTTGATGTTTATAATATCTACCCAGAATCAGAGTTGGCACGTAAAACAAAATAGCTAATAGGATAAAGTATATTGGTATCTTCTTGCCGATAAGCTTGTTTTTCTCGTTGTCTAAGCCAGTAAAGTAAATAAGAATAGACCAGAGAGACGCGGCCAACGAAAATAGCACGAGTATCCTTGTAGCATACTCTGTTAAAACAGTTGGCGCGAGTTCTATTAAGAAATAAATCTGTGCCGCTAAAGCGAGAGGCAATAAAACGCCACCAATTATTTTCATTTTAGGGTGTATGTTTCGGATCATCGCGGCCAAAAGAACTCCCATGGTGCTTAAAAGTAATTTTGATAATAGACTGATTAAGGCCCAAGCCGTGATCGAATAGGCACCTGCAATTTTCAACCATACGACTGAGACCAGACCATATGATAGGATACAAAATAAGAAGTAATCCCTGATTTGCCGTTTGAAAGATTCAGAAGTACTCATTTCATTTATCCTATTATCGTGCAGCTTCACACGTCTCATAAAATCGTTGGCGCAACATACCGCAATATGCCTCACCAGTCCGAAGACCAGGATCTTCTATGCCAGACGGGACAGTGAAGCAAACAATCGTTAACCCGGTTCCGATGATACCACCTATGATGGGATTCTGTGTCGCTACGCCAGCTCCGACACCGGCTCCAATGGCAAGTATTACACATGTAGTTGTGGCCATGCGCTGAGGTCCTTGTCGCATACGAGTCATACAATCATTATACGCCGCATCTGCCTGTGCTTGACATGTATCTGGTTGGCAAGCTCCTGTACCGCCGCTTACCTGCAATCCTGAAGAGTCCATGAGATTCACAGGATCGTTTGCGGCATAAAGATAATCGTGAAGTTTGCTTGGAGTCTTTGTAAAATAAGGTGGGACAAAATAGCTTCGCCCTCGGTAGACAAATGGAAAAGACAATGGATCACTCTCAATGTACCTCCCGATCACCTGGTTATAGTCTCTATTAAGGTTATAGTTCAGTCCTGTCTCAGCATCATAGTACTGCCCGGGGAATTTGAGGTTGTTCGTGATCGTTGATACAGTGATCGTCGCTTCCCCGAAAGGTTTGTAGTCCGCGGACCATACTACGGTCCCTGATGAATCCGTCATCTTTTGTGGCGTCCCTAAATGATCTGTGTGGATCAACCTGCCCTGCGCTTCCGGACCATAAGAGAAAAGCCCTGCATCCATGATGGGTTTCGGGTGTTACGTATACTTACGACACTCTGCGTTTTTTGACACTTTTCCAAGAAATCATAGGTGTAGATTCTTGGGTTCAGCCAGATAAAAACTCTCGCGCCGAAGCGTAAGCAGATCGTGCAGATTCTCGATGCGTTCCTGGGAAGTGAGAAGGCGAAGAAGACCGGATGAATAACTACAGTTCCTTCGGTCGGCCTTCTGCTTGAAACATTATAAAATATCAGCGGCGGCGTTTTTTGCCGTTGGCTTGATTGATTTGTCGGGCACCACGTTCCTTAATGATAATAGATAGTCGATAAATAAAAAACACAAAACTTAAGAATGAAAAAAGGATGCAGGTACCCCAGACGGCTCCAATGGTTTTTTGATAAGAATTTCCAGGATTCTTTGGATCGTAGAGAATGTCTATTGCTTGGCCTTCTTCGTACAAGCTGAACGGGGTTAGTTTTGAAAGTTCGTACTCATTTCCATTGGCGGTATTAAACTTAATAATAGGAATATTAAATAAATATGTGTCTCGTCTACTTCCATATCGGCTTTCAGTATTCGATGTTACTGACTGACTTCTAAACCCTTTCACCAGAGCAACGGTGGGCACAGCCGCTCTCAGAAATAAAACAGTAGAAATAAAGTGGTAGGCTGCTATGGTTAGAAATAGCAGCGCCAAAATGGTAGATGTTTTAACAGCAGTTCCTAAGATTCGCATTAATACCCAACCAACAATTGAGCAGTCCCTTCCACGGCCAAGAGATCGGTTACACCCGTTCAAATTCTACCGACCGACTCCAGACAAGTTATTATTATCGCCGTTCCCCATGCGCTTGATAAGATACTTTTGAAAAAGCCATACTACAGCTAAAAAAACGAAAGCTGCCAAGAACGGTCCCATCAAAGCGCTTATTTGCATTCCAAGATCAGGAGCTTTCCAAAAATTCCATAAATGGGAATTTAGCACAAAGAAGATAGCAAGAGCAGGAAGACTATAATAAAGAGCTTTCTTTCTAAAAACATAAAAAAGAAGATAGCCAGGAATTATCGCCGATATTAACGCTGAGGTTGAATCAAATATAATATTTACAAATATAGTCAAGATAAATAGCTGTGACTTTAGCGTTGAAACGCTTCGCGAGATAAAATCAAAGCTCCAGATCCACAGAAAATGTTTTACATACCCTAAAGAAAATCGGAAAATTAGCCCCATACACAATGCATAGCACCAAGACATTAATTTATTTTTGTGGATTGAAGCAATCATGTTTATCCCCGTTTTACCACTCGTAGAAGATCGTCTTCCATTCACAACATTCACTCTTCGGAGCGGGACCATGACAAGCAGCCGGTTCCAGCGGGCAGTATTTTACACAAACTTGCTTGAAACCCCATGTCGAGTACGGATCGCCCATATTAAAAAAGATGAGGCCGGCAGCATTGTTAAGCGCTCCTGACGCTCCCGCATTACCAGGATAACTGGATGGCCCCGATCCTGAAGTCGCGTCGTCTAATCCTTTTAAGTCAATCCGATTCATGGGACTATTCCCCACATAGAGATAATCATGAAGACGGCCAGGAGTCATAACAAAAGTTGAGGGGACAAAATATGTTGCACGATTGTGGATAAAGGGTAACAATAATGGGTCCGATTCCAGATAACGCCCAATCACCGGATTATAGTCCCTATAGTAGTTGTAATTCAGCCCCGTCTCTACATCATAGTACTGCCCAGGGAAGCGGAGATTGTTGGTGATCGTTGACACGGTGACGGTCGCTTCCCCAAAGGGTTTGTAATCCGCCGCCCACACAACAGCCCCGGTCGAGTCCGTCATCTTCTGGGGTGTACCTAAATGATCTGTGTGGTAATAATAGGTATTGCCATTTGCTATCATCGCCATCGGCTGACCATTCAAGTATACATATTCCGTTGTAATAATTCCAGCACTATTTGACTCTGCTATGATCTGGCCGCTCTGACTGTAATGAAAGACCGTCACGGTGCCGTTTACATCCTTCTTCACCCGCTGCCCATTGCCGTTATACGTGTAGTACGCCGTGGTCGTGCCATTATTTACCTGGACCAGCCTCTGATTCTGATTATATATATACTGGCGGGAGCCTTCTATCGTGGTATTTCCGTCGTTATCAAATCCAAATGATATGTTGTTGGCACTCGTGAGCTTATTTGTATTCGGGGCATAGGTATAAGTGTTCAATCCTTCTGCCAGCCTGTTGCCGACTCCATCATAGGTCCAGCCGAGGCTGCCCCAAGATCCCATCGCGCTCGTTAAGCGATCCAATGCGTCGTAGCCAAAGGTTTTGTTTTTCGTGGGATCGAGTATGTCGGTGATGTGCTGGATATTGGCATTTGCGTCATACTGATCGTAGCTGAGATTCATGACAGCACCCGTGGCAATGGACGTGATACGATACTGATTGTCATAATTGATGGTGCCGGCGATGCCGTTGCCGTACGTCAGCGATGACATCCCGCCGAAAGGCTTATAAGTGACATTCGTGGCCAGGTTCGCGGCATTGTTCAGGACGCTTGTTGCGCGGTCGTTCGTGTAGTTATACGTGATTACGCGGCCCGACGGATAGGTCATGGTCTTTAGATTGCCGTTTTGATCGTAGGTGTATTGGGTAATGTACTGAACGCTGCTGATGGTTTTGGTCTCTTTCCTGACCTGCCCTTTCGGCGTGTACTCGTAGCTTGTTACTCCACTCGCATCAGTCATGGAGCAGAGCCTGCCCTTGCCGTTCACGCAGGTATCATATGTGTATGCAGTATCGGTATCCGATGGGAAATCGATGGTCGTCAGTCTGTTTAAAGCATCGTAATGATAGGAGATCGTGACGCCCTTGGCATCGGTCTTTGAAGTTAAATTTCCTGCGGGGTCGTACTGGTAAGTCGTCGTTCCCGTGTCCGGGGATATCACCTGATATACTCTGCCGCGGTCGTCATATTTATAAATGGTGGCATTGTTGTTCGCATCAGTAACTTTCGTGAGATTGTTTATCGTATTGTATTCATAGGACGTGGTAATCGTACCCGGCTGAACAACCGATGTCAGCCGACTTAATGCATCGTAATTGTATGAAGTCGTATTATTTTTAGGGTCTTTGGCCGTATTCCGGTTTCCTAAGGCATCATAGGTATATTGAGTAAACGTCGAATCGGGATTAATTATCTTGGAAACCCGATCCAGGGCATCATACGAATAGCTTAATGTCTTCTGGAGGCTCCCCGAACTGTCCCTGATCTGCTCCGTCAACTTATTGCCCTCGGAATCGTAGGTGTAGTTTATCGTGTTGTTCAGGCTGTCGTTTATGGTGATAAGCTTCCCCATCGAGTCGTAAGTATACGAGATCGTGTTTCCTTCGGGAAGCGTGATGTGATCGATCTTATTCGCCCCGCCGCAGGACTGACATCCGCCTGCTACGTAGAAATACTGCGTCGCGCCAGTATCGCCGGGAGCTTTTATTGTCAGCACCCTGCCGAGAGTGTCATAGGTATAAGTTGTTGCATTACCGTTGGGGTCCGTTGCCGTCTGAGGATTGCCAAGCTGGTTGAAGTTGGAATACGTCGTCGTGCCCACAAGCGGCTGATCTACGCCGTTAAGATTGCCCGTGGCTGGGTCGTAATAGTACGTGGTCACGTCGTTGACGTCGGTCCTGGGGCCGTCGATGGTTGATATCTTGCCGCTTGCATTATATGTATAGCTTGTGGTGTAGGAATAGGGCGTTCCATCTCCGAGCAGGCCGGTTTCCGTGGTCGTAAGCAGGTTGCCATTCGTCTCGTCGTAGGTTTTTGTGGTGACCCTGATGTTGCCGGGATCAACGACGCTCGTTACTGTTTCCGTAGTCACGAGACTGAAGTTAGGTTCGTAGGTGTAGGTAGTCGTCTTTTCTTGCGGCGTGCCCGCGGCTTCGGTTCTGCTGAGCACGTTGCCCTTGCTGTCGTAACTGTTGATTAAGGTAGTTGAAATCCCCGTTGTTATGTCAGTATGGATTTCCTGGAGTATCCGGGTGTTGTTGTCCCGGACGTAGGTGGTGACGTTGCCGAAGGTGTCGGTGACCTGTACCGGCATGCCGTTCGTGTCGAACTGGACGGCGCGGGTCTGGGTATTCAGGAGATTGCCGCTCATGTCTTTGATCAAAGTGGTCATCGTGGTCTGCTGATAAGGGATGATGTATGAGAAGTCGATCTCGCCCGTGCCATGAGTCTGTTTGACGACTTTTCCTGTGGAATCATAGGTGTTGATGTAGGGGCCTTGTCCTTCATCGATGGATGTCAGGAGATGGTTTCTGGTCGGATCAGTATATCCATAGGCCGAGTTGCCGGCGGGCCCCGCGACTGAGGTGAGGTTGCCGATGCTGTCGTGATTGTAGCTCACGGTCCGGCCGGTGCTGTCGGACAGCCCCGTAAGCCTGCCGGTCGAGGTGTCATACTGCAGGTCCACTGACGCTCCGGTGGCGTTGCCCGATGCGTCTCTTTCTTCGATCCTGCTCAGGTGGTAGTCGTAGGCCACGATGACAGGAGTGTTTTGATCTACATTTGCCGGCAGCAATCCCCAGAGAAAATCTCGTGTAGCGGCCCGGTAGAAAAAGACGAGCGAGTTCCCTTTAGCATCGGCCATGCTCATGAGCCTGCCCTGGCTGTCGTATTTTTCCGTACCGCCGTACTTGTCGGTGTAGGTGTAGGTGCCGTCAGCGTTCTGCATAAGCTCGCCCGTGGCTCCTGCGGTGCTGGTGTACAGGCCTGTTACCGAGTTCCAGGTGAAGTGCATTTTGCCTCCGCACTCCCGCCGCACCGTGGCCGAGTTGTCGGCATAGATGTAGAGCCGCTTGTCGTAGTTTATGGCCCAGCCGTAACCCAGGGGGCTGTCATAAGTTGTTTTGCTATTGTAGCTCCGCGTGACCCGGATGGAAAAAAGATTTCCAAGGGTAAGGTCCGTGCTCGGGGAAAACGTCTCCATGCCGGATAGCAGGCTTATGGGCTTGCCGCCAAAGGCGGGGTTGGTGCCCGCTGTCTTGCCGGATTCGCAAAAGAGGTCGGGCAGGTTGTCCTGATCTGCGATAGAAGCGTAAACAACTGATGAATACAGAATAAGAAGTGCTACGACTATCGATTTATATGCTTCCCGCAGCATTAGAGCCTCCCGTTTTAATTTAACTTTTAAATAATTCAGTTGAGAATTGCATTTGCATCTTCAATTCACTCGAATCAGTGCCCGACATTTCCTGGCTTATTTTTTTCCTGACAGCACGGATCCGGATCCCCGCAGCACGTATCCTTGCGTTCACACGCCCCCCACTGACCGTTGCTGCAAGTTTGGCTTCCGGGACAGCCGTCACTCGACTCGCACGCCTGCGTAGATCCATCAGAGTCGCAACATACCCATTTATATTCATAGATCCAGTCTTGACATTCACAAGCGTACGCTCCTTCGGAGAAACACCCGCCCCCCACGCATTGCCAATGTACATCGTGATCATTTTTAGAATTACCCGCGGATGTGGTTGTTTTTCCTGCAGTGCAACAAGAGGCCGCGGGAGAGTTAGTATTGCAGGGGTTCATAGAACATATTACCGTATAAGAAGGTGTGCCAATTAGCTTCCAGTACCCGCCCGCGCAGAGTAAATCATCACCCCGAGCGGGATATGCAGCGCCGAGAATAATAAAAAACGTGAGCAGCAACTGCGTTACCCTTCTCCTAAAAGATCGCCTTCCGAAAATAACACGCATGGGGAATCACTGCCTCCTTTTTCGATGTTTCATCAAGTCTCTTAATAATTATCTTTACCTTTAGAATTAGTCATCCCCGAATGATTTTATCGGGTGAGCAGTAGCTTTTCGGATGATTTCTGGATTCCCGCTTTTGCGGAATGACGCTAATGCACGGCAATATCCATACTATTTTGAGACCATTAGTCGTTCTCTATTGAATCTTCGGTCAAGGCAAATGAAAGCCCAGAACTTATTGTTCAATATTCACGAAGCCGTATGTTGACGATCCTTGGCCTGTGACAGGGTTCACTGCTTGGATTTTGATTGCATACGGGCCTTCTTCCTGCACGAGAAATTGCTTGTCCGTCGCGTCGGATGCATTAAGAGCAGTCCATTCTATTGTGTGTGATCCGGCGCTTTGAGACTGGTTGCTCACGACAGTCACCACCGCACCTGACGGTGAAGTGACAGTAATGGTCACGTTGGCATCCCGCGAGAGCGAATACTCGATTCTCGTGAACTGGCCGTAGGAAAGACTCACCTGATTCGGATCGGTCTTTACCGAACTGATAACAGGGGTATTCCCCGACGTGATGATATAGTTTTCGCGAAGAAGCGAAGCAACAGAGCATTGAGCGGTTCCCGATATGACAACATTTCCGGCACCGTCGGTGCCGTCCCATACATACGAATAGGCTCCCGTAGCACGAGGAGCTGCCTTGAGGGGATTCACGGCAACGTAACCGCCGTCTACAGTGATGGCTGCCGATATCCTTTCGGGCTGGGAAACAGAATAGCTTATCGTCATCGGGTCGTTCTTATAGGGGTTGTAAGTGTCCTGCGAACAATTAATGCTGCCGCTGCCTGTCGGCGCCGTTGGACTATAACTTACGCTTCTCGTCCCATCAGCGGCTTCGAGAATATAAAGATAAGCATCGTCCTGCACAGTCCTGCCCGTACTGTCTTTACCCGCCCAGGTGAACATATATGCCCCCGATGCCGGGCAGATTTGCGAGGCCTGATATACCGGCGTGCCGGTGGGGCCTTGTCCCTCGGGAATGACTTTGAACGTGACCGTAGCCGAAGAGTTGATGGTGAAGAAAACCGTGCTCGATTGGGCAAGCGAGGTATCTATTGCATGACTGCTTGCGACGACACCCGAGAGATCTAAGTTGTCCACAGTAACAGGCTGAATGACCATGGATGTATTTCCTGCCTTGTCCGCGGCTATGAGCCTAAGGACATAGTTCCCGTTTGTGAGAAGCAAGTGACCCGTCTGATCTTCCGTGACCCAGGTTGTGAGCGTTCCGTTGGACACCGGCGTTGTTGCGGTTCCTAAGAGGGTCCAGGGGCCGGTGCCACCCGCGGGACCATAATCAACGCGGTAAGAGTCGAAGTTTGCGTCAGTAGCGTTGCCGGAGATCGAAACTATACTATACAATACGGAATTGGCTGTCGGGGCGCTGATCACCGCAGTTGGGGCCGTCACATCTACGGTTAGTAATCCAGTTTGTGTCGTCGCTGCAAGGTTTGTCTCAGAGCTCGTCGCGTCGATCCGGTATGTGTACGAGCCGTCGGGAACGGTACTTCCCGAATCATCAGTTCCATTCCAAGGCAGGCTCAGGGCTGTCCCGGTCCCCGCATAGGTCTTGACCGTCGTGCCCGAGGAATTTTTTATGGAGACGGTCCATGCGCTGTCAAAGCTGATTGACGAACTGATTGTCGTTGAGTCTTTTATCCCGTCTCCATTGGGTGATATATAGCTTTCGGACACAGCAACATTCTGTATCCAGAAGAGCCGCACGCGAGCGGTGTCGACAACCACGTTCCCGGCATTGTCCGTGACCGTGAGCCGCAGCGTATAAAGACCGTTGGCAAGGGATGTCGTGTTCCAGGGATAGATCACACCGTCCGTGACCGGCGTTGTGACGCCGGATCTGAGCGTGGTCCACGAGACGGGATTCTCTCCTGTGCCGTAATCAAGAGTGTAGTTTTTAAAATCCGTCGGATCCGATGCCGTGCCGGTGATATTGATGACCGTTCCGCCGCTGAACATCTGATCGTCAGTGGGTGGGTCCATGTAAGCAATCGGGACCTGACGCGAAACCATGATCAGTCCCTGGGGCACCGATGCGGTGCTGCCATTTGTCGGGTCAACTGCGCTTATCTGGTAATAGTACACACCGTCAGCAACTTTTACGGATTGGGTGTCGTCGCCGTACCATTTCTGCTTGATCGTCGTACCGGTTCCGGTTAACGTATTGACGGTTGTGTTGTTTCCATCGGTGATCGTGATGGTCCAGGTCGCTGAAGACGATATCCGCGCGGTAAAGGTCACGTTTCCGCCGTCGGGATTCAGCGAAGCGGGCATGGCATGCGCTTCGGTAATGCTGAGAATTGCAGTTGGCACTTGGCCAAGCCAGGGATTATATAGCACGTGGTCAGTGATCCTGTCACCTGTCCCCAATACATTGGCCGAATAAGTGGGACCGGTTATATTACCCCACCAGTTGTCCCGCGCGTCAACGTCCGGGGAGGTAGACGCATTCCAGACCCCGGCTGTGGTGTTCGAGTTTATCTTCGTATTCGTAATATAAGGATTCGACGAAGATGAATAGAGGCCCCACTTGTTTCCCGTGATCTCGCTGTCGATGATGACCGGCCAGTTGGTCGCGCTCGAGAAATAGACTCCGCTTCCCGCGCTGTTTCTGAATACGCAGTTTCTGAGCACCGGCGAGGAAGAACCGACAGACAGATCGGCGTTCGAGTAATTTGCTCCTGCGCCGCCATATTCGATGGTCGCATTCTCAAGAACGCTTGAACCTGACGCAGGCCCGTACAGTGTGATGCCGGTCCAGTTGCCCGGCGCTGGTGTTGCCTGACTTGAGGTAAAGAGGATTTTACTCGTCGGCGTTCCCTGGGCGGACAACACGCCGTTGTACGAATTGAGGCCTATCTGCAAACCTGTGCCTGGGCTGAATTCTATTGTCACGCCCGGCTCAATGGTGAGCATAGGCGAGGCTGACCCGTATACGGCAACATTGCTCGTGACGATGTAAGGAATGCTGTTGTTCTTCATGGTAAGGTTTTGGCTTATCGTGCCACCGATGAGCTCGACGCCATTACCGCCATTCGTACCAAAGGTGTTGACATTTCCCGCCTGAAGGATCCCCATCCTGGCCGGATAGGATCCGTTGCCTGACAATGAGTTTCCGGAGATCGTTGTCGCTGCACCCGAACCATCGTAAATGCCATAGGTGCCGTTGCTCGTGATCGTGTTCCCTGTTGCGGTGAACGCGGAGGTATTTGTTACGTATATCCCAGCGGTCCCATTACTTGTTATTTGACTCTGTTGGATCGTGGGGCTGGAGCTGACGAGATAGACCCCATAACCTGAGCTCTGCCGGATCGTCGAGTTCGTGATCGTGGGCGAGGCGGAGTTTATATTGAGGTTGCTGTTTATGTTGACGTAACCGTTGTAGAGGGGGTACCCGCCGTACTCCACCGTCACGTATGAGAGCGTCGTATTTGCATCTACCGTGCCGTCATAAAAATAGATACAGCCCCAGTATCCGGGGGTCGGCGTCGCCTGGTTTGCAGTGAAGAGAATGGGGGCGCCGGCGGTCCCTACGGCCGAGAGAGCGCCTGGTGTGGTGCCGCTACCGATATAGAGCGTCTTACCCTGATTAAACTTCACCGTGACCCCCGGCTCGATCGTGAGCACGGGGGCGCTCGAACCGTACACGTAGACATTATCCGTGACGATGTAGGTAAGTCCCAGGCTCTTCCACGTCCCGCTGGTGGACACTACACCCCCGAGTACGTACAGCGTGTCCCCGGGCTGGATGTTCTGGATGGTGTTCTGGGTCGTCACGCTCCCCGCGAGGTTCGCACCCACCTGGATGGGAAGGCCCGTGACGTTTACAAACGTGTTGCCGGTCACCGTGCCGCTGCCGCTGTTGACGTACAGTCCTCTGTTGATCGTGCTGCCCGTGATCACGGGTGTGCCCGAAGTGAGATACACTCCGTAATTCCCGCTGTTCGTTATAATGCTGTTCGTGATCGTCGGGGAGCCGTTCCCGTAGATGCCATAGGTTGCCGCGCTGTCTATCGTGGTGTTCTGGATCGTGGGGCTGGAGCTGACGAGATAGACCCCATAACCTGAGCTCTGCCGGATCGTCGAGTTCGTGATCGTGGGCGAGGCGGAGTTTATATTGAGGTTGCTGTTTATGTTGACGTAACCGTTGTAGAGGGGGTACCCGCCGTACTCCACCGTCACGTATGAGAGCGTCGTATTTGCATCTACCGTGCCGTCATAAAAATAGATACAGCCCCAGTATCCGGGGGTCGGCGTCGCCTGGTTTGCAGTGAAGAGAATGGGGGCGCCGGCGGTCCCTACGGCCGAGAGAGCGCCTGGTGTGGTGCCGCTACCGATATAGAGCGTCTTACCCTGATTAAACTTCACCGTGACCCCCGGCTCGATCGTGAGCACGGGGGCGCTCGAACCGTACACGTAGACATTATCCGTGACGATGTAGGTAAGTCCCAGGCTCTTCCACGTCCCGCTGGTGGACACTACACCCCCGAGTACGTACAGCGTGTCCCCGGGCTGGATGTTCTGGATGGTGTTCTGGGTCGTCACGCTCCCCGCGAGGTTCGCACCCACCTGGATGGGAAGGCCCGTGACGTTTACAAACGTGTTGCCGGTCACCGTGCCGCTGCCGCTGTTGACGTACAGTCCTCTGTTGATCGTGCTGCCCGTGATCACGGGTGTGCCCGAAGTGAGATACACTCCGTAATTCCCGCTGTTCGTTATAATGCTGTTCGTGATCGTCGGGGAGCCGTTCCCGTAGATGCCATAGGTTGCCGCGCTGTCTATCGTGGTGTTCTGGATCGTGGGGCTGGAGCTGACGAGATAGACCCCATAACCTGAGCTCTGCCGGATCGTCGAGTTCGTGATCGTGGGCGAGGCGGAGTTTATATTGAGGTTGCTGTTTATGTTGACGTAACCGTTGTAGAGGGGGTACCCGCCGTACTCCACCGTCACGTATGAGAGCGTCGTATTTGCATCTACCGTGCCGTCATAAAAATAGATACAGCCCCAGTATCCGGGGGTCGGCGTCGCCTGGTTTGCAGTGAAGAGAATGGGGGCGCCGGCGGTCCCTACGGCCGAGAGAGCGCCTGGTGTGGTGCCGCTACCGATATAGAGCGTCTTACCCTGATTAAACTTCACCGTGACCCCCGGCTCGATCGTGAGCACGGGGGCGCTCGAACCGTACACGTAGACATTGTCCGTGACGATGTAGGTAAGTCCCAGGCTCTTCCACGTCCCGCTGGTGGACACTACACCCCCGAGTACGTACAGCGTGTCCCCGGGCTGGATGTTCTGGATGGTGTTCTGGGTCGTCACGCTCCCCGCGAGGTTCGCACCCACCTGGATGGGAAGGCCCGTGGCGTTTACAAACGTGTTGCCGGTCACCGTGCCGCTGCCGCTGTTGACGTACAGTCCTCTGTTGATCGTGCTGCCCGTGATCACGGGTGTGCCTGAAGTGAGATACAGCCCATAATTCCCGCTGTTCGTTATAATGCTGTTCGTGATCGTCGGGGAACCGTTCCCGTAGATGCCATAGGTTGCCGCGCTGTCTATCGTGGTGTTCTGGATCGTGGGGCTGGAGCTGACGAGATAGACCCCATAACCTGAGCTCTGCCGGATCGTCGAGTTCGTGATCGTGGGCGAGGCGGAGTTTATATTGAGGTTGCTGTTTATGTTGACGTAACCGTTGTAGAGGGGGTACCCGCCGTACTCCACCGTCACGTATGAGAGCGTCGTATTTGCATCTACCGTGCCGTCATAAAAATAGATACAGCCCCAGTATCCGGGGGTCGGCGTCGCCTGGTTTGCAGTGAAGAGAATGGGGGCGCCGGCGGTCCCTACGGCCGAGAGAGCGCCTGGTGTGGTGCCGCTACCGATATAGAGCGTCTTACCCTGATTAAACTTCACCGTGACCCCCGGCTCGATCGTGAGCACGGGGGCGCTCGAACCGTACACGTAGACATTATCCGTGACGATGTAGGTAAGTCCCAGGCTCTTCCACGTCCCGCTGGTGGACACTACACCCCCGAGTACGTACAGCGTGTCCCCGGGCTGGATGTTCTGGATGGTGTTCTGGGTCGTCACGCTCCCCGCGAGGTTCGCACCCACCTGGATGGGAAGGCCCGTGACGTTTACAAACGTGTTGCCGGTCACCGTGCCGCTGCCGCTGTTGACGTACAGTCCTCTGTTGATCGTGCTGCCCGTGATCACGGGTGTGCCCGAAGTGAGATACACTCCGTAATTCCCGCTGTTCGTTATAATGCTGTTCGTGATCGTCGGGGAGCCGTTCCCGTAGATGCCATAGGTTGCCGCGCTGTCTATCGTGGTGTTCTGGATCGTGGGGCTGGAGCTGACGAGATAGACCCCATAACCTGAGCTCTGCCGGATCGTCGAGTTCGTGATCGTGGGCGAGGCGGAGTTTATATTGAGGTTGCTGTTTATGTTGACGTAACCGTTGTAGAGGGGGTACCCGCCGTACTCCACCGTCACGTATGAGAGCGTCGTATTTGCATCTACCGTGCCGTCATAAAAATAGATACAGCCCCAGTATCCGGGGGTCGGCGTCGCCTGGTTTGCAGTGAAGAGAATGGGGGCGCCGGCGGTCCCTACGGCCGAGAGAGCGCCTGGTGTGGTGCCGTCGCCGATATAGAGCGTCTTACCCTGATTAAACTTCACCGTGACCCCCGGCTCGATCGTGAGCACGGGGGCGCCCGAACCGTACACGTAGACATTGTCCGTGACGATGTAGGGGCTTCCGGCGAGAGTCCATGTCGTGTTCGTCGAGATAACTCCTCCGCTGATCGTCGTGGAAATGACACTGAAGGTTGCAGTAATCGTATGGTTTGAAATTATGTTATTGAATGCGTAGCTGTTTACTGCTCCGACCGAACTGCCGTCTACCTGCACATCAAACACCCGGTATCCGGAAGTTGGCGTTATTGTGAAAGTCTGGGTTGCACCGGAGTAAACATTTACCGCGCCTGATGGTGTGATTGTTCCGTTAGCATTGGCCGATGCGGTAATTGTATAAGTGTTGATCGCGAAGCTGGCAGTAATCGTATGGTTGGCGATTACATTGATAAACGTGTAAGTACTCACTGCCCCGACCGAACTGCCGTCCACTTGCACGTCGGAGACGTGATACCCGGCGTTCGGCGTCATGGTGAATGTTGTCGTGGCCCCTGAATTGACACTCACGACACCTGTGGGCAATAACGTGCCATTGGCATCCGTTGATGACGTAATCGTATAGGTCGTGATCGCAAAACTGGCAGTGATCGTATGGTTGGCGATTACGTTGTTAAAAACGTAGGTGCTGACGGCTCCAACAGACGTGCCATCAACCTGCACGTCGGAGACATGATAACCGGCATTCGGTGCCATAGTAAATGTTGTCGTGGCCCCTGAATTGATGCTCACCGCGCCTGCTGGTGATATCGTGCCGTTGGCATTGGCCGATGCAGTAATTGTATAGGTAGTGATCGCGAAACTGGCAGTGATCGTATGGTTGGCGATTACGTTGCTAATAATATAGGTGCTGACGGCCCCCACCGAATTGCCGTCCACCTGCACGTCGGAGACGTGATACCCATTATTCGGCGTCATGGTGAATGTTGTCGTTGCCCCGGAATTGATGCTCACCGCGCCTGCTGGTGATATCGTGCCGTTGGCATTGGCCGTGGCCATAATAGTATAAGTATTGACAGCAAAACTTGCGGTAATCGTGTGGTTGGCGGTCACGTTGATGAATATATAGGTGCTGACAGCTCCTACAGACGTACCGTCCACCAGCACATCAGAGACGTGATATTCGGCGTTCGGTGTTATTGTGAAGGTCTGGGTAGCGCCGGAATAAACGTTAACCGCTCCAACCGGTGTGATCGTTCCATTACCATTTGCTGATGCGGTAATGGTATAAGTGTTTATCGCAAAACTTGCCGTGATCGAATGATTAGCAGTTACATTGGTGAATGTGTAGCTGGTTACGGCGCCCACCGAGGACCCGTCTACTTGCACATCGGAGACCTGATAGCCAGTGTTCGGCATTATGGTGAAAGTCGTCGTGCCTGCCGAATTGACACTCACAAGCCCTGCAGGTGAAATAGCTCCGTTGGCGTTGGCTGAAGCTGTGATGGTATAGGTATTAATTGTGAAGCTTGCGGTAATTGTGTGGTTCGCAGTCACGTTGGTGAATACATAAGTGCTTACTGCTCCGACCGATGCGCCGTCTACCTGAACATCAGATACATGGTAGCCCGTGTTCGGCGTCATGGCGAAGGCCTGGTTCGTACCAGTGTTAACGCTCACGAGGCCGTTCGGAGATATCGTACCGTTGGCGTTAGCCGTGGCAGTAATGGTAAACGTATTGACTGCAAAACTTGCGGTGATCGCATGGTTTGCTGTTATATTGGTGAACGTGTAAGTCGATACCGCCCCGACAGAAACACTGTCAACAAGAACATCGCTGACATGGTAACCGGCAGCCGGCGTCATGGTGAAGGTCTGATTCGTACCAGTGTTTACGCTCACGAGGCCGGTAGGCGATATCGTGCCGTTGGCTCCGGCGGTTGCCGTTATAGTGAACGTATTTGCTGAAAAAGTAACCGAGATGGTGTGGTTTGCGGTGATATTGCTGAAGGTATACGTGGGGTTTATGGCGACCGCGGATCCATCTACCGTGACGCCGGCTATCTTGTAACCCGTATTCGGGGTCATGGTGACCACCTGGGTGGATCCGTTGGCCACAGCGACCGTGCCGCTCGGAGAGATGGCGCCGTTCGTCCCTGCCGATGCTGAAATCGTCCAGATGGTCTGGTTAGCGACATTGGAATAGGCGGAATAGTTGGTTCCATCATACGCCCTGACGCGGTAATAGTATGCGGCGCCGATTGAAAGGCCGGTATTGGTTGTGGTCGTGACATTTGCCGCAACCGTTCCAATCACTGAGTACGGGCCCCCGCTGGCTCCGGCCCGCTCGATTGAATACTGCGTTTCATATGCAGTGTTGTCAGTCCAGGAAAGGCTGATCGAGGAAGCAGAAACCACGGCAGCAACTAATGCAGTGGGTGCGGCAAGGGCCGGCGTTTTTGCGTTTGCGGTATTGGAATAGCTCGAATAGGTTGAACCTGCCTTGCAACGTACTCGGTAATAATACGTCGTGTTCTGGGTGAGGCCAATATCTGAATAGCTTGTGACATTCGCGCCGAGGGTGGCGATCACCGTCCAGGAACTCGACCCGTTCGGCGAACGCTCAACGTAGTAATTTGTCTCATTCGTCGCATTGTCCTTCCATGTCAGATTGATCTGGCGGGAAGAGACCGCTGTAGCCGCAAGATTCGTGGGCGCTTTGGGCGCGGCCGCCCATGCTGCGTTTGCAAAGAACCAAACGAGGATAAATGAGAAACAGTACATCGCTATAGCCTTACGTGAAAGACGGGCTATTGTGTTTGATCTGCGTGATACGCTTCTAACGATTCTCATTCGTCCACTCCTTTTGATCGTTTGCGTAATTGATAAATAATATTCCAGAACAAACATGCAGCGAAAACGACATTCCAGTGTTATGAATTATCTTATATGTAGCCGATCCACATAGTCGAATAAGAGCACTTCGTGATCGGGCGTCAGGAGAAGCATCCGTATCACTGCAACGGAACAATAGTCCTCTGCTCTATAGAAGAACTGTTGGGTAAATAGATTTTACAAGCTTGATTAAGACAGAAAGAACTAACGTAATCGCGAAAGGTCGGTTAACAAGTTCTTAATACAAGACCATATTGCCATTATGCTTCGAATACTTAATCGGGGAAACTGTTCTAAGTCTTGTGGGGAAATCACGGGTATGTCTAATGCCAATCAATATCTTAGCTAAACTGCAACTTTGATATCATATTCGTGCAATCATTGCAAGAAATTTAATGAGACAGACGGGGTATTTTTGGGGGATGTCAATAAAATGGCAAGTCGCTTCAAGCAAAATTCAAGTTTCTATTGCTTACTGTAACGAATGCGGTATGAAGTCTACAATTTCCAAATAATGCAACCGTTGCGAACTTCAGACCTTATGATTAAAGTGGCAAGTCCGTCTTAAGGTATGTTTGTGTCAGGCAGACAAAATAGTACCGAAAGGAGACTTGCCATGAATAACCTTAGCAAACTGGATTTCACCGGTCAACACATTTATGTGGGGATGGATGTTCACCGAAAGAGCTGGAGCATCAGGAAGAATCTCGCGAGTTATTGAGGATTGAAATAATTGCAGACTTCAAGCTGAATTTACGTTTAAGTGCCAATGTTACTGATCGTAATCTTGTAAGCTATTAACGTTCTCGTCAGAAATATTGGACTAAGCCGTTACGCGGTGGCTAAAAACCCAAGACACAGCGGCTGAAAAATCCTTCGCCATTTCGTAATCTCTTCGTCAATCCCCACGCTTGATCAATATTTTTTTCCCTATAATCTCTTTCCGTACACACCATCGTCGTCATGCCGCTAGATAATCCGACACAGGGAAGGAGATTCAATAATGGGAAAGTTGCGCGATCAAACGCTGGCAGACATGGAGCTCAAGTCAGTACCACAGCGCAAAATTACACTCATGAGAAATCTCTCAAAGAGGCCAAAAGATCACTCATTAATTTGGTAATGAAAAGCGACAAAGTAAAGGTGGACCTTGCGCCAAGATTATTAAAGCAATTTATCTTTGACAACATTTTTCATAATAATTCAAAGTTACAGTCCTGGCCAAACCTGCGCAGATTATGTATGTAGCCCATTCGATAAGACTCGGCGTTTTTTTTCCATTTAGCCACAAAATCTTTTTTAGTGCGATCTGTCTTCACGTTATCCGACTCAACGTGCACCTTAGTCACACATTGAATCTGACAGGCTTTGTCGGTTCTTTTTAGAGTTCTTTTGCAAATGCATTTGCGTCCTTTTCAGAAACGTGTTTTCGAAAAATTACTTTCGCCGCCTTTTTCGTTAATGTTTTCGGCCTTAAAATATGCAATAATGTCTCAAGCATGTCCTGCGATTCTTTTTCTGTAAGAACGATGCCGGGATTCATGTCCGCATGTTCCCTGAACAGTTCGCGGGCCTTTTTTCTGGAACCGGCGTCGATCAGCAGGCCACAATCGACAAAAAAGCCATTCCCCTTCTTTTTCACTTCCAGACCGTGATATTTCTGCTTTTTAGCCATTGATGATTCTCCTGGTTGTTTATTTTTTTTGCACTACGAAAATACGCCATTTTCGATCCTGCCGAGTACATCCAGCACTTGTTGAAAACCTTCCGGCGTTTCGATAAGCTTTGCCGGTATTTTATCGCCTAATGCCCGGCATGGAGTATTCAGCCATCTATAAAACCGGTCCTTGCTCTCAAAAGCATGAATTCCCCTCGTCTCGAGTAGTCGAAGTTGTATCTTCTTGGCCATGGTGAGGTTGTGCCTTTCAATAAAACGCCGGCTCGGACTAAAGGAATGCCGAGCTGGCGTTTTTGAGTTCTTACATAGCATCTGAACAGCTATTCTTGAAATTACACTTCGCGCACTTGTTCCTCGTCGGCGTCCCCTTCGGAGGCGTTCTCCTCTTCAGATGCCAGTACATGAGCCCTGAGATACGGTGAACGTCTTTTGTTGCGCCTCGAATTATAGGAGTATCTCTCCGGAATTGGAACGTCCGATCATTTCCGTATCGGAGTTCCGCTTCATCGAGCCCCGTGGCGATCATCTGGGCGGTCACCTGTAGGACGTCTGAGTAGCGCGCCTTTTGGCCGACGTGAGCGCTTTTGAATTCAAGCAGCCTGTTGCCCTCGACCACATCGGGCCTGGCTGATATTTTCTCCAGCTGGTTTCGGTAAACCCGGCCCCCCCTTCCGTCGAGATCCTGGCTTTTGACCCACCCTGAGACTCCTGCTTTTTTCCTCTTATTCGCAAGCTTCCTATACATGATGAACGCTACTATTGCCGCAGCAAGAACCACAATAAACATACGAGCCCTCCTATAAGAATTGTTGTTTTGAATTTCAACTGAGCCCTCTGCACTGCCTTGATGCCATAAGACTGATTTTTGTGAAACGCTATCCCTTTCCTCGACGCAGCAGAGGAAGTAACTCTCATCTTTCCGGTTTTGATGAAATACCACTGCCTCGGGCAAAAATCATACTGTTTGAACTCGTTCGAGCCGATGAACGGCTTATTTTTATTCATTGTTAACCCCTTCCTTTAAAGATTTGCCTTGCTCATCTTCTTTCCTTCTTTCTTCATCGTTAATCCTGTCCAGGTTCCGCTCCGCTCTCTTTCCGGCGCTTACAATGGAAGCAAAAGCGACAATGATGAGAATCGGCCTTACATAGGCGCTCTGCACGGACTCGTGGAACAGCCCGAAGGCGAATAGCAGCACAAGCAGATACTTGCTCATGTCCATGTAGAATTGAGCCACCATTTTTGTCGTTGTGAGATTCATCTTTGGGGTGTTATCCACTTTTTCTCCTTTGACGGCAGTTATTCGCGTCGGATCCCGATATTTTCCTGTTTGGTTCTTTCCGATAAGACTTTCACTCTTTCTTCAAATTCCTTGCTATAGGTAATACTGCGGTTCTTGATAACGACAACTGCGCGATCCTTGACATAACCGGTAGTCGGCTTTTGTGTCAAACGCCAGCCATCAGACTCCCAGAGGATATAGATTGCCCCTTCCCTCTTCGAAAGCTCGATCAGGACTTTTCGGTCTCGTTCGATCTCAAGATCTCCGTGCCATATTTTCTCGGCCTTGGAGTTATAGATGTTCGCGTTGAAGATCGTCGTTGGTTTTTTCATGCTTTTACTCGGGTAAAGCATCCTGCCCTGATAACCGAGAAGTTTAACGGCGGCCTTCGATATTTTTGTGATATTATAATTGAAACCGCCTTTTTCTCGCCTCATGCCGGCGCCTGTGACGCCCGCCTCCAAAACGTTCATCGCCGTCTGCATCCTGTTCCGCAACATCTCGTTTTCTTCTGCCAGTTCGTTATTCAGTTTCTTGATCGAAATTCTTTCCAGCCATTCGGCGTATCGTCTCCAGTCTTCCGGCTGCGGATCGACTTCAACGTCTGTTTGGGCCTGGAAGCGTTGCCTAAGCATTTCCCTGCTTTCCTTCTTCATACCACCTCCTTTTTTACGGTTTTTCACGCTGCTTGAGAGGTAATCTCGATTTATCGCTTTTCTTTTTAGTTTTCATCGTGCCCCTGCCCGTTCTTGATGAGCTCAAGCGCCTTGCAATAGTCAACTCCTCCGCCCAATCCTCTCCGCATCGAAATCGTTTCCCTTATCCACTCGGCCCTCTCCCTGGGACTTTTTTCGATGATCCCGTATATTTCATTCCAGCACTCCGTCTATCTTAAGCTCGCGCGCCGGTCATACCTGTCAGCCCAGGAAAAAAGCTGTATAAGCGCTAATAGTCCTATGGACGCGACAGCCGCTGCTGCCAGTACCTTGACTGTTCTCTTGGTTCTCTTTTTCTTGAGATTTACTTTCTTCATACTACTATCCTCCGCTTTTGCCCAGATTATTTTATACATCCAAGTCTGGTTCCAGATCATTGTTCTGAATGCCCTTCGTTACTTCTTTCATGCTTATTTGCCCCCATGACCGCCCGGTAAGCACCATCGATCATCTCCCTGCTGATGATATGTTCCGGTGTGATTGCCTGTTCTACGATTTTGCTTTCGTCCCAGACATAGATCATCCACTCATCGTTGCCCGTTTTCTTGCTGCACTCCCTGAGTAACAGTTCCATGAAATCGTGAGCCCCTTCGTTGTCAAGGCTGTTGAACTGCTGATCCAAATAATCGTAATCTTCTTTCCGTATGTACATCCTGTCTCCTCTCTCGATTCTGATTTGCTTAAGCCCCAAGCAGCCGGTTATTCTTTGCGGATATGCGGCTTGTTCCGGACCTCTTCAACAACCCATCGTGCAAGCGTTTTCAGGAACGCATCGGCGTGGTCGGGAATGCCCTCCGAGTCGGGATGAAGGATATCGTTTTCTATGTCTCTCGGCTGCTCCATAATTATCATTGATAATTAAATAATAATAAATGGTCATAGAATTGTCAAGTTATTTTTATTGAAGTAGATAATTGATTCTGTTAAGATTGCGGCATGAAGAAGGCAACGTATAGTGTGGTGTTGACGCCGGGAGTGAAGGAAGCCCTGGAAATTGCGGCACAAAAGGATCGCCGCTCGCTGTCCTCGCTAGTAGAAATAATCGCTATCGATTATTTAGAAAAAGAAGGGATACCGTGGGCCGGGAAGGGAAGTTCGCCGGCTAAAGTAGGAAGGCCAAAGAAAACAGCGGCAAAGAAGTAGACAGCGAAAAAACAAGATGATAGCTATTTGAACAGTACCTTAGCGGGCAGTGTCAGAAGAAGAGTCATGATGAGATCGAGAATTGCGCCTATCAGGAGCGGTTCTGCTCTGTTCTTGCCATAAGTGGTGCCTTTTTTAAATCATATTGTTTTATTTCTCGATTATTATGCATAATGGCTGAAATAGTCCTTTAAGATATATCAGGTCGAATCAGAATCTCTTGCTCTAAGCCTTTTTTCAACGAGTGCAAATGTAAAACAAGCTCTACAATTACCGTATCATTAACGGTAGAAATATCCGGGGCTTGATGAAGCTGGGAGTTGTAAAGCGATCTTTTCCCGAATCTCTTTATTAAGATATCAACATTATCGGGGACAAACAACCGTGCTCTCCGCCCTAATTTCTTCTCGAATTCATTAAAATAGATAGATATACCTGCAAAATCAAAATCCCCATAGTGAAGATAATCGTTCGAGATATTTTGCAGCCATTTCACTAAGTTGTTAGCGACGACGTTTTCGGGGACGATTTCGACGATAGCGTCCTCGGTGTCGAAAGCTGGTATCAATGTCTTTGACTTTACCTTAAAAGCCGGATTCTGATTTTTTATTCGATTCTATGCTATATTTCTTTCACCTTATGACTCGGAGGTCCTATCGGAGAAAGCATCTATTCGGTTTTATCTCCTCTACAACCTGGGATATCAAAGAAATAGAGGCGCGACATTAACAGTCGCACTCGTTATTCAAGTGCGCCTTTTTTCGAATTTCAGCGGGGACGCCACCGTCAGAATCGTCCCCGTTCCGACCGTCGCCTACATAAGTCGCCATTTTGCGGATATCGACTCACAAAAAGCGGCGTAATGCCAGAGAACAAATTGCGTTGCATCTCCACATAGCGGAAATTCTCAGGATTCTCGATGCCGACAACGGTGACATGAGGAGGTGGGATGAAGGCCTCAAAATCATAGATATAAGTAAAAGAACCAGGTCTCGGTTCAATAGTGATAGACTTTCCGTTCAATTTTGCCTCAATTGAAACATAGCAATTGATCGGAAATCCTTTAAAAGTCCTGACCCTCCTAATCTTTGAATCTGATGCTGCGTCGATGGACTCCGCTCGTGTTACCGTCTCTTCCCGTAGAAATTTTATATATTTCTCGAGGTCGGAAATCCCAAAGTGGTTCTTAAGATATTGAGTGAACGCGTCCTTGTCCCGCATGAGATAAACGGCCTTGCCTCGCCCTTGGCGAGTCAGAATCCCATCAACTTCCATGCGTTTTATCATTTCGTTCTTACTCAGACTGCTAAAGGGCAATGTCTGACCTTGAAAAAGTTCGAGTAGTTTCTGTGCAATGTGAAGTGATATCTTCATGCAATCAGTGCTGGGTAATGATTCGCTTTATTTTTGTTATACTTTCAGCATCTTTTTCGAGTTTATAAATATGCCGATAGGCAAGGGCATCAGTCTCGGTTGGTGAACCATTAATCAGAAGGATGTTACGATCATTAGCGAATTTCAGGATACCTCGTACATTGCTGGGGTGAAGTCGCCCGATCTCATCCATAACGCAGTGAAGTTTAAAATCTTTGAATTTTCTCGACGCCCCCTCTTTAAAAACATTCAACAGCATGATATTGAGCATCGCCTTTACCAGGATATCGGTTCCCTCGGAACCTACGTTCGAAAGCCGTTCGACCCATCCCGTATCATTCTGGTTTTCAATGACCCTGAACTTCAACTCGAAGGAATCCGAAAGAGAAATTACATCGTGCTTATAATCCGCAAGCTCCTTGACCAGCTGTTTAAGCAGGTCGATAGCCTTTTTGTTCGTTGTATCCTGATCCAGCTGCCAGGAGAAAAGATTGGCCGCACCCAAAGCAAGCCCCTCTTCTTGGTGAAATTTTGCTATCATTTTCAAGATCAGGACGACCCGATTGGCGCTCTCGTCCATCTTCAGCTCGATTTTCTGAATCACCCCGACGAAATTCTTTTCAGTTATATCGCGGTTGATTTTTCCGATAACGTTCTGGATTTCCCCTTCCCGGGAGCTAATAGCGTCGGTTTCCCGCGCGATCAATTTTATGATATGTGCATACCGCTCATTTACCCTCTTTTCGTACTGGGATATCTTGTCGTCTGTGATAAACCGGCTTAATTCTTGTGCAAACCGAAAATACTCTGCGTCCGAGACAAGGTTTGTCTTGAATTGAAAGATATTCTCAGCCGAAAAACGACCCAGGTACTTATTGATCCCCTCCCTCAGCTCTTTCAATTTTTCATCGATTGAGTAATGAATTTCCTTGATCTTACCTATAAGGTCTTTGCATCTCGCGCTCGTTGGGAAGTTTGGCTCTTCTTTCAGAAGTTGGCTGATTTTTTCAAACCACTTCCATTGCCTAAAATCCTCGAATTCGCCCAAGTCTTCCTGAATTTTCTCCAGCCCATCCTGGTTTCTCCTGATTTCCTCGCCGACGGCCCTTGCTTTTTCGTCAAGCGTCTTTTTGATCCGCTGGTATTTTTGCTCCTCTTGGTCCAGCTGCTGCTCATGAACGCGACGTTGTTGTTTGAATTCATCGATTCGATCAATGAACTCTCTTTTATCTCGACTATAGTTATACACATTCTCTTGGTTGGTTTCTATATAGCCAAGTTCTTTACCGACATCATCCAGCTTATTCTCTATCTCTTTGATCCTGGTTACGTCGGCGCCCTTTCCCGAAAGCTCAGCATGCTTTTGATCAGCGAGATCGCTGCGTCGAGCCTGATGTCCCTTCCGATATTCATTCAACTCATCGTCCAGGCGGGCGAGCGTCTGTCCCTTCCTGACGGATTCCTCTTCGATTTTGTGGTTCCAGTCCTTCTCAACCGCAACTCGCTGCTTTTTGACTTCTCCTTTTAAACTCTCCACGGATTCTTTTTCTTTGAATTCAACCTCTGTGGCACTGGTGATTTCGGAGTCGATCTTATCAAGTGCTGCTTTCTTTTCCGCTTCGGCTTTTGCCCGCAGGTCCGTTAAAGCCAGTTCCGCAATCTTTAATTTCTCTGTTGTTTGTTGCGCATTGTATTCGGTAAGTCTTTGTTGGTCTTGGCTCTCCCTGATTTTCGAGTTATGCCGCTTGTTTAGTTTCTCTCTGTCGCTGTCATATCCGGCGGATAGTTCGCTGATTGAAGTGCGAATTGACTCGATTTCCGAATTAATCCCGTCTCGCTCCTTTTCATAATCAGCGAGCGTCCTGACCTTTCGGTTTATTTCCTTAAGATCCAATTCAATCCCATAAAGGAAGGAACGGCCTTCTGAATGAAGTTTGGGAGCGAGGTCGGAATGGAAAAGAATTTTCTCGTCGCATATCTTTCCGATTGATGTCTCCCATTCCGGGTAATGGTCGCTTAGCCAACCGTAAAATGAATTCTTACCGGCTTTAAGGGTTAATTCAACGGCGCTTAGCTTGGCGTTCAATTGAGAAATTCTTTCCTCCAGCTTCCCTTTCTGCTGCTCATAGGAATCAGTCAAGCTTTTCAGATCGTATTCCCATTGCCTGCGCCGAGTCTCCGCTTCTCCTTTCAGGACCTTCAAACTGCTTTCTATGTGAATTAAATTCGCTCTAAGCTCCGCTATAAGACTCTTGGTCTGTTCCGTTTCCTCTTCATAGAACCGCTCATTGACAAGCCCGGCCTTCTTTTCCCTGAGCTTTTGCACGCCGGCCGCTTGCAGCCTGAGCGCTGCTTCCGCCTCCCGGAGTCCCGCCTCGTGCTGTTTTTCGATTTGCGCGAGAAGTTGTTCACCTGTTTCCCGAAGCTGCTCTCTTTTCGAAAGAAAATTCGCTTCGGTTTGATTTCTGCGTTTCCCGATGCTGTTTTCGAATCCGGTAAGCTCGCTGTCGATCAGACGCTCCAATTCCTCGAACTTTTTCGTAATGTCCCTGAAACGGGTAGTGAGGACTTCTTTCTCCCTGTCCAGAGCATCTTTATCGCGTTTGAGGTCATCCTTGCGCGCCACCCTCCGGATAATCTCCTCGATGTTGATTTCTCGGTAATGACCGATCTTCTCGTTGGCAGTATCCAGATTATTCTTCAGTATGGTGATTTTTTCCTGAATAGCTTTCTTCTTATTTTCGGCTCGCGTTTCTGACTCTATTATTTTCTCGACAATCCCGGTCTTCTTCTCTTCTGCCTGCCGGAGCGCCGCTTCGAGCACGGGCTTTTGCGACTGCGCCTGTTCGACGGCCTTTCCCAGACACCTGCAAAGGTCCGCCTTTTCTCCCTCCAGGTTCTGTATCAAACCACTCTGAGCGGATATGGTATTTGCGTGGGAGATCGACTGCCTGAATTGTCGGATGTCGGCCAGCTGCTCCTCGAACCCTTTGAGCTCATACTGGTAGGTTTGCAGATCTATTTGCACGTCCACGTCGTTCAAAGAATGGATAATCGTCTGCTTTATAAACTCCGCTTCCAAGCGGGAGTTCAGAAAGACATTCTGGATCGTGCGGGCGATGCTTTGATATTGACGGCTCTCCAGAAGCGAAAACTTGCGCAGCTCGCGCTTTCCGTCGTTGTTTCCGTAAATGATGTCGCGGTATTCTTCGAACGTGTCGATCTTCCGCGAGTAATCGAATCCCTGCTGGTCGAAGGACGATCTGATCTTGTCCCAAGTATCAGAGACCTTTCCGTCTTCAGCAATGAAGTTTCGCTTGTCGAACGGACCGTCTATGAACCGGAAGGCGAGCCTACCGAGCGACTTGAAGAGCAGAACACAGAAGGGACCGGATTCCTTGGCAACTTCATATACAATATAGGAATTTGCATACGGAAAATAGTATTCCGAGAAGTGCTTTTTTTCCTTGGATATACCGAGTTTCTGTGTATCTGCATTGTAGAAAAAAAGGATCGCTCGAAGAATAGTGCTTTTCCCTACCCCCTGAGTGCCGATAAAATGGATGTTTCCGTCGAGATTAACTTCGGCGAACCGGATAGCGGCGCTGTTGATGAAAGCAATCTTACTGAGGGATCTCATTGTTGACGTCCTCGGGAATATTAATACTCAAAATAAGCTCCTCCAGATAACGAAAAGAGGAAAGCACCTTGTATTGATCAGTCAGTTCGTTCTCCAATTCAAAGAAGCTCTCATTACAGACCATCCGGATGATCTTTTTTAAGCTGTCGGCGTAAGTTTCTTCAGATGAATATTTTCTCAACCCTTCGAGCTTGTTCTTGAGCAAAGCATCCACATTGAGCCGGACAAGGATGTCGGAAGGGGTAAAACGGGATCCGGGTCCGAAAGAGCTTTCGAAGGTCTTGAAGAAATCTACTATATCGATCCACTTATAGGCAGCCTCGATTTTTCTTTCGAAGTCTACCTTCGATTCCGAACGACTGAAATAAAAGAAATCATCCCCGCGTTCCAGCACAAAATTGATTAAAATGAAATACTCATAAAACTCGTCGAAGCGGTCGTCGATGACGCTGTACAACTGGCGGATATTTTCCGCGGAGCTGTTCGCGCAGATAAATTGCCCCCTGCTCAGCAACTCGAAGATCTGGCTCGTCTGCTTCGGCATGTTCATGGTCATATCTCTATCCCGGATACACTACGGCGTATTCCACTTCACCGTGTCTGTTAAAGGCATCAGTAATTTTCAGTTCCTGCTCATACAGGGATACCATGCGACAAAATATCGTCACCTTCTCCTCAAACGGTACTTCCCTTGGATAGGGGTAGTTCATCAGAAAGCCGAACAGGTGGTTACCCGAAGCGGAAAAACCGTTCCTGATTGCGTCCAGGTCTATTACCGCCTCCTGCTCTGTCTCTATCAGCAGGTAGTTGCCGGCAATATTATCGGCGATCGGAAGGCCGGGAGGCGCCGAATGCTTAACCTTCTGGCCCACTTTCAATATCGATTGCCAGGCTTCATCGGTCTGAAGATATTCCAGGGAGAGCTTGAGAGGGTAGAAAGGATTGGGTTCGAATATCACGGAATTGTTTCGGCCAAGAATTTCCTCGATGTTGGTTTTTGTCTTGAGTTCGAACTGATCTTTCAAATGCTTTATCCGCCGCAGGTGCTCGGCCACCCTGCTCTGATACTTGATCTGGTTCAGATACTCGATGATCTGCTTCTGGATTTCGATCAGATTGTGGCGATACTCGTTAATTTGATGGCGAAGTTGAACGACAATCTGCCTTAGCTCTTCATCCAGTGCTGCCTTGAAAAATGTCTGTTCATCCTCACCGACGAGATTTTCAATCTGGTCGAGAAGCGAGCTGATATCCTGCCGTTTCCGGTCGTAATGTTCCAGCTTGGAGATCTTTACCGCATACGTCGGCTCCGTTTTGAAGGCGTGTTCGATATTCCTGTTGAGATCCATGATATTGCGGAGCGTTATTCGGCCTGCTTTTCGGAGAGATGATTTTATGCTCCGCAGATAGGCATATTTGCGACTTTCGTGGTTCTCCTGCAGATAATACAGTATCCCTTGCTTAATCTGCTGGATATTTTCATCAATGAAGAACGTGTTGATTTCCTCATTGACATCCAGGATGGTCTCGAGGAACTGCAAATACTGGTCGTCGATCTCGACGAAAGAGGCATTCGACCTGATGACGCCCCGCTCCTTCAGGAACTCCAACCGTTCCTCATCGAATTCGACCAGCTCGAGAGCGTACTCTTCTTTAAAGGGAATTTTTCGCTTCTCGAACAGCTCGGAGAGCAGGTTCCGTTCCCTATACAGAGCGGCAACAAGGTCTTTTACTGAATGGAAGTATTGCATTTATCTTGTTTTTAAATACCGATCAAAATGAAGTGCACTTTTCATAAAACACGATGCCGACGCGCCGAATATGATCAACCACAGCTGGATCGGTTATTTGTGCAAAAATAGACAAATCGATCTTATACGGCAAAAGCAAGTCGTCGAGTTTATTTTCAATTTTGCGCAGGACCGTCGGAGACAAGCCGTTGCCGTACAGCGTCAGGTCGATGTCGGAGCCTGTTTTATAATTCCCCTTGGCGCGCGAGCCGTATAATATCGCTTTGTCCACTTCGGGATAGGCGGCCAAGACAGCCTGCATTCGTTCAATGGTCTTTTCGTCAAGCCCGTACTTCACGGTTGTTCTTCCTCTTTCAATTTATTCAATTTCACTTGCAAGGCATTAAACGCTCTGTAATAATTGTCCCTGACAGCTTCCACGATTTCCAAAGCAGTCGATTCGTTGTAGGTATGCGTGGTAAGGTTCCGGCTCCTGATCATATCCATCCAGGTTTCGCCGTTTTCTATCAGGCCCGCCTTGAACGCTTCGCGGGTGGCGTCTTTTGACCCGTAGATGTTTTGAACGCCGCGACTTTCCAGAAAATCTTTCAAAGTATTCCAGGCCAGTTCGTGGGTGAATTCAAACGCCTGGATCATGCCCTGCTCTTCGAGCTTCGAAAGGTCTCGCTGCCCGGCCAATTCCACGGCCTCGGCCAATTGGCTCAGGGCTTTGCTGAAATTATGAAAGCGTTGTAACCAGCGGATGTCTTTTGCAGTCATGATTCTTGCTCCTTTTTACGAGTGACTTGTTGATATGATGAAGTTCTACGAACCCTCTATAGGTGCTGATTCTACACAGCCACTCTTTGCAGCGGCAATGGAAGCGAATTGGTTTCTTCGGACAGCGTTCGCCAGCTTTTTGCTGAGCGATATGCCAACCCTGAAATTTCCGATTAACGGTCAAGGCGGAATGACAACATAAAAAGCCTCCACCCGATTAATCACCAGTACCATGACATCGTCCTGAACAAGGACAAGGCGTACCAGATCGTCGGAGTGGTGATGGAGGAGAAGCAGTATAAGTAGCAAGCGCTACGCCACAACAAATCCGTCCTTCAGCAGCGTCTCGACGTCATGTTTTATCTGAGCATAGACGAAGTTCCTTAATGGACACATTTCCGAAGAATGGTCGTAACCGCCACTTCCCCCATATCTTCCGACGCTAACCAAGGGTATTGGTTGATGATCACGAAAAATCGAATCCAATCCGCGATGATGCCATGATCTAAACATGGTGAAGTCGTCATACTTGAATCTAGATACAGCCGGCCTAGCTACGACCTCTATTGCGGGTTCACTCGAATCGTACTTGAATCCAAACTGCAAACTGCCTGCATGCATTGAATTCATTTCAGTATCAAACTCTACATATACGCCAGAAGGCATCTCAGAATAGAATTCAAACCGATCTTTCAGCGTGGGAAAGCATACATCTACAAGTATTTTATACTCCTCAAAATACCTACGAAAGAACACTTCGATGTAGTTCCTGAATTGCTTCTCACTATACTGAGCGCAGATAAGCTGTGGGATCCAACCTTGGCTCCCTCCTCTGCTATGAAGCGTAGTATATATTTGATCACCTGTAATATCTGGTGGCGGAAGACAAGGTGAGGTTATCTGCCCGTATCTGTGCTGAATAGTTTTTAGAGCATCTAGCAACACTGAATAGAGCTGCGATTTTCCAATAACTCTGGAGGGTGGGATTGCGCTGCCAGCATCGACAGCCGCTTGCGATTTTTGTTCTATGTCAGCCCAGTTTAACTGTTGAGGACTGAAGTTGTAGGATACTATATTCCCGTTTCTTTGAGTCTTGATCCGGCCGGCGTCGATTTCCTGCTGTATTGCTTCATTTTGGTAAAATTCGCGTGCGTAAATAAGTTTCACTCTTCTTTCGATATCAGCGCAGCTAATCGGAAATAAATGCGTTAAATCGGGCAACCAATTATAAACAGTTGGTTTTGGAAAACCTAGTTCCTGTGAAGTGTTATAAATTATTGCGATAGATTTTTCTATGGCAAGGGCTTCATTGCTAGATTCGTTTAGTTGGCCTTTTTTAATAATTTTTTGCAATTGCTCTACGACTTCTGCACGAGCTGCATCAATAGGATTTGACGAAATAAAATCCTTTGATCTGCTTTTGAATGTAGCCACACCCATTTTATATAATTTGGGCGATAGCTCTTCGCGCGAGAGAACGGGAAGCACCTCCAGTAATGCGTTGTCTGCGTCTTGGAGAGGACGAAATCCATATGCAGCTTGCAATGCATGCTGATTGTCAGATATAACAAGTCCTATCATCCCTGACGTAAAAGGCTCAAAGCGGTCCTTGATTGTTGGAAAATGTGTTTCGATCAATCGAATGTATTCATTCAGAAATACTAATGCCCTTGTTTGGCGATACTCCAACAATATTTTCCTGTGGCTATCTTTCGCAATTGAATTGTACCAACTCAAAACACTTAACCCCACCTGACTTTCGAATAGCGATGGGATGACTTCGCGCAGTTTATTGTCTGTCTTGCTTGATAATTTCAATGATAACGTAGCAACGACAAAGTCGCGTATTCTTGTGTAATAAAATCCAATATGATTTAATCCATCATCGGACTCAGAACGCGACAGTATATTGTAAGTAAATAATTCGTCCGGAAGTTTATCACTTGGCTTCATCGAAAGAAAACAACGAAGATGAGATTCTTCGACTCGATCAGACAAAAAAGGCTTTTTGTCCCCATCTGTGCCAGCATGCAACAAAGCACTTCCGACACCGTCCAGGTAGTTTAGTGCAAGCTCCTTATCGGTTTTTTCAAGTTTTTTGTCTAAATACGCCTTCAGTATAGCTACATCGTCTATAGTCTGTGGCAGTTCTTTCCCCTCATAAACTTCAGCGATGATTCTAAGCATGAAGCCGAGGGAGCACTCTCTTTTTGTTTCACCTATTAATTGGCCTCGATACTTAAATACGCTTCTGTATTTGTTGTCCAAAATATCGAGTTCATCATTGTCAAAGCGTGTGACATAAATGCCGGGCATCTTCTTTATGACTCGATCTTCTTGGTCTGTATTTACAGCAGATGAATGCTCATAAATATGTTCCGCTATGTACGTAGGGTTGCCCTTTAGCGTAAGATAATTATTCCATTCCAGCGACTTACAGGTAACACAAATCTTAATATGCTGGTACGGCTGTATTTTTCTCACCAAATCGTTAAGATCTTGAACAAAATTTGGTGCCGACGCCTCATCAATTGCATCAATGAATATGCAAACACGCCGGTTTTCATGATGCGCCAAATCATCTAACCTTTTCACAATTTCGACTGCTTCAAGTTGAGGCGAAAAGAACCAATTGAAATCATCTCTGATATTGCCGACTATATCTCCATATATATCTGCCGCGTTATAAAATAGGACGACGTGATCTCCAATAGCCTTCTCTGCAAGACCGCATATTAGGTTGGTTTTACCAACACCAGATTCACCAATCATTGCAAACACTATTGAAGAACTTTTCAGATACTCATTAAATTGTTCATGAATAATCCTGCGCTCTATCCATAGTTCAGGAATATACTTCTTCTGCACTTTTGTTATACTGCCCTTCAACGTCAGCATTCTTGAATCTACTTGATAGCGAGAAAATACTGATAGATTTGCTGAAGACAGGCCAATAAAATTCAATAATGCTTCATATCGTTTTTCAAATTCTTCGCTTGCTGCTAGTTTGCAACCATTTTTCCAGAAGTTGGATTGACTGCCGATTTCATACCCCTGCAGATCCTTCTTTTCTATCGTATCGACTATCCGCGTTTCTTTTCCATTGGTAACAATTACGAAAGGCGCTATCGGATGGACTAATCTTGCATATGATATAGCTTGATCGACATCGCTATCAGTGATGCTTAAATTATCCGCCTTCACTTCGATGATGAAAAGATTTACGCCTCCCTTTTTGCACAGGATGTCGGAGCGCCCCCCCGCCGTAACAACCTTGCTAACCGTATTCTCACTTTTGCCTAAGCGTATACTAAAAGATGTTTCAAACTGTATTTCATCTGAAGATACACTGAGACTCTGCAGGTAAGGCAATACCAGTTTATTTTTAAGGTCTTCTTCTGTAATTAATATTTTCTGCATGAAATCGCTAAATGCCTCACGCACCATTAATGATCTTAATGTCCGTATCCGTCAAACCATACAGCTCAAACACCAATTGATTGATTTGCTGGTCAACTGCATCGACTTGACGCTGGAGAGCCGTCTTTTCGTGGTCGGTTTTGACCTCGGGTCCTTGTTTAGTAAGCGAAAGCATCTGTTCAACCAGAGCAACTATTTTATCGCGTTTTACTTTTTCACTTTTATTGCTGTGATCGATAACTTTAATCGGGACTTTTCCCATATACTGATAAATTAAACGATAACGATATTGGCCGGCGCGAACTCCAAAGGGAATGCTGATATGACTTATAGCAAACCAGAACAAAGAGCTATTCAACAAACCGAGTAAATAACGATCGTCAGTTCCGAGGCAGTAAGCTGTGTTGGCTAAATAATGGCCCTTTTCATCAAGCGAGAATCTTGGTCCTTTCGCTATATCTGGATAAACGATCTTCGGACCGTCAAAGACTTGGTAGTAGGCCACGTCATCTTGAATTTCATACCATTTGTAACTGCCTGGCTTTCGTCCAACTTTATCTTTTGAAGACTTCTTGGGTGTAAGCTCGGATCGCCAATTTGATAAGTGTTCCTTGATAGCAGGATATTCATCAATATTGATTCCTCGCCGTGTAAAGATCAGCCACAAATCCGTATTGTTGTAGATATAGCGGCGAATATCTTCGCCACCCAGTAGTGGCTTTATAAGTTGACCGCTTGATTTGTCTTTTGCAATTAACGCTTTTCTTGTTTTACTATCAATGATGAAAGCTTCATTTAACCCGGTTTTAATGCCATAATTAATGCTTCTCTTTAAGTAATCTCCAAGCGGTTTTCCCGCCTTCATCACCTTATCGAAGACCATAGCTTCTTCGTCCGATTTTAAAGACCATGATTCGGACGAAAGTCGGTCGTGCGGAATTCTAAAGGAATTATCGACAACGTATTCATTGAGGTCACGTATTTCAAGCGAAGGGATTTTCGTTACTTCCACTCGCGCCGGTTGTTTGCCTTTCGTGAACAGCGGAATACAGACATAGGTGTCTTTGGCATTGGCGAACACAGGTAAGCCGCCGAAATCAACTATTCTAAGCACTGCGGCATGTTTTTTCAACGTTCGGCGTAGTGGTTCTCCATAGGTCGTGCGGAGAAAACTGCTTGAGACAATGAAACTGAACCGCCCGCCTTCGCGCAGTAGCTTGACGCTGCGCTCCATCATATAGGCATAAAGGTCTGCAACGCCATCGAACGCTTCATAGTGTGACGCAAAATAATCTTTGAAGTCGGATAATGATTCCTGCCTCACATATGGTGGATTGCCTATCACCGCATCGAATCCGCCAGCTTTCGTAATCTCGGAAAACTCTTGTTCCCAATCAAAGACATTCACGCGATACCGGTCTTCATCGTCCAGCATTGTTTGTTGCTGATAGAAATCGGGACCGACGAGTGAATTCCCGCACTTGATGTTGTCTCCAAGATCGGGCAGCGCCCTTTCATGGAACATGCGGAGCTGGTTCGCAAGAGTCTGGTTGTTCTCGCCTTCGAGCACCTTCAGAAGCAATGAAAGCTTTGTCACTTCCACAGCCTGGGAGTCGATATCCACACCGTAGATGTTGTTCAGAAGAATACGCTTTTTCTCCGACGTGGTGAGATTCCAATTCGGAGTATTAGGATCAGGCGACGGGCCTTGATAAATTGAGGGCTGCTTTGTCTTTGCCCATTTATCGGGCTCGTTGCTCGATGTACCATTTCAAATGCCAGTCGAGAAGATATTGATATGCACCAAGCAAGAACGATCCAGAGCCACAAGCCGGATCGAGGATCTTCAGTTTCTCGACATCTTTCGGTTTCTTGTCCTCGACCAGCTTCCCCACGGTGTTCTTGACGATGTAATCAACGATGTACTTCGGCGTGTAATAGACGCCGCCAGCTTTTCTGACCTCGGGTTTTTCCTCTACCTTTGCCTGATGTCCTGCTGTGAGGCGAATGACCTTGCCGAGGAACTGCTCGTAGACCTGGCCGAGAATGTCGGCGGAGAGCACTGAGAATTCATAAGGGCTCTCGGGATAGTAGAGCCGGTTGATGATGTCCTTAAGAGGCTTATCGTCAATGGAGATATTCGGAGTGAGCTTGTCCGGGTCCTCGTGCCGTTCCTTTTCCCGCTGGAAATGGAACAGGCCGGAGTTGTACCGGTCATCGGCCTGGCTGAAAAGCTGCACGAGCCGCTTGTAGACGTTCGTGCCGTTCAGCTGCGTCTGGAGCCTGCCGTATTCCTCGATACCCCGGTCTTCGCAGATTCGCAGGAACACGATCCGGTCGATGGTGCGCTGCACCGCGAAGTTCAGTTCGCGCGTGGTCAAGTCCGCGTTCCGCAGCGCGATATTCTTTGCGAGCATGTCCCGCCAGTCTTCGATCTCGGTCAGGAAAGCATCGTCAACCGTTGCCGTCCCCTTCTTGAGCTTCGAGGACTCGGCGTACTTGTCAAAGGAACCTTTAAGAACGGCTTCGCGGG
Organism: Nitrospirota bacterium; assembly: GCA_963754875.1. Classification (GTDB taxonomy): domain Bacteria; phylum Nitrospirota; class UBA9217; order UBA9217; family UBA9217; genus JAJYKN01. The sequence continues at coordinate 91,247 of CAVWHO010000022.1, forward strand.
AAAAGATGTTGACGAGTTCATCCCATTTAGCCGGAGTAGTCTTTATAAGTGAAGTACAGCACTCGACCGGTGGATGCTTTATCGGTCTGGACAGGTTTTATGCGACAATCATAGACGGCGAATTCCTCAAAGTCGGTGAGAATGCTGAGCGGAAGTTTTGCAGACCAGGCATAGCGCCTGAGCTGAAAGGCGGGACTGACATCGTCCTTGAGATTGACTGCGGGTTTTTTCGCTTCAACAAAGAACTTCTTGACGCTGCCGATCCGAAAGCAGTAATCAGGTGCCTTGGTTGCGCCGCCGATCTTGATCGCGTCTTCGTGGATCACATCCCGGTACGCTTCGGCGTACCCCGCTTTGTTGGTCATGTCCCAGCCAAGAGCGCCAAGAAACGGGTTAAGAAAGTCCTGGCGAAGCTGGGCTTCGTTGTACTGTCCGCCCTTGTAGGCTTCAAGGTTCCGGTCAAAGCGTTCGATCAAATCAGCAATTTCATTCGGTAGCCCCATCAGCACCCCGTGTGGATAGTCTTACGTGTTATAACTCCGTGTACTTCTTTGCCGTACCCTTAGCCTTGTGAACCGGGTACTTGGTTTCGTTCTTCGCAATCTTCTTTTCTACTTCAGCCAGCAAGTCAATCTTGTATTCCTCGCTGAGATATGTGAGGAAGATAAAGATATCAGATAGCTCTTCTTTTACGTTCTTGAGTTCTTCTGCTGAGAGATTGCGGGACTGCTCGGTGGTCTTCCAGAGGAAGTTTTCAAGCAGCTCCCCCGCTTCAATGGAGAGGGCTTCGGCGAGGTTCTTGGGATCGTGGAATTGCGCCCAGTCACGCTCGTTCCGGAATGAGAGGATCTTTTTCTGAATTGCTTCTAAATCACTCATGCTCCTCCCCGACGTGCATTAAGCCTATAATAATACGGCACTTTACTACAGGTCACGGAAAATGTCCAGAAGAGATGCGCAATTTGAAATGCGTGATTCGATCCGCTTTTGACGCTTTTTCAGCTTGAGTCCCATATTCAGCAGGGATTCCCAAGATACCTGCCTCAAGATCCATTTCAGACCATTCGGCATGACGAAGTTCTCCCAGGGCGCACACATTTCACAAAGAACGAGCCGTTATGGCCATCGAGGCACGGAGAAGAGATGCCGCTTCCTGCAAAACGCAAATGAAAATTGCTTGACATTCAAACACCTCTTTTGTATCATTTAATTATCAATGTTAATTAAATGATTTTCAATTGCTGAGCACTGAGAATTATCTGTTTACTGCAGGGTCTGACCAAAGTTAGCACACTGTTTGTATCAGATCTTACCCAAGGCACGAGGAGCAAGGGATGTTATGAAGAATAAAAGGACACTGGACTTACGAGAAGCAATGGTTATTCCCCCGAAGAATAAAAGGGCACTGTACTTACGCTGCTCCACAGACATGCAGGAAATGTCCATCCCGGACCAACGGAAGGTCCTTCAGAAGTACTGCGCTGAAAAAGGGTATGAGATCGTCGAGGAGTTTCAGGACGAAGGAATATCCGGCACCACCTTTGAAAAAAGGCCGGGTGCCATGAGACTCTTCCAGAAGGTCCAATCCGGACATCATGACTTTTCGGGAGTGGTGATCCTGAACGAATCCCGGTTCGGCAGGGCGCCGAATACCAAAGAGACATTTCACTACGAGTACCTCCTGGAAAAAGCAGGCGTCTTTGTAGAATACGCGCAGAGCGAGAGCAACATGCCGGGCGCCCCCGGCCTAATTATGCGGGCAGTAAAGTACGAGCAGGCCGCCGAGTTCAGCAAGCAGCTCTCGAAGGACGTGATCCGCGGCCATTCCACCGCGGCAGGACTGGGGTATTCTACAGGGGGATTTCCGCCTTTCGGGTACACCAGGATGGTCTGCGATGAAACAGGGAAGGAACTTTTCACCCTGGTTCCCGGACAACGCAAGGCAATCAAAAACCATTGGGTCAAATGGGTCCCCGGAGACCCGCGTGACGTCGCGCTGGTAAACCGCATCTTCACCCTCTATGCCGAGGGCAGTAAGGGCTTCAAGGCGCTTTGCAAGGTCTTTAACGACGAAAAAATACCATCACCAAAGGGGGGGCTCTGGGGAACGGATACGCTCCGATCGATTCTTGTGAACAGCGCCTACATCGGCGAGCGCATATACGGGGGCAAGTGGTCGAAAAAAGTTCAGGAGAAGGTCATCTGCCAAGAGGCTCACGAACCCATTATTACTTCGGACCTCTTCGAGAAGGTCCAGGCATTGATGAAGACGAGAGATTTTGGGGCTTGCAGCGGGATGCGAACGGAATACCTTCTTTCTGGAAAAATTGTCTGTAAGAGCTGCGGACACAAGTTCCAGGGCCGGAAAGTAAACAACGGCAGTGGAAAAGAATATATATACTACGTTGATTCAGGCCACACGCAATATCGAGTCTGTAAACCCCTTACGATCCCGAAAACCACGAAAGGCGAGGTCGTCGGCATCGAGGACTTTATTATCTCCGAGATACAGAAGATGCTCGATTCCGACCGGTATGTCGAGCGTTTTAAGGAACATTTGAAGGAAGCCTTGATCAACATCGAACGGGAGACGGAAAACGCATATCCTGCCGTCCAGAAGAAGCTGAAAGGCCTCGATGCGGAGATCACGAAGCTTCAGGATGCCGTCATTTTCACCGAATCCCGGTCAAGGAGTCTCGCTGAGCGGTTAGTCAGGGCCGAAGAGGAGCGGGAAAGCCTTCAGAAGGAACTCGCAAAATACGAGGAAGTAAAAAAACAACCCAGCAAAGTGCTCCTCCTGGTCAACGAGTACGCCAAGATACTCAAAAACCTCGGAGACACATTGAAAAAACGTACACCGGGAGAACAGAAAACCGCGATTAGCTACTTCCTGGACAGGATTGAGGTGCTGAGGGATGAGGGAGTGGCTCGCTGCTACTTCTACGACACTCCAAGACCGCGGGAAATCGATTATGCTCTGCCGGTCGATACCGGCCGTGTATGTAAAGATGGTGCCGAAGGGGGGACTCGAACCCCCATGGGTTGCCCCACACGCCCCTCAAACGTGCGTGTCTACCAATTCCACCACTTCGGCACAGGTGAAAAACTTCAACAACAGGATTACCCGGAACACAAAGGGAAAAAACTATTTCTTGCTCTTTTATATCGTAACTTCTGAGCTGCGACAGAACAGCTACTTCTTCATCGCCGGCTGTTTTGCCGAGACGTAGGTGAGCCACTCTTCATGCTTATTGTCGCGTCCGTGAACGATATCGAAGAACGCGGCCTGGAGCTGCTTTGTCACCGGCCCCGGCTTGCCCATGCCGATTGTCCGGTTGTCGACTTCGCGGATCGGCGTGATCTCGGCGGCCGTGCCGGAAAAGAACGCCTCGTCGGCAATATAGAGTTCGTCGCGCGTGAACCGCTCTTCCACGACGCGCATGCCCCGTTCCGCAGCAAGCTGAATGATCGTTTCCCGGGTAATGCCCTCCAGGATCGAAGTCAGCGGAGGGGTCTTGATGATGCCCTTCCTCACCATGAATACGTTTTCACCGCTGCCCTCGGCAACATATCCTTCCGTATCGAGCAGCATGGCCTCATCGTACCCGTCCTTCAATGCCTCACGCTTGGCCAGCAGCCCGTTCGCATAGTTCGCCGTGGTTTTTGACCGTACCATCGTCGCATTCACATGAGGCCGGATAAAGGATGAGATCTTGACGCGAATGCCGTTTTTCATTCCCTCTTCACCAAGGTAGCTGCCCCAGGGCCAGACTGCAATGGAAACCTGAACGGGATTCTCCTTCGGAAAGACCCCCATGGCACCGTAGCCGATGTGGACAAGAGGCCGAATGTAGCACGCGTCGATCTTGTTTACGCGGACGGTTTCGAGGATAGCCTCGTTTATTGCTTCACGGGTGAACGGCATTTCTATCTGGTAGATATGAGCAGAGTCGAAGAGCCGGTCCACATGTTCCCGCAGACGGAAAACGGCAGAACCTCCGTCGGTCTTATAGCACCGGATCCCTTCGAACACGGCCGTTGCATAATGGAGCGAATGCGTCAGGATGTGCACTTTGGCATCGTCCCATTTGACGAATGAACCGTTCATCCATATTTTTTCAGTGGCTTGAAGCATAGGCGTAATTTATAACAGCCTGGGTCAAAATTGTCAATCCTTTTTTTCCTTGCATTGGCGAGCACCCTCTTGGCAGAACAATAACCGTGAGATCAGAATATCTGTTCAAAAACTTCAACGACAAACTTTCTTTTTCAGCAATGATCAACTGCCAATCGCCTCCCCACGCAAAAAAGCCCCCTCCACGCTGGAAGGGGGCATCTGTATAAGGAGGATGAACGTTTGCAGTTCATCGGTTGCTGCCATACGCCATCTGTGAGTCGCACGACTATAGTTCAGGCACGCCACAGTTATTTCTTTATGTATTGCATAATAACGTATTATCTCGGGTATTGTAAATCGCCTGATCAGGGTATTTATGGGGGATGCCAAAAGAAAAAAAACGGGAGGTATATGTTTCAGGAGCGGGAACCCGATGGAACAGCGAGGATTGCCGATTGGCTGAATACTACAAGAGAAGCTCCGAGGCCAGCAGGCGCCTCTCGGACAGGATAATCGGATCGGTTTATTTAAATGATCCCTCGTTTTCGCGCCTTGACAATAGCATCGTTTCTGTCCTTGGCCTGAAGTTTTTCGTAGATGTTTTTGATGTGCGTATGAACGGTGTGGGTGCTGATGCTCAGCCGTTCCCCGATTTCTTTATAGGTCAACCCTTCTTCGACGCGCTTGACGATCTCTTTTTCCCGCTGGGTCAGCAGGTACTGTTCGCTCACGACATCGTCCTGGAATTCATGGATGATTTTCCGCGCGATCTTCGGGCTCATGGGCGCCCCACCCTTATACAGAGCGTGAATGGACTCTATGACTTCCCGCGGACTGCTTCCTTTGAGGATATACCCGGATGCCCCGGCCTTGATGGCGGAAAAAACCATCTCCCGGTCTTCGAAGACCGTGTGGGCCATGATCTCAAGAGAGGGCATTTCTTCCTTTACTCTTTTTATCAGGTCCACACCTGACATGCCGGGCAAGCCGAGATCGGTGAGCATCACTTCCGGCTTAGCGTTTCTGAGACCCCGCAGGGCATCCTCTGCCGACCGGTAGGAACCGGCCACGGATAGTCCTTCCTCGCCGCTCAGCAGCAGGGTCAAATTTTCAAGGAGCAGGGGATCGTCTTCAACAATAATAAGTCGCATATTCACACCTTAACACAATCCGGGCTAGGATACTATACCCCGCACAGGGTATTTTAAGGGTAGACGCAGAGTAAAGATCACCGTGGTCCCGTTGCCGGAGTTTATAATCATGTTTCCTCCGAGCCTCTCGGCCCGACGTTTCATGTTGGACAGGCCCCTGCCGCCGGTCCTCGATTGATTGCTGTTGCATCCGATCCCGTCGTCCTGGACCGTAAGCTGGAGCTCCTGTTCTGCCACATTCAGAGTCACTGCGACGGACCGGGCGTGGGAGTGCTTTACGATATTCGTAAGCGCTTCTTTGTAAATTTTTATCAGATTGATCCAGAGAAGGCTTCCGGGCTGATCCTGTCCGTCATGCATCGATGTGTCAACCGTCAGGGCAATCTTATGCGGGTCCAGCATCTTCGTCCCCTGGTTGCGGAGTTCGGCTGCCATGGTGTGCCAGCTGAGCTCCCTGCGTGTCCAGGCTCTGCATGAAGCTTCTAATCTCCGTGATCCCTTCCCGGGAGAGCCGCGAAATGGTGACGAGTGTTTTCTTGACGCTTTCCAGGTCCGTCGCTTTCTGGCCCAGCTCGGAAAGCATGCTGATGTTGGTCGTAATACCCCCGATGCCGTCATGGAGATCCATCAGGATCTCTTCTTTTTCCAGGAGATGCCGTTTTTCCACGGCAATCCTCTGCTCGTACAGGTTCAACTGTTCTTCTTCCGCACGCTTGCGGTCCGTAATGTCGAAGAGCGTACCGATAACCGCCTGTTCCCCTTCGTAGTTGATGGTTCCGGCGGTCATGTTGACCCAGCGTTCCTCTCCGTTTTTCGTCACAATTTTAAATTCATATTCCGGCGGAAGCCGTTCGCCTCGCAGGCGGGCCCGGCCGCGCTCCACTCACCAGCTCCTTGTAATCAGGATGAATGATTGTCCAGAAATCCATGGACAAAAACTCCTCGTTCGTGTAGCCCGCGATCGCTTCGCCGGCCGGGTTTGCGTAAAAGAGCTTGCCTCCCCGATGAATGAAGATCGCTGCGGTAGTGGTTTCGGCCAGGGTACGGAATTTCGCTTCACTTTCCTGGAAGGAGCGGAGCGCCTGCTGCAGCTGTCGGTTAAGGCGTTCGCGCTCCTCTTCCGCCCGTTTGCGGTCCGTGATATCGAAGACGTTCCCGATCACCGCCGGTTTCCCTTCGAATTCGATCAACGCCACGGTCATGTCCACCCAGCGGACCTCGCAGCTCTTCGTAACGATCCTGAATTCATAGCGGGTAAAGGTCTGCTCGCCGCGAAGGTGCGCCCTCCCCCGTTCCATGATCATGTCCCGGTCCTCGGGATGCGCCACGGCCCAGAAATCCAGGGTAAGGAATTCCGTGCGCGTAAAGCCGCTCATGGAGAGGCTTGCCGGATTCGCATAGAGAAACTTGCCTCCCTGATGGATAAAGATTGCGGCCGGTGCGGTCTCTGCCAGCGAACGGAATTTTGCCTCGCTCTCTTCAAGGGAATGCAGCGTCTGCTGCAGCCGTCGGTTAAGCCGCTCACGCTCTTCTTCCGCCTGTTTGCGGTCCGTGATATCGAAGAGCGTTGCAATGACCGCAGGTTGTCCTTCATAGTCAATGATGCCCGATGACGTAATGGCCCAACGTTCTTCACCATGTTTGGTCAAAACTTTGAACTCGTATTCCCGGGGAGCTTCTGCGCCGGATATCCGCGTTCGTCCTCGCTCCCGTACCATATCACGGTACTCGGGGTGAACGATCTCCCAGAATTCCATGCGCAAAAAATCGTCAAACGTATATCCGGTGATCTTTTGCACGGCGGGATTGGCGTACAGGAACTTACCTCCCCGGTGGATAATGATGGAGGCCGTCGTGGTTTCAGCCAGGGTCCGGAATCGGGTCTCGCTCTCCTTCAGGGATTGCAGCGCCTGTTGCAGCTGCTGGTAGTAGAGTTCCCGCTCTTCCCTCGCCCGCTTGAGGTCGGTGATATCGCGCATGACAGCTGCGCGGGCGACCAGCTTCCTCGATGTTTCGTCATTGACATCAAAACTGTACATATCGACGGGGATCGGGGTGCCGGTTTTAAAATGTTTCAGTCTGAACTCGCCTCGCCACGTACCACTCCGCTTGTGTTCTCGGTGTGCCGGGAGGTCTTCCGGCATGAAGTAATCGTCGGATATTGTTTTTCTGACGTCGTCCTCCGGGTCGAGGCCCACGAGCTTTCGACCGGCGCTGTTAATGAAGATGACCGTGCCGTCCATGTCGGTCATTCCGATGAAATCGGAGCTGTTCTCGATGAGCAAGACCATCTTGTCTCGTTCCGCCTCTGCTCGCTTGCGCCCGGTAATGTCAATGAGCGTCCCGATGACCGCCGGCTTGCCTTCAAATTCGGAGATACCGCCGGTCATGAGGACCCAGCGCTCCTCGCCGTTTTTTCTCACCAGCTTAAACTCGTACTGAGTAGGCACTGTCGCTGTTGCCGGTCAAGCGTTCACTCGCCCGTCTCTTCACCATTTCGACAAAGTCCGGGTGAACCAGGCTCATAAAGTGCATGGTGAGGTATTCGTCTACGGTATATCCGCCGATTACTTCGGCTGCGCGGTTTGCGTAGAGAAAATTCCCGCCCTGATGGATGAAAATCGCCATGGCTGCCGTCTCAGCGAGGGTACGGAATTTTTCCTCGCTTTCCCGGAGAGAGACAATGGCTCTTTCCACGGTGAGATGCATCTGGTCTTTCTCCAAGATTGTGCTTTTCCCTTTCCAGGTTCTGTAGCACGCGGTTCCGGAAGAAATCTTTCCGCTGATATAATTCCCGCTGGTAGATCGTAAACATGCCCATTAGGTTCGCGGAGATATAGAAGAAATTATCCGTCAGCAAAACGGGAAGCGCCGTATGGCTTATCCAGATGGCGGAAATCTCATAAAGACCGATGATCGTCCAGCACACGACTGTCGCGTAGAGAAACCGCAGCTTGAAGGACGTATAGGAAGTCATGAAGACAAGCAGGAGTCCTGCAAAGTGGAAATACCGCCCTGACATCTGCGTTATGACGATCAAGGCGACAATGCCGCCCCCACCCACAAAGACAAGAAACGAGACGAGTATCTGCTGGTATTTCTTGAACTGCCGGGAAAAAGAGAAGGACCACACAAAAATGGCGGTAGGAATGACGATGACGTAGCGGATAAACCATGCCTGAAATTTTACTTCGGGCGTGACCAGGCCATCCAAAATCCCGAATAACGCATAAATAGCCGCAACAACAGCGATGCTTATCCGCAGCTGGTTCAGAGATTTATTAAAAGACTCCTCTTGAAAGGCCTGTTCAAGCTCATCTGGGAACTGCATGCGCAGTTTATCGATCGGCATCGTTTCCATAAGGCAGCCTTTTTACCTCTCCGGCCGTGCGTGAGTATGTCAGGGACCGTCGCAGCAAATCGGCGAAGAGAAACATTAACTTGCATCATTGTATGGTAGCGCCGTCGTTCAGTCAAGCGAATATTCGAAGATTTCCTTCATTATTGACGGCTGCTGCGATGAGCTGCAAGTCGGTTTTCCTTTTTGACAACCGAAAGGACATGCTCGACATCCCTTTTTGTTTGACAGAGCTCAGGACAGGAGCTACACTTAGACTGTGAGTCACAGAAAGGGGGTCTCATGCAGATCAAAACCATCCTTTTCCCAACGGATTTTTCACAGGGTGCCCGCGCCGCCATGGACCATGCTATTTCGCTCGCCAAGGATTATCAGGCTAAACTCATTCTCCTCTATGTGATCCAGGACATCAGCATCGCTGAATGGTATATTCCTTCTTCCCTTTCCGCCGCCGATCTGGTGGAGGATATGCAAAAGAGCGCCTGGAATGAAATGGACAAGTGGGGGGCGGAAGTTTCGCAGAGAGTCAAAGACGTGGAAAAGCTGGTTGTGCGTGGCGTGCCCTTTGTCGAGATCATCAGGACGGCAAAGGAAAGGCAGGCTGACATGATTGTCATCGGCACTCATGGAAGGACGGGCATCGACCACATGCTCTTCGGGAGTACCGCCGAGAAGGTGGTTCGCAAAGCGGCCTGTCCGGTGCTGACGGTCCGCATCCCCGGTAGAGAGTTCAAGATGCCATAAAAGCAAAAGTCAAATTCGAAATGAAGTCGCTGCGGAAGCAAAAAGGATTGTTTGTGTCATTTGAAAGAGGAAGTAGGTACTACTGAATTAGTTACAACATAATTTTTTTAAAGGGGCCTAACACAAAGAGGCTGGTTATCGTATAACCAGCCTCTTTCATTTTTCTATTGCCCGAGGAGCGTCGTGAAGGTGTCGTGGTGACCTTCTTCCTCGGAAAGGATCTCTTCGAAAAGCAACCGCGTCGTCTCGTCCTTTTCCGATGCGGCCTGTTTGATGATGTCTTTATACAGCGTGATTGCTTCTTCCTCTGCCTTGGTGTCTGCCTTCAGCATTTGGGTAGCGTCCCCGCCCGTGACAATGGGTGTTGGCTTGGTGGTAGGATTGACATCAAAATAAAATAATCTCTCGGCGATCTTTTCCGCATGCTTCATCTCGTCCATGGACACCTTTTCAAAAACCCCGGAGAGCGATTCTGCAGTCATTCCTTTTACCATGACATGGTGCCACATGTATTGCACGATTGCCTGGAGTTCTCCTGCAATAGCCTGGTTCATCATTTCGGTCAATTTTGGACTCGCCTTCTGGACCATATTCGTGCCTCCTTCGTGGGATGATGTGCGTTGGATAGAGTGGTTGATTCGTGTGCGGTTGAATACAATAACTATAGCACAGGAAAAGGGGGTTTGCAAATAGGTACAAAGAGCGCCTTCTTGTTACATTCCTTTTCCCGTAAAAGTTGAGCTATGTACCATATTCCTAAAGAAGAAAAGAATATCAGCGAAATTCAAGATGGCTCTTCTTTCTCAGTGAAGTCAAGCACATTTCACAAATTCCAGTTGCCTTATGTGGCCTCTTGAAATATAATGTCGCGATATTTATCACCTACAAGGAGTATCGACCTCTATGAGTAAGAATTTAGTTTATAAAATATTGGAATCCCACCTTATCGAAGGAAAGCTTGAGGCAGGTGCCGAGATTGCTATCAAGATCGACCAGACGCTGACGCAGGACGCTACGGGAACCATGGCATACTTGCAGTTTGAGGCCATGGATGTGCCCCGCGTAAAAACGGAACTTTCTGTGAGCTATGTAGATCATAACACGCTCCAGGACGGGTTTGAGAATGCTGATGACCACCGGTATCTCATGACCGTGGCCTCGAAGTACGGCATCCACTACTCAAAAGCGGGGAACGGCATCTGTCATCAGGTACACCTCGAACGTTTCGGCAGGCCCGGCAAAACGCTGCTTGGTTCTGACTCTCACACGCCCACTGGCGGCGGCATCGGCATGATCGCAATCGGAGCCGGCGGGCTGGACGTCGCCGTGGCCATGGGAGGCGGACCTTTCTATCTCTCCTGTCCCAAAGTCGTGAAGGTGAACCTGACGGGAAAGCTCCGGCCCTGGGTCTCGGCAAAGGATGTGATTCTTACGATTCTCAAGATGCTCACGACAAAAGGCAACGTCGGCACGATAATTGAGTATGGTGGCGACGGTGTAAAGACACTCTCCGTGCCCGAGCGCGCCACGATCACAAACATGGGCGCCGAACTCGGGGTGACCACCTCGATCTTTCCGAGCGACGAGATCACGAAGACGTTTCTCACGGCTCAGCGCCGTGAATCGGACTGGACCAGCCTCGTAGCTGATGTTAATGCAGAGTACGATAAAGTAATCGACCTCGACCTCGGCAAAATCGAGCCGCTTATGGCCAAGCCACACTCACCGGATAACATCGCCACGGTAAAGGAACTTGCCGGGACCAAGGTTGATCAAGTCATGGTCGGCTCGTGCACGAACTCGTCCTACCGTGACCTCATGCTCGTCGCATCAATGTTAAAAGGAAGGCGGGTGTTCCCGGATGTGAGCTTCGGCGTTGCACCGGGATCGCGCCAAGTGCTCGAAATGATCGCGAGGAACGGCGCGCTTGCCGACATCGTTTCCGCAGGCGCACGAGTTCTCGAATCCACCTGCGGCTTCTGCATCGGCGCAGGCCAGGCGCCGAAAACAGAAGCTGTCTCGATCCGCACGAACAACCGGAACTTCGAGGGCCGTTCAGGCACCAAAAGTGCCAGGGTGTTTCTTGCAAGCCCCGAGTCCGCCGTTGCCGCAGCTCTCACCGGGGGGATTATGGATCCGCGCGACCTCGGTATTCCTTATCCCGAGATCGTGGTGCCTGACCAGTTCTGGATCGACGACACGATGATCCTTCCTCCGGCAAAAGACCCGTTGTCCGCGGCCGTGTTTCGCGGACCGAATATCGGAGACCCGCCGGCTGCTGAGCCGCTTGCCGAGACCATCAGGGGCGTCGTCGCGATCAAAGTCGGTGACAAGACCACGACGGACCACATTATGCCAGCGGGCTCGCGGCTTAAGTATCGCTCGAACATTCCGAAATATGCCGAATTCGTGTTCGAGGGCGTAGATGCGACATTCTCGAGAAAGGCGCTGGAGAACAAGAAGGCGGGGATCCATAACATCGTGATCGCCGGACAAAGCTACGGCCAGGGTTCGAGCCGGGAGCACGCGGCTATCTGCCCCATGTATTTGGGGGTCAAAGCCGTGATCGCGAAATCCTTCGAGCGCATTCACGCGGCGAACCTCATCAACTTCGGCATTCTGCCGCTCATTTTTGCGAATGAAGCCGATTATGATGGGATCGGAGCAAGTGACAGGATCGAGATAGCGGATATCAAGATCACGCTTTCGAAAGGCGCGGACCTGGTTCTTAAGAATATGACGAATGGACAGACAGCGGCGCTCAAGTATTCTTTGAGCCCGAGGCAGCGTGATATTCTGCTGGCCGGCGGCATGCTGAATTACACTCGATCACATTCTGCTTAGACCGCTCCGTCTGAATGAACTTTCTGCCGAATGACAAGAAGCCGCACCTGTTCAGGTGCGGCTTCCCTCGTTTTTTGACAGTCACAGGCTTGTACCTGCTTTATTCCATCGATGAAAGCTTCACTTCCCGCAAATACTTTGCAGCATCCTCCGGCGGCGTAGGGTTGATGTAGAAGCCCGATCCCCACTCGAAGCCCGCAACCCGGGTGAGCCGCGGCATAATCTCGAGGTGCCAGTGGAAATCGTCGTTCAGCGTATGCCAGTGTCCGCGACGCGGCACGCGATTTGGGGCCGAATAGAGCATATAATTATAGGGCGGATGGTTCAGGACTTTCCCGATCCTCTGCAGCGTGTGCCTGAGCGTCCGGGAAAAATCCATAATCTCTTCTTTCGTAACATCGACATAGGAGCACAGGTGCTTTTTCGGGTAGATCCAGGTCTCGAAGGGGAAGCGGGGCGCAAAAGGGACCATGACAACGAAATGACGCGTCTCTTCTACCACCCGTTCCGGCGTCAGAAGTTCCTGCCGGATGATGTCGCAGAAGATGCACCGCTCCTTATAATCGTAATACGATTTGGCGCCGTCCAGCTTTTCCTTTACGAACTTGGGAATCACCGGTGTAGCGATGATCTGGGAATGGGCATGGTTCAGGGCCGAACCGGCAATCCTCCCCTGATTTTTGAAAACCAGAACGTATCTGAGGCGGCTGTCCCGTTCGAGATCGAGTATGCGGTCGCGGTAGGACCAGAGGACCTTTTCAACCTGACTTTCGGGAAGGTCTTCGAGCCGGATTGCATGTTCCGGGCTTTCGATGATGATCTCGTGGGCCCCGATGCCGTTCATCCAGTCGTAGATGCCGCTGCCTTCGCGTTCGAGGTTGCCCTCGATGTGAAGCACCGGGAATTTACTCGGAATGACGCGTACCCACCAGCCTTGGGCATTCGGCAGGGTCTTCTCAGGCCTGAAGGAAGCGATCTCCGGCGGGGTTTTCGTCTCATTGCCCCCGCAAAAGGGGCACTCCGTCGGGCTTACATCGTCCGGAGGTTCTTCAAAGGTATATTCTTCGGGCTTTTTGGGACGCGCGGTGGATACAATGATCCACCGGCCGACAATAGGGTCCTTGCGCAGGCGTGACATCAGCTGCCTGACCTCGCCTTCTGCTCCGTCAGTACTTTATGCACGATCCGTTTCAATTCTTTGATGCGGATGGGCTTGTTGATGTATTCGGCGGCTCCAAGGCTCATGGCCTTAAGATAACTTTCTACTTCACCGTATGCCGTCACCATGATCACGTCGGTTTTGGACCCCATCTTTCGTATCTCCTGCAGAAGCTGAAGTCCGTCCATGACCGGCATTTTGATGTCGGTGATCACCAGATTGAAGGGCTGATTTTTGAACAGGGTCAGTGCATCCTCGCCGCTATTGGCGAGGGCAACCTCATATCCTTCATCCGTCAGGATGGTATTGAACAATTCCCGGGCGCCCTCTTCGTCATCAACAACAAGGATATTCATCTATTCTCCTCATAAACGGTTGTAAAGGAAAAATATCATAAAAATGTGGAATCGTCAAGGTAACGGGATGGATAGATTTGTAGCAGCGATTACAGTTTTGCGAGCATGTCGAAGGTTGTCACTGAAAAATCAACGATTTATTTCGTAAAGAAATCGTAAGCCCTCAAGCGTCAGCTGGGGTTTTATCTGCCGGATGCTCCTCGTTTCCGGCGATACCAGTTCTGCCAGTCCGCCCGTTGCCACAACTTTGGCTTGGTCGGACAGCTCCTTCTTCATCCGTTCCACGATACCGTCCACCAGACCGGCGTAACCGTAGATAATACCCGCCTGCATTGCACTGACAGTATCGGTACCGATCACTTTTTGCGGTTTCGTGAGTTCGACGCGTGGCAGCTTCGAGGCGCGCTGGAACAAGGCCTCCGCGGAAATTTTTATGCCCGGACAGATCGCCCCACCCAGATAATGGCCGCTCTCAGTCACCGCACAAAACGTAGTCGCCGTGCCGAAGTCAACGATAATGAGCGGGCCTCCATAGAGATGATACGCTCCAGCAGCATTCACGATGCGGTCTGCGCCGACCTCCTTGGGGTTGTCAGAGCGGATCACAATGCCCGTCTTGAGTTTGTGCGTCACGACCATGGGCTCGATGTGAAAATATTTCCGGGTCATCTCGGTCATCACGGGCAAAAGCGGCGGCACGACGGTTGAGATGATCACACCGGCGATCTGCTTAAACTCAAGTTTGGCGAAATTGAAGAGGTCCTTGAAGATCATAGCGTACTCATCGGGCGTGATCTGCGTATTGGTGCCCACGCGCCAATTCTCGACGAGCCTGTCACCGTCAAATACGCCGAGCACGACGTTCGTGTTTCCGATGTCGATGGCTAAAAGCATGTTTCCTCCGGAAAAATCAAGGGTCACGGGGCCAGGGTTCGGGGTCACGGTAAGACAAAGGCTGGATGGACGTTGCTTTCCCATGACCCTTGCTCCTTGACTCCTGACCCTATTTTTTCACGATCGTCACGTCTCCCGCAGCGACTGTCCGTGCGGTGCCCTCGTCAAGCTTGACAATGAGTCTGCCCTCGGCATCTATTCCCTGCGCCGAACCTTCGAATATTTCGCCCGCACCGCTTACGGCAATGCGGTTGCCTATGGTCATGTTGAGCTTTTCCCATTCCTTCAGGACGTCGGCAGGATCGTGAAGAAGCACCTGGTACCAGTGGTCGAGTTCCCTGAGGATCTCCCGAAGGAGCGCGGTCCTGCTCACCTTCCGGCCTGTCTCCGACATGAGAGTGGTCGTAGTGGTTCTGATGTCGCTTGGCAATACCTCGGGGTCCATATTCACATCCACACCGATGCCGAGCACGATGTGCCTGATGCGGTCCTGCTCTGCGCTCATCTCGGTTAGCAGGCCGCTAACCTTCTTGCCTGACAGGAGGACATCATTCGGCCACTTGATGGCAGCGTGAAGTTGGCAAACTGTCCTGATTGCAGATGCCACGGCTACAGCCCCTATCAGCGTGCTGAGCGGCGCCTTGTGCAGCGGTACATCCGGACGCAGGATCACACTGAAGTACAGATTGCCTTTCGGCGATATCCATTTCCTGCCGAGCCTTCCTTTGCCGCCGGTCTGTGTCTCGGCAATGACGACTGCGCCTTCAGGAGCACCTCGCGACGCCATCTCCATGGCAAGCGTATTGGTCGAAGATATCTCCGAAAAGAGATGGATCTCTTTTCCGATAACCTTCGTTTTCAGGCCCGGTTTGATGTCGTTCTGCCGCAAGACGTCTGGCTCGGAAGTGATGCGGTAGCCCTGCGACGGCACTGCGTCGATCCCGAAGCCGTCACGCTCCAGCGACTTGATGTGTTTCCAAACCATAGTGCGTGAGACCCCGGTCTTTCGTGCAAGCTCTTCGCCGGATAAGAAGCCGGAGCGTGATGCACGAAGAAGGTTCAGGATTTTTTCTTTATTCATAGAATTTCAAGGTCAAGGAGCCAGGGTCATGCCGTAGGGGCGGCCCTGTGTGGCCGCCCGCATCAGGGCAACCACGCAGGGTTGCCCCTACCTGAACCCCGACCCCTGAACCCTGCTATTTGATTTTCATGCTGATGTCCGCGGCAGGTGCGGAATGGGTGAGACTTCCGGAGGATATGAAGTCAACGCCTGTCTCCGCAACCGCACGAATCGTTTCGAGTGTAATGTTACCTGACGCCTCAACAGGGGCTTTACCGGCGATCAACTTCACTGCTTCGCGCATCATGTCTATCGGCATATTATCAAGCATGATGATGTCTGCTTTCGCGGCTATCGCCTCATGAACCTCATCAAGTGTTTTCGTCTCCACTTCTACTTTGAGAAGAGGGTGGGCCGACCTCCTCGCGCCTTCAACGGCGTTCGTGATGCCGCCCGCGGCCTTGATGTGGTTGTCCTTAATCAGCGCGCCGTCGTACAACCCGAAGCGGTGATTTCTTCCTCCACCTACGCGCACCGCATATTTCTCGAGCTGCCGCAGGCCCGGCAGCGTCTTTCTCGTATCCAGCACGTCGGCCTTCAGACCCTTCACCCGCTCAACATACCGTGACGTCAACGTCGCAATACCGGACAGGTGCTGGAGAAGATTCAGCGCCACGCGCTCGCCGGCAAGCAAAGCCCGCGTGTTCCCGGACAGTTTCGCGATCTCCGTCCCGGCATTCAGCCGGTCGCCATCCTTCGCAAAGGTAGTAAATTGGATGTCGGGATCGAGATAATGAAAGACCGCACGCGCTATGTCGAGCCCGGCAAGGACAAGGTCCTGCTTCGCCAGCACCACGGCTACAGACGACGATTCAGGGCGGATCGTTGCCTCGGAGGTTACGTCGCCGGGACCCAGGTCTTCCTGCAATGCACGCGCGAGAAATTCTTTTAAGGTATGATCCATGATCGATGAAGTTCGTTTATACCAGCATCTTCAGGCTCTGTTCAAGCTTTTCACGCTTGGCTTTGAATTCTTCGAGCTTCGCAGTGTCCTTTTCCACGACTTCCTTCGGAGCTTTGTCTACGAAGTTCTTATTCGAAAGCTTCTTTGAAAATACTTCGATGTCCTTTGAGATCTTTGCGATCTCTTTCTGCAGCCGGTCGCGTTCCTGGGTAAGATCAATGATACCCTCAAGCGGCACATATACTTCACCGTCTTTAATCACGCCGGTTGCGGCCGCTTTCGGCTTTGTCATAGTTTTACTTACCTTAAATTCAGATGCACCAGAGACTGCGATAGTTAAGGTTGACGTGCTGTCTAGCAAGCTGAGTAGTTCGTCTGTCTCTGCTTTTACGTTTACTGGTATCCGTTTAGAAGGTGGGATATTCATCTCGCCACGAATATTCCGAACAGCCATGTTTAGTTCCATGAACGTTTGCATTTTCTGTTCGATCCCGGCATTAATCATCTTCATGTCGGCAACCGGATACGCCGAAACCATAATTGACTCTTTTCTAGTTTCTGACTTCTGACTTCTGACTGTTTCCGGCAGCGTCTGCCATATCTCTTCGGTGATGTACGGCATGATCGGATGTAGGAGCCGTAGCGCTGTTTCGAGAACATACGCGAGGACGGTCTGGGTCGCCTTTCTCGACGGCAAGCCGACGTCCTCAAAAAACAGTGCGGGCTTGGACAACTCCAGGTACCAGTCGCAGTACTCATGCCAGATAAAGTGATAGAGATTCGATGCTACATCATTGAACCGGTATTCGGTGAGCGCGGACTGTACCTCTTTCGTGACCGTGTTCAGCCGGGACAGTATCCACTTGTCGGGAAGTGATGAGTTCGGAGTCAGAAGTTCAGCGTTTGGCGCGAAGTCTTCTTCCAGGTTCATCATCACGAACCTGCTCGCGTTCCAGATCTTGTTCGCAAAATTCCTGTATCCTTCGATGCGCTCAGTGGACATTTTGATGTCCCTGCCCTGGGCAGCAAAGGCGGTGAGCGTGAACCGGAAGGCGTCGGTGCCGTACTGATCGATCATCACGAGCGGGTCGATCACGTTACCCTTCGACTTGCTCATCTTCTGGCCTTCTGCATCGCGCACGAGCGCATGGATGTACACGTCACGGAACGGGACATCCTTCATAAAGTGAAGCCCCATCATAATCATTCGCGCCACCCAGAAGAAGATGATATCGAAGCTCGTGATCAAGACCGAGGTGGGATAGTAAACAGAAAGCTCCTTGGTCTTTTCAGGCCAGCCGAGCGTGGAGAACGGCCACAGTGCTGACGAGAACCAGGTGTCGAGGACGTCGGGGTCACGAACCAGAATGGAAGAACCGCAAGTTGGGCATTTTATCGGAGGTTCTTTTTGGACAATAGGCTTTGCATCTATTCCAATGATTAACTTAACCTCTTCAACATGTGTTGGCAGCGTTCCGCCTTCTCCGACTGCCGTCACTGAGCCGATGGGGACTTCCAGTACTTCGGTCTTATTGCATTCCATGCAGTACCATGCTGGAATCTGATGCCCCCACCAGATCTGGCGGGAGATACACCAATCTTTGATGTTCCGCATCCACTCGAAATAGGTGTTCTCCCACCCCTTGGGCACAATCTTTACCCGTCCTTCCTCGACTGCTTTAATTGCAGGGATCGCAAGCGATTCAGTTTTAACAAACCATTGAGGGGATAAATAGGGTTCGACAACAGTTTTGCAACGATAACATTTCCCTATTGAATGAGCATGTTCCTCTGTCTTGACCAGATAGCCTTTTTCGTTCAGCAGCTCGACAACAATCCCTCGAGCTTTCTTTGCCGGCTTTCCAGAAACCTGTTTTCGAACATCTGGTAGGACATCCGGAATATCTATTGCAATTTCCGCGTGATCATTGAGTATCTTGATTCGAGGAAGTTCCGGAGTCTGGCGCATGCCGGCTTCGTAGTCGTTGAAGTCGTGCGCCGGGGTCACCTTGACCGCGCCGGTTCCGAATTCCAGATCTACGAGGACGGAGTCGCCGATGATCGGGATCTTCCTGTTCGTGAGCGGCAAATCGACCGTCTTGCCGATGAGGTCCTTGTACCGCGGATCAAGCGGATGAACAGCGACCGCAGTATCACCCAGCATGGTCTCAGGACGCGTCGTTGCGACTGTCAAGCGGATATTATGGTCATGGGAGAGCGGATAAGCGATGTGATAGAGTTTCCCCTTCTCATCCTCGTGCTCGACCTCGATGTCCGAAAGCGCCGTGTGGCATCGCGGGCACCAGTTAATGAGACGCTCGCCGCGGTAGATCAGACCTTCCTCGTAGAGCGTTACGAAAACCTCAAGAACAGCTTTCGACAAACCAGGGTCCATCGTAAACCGTTCGCGATCCCAATCACACGAGGCACCCATGCGCTTCAGCTGGTTGATAATTCTTCCGCCATATTCCTGCTTCCACTTCCAGACTTCTTTTACAAAAGCATCTCTCCCCATCATGTGCCGATCTACATCGTTTTTCGCGAGTTGCCGTTCCACAACGTTCTGCGTAGCGATGCCGGCGTGGTCCGTGCCGGGCACCCAAAGGGTGTTCCTGCCGGACATGCGCATCCAGCGTGCGAGGATGTCCTGGAGCGTAGAGTTCAATGCGTGGCCGATATGGAGCGACCCCGTCACGTTCGGGGGCGGGATCACTATGGAAAACGAGCGACCGCCGGCGTTCTCGTTGGCATGAAAATATTTTTTTTTAAGCCAGAATTCGTACCACTTCTGTTCTACGGATTTCGGGTCATAGGATTTCGGTAGTTCTTTGGTGGGCATGCAAGCTGCTCCTTGTCGTGGAAGCGTGTTCACCGCAAAGGTCGCAAAAAAGTGATCCGATTCGAGAACCTGTCCTTCTGCGTCCTCGGCGGGAAAAATCAGCACGAATAAAAAATAGGGGAACGAGTCCCCTACAGAGGTTGATCTTTTTGTTTGAAGTATACCCCGGATATGGGGATGCTACTGTACGGCTTTCAGTCGTTCTATCTCTTCTTTGATCATTTGCTCAGCCAGCGGAGGAATCACTTCCCAGGCAACTTTCTCGATCACCTCTCGCGCAATGTCCCGGGCGATCTTCGAGACTGCTTCCTCGATCCCTCTCCGTACCGTGTCGTCCGATATCTTTGGAAGCGGAGGAGGGGGCATGTCTTTAAACATATCCTGCGCCATCTTCGAGATTAGTTTTTCTGCCATACCGCGCAATTCGCTCTCGGGCAAGACTGTGGGTGCCGGGGCTGCTCGGTTTTCGATTGCCTCTTTCACCGCCTTCGAGACACTTGTTTCAACCATACTCCGCACTTGATCGTCCGTGATCTGCTGCGGCACTGGCGGCTCGTGGGCTGAACCAGCGGACGCGAAAAGCTTTGGCTCTTGAGGCATATTTGCCTTCGGGGCGGGTTCCATGGCCAAATCAAATACCTCAAAGGGAACAATCTCCGGCTCTCTCGGTTGCTCGTTCAATCCCAATCCGGCACGCATCTCTTCCACAGCCCTGGCGCCGACGGGCAAAACCGGGGAACTCTCGCGCGGGACCGTGTCTTCCACTTCTTCGACTTCGGGTTCAACTTCATATACCGACTCTTCTTCGCTGAGAAGCTCGGTAGCCTTCTTGAGTTCCGCTTGCGTGGGCGCTTCCTTGATGATTTCAAAAATGTCCGATGGCGCGGCCTGCCTGGGTTTAGCAATTGGCGGCGTTACGGGTGCAGCGGGACGGGAGGGGACTGCAGCAAGCGCCTTTTTTACCTTGCCGATAAGTTCCTGCGACTCGAAGGGCTTGGCAATATTGTCGACAATCCCCTCCTGATTGCCTTTTACAGAGTCATACACGTCGTCCCTGCTCATCATGAGAATGACGGGGGTCTGGGAGAGCTGCGGCTCTTGTTTGAGCCGTCCGGCAAAACTATAGCCATCAATGCGCGGGAGGTCCACGTCCACCAGCACCACATCGGGCACGAATCGTGATGCTTCCTGAAGGCCGGTGTCTCCGTCGCTTACGCAGGCCACCTCGTAGTCTTTTCCTGAAAAAAGCATCTCCACCACCTTTTGGATGGTTATGCTCTTGTCCGCCAATAATATCTTAACCGGCATGTAACAACCTTTCGAAATCGAGGATAACGATGTCCTGCTCGTCTTCGACTACGATCCCTTTCACGTATTTCGTCTCGATCTCCTGCGACGTTTCGGGTGCCTTGGTCGGGTCCACCAACGTCGCCATCTTGACAACGCTGTCCACGATAATGCCGAAGGGAACACCGTTTTCCTCTAGCAGGATGATGCTCCGGCTCACTGCGGACTGGTCTTTTTCTTCAGCGGTAAACCCGATCTGCCCCGGCTTGCCCACACCAAGCCTCTGCGCAAGATTGAAGACCGGGTACACGGTCCCCCGATAATCGATCAGTCCTTCGACATAAGAATATGAAAGCGGCACCGGCCGTGACCGGCGCCAGGGCAGAATCTCGATCGCCCCGCTGAGGCGTGCACCGAACAGTCTTCCCGACAGGAGAAATATCAGATAGCTGCTCGTCATGGCAGCAGTCCGTCTTCGTTCAGCAGGAGTACAAGGTTCTCTTTATGTCTCAGGATCCCACTGAAATACCGGTAGCTGGGATTGATGACTCCCTTGGGCATCACAACCGGTTTCTGTTCAGTGTCCAGCAGCTCGGTTACAGCATCAACCAGCAGACCAACCATGCCCGTGACACTCTTGACAACGAGAAGTGTCTCCCCGAGCGCACCGGGCAGTTTGAAGATCTTTTTAATATTCAGCACGGGAATCAGCTTGCCCCGAAACTCTATTTTCCCCTCGAACATCGCGCTCAGATTCGGGTCTTTCTGGAGGACGCGGGGCACCGTAATTTCCAGCAGTCTGGTTATCGGGAGCGCATAGCTCTCGCCGCTCAGTAATAATATCAGAAAACGAGTCCTGTCGTCCATATGTTCTTTGGGGGGTCAGGCCCTGCCTGCGAGGGCTGCGCCACTCAGCAGTTTTTTGAGCGCTCCGAGCATTTCCTGTTCTTCAAAAGGCTTTACCAGGTAATCCTGGGCGCCCATATCGATGGCTTTCTGCCGATGTTTGTCTCCCGCTCGAGAAGTGAGAACAATGACAGGGATGTTCATGAGTTCTGGGCTCTTCTTCATCTCGGCCATGAGGTCATACCCGTGCATGACCGGCATTTCAAGGTCCGTGATTACGGCGTCAAATTTTAAACGGCCCATGATGTTGAGTGCCTCCATGCCGTCTGGGGCCACCTCAACTTCATAACCCGTGCGGTCGAGGAAGCGCTGTACGTATTTGCGGATGCTGATGGAGTCGTCAACGACCAGGATCCTGGGCTTTCGCTTGGCAACTTCCGGCACGGGCATGGACACTTCCCGCGTCGTAACCACTCTGGCCTTGGTTGAGATCGCCGCTTCGTCACCGAATAAAGAGGCAATATTGATGATAAGCCGCACGTTGCCTTCACCCGATATCGTGGCGCCGGAAAAGAGTTTGACACCTTTCAGATAGTCGCCGAGAGATTTCACCACGATCTCTTCCCGGCCCGTAATTTCCTCCACCATCAGTGCCAGTTTCTTCTCAGCCATACCGAGGATCAGCGTGGGGTGACGGAAGGTTTCGTCCTTTTTTGGGAACTTGCCCACGCCGAACAGCTCGTTCAGCTTGACGAGGTGGAGCAAGGTCCCGCGAAGCCCCACCATTTCCTCGCCCGCGGCCCGTTGGATGTCTTTGTACGAAAACCGGGTTGTTTCCTCAACGAGGTGCATGGGCACGGCGATTTCCTGGTCTTTGAGTTTTACGATCAGCGCCTGCGCAATGGCAAGCGTGAGCGGGAGCCTGATCACAAACTTCGTTCCCACGCCTTTTTCCGTCCGGATTTCGATCCTGCCGTTGATCCGCGCAAGATGCGTAGAGACCACGTCCATGCCGACGCCCCGGCCCGAAACCTTGCTGATTTTCTGGGCCGTGGAATATCCGGGGCGGAAGATCAGGTTGATCGATTCCGAATCCGTGAGCGACTGCGCCTCTGCCGCGCTCATGAACCCTTTGTCTACAGCGGTCTGCCTGAGCACGGCCGGGTCCATGCCGCGCCCATCATCTTCGATCTCGATAATGATACTGTTTCCCTCGTGTCGCGCATTCAGAATGAGCGAGCCCGTCGGATCTTTTCCCACTGCCTTGCGTTCTGCAACCGTCTCGATGCCGTGGGAAATTGCATTCCTGATCATGTGCATCAGCGGATCTGAGATGATCTCAAAGATCGTCTTGTCGATCTTGGTCTCCCCGCCCGAGACCACCATGTTCACATTCTTGCTCTCTTCCTGGGCTATGTCTCGAACCGGCCTCTGAAACAGCTGGTAAAGTTTATCCATCTCTACCATGCGGGCCATCGTGATTTCGTCTTGAAGGTTCGTAGTAATCGTGGAGATACGCGCGGTATCGAGCTCGAAGGAGTCAAAAAAGCCCGCAAGCTGGGTCATGATCTCGTTCGTGTCGTTTGTGATTTCCGTAAGTTTACGCGAGAGCAGGTTGAAGTCGTCATACCGGTCGAACTCGAGCTCGAGAAAATCAGTTGCCTGCTCAGCAGCCTCTTGTTTCGCGCCGGAAGACTCCACACTCAAGGTATACTCGTATTTTTCTTCAAACTTCTTGATCTCGTGCAGCAGGCGGTCCTGGCTGAAGTCAAGCTCTTCCCGGAGCGATTTGATCAGGTCGACCTGACGTGCGAGCCGGTTACGGTTGACAACCATTTCACCTACGAGGTTCATGAGATTATCGAGCCGGTCGATATTGACCCGGATGAACTGTTTTTCCAGGTCGACAGCATCCGCAGCGCGCCGCCCGGGTCCTCGTTTTTCTAGAATGCCGGTCTTCTTGGCCTCTTCAAGTTCTTGCCGGAGCTGGTCGGCGGACTTCGCGGGCGGAGTGGGGCTCGCGACTGGCAACTGAACTCCAGCCGGAGGAACCGTCGCCTTGGGCGGGATGACAGCTGGTTGCGAATGTGACGATTCGTCGAGCAGCGGTTCGAAAGCACGGAGCTCTTCACGGCCGACATCGAAGGTCTTTTCCCACGCAATATCGAGATCGTCCTCATGTTCGTCATCCGCTGCAGCCGGGCGAGGCTTCTGGGAAACGTCAAACAGCTCTTCTTCCGGTGAAGAAGTTGGAGATTCCGTCTTCCCCATGCTCTCAACAACTTCTTTGTAAGCCCGGCCTATGCTTTCTACGACGAGGGGATCTTCCTGCTGATTGGCGGCTACGCCGTCCACCATGACTTTAACGGCGTCAACACTGTCGAAGAGAAAATTGAGGGTTTCTTTGCAGATGGGAATGGTGCCGGAGCGGAACTGGCCGAGCATGTCTTCGGCCTTATGGGCCACATCACTGACTCCCTGAAATCCCATCATGGCCGCCGAACCTTTAAGCGTGTGAGCAGCCCGGAAAAGCTCGTCGATCATGGCGGTGTCACTGGGGTCCTTCTCAAGAGACAAGAGTCCCTTATTCAGGTTTTGCAGATGCTCACCAGCCTCGACAAGAAAAAACTCGATGATGCCTGATTTATCTAAAGGACCTGCCATAGAGCTTATTCAATAAACCCGAGCTTTATTTCCTCATCACTCGTGGTTACATTTTCCGCAACCGGCGGATATCCGTCGAGCGCCGGAAGCGGCGCGTCAGTCTGCGCAGCTGCAACATGCTCCTTGCCGATCTTGAATCTGTTGATGGCTTCGTTGAGACGTTTGGTAAGATCAGCAAGGTTGTTGATGGTGGCAACCGTGTCCTGAACGCCGAGGGTCGTTTCCTGGGTCAGATTGGAAATAGTGTCCATGGTATTCACCACGCTCGAAGTCGACTGTACCTGGTCGGCAGCTGCCCGGGTAATGTCCGTCATGAGGGTGGCCGTCTGTTTAACGATCTGTTCAATTTCGCGGAGCGCAGCGCCAGCCTGGTCGGCAAGCTTGGTACCTTCCTCCACCTCGCGGGTACCTTCTTCCATGACCGTCACGGCTTCACTCGTCTCTACCTGGATACCCTTGATCAGGCCCGTAATATCTTTCGTTGCGCGGGCGGCCCTTTCGGCGAGTTTTCTCACCTCGTCGGCGACCACGGCAAAACCCCTGCCCTGCTCGCCGGCACGGGCGGCTTCGATTGCGGCATTTAAGGCGAGCAGGTTCGTCTGCGTCGCGATTTCATTGATCACTTCGATGATGGCGCCGATTTCCAGCGACCTCTCGCCGAGGCCTTTGATTTTCTTCCCCGTTGACTGCACCGTCGCGCGAATCCGTTGCATGCCCTTGATCGTTTCCGTCACGGCTGCGCCACCTTTGACGGCAGCCTGCGTCGCCTTCACCGAGGTCTGCGTAGCGGCCTCGGCGTTCTCGACCATGCGTTGGGTCGTACGGGACATGGCATTCACGGCTTCAGAGGCGTTCCGGATCTGCGATGCCTGCTGTTCGGCACCCATGCGCATGCCGTCGGCTGACCGGAGAATGTCTCCCGCAGACCGCTGAATTTCAGTTGCCACATTGCTTGCATGGGTAACGAGTGTGGTAAGACCGGTGATCATGAGGTTGAATGCGTCTGCCACGGACCCCAGTGCGTCGGCGGTCACTTCGGCCTTAATTGTGAGGTCCCCTTCGGCAGCCGTACTCACCACGGAGAGCAGATCCATAACCTGGTGCTGCATTTTATCCCGGTCGGACTCTGTCTGAATGAGGCCCTGAAGCCTATCGATCGTCCTGTTCAGTGTATCACCCAACTGGCCCAGTTCGTCAGCAGTCTTCACGGTCGCCTTTTTCGATAGATCGCCTCGGCCGAGGGCTTCTGCCACTCTCATGAGGTCCTTCACAGGAGCAATCGTAATGGCGGAAAGGATAAGGGTCAACACCGACAGAATGATGAGTGCTATGACACCGACGCCCATAATGTACATGAGAAGGTTCCTGATATTGGACTTGATGAGCGTCATGTTAAGGCCCACATGCACCGTTCCCAACGTCCCTCCGGCAATGGGTGAGGCAATATCAATGACTTCGATAGTGCTGTCTCTGAAAGTAATGAGCGCGGGTTGCGTCCCAAAGGGGACTCCCGGCTTCAGGACATTGATGTTCTGGAGCGGTCCCGGTATTATGTTTCCTTCGAAGGAGGAGGACAATACGCGTCCCCTGCCATCCCGAATGAAGCAGTACGCCACTTCTGGCTGGCTGATGGCCTCCCCCTGGATAAACTGAAGAGCGTTGAGATCTTCAACCTGAACCGGTTCAACGGCCTTGACGCTGAGACCGTCGGCCACGATGAGCGTTTTGTTGATCGCTTCGTCTCTCAGGGTGTTCTGGATCTGGAGATAGATGAACCCCAGTATGCCGGCTCCGAAGACCGCCGACATGCTGACGATCATGAGGACGATTTTTGTTCTGATGCTCATCCGATAGAATGGGTTCCATGTCATCTTCATAGTTCTGCTCCTTTAAAAAAAGTGTCGTGTTTAGCGCCGTAAGACCGAATGCACGCAGCGCGACGATAATTCCCGCTCGCCGCCCTCATGTGAGTTTGATCTCATCCAATACCCGTTCTATGTTCAGAAGAGCCGCCACGCCGGTCTCGCGCTGAATGATACCTTTGAAAAAACGGCTGCGGTTTTTGACGCCGGACAACCCGCTCGAATCGGCAGGAATCGCCTGTATGCTGCTTTCCTGCACCGCAAGCACTGTGGCAACATTGTCAACGGATATCCCGAGCATGATGGCACCATGTTTGATGATGGCAATCTGGCCGAGCGCTGACTGTTGCGGCAGGGAGAGCGCCGTGCGGATATCAACAATGGGAACAATGCTGCCACGAAGGTTGATGACGCCGAGAACATGAGGTGGGGTGGTCGGGATAGGAAAAATTTTCTGGGGGATGATGATCTCCAGCAGCAACTCGACCGGAATGGCATAGGTGTCTTCCCCTATGCTGAAGAGGCAAATGCGAGTTTCCTCCTCCGGCATTACATCTATCACTTCGGCGGTGACGTCGCTGTCAAATTCGGCCAAACGAGCCCCCTCCAGGAATCAGATGTATTTTTTAACCGCCTTCAGCAGATCTTCGGGCTTGAACGGCTTGGTTAAATACTCATCCGCACCCTGTTTCATACCCCAAAACTTGTCGCTTTCCTGGTCTTTCGATGTTACCATAATAACGGGAATATTTTTATACTGATCATTTGTTTTTATATCCCTGCAAACCTGAAACCCATTTTTTTTGGGCATGATTACATCCAGGATTACGAGATCTATTTTTTCTGCCTTCACTTTTTCTTCAGCGGCTTCTCCATCCATGACGGTTACGATGGTATGACCCGTAGACGAAAGCGCTTGCTGAAAAATCTGAAGCTCCGCCAAACTGTCATCGGCAATGAGTATTTTGGCCATTCTTGTCTCCTTTTCCCCCATGGTAACAGATAGTGAAAATTAACACAATTCTTTGGTAGTGTCAAGTTTTCTTTTGATTTTCTTTGTGTTAGCTGTTAGTATTCGCCCCACCAAAGCCCTCGCCATGCTCATTTCTTTCTTCTGATTAAATTTACCGAGAGCAGGATGAACATGCTCTTCACTACTTCAAATTCTCCAATGCAGAGAGTGTCTATTATATTTTGGATCGTCCGTTTTCCGTCGACATAGCGAAACACGCTGAGGTCGATATCGCTCATGCCGCGTGTCGTGAGCTCTTCGGCATTGCTGATAATGGGTTCGAACACGGCGTCGAAATGAGGAATCTTTTGTTGGATCAGGCTCCATTCGTCGGCCCGGCGAGCGCCCTCCAGGAGCAAATCGTCCACTTTCAGCTGTACTGGATTGGCAAACACGGGCGGCATCGCCTTTTCGAAAAAGAACTCACCGTCTTTCCAAGCCATGATTTTGTAAACTGCGGATTCCGTATGCCGCCTGAGACAGTCCGAAAAGGTCTTTGAGTCGAGTAATCTTTCCTGGGCAAGCACACGATCAATGGGCTGTGAGGTCATTTCTGCTATCCGCAGTACATGCCGAAAACTGTCATCCTGCAGCCTGCAGGTTTTTTTCAGCAAACCTTCGAGCCAGGCCTTATTTCCTGCGACCATCGATGATGCAAAAACAACGAACCCGTCCTTGAAATATACTTCTACTGCATCTCCCAGTGAACGCTTGATGGCCAGCCTGCCCGTCTGGCGCTGCAAACCGAGCATCTGAAGAACCTCCACGATCCGAACGCTCGCCAGGTTGCCCTGAATGCCGGCGTTTTCCGCATGCTGCGGTTTTTCCAGTTCCTTCCTGATCAGTTCGGGTAACGTGGTCTTTATGAACTCAGCGAGAACATGATCGACAATCGATCGCACCGTGGCTTCTATTCCGCTTCCCGTAGGTACAGGGCTGATGCCCGATGGCTGCTGTTCTATTGCGGCTCGCGACTCTCGAGCAGGAGCTTTCGCCGGCTCCCTAGGGGGAAGAGGCTGTGCGGCCGCTTGTCTCTTGTCGATCACTTCCCGTATTTTGGCCAGAAGCTCTTCCGGTTGAAATGGCTTAGTGAAGTATTCGGTAATGCCGAGGACATCGACAAACTTGCTGCCGACCTTATCTCCCTTGGACGTGACAAGGATGATCGGAGTGTCGCGAAAATCGGGGTCTTCCTTTAGCGTCTTGCAGACTTGGAACCCGTTCATCTTTGGCATGACGAAGTCTACCAGAATCACCGCCGGCCGCTCTTCTCGAGCCTTGACTATGCCCTCCTCCCCGTCAGATGCGAGGACGACCTGATATCCCTGCGAGGAGAGGATCATCTCGATGAGCCGCTGGACCGTCGGACTGTCGTCAATATCGAGGATTTTTTCCCCGGCCATCAATACCCCCAAGGTGCAAACGTGTAAATACTAACATGGTGTAAAAGCCATTGTCAACAGCATAAACCGTTCGCGTAAAGAAAAAACGGTCGGAGGCCCTCCTCCTGTGACAGCGAACTCGGACCGATTGCACGGGGGTGCTACAGGCGTACGGCAATCTGGTCAAGGAATTCCTCGGTCCGCGCATAGGTTGCCGCTTTCGGCTCTGCAATGGCCGCAAGGTCTTTTGTCATGATTCCACCCTCGATTGCTGCTATCACCACCGATTCGAGCCTGCGGGCAAACTGTACCACTTCCGGTGTCCCATCGAGCTCGCCCCGCCGCGCGATCGCTCCGGTCCAGGCGAAGATTGAGGCCACGGAATTCGTTGACGTGGGGTTTCCCTTGAGGTGTTCGTAGTAATGACGCATAACGGTGCCGTGGGCCGCCTCGTACAGATATTTGCCTGCTGGCGATACCAGCACTGAAGTCATGAGCCCCAGGCTGCCGAAACCTGCAGCGACCATGTCACTCATAACATCGCCGTCATAATTCATGCAGGCCCACAGCATGCCGCCTTCGGCCTTCATAATCTGCGCCACTGCGTCGTCGATCAGCATGTAGCGGTATTTCACCCCGTTTTTTTCGAGATCTGCGTTGCGTACCTTAACCTCATGGTCGAAGACTTCTTTAAAAAACCCATGGTACGTTTTCGATATGGTGTCCTTGGCACCGAACCACAGCTCGCACTTTTCACCAATCGCATAATTGATGCAGGCTTGCGCAAAGCTCCGGATCGATTTCTCCGTATTGTGCATGCCCATGATGACGCCCGGCCCTTTGAAGTCGTGGATGGAAAGATAGGTGCGCTCACCGGACGCGGAGGTGAACGCCAGTTCCGCTTTTCCCGGACCGGGGACCTTAAACTCCACCGATTTGTAGATGTCGCCGTAAGCGTGCCTGCCGATACTAATCGGTTTCTTCCAACTTCGCACAGCCGGCGGGATGTTCTTCACAAGAATGGGTTTTCTGAAAACCGTGCCGTCGAGTATCGAACGGATCGTTGCATTCGGGCTCTTCCATGCCTGCTTGAGGTTGTATTCCTTCACCCGCGCCGCATTCGGCGTGATGGTTGCACATTTTACGCCTACCCCGCACTCGTTGACTGCATTGGCCGCATCGACCGTCACCTGATCGTCCGTATCGTCCCGATGCTTGACACCGAGATCGTAATATTTCAGGTCCATCGCGAGGTGAGGGAAGAGCAACTTCTCTTTGATCATCTTCCAGATGATCCGGGTCATTTCATCTCCGTCCATCTCTGCAATAGGGCCTTTAACTTTAATTGTCACATTTATCTCCTTGTGGGCCAGACATTGACAAACTTTTTGCTGAGCTTGCGGGATTTTAATTCGAGTCGCTAGAATTGTCAACAAAACAATCGGTTCGAACAAAAATTGCGAGAGCACATTTCGAAAATTGCTGCATTTCTCGCAAAACTGTACCTGCCACTCGGTCTGCTTTTTTTTATACAAATCGCTACTTTATTAAGCTTGAGGACAATGTCGCGTCTTGTCAACCCGTTAATTGGTTTTGCTCGTTTTTGATATTTCGTTAGTTAGAGCTCTGTAAGTTTTACAGATTTTAAAAAATATGAGATTTTCCAAAACAGAACTCAGCCGGTACCGGTACGATCGATCCTTCCCAATATCGTGTTTAAATTCAGCAATAAGGACGTCTTCGGAAACGTCATGGATACATCGGTTGACGAGTTTGGCAGGATATCACAGATTGTGTAAAGGAATACAGGAGTGACTGTTGTTCAAAAAGTGTGCCGTCCCTTTTTCTGCTCCTGACGTCCGCTGCGTCACTACCTACTTCGCAAAGCCTACAAAAAACAACGTACTTGGTCCTGAGGCGTCATGCAAGAATCAGGGAACGTCAGCAGACTCAATTGTTCCGCCGGCCACAACAACGTCCCCGTCATAGAACACTGCTGCCTGACCGGGACACACTCCTTTCACAGACTGCTCGAACGTAACACCCACGGTCTTTTTTCCAACGGATTCTATCGTTGCCGGAACGAATGGGGAGCGGTACCGGATCTTTGCAGCAACCTTCATCGAAGAACGCAACGAATCGATGGAAATGAAATTCGGGTCCGATACGAGCATGCGGCATGTTTCCAGATCGTTCAGTCTCCCGAGAACAACCCGGTTCGTGTCCGGCTCGATCCTGACGACATAGAGCCGCTCGCCGGCAGCAACGCCGAGATGCCGCCGCTGGCCCACGGTAAAGAATGCAATGCCGTCATGCGTGCCCAAAACCGTCCCATCGGTCAGGACCAGCTCTCCGGGTCTGAGCGTCTCCGGCGCGTGCTCTCGTAAGAAAGAACGGTAATCGTTGTCAAGAACAAAACAGATCTCCTGGCTCTCCGGCCGCTCTGCAGCGGGAAGCGTCATCTCGCGCGCAAGCGCTCGAACATCGGCCTTACGCATGCTTCCGAGCGGCAACAGCACGTGCCCCATCTGTTCTTGCGTCAAACGATAGAGAAAGTAACTCTGGTCTTTTCCCGCATCGATCCCTTTTTTCAGAAGATAGCGGGACGATTGGCGGTCCCGTTCAATGCGCGCGTAATGACCGGTAGCGAGATAATCAAAGCCGTTCATCCGGGCGTACCCGAGGAGGAGATGAAACTTGACAAGGTCGTTGCACTTGATGCAGGGATTCGGCGTGCGGCCCCGGAGGTACTCGGAAATAAAGTCGCTGATAATGGTCCGGGAAAATTCGGCTTGCGCATCGATCATGCGGTGGGGAATTCGCAAGTGATGGCACACGGCCTCGGCCGATCCGATGTCGCAACACAATCCGGCGGTCAGCTTCATGGTGACGCCTTCCACCACGAACCCCTGCTTCTGCAGGAGCGCGGCGGTCACCGAGCTGTCAACGCCCCCACTCATGGCTACGAGAACACGCTTTGTCATGGCTTTTATAAACAGGATACTATTGAAACGCAGGGGCGCAACGGCTGGAGGGCGAGAGGAGAAGCATATAATGAATTGAAGGGTATGTTCTGCATCATCGACCTTCGCTCTACTCAATCCGGGATTTTCGCGGTTCCCTTCGCAGCAATCTTACGCCTTCCTCCACTTTAACACCAGCAGCGACAGCGATCCGAGCATGAACAGAACACCGCCTATAAGCGCCCAGGCAGCGCCAGGGTCTTTTACGATGAGCAGAATCGCCGCCGGACCTCCGTCAAAGTTCAGGCTCTTGAGATAGATCCCGACCCCGTCGTAGAACAATGGCGTATTCGGTCCAAGCCTGCCGGATTTCACAACCTGATTATTTTCATACAGAGAGGCCTCTGCAGTCCCGTCTTGCATCGCGCCTTGAACGTTGGTCTGGACGAAGATGTGCTCCAGACGCAGGGCCTTGTCCTCGGGCAACGGCGCATATGCGCCCTCGGGCATGACGCCTGAAAGCCTGTATCCCCAGAATGCGCTGAGCAGATGGGCAATAATGATAAGGAGAAACCCTATATGGATTACCTGCGGAGAAATATGGAGAAAAAAATCAGTGCGGGTCCACTGCGCGTTGATGGCCTGCATGCTGCAGACGATCGTGTTGATCGTGAGCAGCGCGAGTGCCGCCACCGCCGCAAGAAACCACCACGTGTACCAGAGAGAGTCCGGAACGGTGTGCTTGACCCAGCTGAAGAGAACGTCGTCGTTCATCGACGAGAAGATCTCACGATGCATCGGCATCATATAAGAACCAATGAAGAAAAAGCAGATGAGAGCGGACAACGTCCAGACTGTCGTCTTGAGCGAAAGGAAAAAGTTTTTCATAGTGGCGTCGTAACGGCAGAGAAACACAGATACGCGATTAAGAAAAAACAGGAATGTTCATTCTCCGTACTTGAGGATTAGTTCTCTGCCTCAGTTATGGAGATCCATTGTACCGGTATCCCCCCGAATTGCTTTTTCTTGTTAAAACTCATGCGAACTTTTCATCAGAAGCCCTACGCCGACATAGGTAAACATCACGATTGCAAAACCAATGGTCCCCATCCATGTCACTTTCGTGCCGCTCCATCCGCGCACAAGCCGCGCATGCAAATAGAGACTGTAATATAACCATATGATCGTTGTCCACAGCTCCTTGGGTGTCCAGAGCCAATAGGTGCCCCAAGCGTAGTAAGCCCAGATTCCGCCGAAGATCATGGCACAGGAGAATAGGACGTATCCGAGAAGAAGACTACGGTACTGTTTGATCTCATCGGAGGACTGTTCATCCCCATATTGCGCGTGTATCCCGAAAAAAGCGCCAATGGCGAACAGGGCATAGGCAATGAATGACAGAATAACATGGAGCTCAAACCATATCGTTTTCAGCACCGGTGGCAGTGGCCCGCCCATGGAAGGTGACAGGTGTGAACCTGCCAGCAGGAGCAGGATCATCGTGATTGTAAGCGATGTAAAGAGATCTCGCTTTCGGTTCCAACCGGCAATGCCATAAATAAGCCCGACAGCAAGAGCGAGGAACCCGAGCGTTTCGTGAAGGCCGATGAGCGGAACTCTTCCGTATCGCACTGCCGTCTGTGCAATGAGTGCGGCGTGCAATCCTAGCGCCGGCAATACAAGCCGCGGTGCGATGAGTGCGAGAGGATAGAGTATGAAGAGAATATTTTCCATAGATTGAAAGTCATCAGCCTGTGCCTGCGGCATCCCATCTCTTGCCATTCAGGCAGGACGGTAGCGCAACGGATCAACTGCGCTAAAGACGCAAAAGGCATCCCGGATTTCCGGAATGCCTTTATCGTTGAACTAGAACACAAATTGGCGGATACTATTTCTTGCCGAGGATGGCCTCTTTTGCTGCCTTGGCCACTCGGAACTTCACAACTTTCTTGGCCGGGATCTTTATGGCCTCGCCCGTCTGAGGGTTCCTGCCCATGCGAGCCTTACGCTGGACAAGCACGAGTTTGCCGAGACCGGGAAGTGTGAAGGCATTCTTTGCTTCCTTGTACGCTAGCGCTGCGATGTCTTCCAAGATCTGTACTGCGAGCTTCTTCTTGATGTCTGCCTTCTTCGCGACGTGGTCCGCTATCTGAGACTTCGTCATGGCTTTTGCCATAAAAATCCCTCCTTGAAGAAATAAATTAAAATTTCTAACTGCGCAGAGCAGGTTAGTGCTCTTTGTTGGGGGAAAGTATATACACTCTATTTTAAAATAGCAAGTGAAATTTTGAAATTTCTATGGGTATATTTGGGGTATACTTTTTTTAAGCGCGTCCGGACTGCACGAATGCGTTTTTCTTCGCATGAAGATCCTTGAGACGCCCCCACAGGTTGTCTTAACCTGCCCTTTTTTTCATTCCAACCATCACACGAAGTTTAGCATGCCCGAAACCACGTCAAAGCCGAAGCATCATATCTGTCTTGTATGCCGTAGAGGAGGCGATACCCAAAACCTGCCGTCTTTTCTTACGTGTTTGACGGCATTCTTTTCGCTGTTGACTTAAAAGCCGTGTTTGTGATAATTTATGGCTATCGTAGAAGTTCATTTTTATCAGGAGGCACGGTCATGGCAACGAAAACTAATTTTATTCTGAAGGTTCAGGACGCAAAACTGGCTGACGTTCAAAAGGCGCTCAAGGATGCCAACATCAACGTCGTAAGTATTCTGGAAGTTCACAAGGAAGAAGTGTAAAAACTTCTACCCTGCTTCTGTTGAGGAGGAGTTCTTCCTCGCGACTACAGGAAACCCGAAGCAATGCATCACGGATCTCCAGCCCTTATTAATAAAGTGGACTGATAGCATCACCCCCCGCATAATCTGCTATACTTAAAATGTAGAAACCATGACATGAAAACTACGCTCACGGATCTTGAAAATGTGGCAAAAGCCCTGTCGATTAAAGTGTCCTATGACGACCTGAAAACATCGAAGGGCGGCTCGTGCAGGGTCATGGAGACACGTCGGATCATCATTAACAAACATCTCCAAAACAGCGAGAAAATTAATCTCCTGGCTAAGGAGCTCGGCAATTTCGATCTTGGCGGTCTTGATATGCCTGCCAACGTAAGAAAAAAAATCGAACAGGAAATAGAACAGCGAACTGAAGCTTGAAGAGCGGCCTGCCTCCAATCGACCGGCCACTGCTCGGTTTTTCAGGAGGGGAGGCGGTGTATGAGGCGTATGAAAAGACTCGCAATCGTGTTCGGAATTTCGCTGCTTATCCAAGGTTGCACGTATGCCATTTCTCCTGAAATGGTCGATCAGTCCGATAGAACCCTCACTTTCCGGCAACTGCAAGCGGATCCTGACACCTTCAAAGGCAAAATTATCATCCTCGGCGGAATCATCGCCCAAACCAGCAATACAAAGCAGGGCACGGTAATCGAGATTGTCGAAAAGCCTCTTGATTACTGGGGCAAACCAAAACGCACCGACAAGACCGAGGGCAGATTTCTCGTCGTGCATGTCGGCTCCCTTGATCCTATGATCTACGCGCCGGGCAGAGAGATAACCGTTGCGGCCGAAATCGAG
Source organism: Nitrospirota bacterium (assembly GCA_963754875.1). Classification (GTDB taxonomy): domain Bacteria; phylum Nitrospirota; class UBA9217; order UBA9217; family UBA9217; genus JAJYKN01. The sequence continues at coordinate 126,341 of CAVWHO010000022.1, forward strand.
GGTACGCGCAGTAAAGCGCTTGGAGAAATAGAGTATAATTATCCTGTCGTAGTTGCAAAAGAGTTGAAACTTTGGGAACGCGAGCGCCAATCATGGGATAGACCGCAGTGGATCGATCCGCTTTACGATCCTTACAGCCCTGCACGGCCATGAGTGGTGACGACGTCGCGTGGCAAGTGAGGCCGTCATGGTCAAGCAAACCTGTCATCTATTGGCAATAAGCTTTCTGCTTGCGGCAGGAGGAGGGATTGCCGGATGTGCACCGGTATTTCCGAAGGAAGTAACGGATCACATAGATCGGCACGTTTCTTTTAAAGAACTCCAAAGCGATCCCGAAAAATTCAAAGGCACTTGGCTCATGCTCGGGGGCGTCATCGTTTCGTCAAGAAATGTGAAAGAAGGGACGCTCATGGAAGTATTAGAAATGCCCCTGGATAGCAACGGCAGGCCGCTCGAAACAGACAAAACATTCGGACGCTTTCTCGTTGACTCAGACCAGTTTCTTGATTCTGCCGTGTATCACCGGGAACGGCTGGTCACCATTGTGGGGGAAGTGATTGGACAAAAGACAATGCCTCTCGACGAAATAATGTATCAGTATCCGCTCCTGAGAGTCAAAGCCCTGCACCTGTGGAGTCCGGCATCTGGCCCGCATTTTTTCTTCGGCATCGGAGTGTCGGGTCGGATGTAGAAGATGGAGTCTATTGCATATACATGATCTAGCGAATCCATGATCGGGCGAGGGGGTGTGTTGTCTCCCCTTCCCTCGTTTTTTCCCGCTTCTTTCTTTCCGCAATGACAGTACGCGAACGAGGTCTTTCATGAAAAGAAGCTCGCAGATACTCTTCTACGTTCTTGCAGTATTGATGCTTGTCAGCATGTTCCGCCTTTTTTCAGAACCACCAACCGAGGACGTACCTTACAGCGATTTTAAGACGCTATTGGCAGAAAAAAAAGTCAAAGACATCGTCATTACGCGGGATCACATACGGGGCACACGAATCCAGGAAAAAAAGGGAGAAAAGGAAAAGCCCTTCACCGTCGTGCGTGTTGATGACAACGACCTGGTAAAAAACCTCGATGCCAGCGGCATCGCCTATCGCGGCGAAATTTCGGAAAACTGGCTTCGCGATTTCTTGCTCACCTGGATCCTGCCGCTGGCGGTCCTTATGCTCATTTGGAGCTTTGTCTTCAGACGGATGAGTGCTGGCGGGCCCGGAGAGTCCTTTATGAGTTTCGGTAAATCCCGCGCCAAGATCTACGGCGAAAGCGAGGTCAAGGTCACGTTTGGCGACGTCGCAGGTGTGGATGAGGCCAAAGAAGAGCTCATGGAAATCATCGAGTTTCTCCGCCACCCGGACAAATTCACCAAGCTCGGAGGCCGCATCCCCAAGGGTGTGCTGCTTGTCGGCCCTCCCGGCACGGGAAAAACGCTCCTCTCCAAGGCTGTTGCGGGAGAAGCCAAAGTTCCCTTCTTTTCGATGTCCGGTTCGGAATTCGTTGAAATGTTCGTCGGCGTCGGTGCCTCACGAGTCCGCGACCTCTTCCAACAGGCCGTACAGAAGGCGCCATGCATCATCTTTATCGACGAACTCGACGCCCTGGGCCGCGCCCGGGGGGCGGGCATCGCCGGCGCTCACGAGGAACGGGAGCAGACCCTGAACCAGCTCCTTGCCGAGATGGACGGCTTCGACCCGCGTAAAGGCGTCATTATCATGGCCGCGACGAACCGGCCCGAGATTCTCGACCCGGCACTTCTCCGACCCGGCCGCTTCGACCGGCACGTGCTCGTGGACCGGCCCAACATCAAGGACCGCGAGGATATCTTGAGGGTCCACATCAGGGGCGTCAAACTCTCGAAGGATGTGGATATCTCCGTGCTTGCAGCGCGCACGCCCGGGTTCGTCGGCGCCGATCTGGCGAATATCGTAAACGAGGCCGCGCTCTTGGCAGCACGCAAGAACAAGACCGAAGTGGACATGACCGACTTCGAAGCTGCCATCGACCGCATTGTCGCCGGGCTCGAAAAGAAGCGGCGCGTCATGAACAAGAAAGAAAAAGAGACCGTGGCCTACCACGAGTGCGGCCACACCATCGTTGCCGAGCTGCTGCCCACGACGGACCCTGTCCATCGGGTCTCGATCGTCCAGCGCGGTATCGCAGCGCTGGGCTATACTCTCCAGCTGCCTACGGAAGACCGGTATCTGATGACCAGGTCCGAACTCCTCGACAAGCTGTGTGTGATGCTCGGAGGCCGCGTTGCCGAGGAGATCATCTTTCATGAGACCTCGACGGGCGCGCAAAACGACCTCCAGCGCGCCGCCGTCATCGCGCGCAGCATGGTGACCGAGTATGGAATGACCGAGAAGTTCGGTCCTCTTACGTTCGAAAAAGAACGGAGGCCCCTGTTCCTCGATATCGGCCTGCCGCAGGGCGCCAAGGAATACAGTGAAGATACGGCACGCGAGATCGACCAGGAAGTCAAACGCTTGATCGATAATGCCTATCACAAAGTCCAGGCAATGTTGGGGGCCAACCAGGACAAGCTGACAAAACTGGCAGCTGCACTGCTGGAAAAAGAAACCGTCGAAGGTGAAGAGATCAGAAAGATACTGGGACTCCCCGAAAAGAAGGGGCAGGCTTAGCATATCGCTTATGCTGAAATGAGCGGATTATCTCTGGCATCTCTGAGCGGCGCCAGCGCATCCGGTGAGTGGGCTCTTCCGTGGATTGCAATTGGCGTAGAACTTTGAGTTGGTGGTTTAAAACGAAACCGTTTCACTGCTTTTTTAAAAACACTACAAAGGCCCCGCTACCGCCAAGGTCACGCGGCGCCGGAGCAAATTCCGCAACCATTCTTTTCCCCCGATCCCTCAACCAAGCGGCAACAGCTCCCTGCAGTACCGGCCCTTCTGGAGAATTGAGCCCCTTTCCGGTTATCACGAGAACCGCCTGCTGACCGAAGTTAAAAGCTTCTGAAATGAACCGTTCGAGCCGCTGGAGTGCCTCGTCTCGCAGAAATCCGTGCAGATCAAGCTCCTGGCTAATAGGAATTTTCCCCCGTTTCAACTGACGTAAACGGCTGCTCGCAGATCTACGCTCTGGTTCGAGGGTTTCCTGCTCTTGTTGACGAACATCCCTAAATGTAGTCCCGATTTTCTGCATTGCTGCCAGGAAAAGCTCGCTGTCCCGGAGTGCAGCTGCATTTCCCGGTGCTGCCCGTCCCTGAGTTGAGACGTTTCCCGTGCTTGAGGTTGCCTTGCTGTCCATTTTTCTGGCACCCGCAACTGCCTGAAGAAAGAGTTCGCTTTCGTCTTCTTTCGTTTCTTCTTTTTTGCGGCGTGGGGCTACTTTTTTTTCTGCCGACCGAGGTGGCGGGGAAAATCCTTTGAGGGATTTGAAAGGATTATTTTTAAAGTCAGCAGGCGCCTTGTCGCCGCCCTTTCTTTTTTTCATAACGCCTATTTCTGACCCGGACAAGCCGGATCCGGCTAAGTTGGAGACAAAGTTATTGACACCGAGAGAAGCTGGAAAAACCATAAAGTATCATGCTTGTTCATCATTTCTTTAGTATGATCCGAAACTATTTCTTTCTAACGTGTTTCTACTAAGAATTAAGTCGTTGACAGTTGACTTGCGGGCACGGACTTCGTCGGACCAGGCGACCGATGAACGAGGACACCAGGGAGAAACGGTTCATTGTAAAAACTAATGGTCCGGATACCGCTCGGCGATACTTTGGATAGTATCAAGACAGGAAAAAAATGTCTCGACCATGTGCGGCTCGAAGTGCGTTCCCGAGGTGGCCTTAAGTTCGTCGAGGACTTGCGATTCTTCCCACCGCTCTTTGTACGCTCTACGGGAACTGAGCGCGTCATACACGTCGGCAAGTGCGACGATCCGTCCGAACACGGGAATTTCATCACCTTTTTTGGGCCGCGGTATACCACCGCTCGTTTCGTAGCCGGGGATTACTTTTCCGTCAACGGCGTTCACATGGCCCGGATAACCGGTCCCATCCCATTTTTCATGATGATTCAGGGCGACGATAGCTGCTGCCTCATCGAATTCCGAGTATCGGTCGGAAAAAAGCTTCGCCCCCATAATGGTGTGCTGCTTCATGGCTTCCCGTTCCGCATCATCGAGCCGTCCCGGTTTCTTCAGGATTGCGTCGGAGATCGCCACCTTGCCTACATCATGGAGCATGGCCGCCATGCGCAGGATGTCTCGGTTCTTTTCGATCACGTCATGAGAGATGCCCTGCTTGCCCGCCCATGCTTCATAGATCGCAACGGTGAAGGCAGCGACCCGGTTCACGTGGGCGCCTGTCTCCTTGGGATCGCGCAGCTCTGCCATTTTGATGGTCCGGAGAATCATAGTGCGGGTCATCTGCGCCCGTTCGATGGCGACAGCCGCCATATTTGCAAAGTGCATCACGAGAGGCTCGTCCTTTTTTGAAAAGGGAATCACTTTCTCGTGAATGTTATTTGCGTTGATCAACTGGAGCACGCCGATTGTGTCCCCCCGGTTTGTCTTGAGTGGAAAGGTCAGCATCGACTGGGTACGGTACCCCGAGAGATCGTCGTACGACTTATTAAACGAGAACGGCAGGCCGGCTTTGAGTTTATACACGTCGGGGATATTCATGGTTTCCCCGGTGTTCGCCACGTAACCCGCAATCGACTGGTTGTTGATCGGGACTGAAAAGGTGGAATAAATCAGCTTCTTGCCGGACGCAAGCTTTTTTCGCTGTGTTTCGTTTTGTGTGTAGCTGAATTTGAGCTTGTCGCCTTCCTTAATATATATCGAGCCGGCATCGGCACTTACCAGCTGTCTTGCCTCTCGAAGGATCCGTTCCAGGAGCACGTCGACGTCCTTGATTTCAGTGAGTTCGACGCCTAAACGCATGATCATGTTAAGTTTTTGTTTTTCGCTGGGCATGGTCTATTTTTACAATATCATATGTCATTTGTCAATTGGCAATCGTCGTCCAGGTGTCTTACTATTTAACAATTGACTCGTATGTACTTTTTTGATATAGTACTAACTTAAGTTTCGCCGGGCAGTATGAAATTTTCCTGTACCACAAGCCCGAAACATTGCATGATGAGGTTGTGATGATGGTAGCGGACTCAAAATTGTTGGCAATTAGAAAAAAACTTCTTAAGCAGCGGCAGGATCTTCTTTCCGAGGCCGAGCAGACACTGAACAGCAAGATAAGCACCGAAAAAGAAAGCTTTCCCGATCCCACGGACCAGGCCGTGGCTGAATTGGACAACAACTTCCTGTTGAAACTTCGCGGTCGGGAGCAGAAACTGCTGAAAAAAATCGACGAGGCCATTTCTCGGATTGATGGCGGCACTTATGGAGTCTGTGAGGAATGCGGCGGCCAGATCAGTATCAAGCGGCTCGAAGCGCGGCCCGTTACTACGCTTTGTATAGAATGCAAGACACGTCAGGAAGAAGCAGAGAAGATGCAGGCTGGTTGACCGGCGTGGCATTGCGAATGAATGGTCATACCAATAAAAAGGGGTTAACCGACAAGGTTAACCCCTTTTTATTTCTACAAATTGCAAGGTTGATCTTTCAGCTATATCATGTGAAGTACAGGTTCTGAGAGTTGAAGTAATACTCCTTTCTTACTTAATGAAATGTAGATCAATCGTTATGCAGATAATTGACAATAATAAAACGTCTGTAGAATGTTAGAAGATTAAGGCAGCTTTCCAGCGAGAATCAATGCACGCCGCGATCCTATTCTAGGAAGTTGTTTTCCCGTCTGCTGTTGGGAGCGTTGTAATAATTCAATCTGCACTACTAGCGGAGGCTTAGAACCGCTCAGCCTTTTCATCTGCTTGCTTGGCAATCCCTAAGCAAGACATCAGAAACACCATAAAAACGCAACCGAAGGATACCAGTATTGTCCAAATAGTCCAGCTCATCACTAACACCTCCTCTGTATTTGTCGATAACAGATTGCGAGTGCCCCTTTGAGATTACCTTGTGAACCGTCATAGCGATGGTTCCATAAGCTGAAATTTAGTAACAGTCATTTTAATTGCAAATTTATTGCCAGCAATAATTCTTTGTAAATTAAATAGTTACTAATATGAAATTCAATACCTTGTCGGAATATGGACAGTTTTTTTGCTTTTAAAACGGTCATTGACGAAAACCTCTTGAAACAACATAAGATTTCTCGTGTAGTAATTTCGACTGGTGTAGCGCAGGTGTCAATTTCAGAACGATTGAAAGGATTTTTTTGGATATTAACGAAGATACTGGTCTCGGCAGGTTCGGGCTTTTGCTATGCTGAAAGGACTTTTGAAAATACTGTACGAAAAAGGGGGTTAACCGATAAGGTTAACCCCCCTTTATTATTTGCATGGTGGGCGATGCTGGGATTGAACCAGCGACCCCTGCCGTGTGAAGGCAGTGCTCTCCCGCTGAGCTAATCGCCCGAAGCGTTTACTTTTTAACACAGGGGGCGCTTATTAGTCAAGCTAATTCTTGAAATCTGTTATCAACCACAGGGCTCAGCACGTTCGTGACACATGGATGAAATCCGTTTTGTATTATTTTATGAAATGCTTCTATATTAGAGGTTGTCGCTTTGCCGTGTGCGCCGGGGCGACTGTGGTTAACCTGGATATCAAATTCTTTACCTACGGTCAGTCTACTTTCAGTATCGCGCACTTGAGATACTGCGTCTCCTTAGCCGCGAGAAGCATAGGATGGTCCCGGGCCTGGGAGCGCATCTCCAGCAGCCGCGCCTGCCTGCCAGCCGAGTACGCCGCGTCAATCAGCATCTCCCGAAATAATTCCTGGTCGATATGATGTGAGCACGAGCAGGTTACAAGCGCGCCTCCCGGCTCAAGCAGTTTCATTGCACGGAGATTGATGTCTTTATAACCTTTGAGGGCCTCCCGCACCTTGGATCTGTTTTTCACGAACGCCGGGGGGTCGAGAACGATGCAGCCGAACCGTTCTCCTTGTTTTTCCAGAAGGCGGAGCTCATCGAACACGTCGGCAGTCTTAAACTGTGCGGACAAGCCGTTCAACGCGGCGTTGTCTCTTGCCAGGGAGACAGCCTTCTCCGAAGAATCAAGACCGATGACTTCGGAAGCACCGAATTTCGCTGCCGCAAGCGACCACGCGCCCGCGTAGCAAAAGCAATCGAGTGTTCGCCTTCCGCGAACATAGTCCTTGAGAGCAAGGCGGTTCTCGCGTTGGTCAAAGAAGAACCCCGTCTTCTGTCCCTCCAGAACATCGACCCGATAAGTAATGCCTGACTCTTCGATCGTCACCGGATTGGCAAGAGATCCGACAATGATGCGCTTTTCTTGAGAAAGTCCTTCAAGCTCCCGCGAACCCACATCATTTCTGAGCACAATTGCCGTAGGAAAATATTCTTCATTCAGCGCCGCAATAACTTCGTGCAAAAGCCTGTCGATGCCGGCTGTCGACGACTGGACCACGAGCGTATCGGCGTACTTGTCCACAATCAGGCCTGGAAGGCCGTCACCTTCGCTGAACACGGCGCGATAGGATTCGCCGAATCCGAGATCCTTTCTGAGGTTATGTGCAGCCGAAATCTTGCCTTTGAGAAATGCGAGGCCAATCTCTTCCTGCTTCCGCGTGAGGATTCGCACGGCAATGAGGGAACGTGGATTAATGTAGCCCCGACCGACGAATCGGCCGGAAACATCCTGCACGTCGACGATCTCGCCCGGTTCGAATGTGGCCGACATTCGTCCAAGCTCGTTGCTGAACACCCAGGGGTGCCCGCGGAGAATGCGGCGGTCTTCTTTTTGCTTGAGTTTTATCGTTTTCATGCGGGGTGCGACGCAGAATGGAGAAGGCGGGGATGGCGGCAAGTCAAAGAAAAAGGGCATCGCTCATAGCTTTGCCCTCGGTGCTCTGCTCCCTGCACTTTGCTCTCTGCTTACAATCTGTTTTCGATGTTCGAATCGCTCCTGAGAGACTGCAGCCAACTCCGGTACGTGTTCTCCACCTTCTGCTGGTAGAGCATGTTCATGATCTCGTCTTTGACTTTTTCGTAGGATTTGACCGGCGTACGCTCGTCTTCCAGCTTGATGATGTGATAGCCGCCGGCGCACAGAAAGGGGCTTGAGACGTCGCCCGGCTTGAGCGGTTTAGCGGCGGCTTCCATCTCGGGGAGGAGGGAGTCACGCTCCGTGAACCCCAGGTCCCCGTCCTGTGAAGCGGTCGCTCCTTGAGAAAATTCGCGGACGAGGCTGGTGAAATCCTCCCCGTGTTTGGCGCGAGTAAAAACCTGCTGCGCCTTTTCTTTGACTTCCGCAGTCTCTTGGGTAGACGCTTTGTCCGGGACCGAGAAAAATATTTGTTGCAGCCGGATCTCTTCGGGAAGCGAATATAGTTTGATGTTTCGGTTGAAGTAGGCGCGGACCTCGGCCTCATCAACGGTGATGCCGGCCCGTATGTACTTGTTGAACATGCGCGAGAGCGTCATCTGCTCCCGAAGCTCGATTTTGTACTGCTCAAGCGTAAGCCCGTCTTTTGCCAACGCAGCGTCGAACTGTTTTGAATCAAAGGAGTTCCGCTTCATGATGTCGGCGATGGCGTCGGCAAGCTCTTTATCGGTCACGTCCAAGCCGGCCCGCTTCGCAGCGGCCATCTGAAGCTTCCTGTCGATCATGTCTTCAAGGAGTGTCCGGTCGTCCTCCTTGCCTCCGGTCTTTCTCAAGGCAGCTTCCCGCTGGAGATCGCTCAGCGTAATGATCTCGTTGTTCACGACCGCTACCACGCGGTCAACGACGACCAGCGCGCTTGCGGTGTTCTGCATGCTGCACAAAAAGAAAATGCCGATCACGGTTATGAAAGAAAGTCTGATGTTTCGCATGGTCCTGCTCCCTGCCTTGTACGACCTGCTTTTTTTATTGCCTTTTGGCGGCCGGTCTTTTATTATGATTCTCGAACTGCTATGAAAACACTCTTTACTGCTTTCTCCATTTTCCTTGCTCTAACAGCACCGGTTGTTGCTGCCGATCAGTTACCTCAGGACGAACTCACGATCGCTGCGGTTGGCGACTTGATGCTCGGCGGCAGGACCGAACCTTTTCTCAACGACTTCGGCCCCGGTTATCCTTTCGTTGAGGTGATGCCGGTCCTCGGGAAGGCCGACATAGTGGTCGGCAACCTCGAATCCCCGGTCTCAACGCGTGGGATTGCCGTGGAAAACAAGAAATTCACGCTCCGGGCGGGTCCGATCGCAGCCGCTGCACTTAAGCAAGCCGGCTTCCGGGTGGTCACGCTCGCGAACAACCATATGATGGACTTCGGCCCCCTGGCGCTTGAGGACACGCTTGCGAATCTGGGAGAAAACGGGATTCTCTCCGCCGGTGCCGGCATGGACCTTGTTGATGCCCGCACGCCGGCGATCGTAAAAATCAAGGGAAGGACCATTGCCTTTCTTGCCTACTCCCTCACGTTTCCGCTCGAATTTTTCGCCTCTGCCGGCAGGCCCGGCACCGCGCCGGGATATGCGGACTTCGTAAAGGCCGATATTGAGAAGATCCGGCCCCATGCCGACCTTGTTGTCGTTTCCTTCCATTGGGGCGCGGAGCTGTTGACCGCTGCCAAAGACTACCAGATCGAGCTTGGTCACCAAGCCATTGATTGGGGCGCCGACCTTGTGCTCGGCTCTCACCCCCATGTACTCCAGGAACTCGAGGTGTACAAAGGCCGGCTCATTGCCTATAGTCTAGGAAACTTTGTTTTCGGATCCGAGAGCAACCGCACAAACTGCAGTATGATACTACTTTCAACCTTCAAGGGCAACACCCTCGTGAAGGTTGAGGCGGTGCCCCTGGACGTGAACAACTACCGCGTAAAGTACCGCCCCCGTGTGCTCACCGGCGCGCCAGCCGCTGAAGTGCTCGGCAACATCAATGCCGCGTCGGAAAGGTTCAAAACAAGACTCGAAATAGCGAATGACCGAGGCACTGCCTTGGTCACTCCGTTCCCCAAGGCCGGAGGATCTCTTGCCGTAGTTCAGCACGTGCCCGGTAGCGCTTCTGAGCCTTTTTCTCTCACGAAACTCACTGCTCCAGCGCCTGGTAATTCACTTCAAACTTCGTCCTCGACCTCAGTTCCTTAAGCCACTGCTTGTACCGAATGTCTCCTTTTTCCCGGCGCAATTTTTCGGTTATTTCATTAGAGGCTTCTTCAAAGCTGATCCGGCCGGCTTTCCGCTTGTCTTCCAGCTTGAATATATGAAAACCATAGGGACTCTTTATGATATCACTTATCCCGTGCACTGGCAAACCGAAGACGACATTAAATTCCGCCGGCATGTCACCCATGGCAAAATAACCCAGATCTCCGCCCTTCTCAGCTTCCGGAGCAGTTGATTTTTCACGTGCCAACGCCGCAAAGTCCGCACCCGGCGCCTGGAGAAGCGCCATCACCTTTTTGGCTTCCGCCTCGCTCGCGACAACGATCTGTCGCACGCGAACCTGCTCGGGTTTCTCGAACTCCTGGGAGTTTGCCTGGTAGTAACGGCGCATTTCTGCCGGTGAAACGGTAATGCGCTTGTTCACATCGCGTGCAAGCAGCCGTTCGATCATCATATCTTCCCAGATATCGGACTTCCATTTCTCGAAATCGATGCCGAGGCTTGCAAGTTCTTCCTTAACATCTTTCCCATGCTCGGTGCGGAGCGCTGCGATTCTGGCATTGATCTCAGTAAGACCGACTTTAATCCGCTTTCGCTGGGCCTCGTTAAGCATCATTTTCCGTTCGATGAGGCGGTTCAGAAATTCTCGCCTGACTTCGAGCTCAGCCTCGTGCTCGGGCTTGATTCCCGCGCGGGCAAAGCGTTCCTGGAACTCGGCAAGTGTGATCGGATCACCGTTCACGGTCGCCACTATCCTCACGTTAGGAGAGACCGTGGAGGTGGGGGCGGAGGCAACGGGCGATTTTTCCTCTTCCTTTTTCGTGCACGAAAAAAATAGAAGCCCCAGCAAAAGCGCTGGGGCTATGGTATAGAACTTCAGTCGGGAACTGTTCATAGTGATCGAGTCTTACTTAGCAGCCTCATTTTTCGGGGCAGGCAGCACCTTCATGTTTGAAAGATCCAGCTCTTTGGGCTTGGCAAACGAGGCCATGGCCTCGTCAAGGGCTTTTTCATTCACGTCAATCTTGGCCTTGGCCCGGAGCGCTTTAGCATATTCGAGGTACAGTCCTCTCCGCTTCTCCTGCATCAGCCGTGTCTTCAGCTGCGGCTCTACTTCCTTGAGGCTCAGTGGTTTTCCCGCCGCATTGCGGATCTTATCTTTATTCTTGTCATAATAGTCGCGGACTTCCTGCGTCGTCGGCTCGGGCAACTTGCTCATTTTATCGCCGATCTCTTTTTTCAGGACCGCATTGAAAAGCTCGTTTTTGGCATCTTCTTGCATCCTGTGTTCGAGCTCTTTTCTCATCATATCCTGCCGCTTTTTAAATTCTGCGTCCTTGTCCAGCCCCTGCCGTTTCGCTTCCTGGATCACGAGTTCTATCCCGACCAGGTCATCGAGAAACTCTCTCCGCGCCTTGGCATCGGTAGCCACAGCCTGCTGCATTTGCGGCGTCAGGTCTTCGAGCTGTTTTTTGAAATCCGCTGCAGTGATGGCGCCACGATTCACCTTTGCGAGTACGGCGCTGTCCGGCCCCTTGCGGCAACCGATCACCGAAGCAGCGACGGTGAGCATCACAACAATTACCACCAATTTATACATCTTCATGAAATAGGTTCCTCCGAAAGTATGGGTTTTTCTTTCTATTGTAAAAACTCAGGTATTATGCATGTACGACTGTTCTTTATAACATACTAGAGTAGTTCCTGCAAGCACTTTTTCACCGCATCTGCAGCAGTTCGGAGCGATTCGTCGGGGAGCGCGATTTGGAGCGTGTATTCCGGTATGAGCTTTATCTTCCCTTTGCTTTTTTTGATGAGAACCATGACCCGGTCCGCCGATATGTTAGCCTGCTCGGTAAAGGTGATCTTTACCAGGTCCTTGCCTGCGTCGATCCGGGCAACACTTGCCTTTTTGGCGATAAGCTTGACGCTCATGATCTCAAATAAATTGGCCACGGGTCCGGGCAATGCCCCGTACCGGTCACGGAGCTCATCGAGGATATCGCGGAGCTGCGCCTCATCGGAAGCGCTCGATATTTCCTTGTATGCAGCGAGCCGCAAGCTTACGTCATGGATGTAATCGTCGGGAATAAACGCCGAAGCGCGCATCGTGATGATCGTATCGGGCTCGGTCGAAATTTCCTCGCCCCGCAGCTCCGCCATGGCCTCTTCCATCATCTGGGTGTACAAATCGATACCGACTGCTGCGATGTGGCCCGATTGCTGCTTGCCCAGGAGATTTCCCGCTCCGCGGGTCTCGAGGTCCTGTGCGGCAATGCGGAATCCGGCTCCCAGTTCGGACAATTCCTGGATCGCGCGGAGACGTTTGCGCGCAACGTCTGTAAGCGTTTCGTCTTCGGGAGCGAGCAGATAAGCGTAGGCCTTCTCCCTGCTCCTTCCCACGCGCCCTTTTATTTGGTACAGATCGGCGAGGCCGAAGCGGTCTGCCCTGTTGATGATAATGGTATTTGCCGTAGGGATGTCGATACCGGACTCGATGATCGTCGTGGTCACGAGCACATTCAGCGTTCCCGCGAGAAACTTCGTCATCACGTCCTCGATCTCATCCTCCTTGAGCTGACCGTGCGCGATGCCGACCTTTGCCTCGGGTACGAGGTTGTGGATGAACTCGGCCATACGCTCGATGCCTTGGACCCGATTGTGAACAAAGAACACCTGGCCGTCCCGTCCTATCTCATGCAGGATCGCCTCACGGATTACCCGTTTGCCGAAGCGCGCGAGCACGACTTGAATGGCCTGGCGGTCCATGGGCGGGGTCTGAATGATCGATAGATCGCGGATGCCGGCGAGCGACATGTGGAGCGTGCGCGGAATCGGCGTGGCCGTGAGCGTAAGCACGTCTACAAGCTTTTTAAATTCTTTTATCCGCTCCTTGTGCTTGACGCCGAACTTGTGCTCCTCGTCCACCACAAGCAGGCCGAGGTTCTTGAACGCGATGTCCTTCTGGAGCAGCCGGTGCGTGCCAATCACGATGTCCACGACCCCGCTCTTCAGTCCCTTGAGCGTTTCCTGCTGCTCGGCCTTTGTCCTGAAGCGCGAGAGCATGTCAACGCGGATCGAGAACGGCAGGACCCGTTCGGAAAAGGTACGATAGTGCTGATCGGCGAGGAGCGTCGTCGGCACCAGCACCGCCACCTGCATCCCGTCTTCCACTGCTTTGAACGCAGCCCGGAGCGCAACCTCCGTCTTGCCGTATCCCACGTCACCGCACACAACCCGGTCCATGGGTCGCGGCCGTTGCATATCGGCAAGCACATCCTCGATGGCTTTCTCCTGGTCAACGGTTTCCTCATAGGGGAAGGCTGCTTCGAACTCGCGGTAGAGGTTGTCGGGCGGCGTGAACGTTGATCGGCTTTGTGCCTCGCGGGCGGCATAAATAGCAACAAGCTCCCGGGCCATCTCAAGGATGTCCTTCTTAACTTTTTCCTTGGTCCTGGCCCAGGCCGGCGCGCCCAAGCGGTCAAGTTTCGGCGCGATCCCCTCCGTACCGATATACTTCTGCACCTTGTCGAGGCTATAAAGCGGAACGTACAGTTTTGCGTCGGGCTCGTAGCGGAGGGAAAGAAAGTCCGTTTCAAAGCCGTCGACATTGATATGCGTCAGACCCTGGTACTCGCCCACGCCGTAGTCCGTGTGGACCACGAAATCGCCGGGCTTCAACTCCTTGAAGGTTGAGAGAAAGGGTGCTGCTTTTGCTCTCGCTGTTGAAGGACGGTGAACCTTTCTTCCGAAGATCTCTTCCTCGGTAATGAAAATAAGGCCGAGCTCCTGCCAGGCGAACCCCTCCGACAGCCTGCCAACGGTCACGACAACGGGCCACGGTGCCGCATCCTGGGTCACGAGGTGGGAGGCCAGCGCCACGCCGAGTCCGTATTCCATAAACAGCTTCTTAAGTCGTGCTGCTGACTCGTCAGTGCCGCAGACGATCATGACGCTGTTGAATTCCCGTAAGCGCCTGAGCTTCTCGACGAGACCCGCCATCGTGCCTTCGATCGGTCGGTGCATTGTGTCCTGATCTTCCCTGTTGATCGGCTTGGTAAGACGAACGCTGAGCCAGGAAGAGGACTTTGTGTCCATGCGAAAGCCGTCGACTCCTGTTCCGAGGAGACGGCTCGCGACAAGGGGAAAATGCGCCAGTTCCTGGTCAAGCCCGGTTTGATCAAGATAAAGCTCCGATGCTTCAGGCAATATTCTTCCTTCTTCAACCTCTTCCCGTCTGCCCTCCTCGATTTTAAGGCTCTGGGACTCGGCTTCCCGTTTAACGTCCTCGGGCTCGATGCAGACGAGGAGACTGTTCTCAGGCAAATATCGGAACAGGCTTTCCATGGTATAGAAAAAAGGCGCGAGGAACTCAGCACCCGGAGGAAGAGTCCCTTCCCTTATCTGGTCGACCAGGGTCTCATTATCCATTGAGCGGCCGAATTGCTCTATGCCTTTATCGTTTATGATCAGCTCTCGCACCGGCAGCACAACGGCTTCCCTGATCTCTGTGGTCGAGCGCTGCGTTTCAGGATCGAACGCGCGTAACGATTCCATAGTATCGCCGAAGAATTCAATGCGAATGGGCTGCTCGTGGAGCGGCGAGAAGAAATCGACGATCCCTCCCCTTCTGCTGAACTCGCCTACGCGGGTAACAAGGGACGAAGATTCGTAGCCTGTTCCTACGAGGGATGCAACGAGATGGTCAGGATCAATTTGCGTCGTCGTGGTAATGGTTTTTACCGAATCCGCAAAGAGTTCCCACGGCGGGAGCTTCTGCATCGTTGACAGGACTGGGACAACATAGATGCCGGGATTGCCCGAGATCAGACTGTAGAGAACGCGCATGCGCTCTCCCACGGTGCGGCTGTCAGGCGAGTCCGCCTCAAAGGGAAGCACGCCCCAGGTGGGTAAGACATGGATTTCGGGCGCCCTGCCGTCTGCCTCGCTGTGGAGCGACTTCTGTTGAAAGAAATTCAGGTCATCGACGAGCGCCTCGGCAGTATCTTCCGAAGCAGTGATCACAATTACGGGGCGGTCGAGCTCGCGCCTCAGGCCGAATAAAAAAAGGGCCTTGGAGGCCCCCCAGAGTTCGCTCACTTCGATGTTCTTGCGTCCCGCCTGGATGTCGTCGAGGACAGGCAGGAGGATTTCGTGCAGGTTTTTCATAACGAAATATTACTATAACACAGCAACACGACTAATTCAATATTGACCGGTATTCGATATTATATCGCGCTGTGCGGATCTTAGACACGAAAAAGCATCTTCGGACACGGATAAAGGCGGATTTCGTCATGAAAGAGCGTGATTATGTTATTGATTTATCCGCTTTGATCAGGGCCTTTATCGGATTTCATCCGCTTGCGCCCAGCGCTTACGACTGAATGTGCGTAGCCTGCTTCTGCGAAACCGCCGCCAGAAACGAGTGCAGGGGGTGTCAAAGGTTTGTCCTTTGGTTGCGGCAGCAGACCGCACTATGATATAGTGGTTAGGTTCCTGTTGTTATGGATGTCAGAAGAAGAATGGGGAGAGCGCAGTGCGTGAATGGGACCCTCAACAGTACCTGCGGTTCGAACATGAAAGAACACAACCTTCCATCGACCTCGTAGCACGAATTCCCTTGGAAGATCCCAAGACCATTATCGATATAGGTTGCGGCCCGGGAAACAGCACTCAAATTTTACGTAAGAGATGGCCCCATGCCGATATTATCGGCCTCGATAAATCCGAGAAGATGATAGAACGAGCCCGCGCGGATCATCCGGATCAAACATGGATGATCGGAGACGCCTCAACTCTGGCGGCTGATCGGCAGTATGATATCGTGTTTTCCAATGCGGCGATACATTGGATCCCGGACCATCAGAGGCTAATCCCGCGATTGTTCCAACTTGTAAAGAAAGACGGAATATTAGCGATCCAGGTTCCTGCTAATTATGAGTCGCCTTTGTACAAAATCATATTGAACGTTGCACGGAGTAGGAAGTGGAGCGCATTCACGTCAGGGTGTGACGAGCTGATAACGTATCATAAGGCCGAATATTATTATAAGCAGCTCGCTTCCTTAACGCAGGACATCGCCCTGTGGGAAACGACCTACTATCATATTTTGAAATCCCACCAGGACCTTGTGGCGTGGTATAAGAGTACTGCGATGAAACCGATTCTCGAGAGATTGCCGACTGATGATAATAGAGAGGAATTCGAACAGGCAGTATTAACTGAATGTAAAGAGCACTATCCTCCTCAAAGCGATGGGCGAATTCTCTATCCTTTCAAGAGGCTCTTTTTTACAGGACGCAAAACGGTACGAGGGTAGTTTTTTGAAGAGGAAAAAAGTGCTTACTGAACTCTGCACACGGCGCAGTTGCTCCAAGAGTGTAACTTTTATTCTGTAATCGTTCTTCTCTTCAACTCACTTTTATACCGCAAACCGACATATCCTCCCGAATTTTCTTTTAACCACTCCCACTGCCTCAAATATGACCCCGTGATATACCCTAAAAATACCCCTATCGGGGTATGGCGTTATCCTTCGGTTGGTGATACATAGTATGAAATTTTCGAGGCCTTATCTTCTACACCATGAATGTCTTGACCGCAAAAAAGCGAGGACCCAATGCAAGTACAGAAATCAGTTCTTATCGTAGATGATGATGAATTACTTACCGGGGCCATTCAAGAGCTGCTTGAAGAAGATGGTTATACGGTATTTTGCTGTTACAACGGTGCTGATGCCATCGAACTTTCAAAAAAACAAAATTTTGATGTGATTCTTACGGATTATCATATGCCGGGTATGAAGGGCGACGTGGTTTGTAGATTACTGCGCCATCACCACCCTGACGTTTTTATCATTGGCTGCAGTACAGATCATCAAGACAAAACTTTTTTAAGTGCAGGTGCGGATATTTTTATTCAAAAAAACCAGTTAGTTAAAAATCTTGCTCTTTTAATGAAGAGTAAGACCACGCACTGAATAGAGGGGGCCATCTAAGCTGGTCACAATCCGTCTCTGAGGCACACTTAGCTAACAAACTCCAGAAGTCAGAAATCTCAAATTCAGGTCGCAAACCACATTATCTCACGAAATTGCGAGATAAAATCGCATATACGAGATTTGCCGGTCATACTTGACAGCCACCTTGTAAAAAGTACTTATCGGGTAGTGGGTCAGTTTGAATCCAAACTGACCCACTACCACTTGTCGCTGTTCCTTTTTGAAATTGTCATTTTATGATATAATTGCTAATGTCAACTGCTTATATCAGTTACGAATAAAGAACCAAGGATACCGCATGCATGAGCGCTACTAACCCGATTGATGAATTTATAAAAAAGTCCTTGACTGAAAAATACTCTCTGAGGTAACTTATGATGAAGAAATTCTTCTGAAATCCGCAGCAGCTGTATGTATCTGAAATTACGGCCGACCCGCAGAAATATTCGGCCCAAGGCGACACTATCCGATGATATCGGTGGAGATTATTTTAATGTCGAATGAGGAGGCTCATGAGTTCATACGGAAACGATAAAAGAATCAGACGAAGAATGAAACAGGAGTTCGTGGTGGGAGTCAGGACCAAGCAAGGATTGAATGTGGCCTACACAATTGACGTATCCCGTGGCGGTGTAAAGGTTGGAAGCCCACTGCTTCTGCTTCCCCTTGGAGGACATGTGGAACTCGTGATTGATAAGCGGGGAGAAAAACACCCGTTCTTAGGCCGAGTAGAAAGAGAGGACGGGAATTATTACATCGACCGCATAAGCCGCAGTGTAAACACATTTTTTATCAGGGTTGACGACCTGCGGTTTTCAACATTTGTGGTCGACAATTATTTTGTATAAGGTTTTGACATGCGCTTTTTAAGCGCATACCTTCCTAATTTATATTGTAGGTTCCGTTTTTTGCAACTCATCACTTATCAACCCGAATGCGTCAGCGCCTACCCATAAAATATCCATTCGATATCGTTGATAATCATTACCATTAATCTGGAATATCTTCGTGGAAGATGTGGCAATAGGTGAATCGAAAAGATAAAATCCGCGGTTTTCGTAACGTTGTTAACGCGCACTCAAGAACAGCATGATTGGGCTGATAAATCTATTAGATTTTCCATCTACTTTTTCGGAAGAATTATTACATCGCCGGTTCTATAACGAAGTGCAACCCAAAAACGTTAACGCCTGAGTTTAGAGCACCGTGACGAAGGATAAAGATAAGAGAGAAAATAAACTCTATGATGATGAAAGCCCTGCTCATGCTTTCCCGCCCTCCCATGCCATCGCCTTTTCATAATCCTTAAAGAGTTTTTCTCTTTTTCTGAATTCTCGCGAATGAACGCTCCTTCGTGTTCCCCTGAGCAGCGCGCCCAGTGACGCATGAAGCATTTCGTGGTAGACGATGAAAGCGACAAAGTAGCAGGGTACGGTTTGCCGGTCAAGCACGGGATTAATCCGGATAATATTGGACCTTTCGCTGTAGCTCCCGAGGGTCCTTCTTCTTACAGAGGAGCGAGGGCTTCTCGTTCCCCAGGTGATCCCGGTGTTGACCAAGCTCCCGAAATATTCTTTGTTGATGGTATCATACAAATCACGAAGGTCGTGGTATTTGCCTGCCGTTTTTATGTGGACTGTTTTCAACGGCTTTGTTTTAATCTGCGTTTTGTTATCGCGCAGGAAATTCCTGAACAGCGGCATCGAGGGTTTTCTTTTTTTGAGATACGAGGCAATCTCATCGAGCACCTGCCGACCGGCGTTCACAAACATCCGATGAAGGCGGACGCGCAGAACGTGGTTGTGCACCCTTGCCGAAAGCATCGTCGTTGAATTTTCCGTGAGCACGAGAGTAATGGGCCCGCCCAAGCGTTCTTCAAGATAGTATTTGAGCGAGCTTTCGCTGCTGCCGTGAACAAGGTTTCGTTGTCTGTCGGTTGTGTCTTTACCCATAGGATCCGAGCTTAGCTCTCCGGTGCCAGATCTGCTAAACGTTCCCGTATTGCGTGTTCTTCATTTTATTCTTTATCTCAATGGAAAATTCTACTATACTTTAGACAGTTGAGCAATACTTTCTTCCTTCATTTGTCAGGGGACCATCCTGAGTCTTGACGCTAAAGGAGACTGTCCATGAACGATATTGCTTCTCCCGTTGCCCTCCGGCAATTGACTGCGGTTTTTGCTGCCGTATCCGGAGTCTGTATCCTTGTTTTTCTTGCATTGTTTATTGCATGGTTATATGTAGTTGTTGACATACTGCGGAGTGAATTTAAAAATAACACCGACAAAATGATCTGGTTTCTTTTTATCATGTTTATGCCTCCCCTTGCTGTTCCTCTCTATTTTATCATTGGTAAAAAGCAAAAGATCAATAACAAGAACAATGATAAAAATTCTCAGGCATCGTGAAGTGATGCTGATAAAGCGATAAAAAAATGATAGAGATAAAATATCCGCTACCGTGTACTTCATGAAATCCGAACACCCCTGCGAGCGCATAATTTTTTAGAGGGATGCCAATGAGTGCGTCAAAAAAAGCTAAGAAAAAACCGAGCCGCTGGCTCCTCTACATCCTGAAATGCAGCGACACTACCTTCTATACCGGAATCACGAATGACCTGCAACGCCGGATCGAGAGGCATAATGACGGCAGCGCCTCGCGCTACACGCGCAGCCGGCGACCAGTGAAACTGATCTATTTCGAGCGATGCCGAAACAAATCGAGCGCACTGAAGAAGGAATGCGCGGTGAAGTCTCTCTCCCGAGTGGAGAAGGAAAAATATATTAATAATAAGCCGGAAACACTGGGTTCCCGCTAACGCCTTTCCGGTATAATGGAAATAGAACCCATGACTGCAAAATTGTTCGAATCCTACCGCCGCGAGTTTCCTGTCACGCAGAAATATATCTACCTTGACCATGCCTAGGACGCGCCCTTATCGCTGCGTGTGAAGTCGTCAATTGAGACATTTCTTTCAGAAGCCACCCTCGGTGGAGCATTTCAATACCCGAAGTGGACCCAGAGATTGTCGAGATAAGACGAGCTTGTGCCCAGAGAATAGAAGAGCAGGTACGCGGTCTGGGTGATGTCATCATCCGAAACGCAGAAGAGAGGGGCCATTCAATACTGACAAAGACACGACAGTGCGGGGAGGGAACATCACGATAGCCGGCGGTTTTGATCCCTGCGAAGGCAAAGGAGATATTACAGCAGGCGGGGATCATGGTTAATGTTCGTGGCGGCGGTCTGAGAGTTTCAACACATTTTTGTAATACATATAATACAGAAGGGGAAATTGCAACGGTTTCCGCTCGCCCAAAGACTGTCGAAGCGTGGCAGAACGTTGTTCTCCTCCGATCAGAGTGCCTCATACCGTGCATCAAATGCATCCTTACCCGGGTTTTTCTTAATCCCGTGATCACTGTTCGCACTTACGTGTTCCAGGATCTTGAATATTGTTTCACTGTTCTCTTCTGCTTTGATTCCCTGAGCAATTGCTTCAATTGAAAATGACATGCCCTTGTTCTTCCGCAAAAGATCCAATACCTCATTTTGTAGTTTGATGACCGTGCCGGCCATCTTCTTCCCAGCCTCGACTCCGGGTTGGTGGTAAGCATTGATGTTCACAAGAGTGGCATAAAAACCAACAGTCCGCTCGTACAGCGCAACGAGCGTCCCGATCGCCTGTGCGTCAAGCTTATCGATCGTGATCGTGAGGGACTCCCGGTAGTTTTCGTACAGGGCGTTTCGCGTTCCCTGCAGATAGGCGCTTAAATAATCCCCGCTCGTTACGCCAGGCTCGATGTCCAGAGACCTTGCCTCCCGGTCATGGAGCACTTCGATGAACGTTGCAAAGAAGTTGTTCACGCCCTCGCGGAGCTGTTGTACATAAGCATGTTGGTCCGTTGTCCCCTTGTTGCCGTACACTGCAATACCCTGGTTCACAACCCTGTTGTTCAGGTCCTTCCCTTTGCCGAGGGATTCCATAACTAGCTGCTGGAGATATTTCGGAAACAGCACCAGACGGTCTTTATAAGGAAGGATTACCATGTCTTTGGTCCCGCGACCATTTGTTGCATGAAACCAGGAAAGAGCCAGAAGGGCCGCAGGATTCGCTCTTGTCTCTTTTTTTCTCGTAACTTCATCGCACATCGCTGCCCCTTTAAGAAAATCTTGCATATTTATTCCCTGGAGGGACATCGGAAGGAGCCCGACAGCAGAAGTTATAGATGTTCTCCCACCTACCCAATCCCACATCGGAAATCTGGCCAACCAACAGTCTTTTTTAGCAATATCATCTAGCGTGCTTCCCACTCCTGTAATAGCGACTGCATGTCGCTCAAATGACAAATTCGCTTTCTTGTAGGCTGCGGCGACTTCGAGCATTCCATTCCGGGTCTCTACCGTTCCTCCGCTTTTTGATATGACAATTGTGAGGGTGTCTACAAGATCATTCCCGACCTCCGCTAGCACGCGGTCGATCCCATCTGGATCGGTGTTGTCCAAAAAATGTGCCTTCATCTTATCTTTCGACGTACCAAGTGCATCAGCGATGAACTGCGGCCCGAGGGCGGAACCGCCAATCCCGATACTCAGAAAACGAGTAAAGCGGGCTCGCTTGCGCGGATAGATCTTTCCTGCGTGAACCGAGAACGTAAAATCCTTAATCGCCTGCAGGGTGTTCTCGATCTCTTTGCGAATATCAGGCGACGGCGCATGTTCCGGCGCCCTGAGCCAGTAGTGCCCTACCATTCGGTTCTCATCGGGATTGGCAATGGCGCCGGATTCGAGGGCGTTCATGGCAGCGAAGGCCTTCTGGATTTCTGGCTCCAGGCGCGCAAAAAAGTCATCGGGAAAATTCATTCGACTGATATCAAGCGACAAGCCGGCTGAGGGGATTGCGCAGTGATTTTTTTTGTAACGTTCCCAGAGAGATTTGCTGTTCATTGTTTGTGTACCTCTAAGATAGGGATAGGAACGAATGACCGAATAGGATGAATCAATTCCGTCCACAGGATTTACCTGCGGCTGCTGAAAAAGTCATGCAATGGTTCAACGGGCGTCACGGGTGGATTAAAGCAACAGTTTGGGAAAAATTCGCCCTTTCGGCCTGGCTGGTCGAGAGTGGCCGGAGCTTTTTCCGCCGCGCAGCCGACATCATTCTTCTTTTCCGTACACTGCCCGTATCCTTTTCCCGAGCTCCCGAAGGGCCTCGGAAAATGTCTTTCCCTGGTCCATGAGCTCACGAACGACCTCTGCCTTGCTTAAGGACGCGATCACCTCATCATTCTCGTCCACGATCTCGCAGGCGTTTTCACCCTTTTCGAGCTGCTCGCGGATGCAGGTCTCGAGCTGTTCAGGAGAATACTTGTCTACAATTTTTTTTAAATCCTGGGTTTTCATTGTGGGGACCGAAAACAATAAAAACATTTTATCATAAAATCCTCTTGATATGAACGCTATTTTTTCACTTTTATTCTTCTGTCCGCGATGACGCGTTCGCTTTTGAGAAAAAGGTGTTTTTTACTCAGGCTGCTTTATGGTAATATACGCTCATGTATGAGCAGGACACTATATGCGCAGTATCTACGCCCCTGGGTGAGGGTGGGATCGGGCTCATCCGTGTGAGCGGTACGGACGCGATCACCATGGTAACGAATGTTTTCAGGCCGCACAAAAAGAATCTATTCCGATCCGCTGCCACGCATACTCTGCATTACGGCCACATCATTGATCCGGCGACCGGGCAAATCATTGACGAGACGCTTGTGACGATAATGCGCGCACCTGCAACATATACCCGTGAGGACATCGTGGAGATAAACTGCCACGGCGGCATGATGCCTCTCGCTCGGACCATGTCACTCCTTATCGCAGCCGGCGCGAGACAGGCGGAACCGGGCGAGTTCACGAAACGGGCCTTTCTGAACGGCAGGTTAGACCTGGCCCAGGCAGAAGCCGTGATGGACATTATCAGCTCCAAGACCGATGTCGCACACCGCGCCGCCAATGAGCAGCTCCTTGGCGGTCTTTCAAAGGAAATTGCGGAACTACGCGACAGGCTCGTATCGCTGCTCGCATCGATCGAAGCGGGCATCGACTTTCCAGAAGAAGACATCGAAACCGAGACCGGCCAATCACTTCAGAGTGAAGTTAGGCAAGTGCGGGCACAGGTGGACGATCTCCTGTCGAGCTACACTTATGGAAAGATTCTTCGTGAAGGGTTTGCCACAGCAATCGTAGGCAGGCCCAATGTCGGCAAGTCTTCGTTGTTAAACGCATTCCTTAAGCAAGACCGGGCGATCGTTACCGAAGTACCGGGTACAACGCGGGACGTGCTCGAAGAATACGTAAATGTCATGGGTATTCCGCTCAGGATCCTTGACACTGCCGGCATCAGGCATTCACATGACGTGGTGGAACAGGAAGGAGTGCGTAGAAGCCTTAAAGCCATCGAATCCGCTGATTTGATACTTCTCGTTCTTGACGGATCGCAGTCGCTCACGCCCGAAGATGATCGGGTGATCGAGGAAATACGCGGAAAGAACGCTATCGCAGTCATCAACAAATCTGATTTACCGAGACAGCTCGGCGCAACAGATTGGCCAAAAGTACACATAAACGTATCCTGCCGGACGAGGGATGGCTTCGAGGATCTCAGACGAGCGATAGCTGACATGGTCCGAAGCGGGGCGGTCGCACCAAAGGAGCATGCCTGGGCAGTAAACCAGCGGCACAAGACCGCGCTGGAACAGACTAAGACAAGCTTGGAAAAGACCCTGATATCGATCGAGGAAGACCTTTCACTGGAGTTCATCGCCCTGGATCTGCGCGATGCCCTGGACAGCCTGGGGATAATTATCGGCGCGACGTACACGGACGACATTCTCGAACGGATCTTCAGCGAATTCTGTATCGGAAAATAGTATAACAATACGAATATTTGAAGTTTGCCACAGTCATGGCGGCCGAGAAGAGAAAATTCAAATGAGGATGATGCCGGAAAATGAATTCCTGTTGCCTTTTCTTGAACTTCTTTCCGTGCCCCCGTGTCTCTATGGCAATGCTTCTGGAGTTGCCTGATGTCTTTGGATAAAAAATACGACGTCATCGTCATCGGCGCAGGACACGCAGGTTGTGAAGCTGCGCTTGCTTCCGCGCGTATGGGCTGCGACACGCTCATGCTCACCATGAACCTGGACAGCATTGCTCTCATGTCCTGCAATCCCGCCATCGGCGGCCTTGCTAAAGGTCATCTGGTAAAGGAGATCGACGCACTTGGCGGCGAGATGGCGAAGATCATCGACCGCACCGGCATCCAGTTCCGGATCTTGAACAGGAGCAAAGGGCCGGCAGTACACGGTACGAGAGCCCAGGCAGACAAGCAGCGGTACCGGCTCGCGATGAAAGAATCGGTAGAAAAACAACTGCGTCTTGATGTGAAGCAGGGGCTCGTTGAAAAGATTCTCGTGGAAGACAACACGATTACGGGAGTGGAAACGAACATCGGCGTTCTCTATCGTTCTTCAGCGGTGATCGTCACGACCGGAACGTTCCTGAAAGGGCTCATCCACATCGGGCTCGTTCATTATCCGTCAGGCAGGGCAGGGGAGTTTCCATCAAACGGACTTTCGGACAACCTCAGGGAGCTTGGATTCGAGCTCGGCAGGCTCAAGACCGGAACGCCTGCACGGTTAAATGGAAGAACTATTGATTTTAAGAAAATGAAGATACAGCCTGGTGATGATCCGGCACCGTTTTTCTCTTTTTCTGAAAAAGAGCACGCACTCCCACAAGTACCCTGTTATCTCTCTTATACGAATGGAGACACTCATAATATTATTCGCAATAATCTCAATCGCTCCCCACTTTATGCCGGAGTGATAAAAGGTGTTGGTCCGCGGTATTGTCCGTCGATTGAAGATAAGGTGATGCGTTTTTCTGATCGGGAGCGGCACCAAGTGTTTCTTGAGCCGGAGGGGCTTGACACCGAAGAGTACTATGCAAATGGCCTGTCCACGAGCTTGCCTTACGATGTCCAGACAGAGATATACCGCTCGATCCCGGGACTCGAAGATGTCGAGATCATGCGTCCTGCTTATGCTATTGAGTATGACTTCGCGCCGCCTACGCAGATCCGGCACGCGCTCGAAACAAAAAAAATCTCCGGCCTCTACTTCGCAGGGCAGATCAACGGGACCTCGGGGTATGAGGAAGCAGCAGCACAGGGCCTCATGGCCGGGATCAATGCTGCGCTGAAAATTCAGAAGCGGGAACCGCTCATTCTCTCGCGCTCCGAGGCATATATTGGAGTGCTGATCGATGACCTGGTAACACGAGGAACGAGCGAGCCCTATCGCATGTTCACGTCACGGGCAGAGTACCGGCTCATCCTGCGCGAGGACAATGCGGACATCCGACTCCGACAGAAGGGACGGGGCATCGGACTCGTATCAGAGGACGCCTATCGGCAATTTCTCGAAAAGAGAGAGAGCATTGCTGGCGAGGTCCATCGGCTCAAGAAAGTCTGGATCAAGCAAACGCCGGAAGTAGATGCGTTGCTCATCGAACGTGGATCGACAACGCTTTCGGGAGAGGCTTCGCTCGAGCAGCTTTTAAAGCGGCCCGAAATTGAGTATGGTGACATAGTAAAAATCAGCCCTCCCGAGGAACCGCTCAAAAGCGACGCAGCCGAGCAAGTCGAAATCCAGGTAAAGTACGAAGGCTATATCCAGCGTCAATTGCAGCAAGTTGACCGTTTTGCCGCGCTCGAACACAAAGACCTCCCCACAGACATGGACTACGATGCTGTCATCGGGCTCGGCAGCGAGGTGAAACAAAAGCTGAAGCAAGTTCGGCCGATCTCCCTCGGCCAGGCATCGCGCATATCCGGTGTGACGCCGGCGGCGATCTCTCTCCTCATGGTTGCCCTCGAAAAAAAGAAGCGGGGAAAGGCATAGGAGTGGGGATATCGGATTGCGTATTCGGATTGTGAGACTTCTAATCTTCACGAACGAGGAGACGACGTGACTCCGAGAGAACTGCTTACTTCCGGTGCAGCAGAACTTGGCTTCGCTCTTTCAACGGAGCAGGCCAACTCGATATTCATTTTTTTGACCGAGCTCAAAAAATGGAACCAAAAGATCAATCTTACCGCCATACGGGATGAACGCGATATCGTGATCAAGCATGTTCTTGATTCTCTTTCTTATATAAAAGGCTTTTCGCCTTCGATCGGGCTCAAGCTTCTGGATATGGGGTCAGGCGCCGGCTTTCCCGCAATTCCGATCAAACTCGTGCGGCCGGAGATCACGGTCACTATGGTGGAATCGGTCAAAAAGAAAGCCTCATTCCTGAGACACATCATAAGAACATTGAAGCTTACTGGAATCGAGGTCCAGGACAAAAGAACCGATGAGCTCCCCGATTCATTTCATAGTTCGTATGATGCAGTTACTGCCCGGGCCTTTGCCGACATGAACATGGCCATTGCTGCGGGCCTGCCATTTCTTAAACAGGGGGGCCTCATGGTCCTGAGTCGGGGGCCCGAGGAGAATATCGATAGGCAGCAGCTGGCAAAGTACGGGATCGAACAGGAGAAAAGGATCGATCTCATGCTCCCGTTTTCGGATTATAAGAGGGCGATCTGGATATTGAAACGTGCAATATTATGATGTTCCACGTGGAACATCGGGTTGGGGATTTGAAAATATCATATGTCTCCAGGGGGATACTAAGTCACCGAGAAAACCACTGATGCGGTTTTTTTCAGCTGGTTTTGCATCTATTTACACTTTAAGGTAAGAGAACTAATAATTAATTATGTTAGAACAGGCACTTAAGATACCGATCGAGTGGCGGGAACTGGCGGAAGAGATCTATGACCAGCAGGGACCGGTTCTCGTGTTGGGAGCTCAGGGATCAGGAAAGACCACGTTCTGTCTCTATTTTACCGGTCTCCTTTGCCGCCGCAACAAGCGGGTCGCATGGATCGACGTCGATCCTGGCCAGCCATTCATAGGGCCACCAAGTACCATCTCGCTCACGCTATATGCTGAAGCATCCGACCTCCTCAGGCGAAAGAACCCCATGATCATGAGCTTTATCGGGAATACATCGCCGGTTGGCCGCTTGCTCGAAATGATCTCTGGACTTCAAAAGCTGATAGCTCAGGCACAAGCACAAAAACCCGACCTGATCCTTATCAATACCTGCGGTCTTGTGAACGGCGGGGCAGCACGTGAACTTAAGTACCATGAGATCGATATGATCTCGCCCCAGCACGTCATTGCACTGCAGCAGGGTACCGAGGTCGAACATCTTCTTGCGCCCCATTCCCATCGTGCCGGTTTATTGATCCACCGCATCCCCTTATCTCCCGATGCCCGGGTCTCGACTGCTGAGGCGAGGCGCTCATTCCGCGAGCAACGGTTCAAGGAGTATTTCCGCGGCGCGGATTTCCAGGAAATCGCTCTCCATGACGTGGGTGTGCACGGACCCGGCCTGGGAACCGGAGAACGGCTCGGATTTCGGGATGTTAACAAGCTTTCTAAGATTCTCCAGGCAATAGTGGTCCATGCCGAGCTTTCTGCTGACCGCATCTTTGTCATCGTAGAAGGAGAGTATGCAGAATCCGAACTCTTTACTGCTAAAGAGCAGTATGGTGTACGCGAAGTCATGGTTCTGAAACGGTCTGAACTGGACCACCTGATCGTCGGGCTTAATGACGACCAGAACCTTTGCCTTGGTCTCGGGATCCTCCGCACCATTGACCTTAAGGAACTGACCCTCAGGGTGATTACTCCCTTAAAAGATGTTTCGGCTGTCCGTCATTTATCTCTCGGTTCCCTCCGGGTAAGCCCGGCAGGCGGGGAGCTTGGACAAGTTTAGTTCACGTTCCACGTGGAACATGAACCTGGGATCGGGATGCCGCATATCGGAGCGGTGACCGAGGTTCCTCGGCCATTAACCATGTTTTCCCTTCCTTTTATTATTACCTTATGGTAAAGTATTCCGGTTCTCAACCGGCAGCGTCGGAGGGCGGAAAGAAATAATGGGCAGGGTCATTGCAATCGCTAACCAAAAGGGCGGGGTGGGTAAAACCACGACAACCGTGAACATTGCCGCCTCGCTTGCCGCAGCGGAAAAGAAGGTGCTTCTTATCGACTCCGACCCCCAGGGCAACTCAACCAGCGGCATGGGTATTGACCGGAATGATATCAATGGAAGCACCTATGATCTGTTTACCGGGAAGAAATCGCTCAAGGACATAAAAAAATCGACCCATTTCCCCTGGCTCGATGTGGTTCCGGCAAAAATCGATCTCGTCGGCGTTGAGGTGGAACTCATCCAGATGATCGCCCGCGAGCGCGTATTGAAAAAGGCACTCGTAACGGCAAAGGACGATTACGATTACATCTTCATTGACTGCCCGCCGTCGCTCGGCCTCCTTACGGTGAATGCGCTCACTGCAGCCGACGGAGTAATCATCCCGGTGCAATGCGAGTATTACGCGCTCGAAGGTCTCTCGGCGCTCATGAACACAATTAAACTGATCAAGCAGGACCTGAATCCCGAACTTGCCATTGAAGGCGTGCTCCTCACCATGTACGACAGCAGGAACAACCTGGCCGACCAGGTCGCACGTGAAGTGCGAAAATATTTCGGAAACAAAGTATACACTACCATTATTCACCGGAACGTTGCCCTCTCCGAAGCGCCGAGCCACGGCAAGCCGGTGCTGCTCTATGACATCCGCTCCCGCGGAGCGCAAAGCTACCTGGAACTTGCGAAGGAGGTCATCAGTAATGCAAAAACAGGCGCTCGGTAAAGGTCTCGGCGCGCTCATTCCCGATTTGTCCGCACTCGATGACAACGAGAAGAAAGCGCTCGGAATCCTTGAGCTCGCTCTGGACAAGATCGTCCCGAACGAGTATCAGCCGCGCAAGATCTTCAACGATGATAAGCTGCAGGAGCTTGCCGCTTCGATCAAAGAGCAGGGTGTGATCCAGCCCATCATCGTGCATCGGGCAGGCAGCGGCTTCCAATTGATTGCCGGAGAACGGCGGTGGCGCGCATCGCGTCTCGCCGGGCTGAAGACCATCCCCGCACTTGTAAAAGAAGCGACCAAGCGCGAGCTCCTCGAAATGGCGCTGATAGAAAACATCCAGCGCGAAGACCTGAACCCTCTCGAAGCAGCCGAGGCGTACAAGCGGTTGCAGGACGAGTTTAAGCTGACCCAGGAAGATCTTGCCAAGCGGGTCGGAAAAGAACGCTCGACCGTCACGAACTTTCTTCGCCTGCTCGGTCTGCCGAAAGAGGTCAAGCATGATCTCGCGACCGGCACCCTGAGTATGGGCCATGCCAAGGCACTATTGTCCCTCGACCGTGTACGCGACCAGCTCCAGGTATCAGCTTTGATCGTGAAAAAGGGTCTCTCGGTGCGAGAGTCCGAAGGTGCTCGCCTCGCGGCTCAAGAACCCGCCGAAAGAGAGGAAAGCGCGGCAGCACCAGGAGCTGAAAGCGGTGGAAGAAAAACTCAGGAAAGCGCTCGGCACCAAGGTAAGCATCACGTCAAAATCGAAGGGCGGCAGGATCGTGATTGAGTACTACTCTCCGGAGGAGTTGGACCGGATCCTAGAGAAAATCGGATAAACAATCAACTCATTCACAATAAATACACAAAGGAACGATCTCGATATAAAGATACAGACTCGATGAGTGCTTTGTATCTTGGTGACGTCGTGGTTAAAGCATTTTGAGTTTTTTTCGAGGAGGATGTACTCATGTTAAAGAAAGGTTCAGGATCGCCGGAACAGTCTGAGATCACAGCGTTCCTCGGTAAGGGCACAGAGTTCAAGGGTGTGCTCAGTTTCGAAGGCACTATCCGCGTTGACGGCAAAGTTGAAGGGGAGGTCGTCTCAAAAGACACTTTGATCGTCGGTGACGGCGCGCTACTGCAGGGCGAGATCACCGTCGGAACGCTCATATCGAGCGGCAAGGTCGTTGGTAATATCAACGCGGCCCAGAAAGTGCATGTCATTGCTCCCGCCAGAATCGAGGGCAACATCAAGACGCCCAAGCTCATCATCGAAGAGGGTGTGACCTTTAACGGAAAGTGCGAAATGCCGGGTGAGGCGAAGGGCCTTGAACAGAAGGTCGTATCGCTGACGGACCGGTAACCCTATCGAATATTCATCGAGCTTGAAAAAAACGACACCAGTGTAACGGGAAGGGAAGGGGCAAAAGAAGCACCCGCCCTCTGATTCATTCGCCCTTTCTGCGCCTTCTCATGTTCTCCCTATCTCCTGTTTTTCGCCGCCGGAATCACAGGAACACACTAACGAGACAACTATGGTCCTCTTTCACCTCTATCGCACGCCGGCGCTCTCGACCTACCAGGCCGCCGGCCTGCTCGTGACAGCGCAGCAGAAGGTCTCTCCCGTTGTCAGCGCAATCGAGACCGAATTCTGTTTCAATGTCGCTGCCGACAGCCCCCTGACAAACGACGAGATGCGCTTGCTGCGCTGGCTTCTCGCCGAGACCTTCGAGCCCGGCAATTTCTCGGACAAGACGTTTCTTAATCCGCAGTCCGCAATCTCCGATCCGCAATTGACTCTTGAAGTCGGTCCCCGCATGAACTTCACGACGGCATGGTCCACGAACGCGGTCTCGGTTTGCCATGCCTGCGGGCTGAAGAAAATTTCGCGGATCGAGCGGTCGCGACGATACCGTCTTTCGCTCGCCGCGAATGCTTCGCTGGCAAAGGACCAGGAGATCGCATTCCTCGCTCTAGTTCACGACCGCATGACCGAGTGTCCCTATCCTGAGCCGCTCAGGACCTTCGAAACCGGGATGGCGCCCGAACCGGTGCGTATCGTACCCCTTATGGAGCAGGGAAGACCTGCGCTTGAAAAAATCAACCGGGAGATGGGCCTTGGACTTGATGACTGGGACCTTGATTATTACACAAACCTCTTCATAAAAGAAATCAAGCGCAACCCGACGAACGTGGAATGCTTCGACCTTTCGCAGTCGAACAGCGAACACTCCCGCCACTGGTTCTTCCGCGGCAAGCTCATCGTGGACAACAAGGAAGCCCCCGAGACCTTGATGAAGATCGTCAAGGCGACCTACGAAGCGAACCGGAACAACAGCGTCATCGCCTTCAGCGATAATTCGAGTGCAATAACAGGCTACGATATCACGACCATCATTCCCGAGGTCGTCGGCAAACCTTCGGCGTTCCGCGAAACGAAGCGGAAATATCATATCATCCTTACTGCAGAAACGCACAATTTCCCCTCAGGCGTTGCACCCTTCCCCGGTGCCGAGACCGGCACCGGCGGCCGCATCCGCGACGTTCAGGCGACCGGCACCGGCGGGCTCGTGGTCGCAGGCACTGCGGCCTACTGCGTGGGCAACCTCCGCATCCCCGGATACGCACTCCCGTGGGAGGACGCGTCCTATGCATATCCAAATAATCTCGCTTCTCCGCTCCAGATCGAGGTCGAGGCGAGCAACGGCGCCTCGGACTACGGCAACAAGTTCGGCGAGCCGGTCATTCAAGGCTTCACGCGCTCCTTCGGCCTTCGGCTTCCTGATAATGAACGGCGGGAGTGGCTCAAACCGATCATGTTCTCCGCCGGCATCGGCCAGATGGATTCGCTCCATACCGCGAAGACCGCAGCCCAAAAAGGAATGCTCGTGGTCAAGGTCGGCGGCCCGGCCTACCGCATCGGCATGGGCGGCGGCGCTGCTTCTTCCATGATCCAGGGCGAAAACATCGCAGAGCTTGACTTTAACGCGGTGCAGCGCGGCGATGCCGAGATGGAGCAGAAGCTGAACCGCGTGATACGCGCCTGCGTCGAGCTCGGGGAGCAAAACCCGATCCAGAGCATTCACGACCAGGGTGCGGGCGGAAACTGCAATGTCGTCAAAGAAATCGTACACCCTGCGGGCGCAAAGATCGACATTCGACGGATCCAGGTCGGGGACAACACGCTCTCGGCCCTCAAGATCTGGGGCGCCGAGTACCAGGAACAGAACGCCCTCCTCTTAAAACCGGAGCATCAAGGCCTGTTCAGATCGCTGTGCGAGCGCGAGAAGGTGCCCTTGGCCGTGATCGGCACGGTGACCGGCGAAGGTTACATTGTACTCTACGATGAATTCGACAACTCGACGCCGGAGAACCTGGAACTCACCAAAGTTCTCGGCGACATGCCGCAAAAGGTTTTCAAGCTTGACCGGAAGAAGACCTCGCTCAAACCGCTCGAGCTTCCGAAAGACCTCACGGTACGGCAGGCTCTAGACCGCGTGTTGCGTCTTGTCTCGGTGGGGTCCAAGCGCTTTCTCACGAACAAGGTCGACCGGTCCGTAACGGGCCTCATCGCCCGCCAGCAGTGTGCAGGCCCCTTGCAGCTTACTGTGTCCGATGTTGCTGTGATCGCACAGTCCCACTTCGGCTTGACCGGGGCAGCCTGCGCCATCGGCGAACAGCCCGTCAAAGAACTGATCGACCCTGCTGCCATGGCCAGGATGAGCGTCGGCGAGGCGCTCACGAACATTGTCTGGGCGCAGGTCTCCTCTCTCGGCGACATCCGCTGCTCGGCAAACTGGATGTGGGCCCCGAAACTGCCGGGCGAAGGTTCCCGCTTATACGATGCCGCCGTTGCCATGCGCGACGTCATGATCGAGTTCGGCATGGCAGTTGACGGGGGCAAGGACAGCCTGTCCATGGCCGCCAAAGTTACGAACGCCGACGGAACGAGTGAAACCGTGAAGTCTCCGGGAACGCTTGTCATCTCCGCCTACGTCACCTGCCCGGACATCACCAAGACGGTGACGCCGGACCTCAAGGCACCGGGCAAGAGCAAGCTTCTCTCCATCGACCTCGGCTCCGGACAAAATCGGCTCGGCGGCTCGGCGCTCGCACAGGTCTTCGGCCAGGTGGGAGATACATCCCCTGACCTTGATGATCCCCAGCTCCTGACGAGAACGTTTACCGCCATGCAGAACCTTGTCGCAGACAGGCTCATTCTTGCCGGCCATGACCGTTCCGATGGGGGCCTCGTAACGACGCTGCTCGAAATGGCCTTCGCCGGAAACTGCGGCATCGAGATCGACCTCGGAAAACAGAACGACGCTCTGGCCGCGCTCTTCTCCGAGGAGCTCGGGCTTGTGATCGAATATCTCCCGGCTGAAGAAGCAACGATCTTCTCCGTACTCGATAAAGCCGCGGTCCCGTTCCGGGTGATCGGCAGGACAACGCTTGAGAAGCGAATAGTCTGTTCACTCAAAACTCAGAACGCAGAACTCAAAACCGTCTTGGACGAAGACATGCTCGTGCTCCGCGACATCTGGGAAGAAACGAGCCACCACCTCGATCTCCTGCAGCGGAACCCGGAAAATATCCGCGAAGAACGAAAAAATATCTATGACCGCAAAGGTCCGTCCTTTGTCATTCCCTTTACACCGAAACAGACAGAGGAAGACCTGTTCTGCAGGACCACGAAACCCAAAGTCGCGATCATCCGCGAAGAGGGAAGCAACGGCGACCGCGAGATGGCTTCCGCGTTCTTTCTCGCCGGATTCGAACCCTGGGACGTGACCGTGACCGATTTGCTCGAAGACCGCACCACCCTCGACCACTTCCGCGGCGTGGTCTTTGTCGGCGGGTTCAGCTATGCCGACGTGCTCGATTCCGCCAAGGGCTGGGCCGCGTCCATCCGGTTCAATAAAAAGGTTTGGAACCAGTTCGAAAAATTTTATCACCGCCCCGATACGTTCAGCCTCGGCGTGTGCAACGGATGCCAGCTCATGGCGCTTCTGGGTTGGGTGCCCTGGCAAGGCATTGCCGACGAACTCCAGCCGCGCTTCATCCACAACATGTCAGGCCGATTCGAATCGCGCTTCTCTACCGTGAAGATCCTCAAGAGCCCGTCGATCATGCTTTCGGGCATGGAGAACTCCGTGCTCGGGATCTGGGTCGCCCACGGCGAGGGCCTCGCCTACTTCCCCGACAAACACATGTACGACGAATGCGAGTTCGGACTTGCGCCTGTCCGCTTCGTTGATGATGAATCAAGAATCACCGAAGCCTATCCTTTCAACCCGAACGGTTCACCGTGCGGCATCGCAGCGCTCTGCTCACCCGACGGACGCCACCTCGCCATGATGCCCCATCCCGAGCGCGCCGTGCTCACCTGGCAGTGGGGATGGATGCCCGAGGACCTCAAGACGTCACTCGAAGCCTCTCCCTGGCTCAGGATGTTCCAGAATGCACGCGCGTGGTGCGAGAAAAGTGAATTACCCCGCAGCAGAGCTGCGGGGCATCCTAAATGCGCTAGAACCTAAAGCCAACTTGCTCATCATGCTGATACCGAATATACTTTCTTATAACTTCTGCCGTTACTTTGTCGCCAACCGAACGGACAAAGTAGCCGTCATTCCAGAGTTCTCCTCCCCAAAGTTTTTTCTTTATCTCGGGGAATTCTCGAAACATCATCTTTGCCGATATGCTTTTGATTATCTGTACTACCCTCGCTGGAGCATACTTCGGTGGCACAACCAAAAACAAATGCACATGATCATCCATTGCTTCCATCGTATCTATTTCAAATTCATATCGCTCTGCGATCTCACGAAATATCTCTTTCAGTCTCGTCGTCATTCGATCGCTGAACAGCTTCCTTCGATATTTTGGTATCCATACAAAATGGTACTTCAGATCATAGACGCTATGTTTGCTTCTTCTCAATGGGCTCATGGCCCGTATTGTAACAGATTCTCATCCTGACTTCGTCAGGATATCCTTTTCATCCCAGCAGCAGAGCTGCTGGGTATTTCAGGATGTTTTTATAAATAAGCGCTATACCGAGACAGAGTGCATTTTTCAAGGATGACACACTGTAGGATGCCCTTGGTATCAGTATATTTTGCTGCGAACTTTCCGGCCTTGACATCATAGTGCAATATAGTTATAGTTTTTTTAGAAATACTTTACTGTAACGTTGAGGAGGATTGAGTGTGACCTCAGCCCTTGCCGAAACGACCGTCCTCCAGGCATGCCGCACCCTGTTCGGACTAGAACCCAGCATCTGCAGGGGGTTTCTCGTTACCCTTCAGCCCAGCGGCGCCAAGTCGGCCTATCGAAAAAAAGCAAAAGAAACCCACCCCGACCTCTTTCATGACCAGGACCGCGCTGTTCAGCAACGGCAAGCAAATCTTTTTCGCGAAATATCAGACGCCTATGAAACGTTGAACAGGTTTCTCAAAGAGCGGGAAAAAGGCCTGTGGAGTCAGTCAACGTATTCAGCAGCACGGCCGGTGCGGCCTGCTTCGTATCAAGAACGAACCTCTCGTCCGCAGGCAGCTCCAAAAAAGAACCGGACTGATTTTTACCATGGTCCGATCCCGTTCCACGTTCTCGATATCGGCCGGTATCTCTATTACTCAGGCTTAATTTCCTACTGGTCGCTCATCGAGGCGCTGACGTGGCAACGTAAACAGCGCCCTCTCATCGGAAGTGTTGCAATGCAATGGGGTTGGTTGAACGCAGAGACTATCAAGCAAATTGCTACTTCACACTCCCTCAATAGCAGGTTCGGTGAGCGTGCTATCAGACTGGGGCTACTCACCTCGTTTCAAGTGAATACGATTCTCTACTATCAGCGCACACAGCAGGAACGCCTGGAAACTTATTTCGTTCAACAACATCTCCTGACCGCCGAACAGGTCGAACTTCAAGCCAGCGGAATGATGAAACACAATGCACTCGTTATTGCCCGTCAAAGGGACGAAAGTAGGCGGCTGAACACTTATATGTAGCCTGCTCTTTGCTCTCGGTCCCGGTTAGCAGCGCTCGTTATACACTAAAAGTATTACTTCCATTTGCGACACAAAACTCCCTATTTTGAGCTATAGTTGTATTAAATTGATTCCTGACACAGGCGTTTGCTTCATAAGATGGGTCCCCTGCATTGTACAACCGGTATTTAACATTTTTCTCAAAACGGTAGTGACTGTAAAGTCGTAGGCTCTGTTGATAATACAGCGAACTCTGAAGATAAAAACTTCTCGTCGTAACTTTCAGAGCGATTTCCTCCTGAAACAGAGGAGTTTCCATTCTCATTTACAGTCAACGGTTCAAGTGGAGTGTTTTACCTTGCGACATTTAGGTAGGCTTGATTAAAAGTGGGGGAAACAATGAAAAGAATTTTACTTGCTGTCATAGCATTGATATTCATCAACCTACCCTTAGCAGGGTGCGGAGGCGGTGACAATAGGAGCTCGCCACCTGTGATTGTTACGCAGATACTGAGTGATCCAGTGTATGATGGTTATGTCGCAAAAGATTCCGCATCGAGTAATTATACAGTTACCCAGGGCAACACGCAAAGTGTGTTCGCCGGCATAGATCCCACGACACTCACGGAGTATCGCACATTCCTGGACTTCCCTCTGACAGGTGCAGGTGGTGTCCCTGGTGACGCTGTCATTGTATCAGCAACCGTAGATATTGTAATCAACAGCATATCTCCGTATCCGTTACCTGGAACAATTCCAATTCGTGTCGACCTCGTATCCTTTCAACCACCGACATTGATAGGGACTGATTTCGATCGTACACTTCAGCCAGCGCTGGTGACAAGGACGATCTTGCCGCCGATTTCCCAAAGCGATTTTGGCAATCATGTAGCCATTGATGTGACCGACTTGATGAATGAAGCCCAACGTCTGGGCTTGCTTGATTTCCAGGTACGTATACTAGAGGATTTGGGAACAGTTTCACCCGGCTTTATCGAAATCAACGACACTACGGGATCAAGTCGGGATGCACTCGCACCTTTGCTTCAAGTATCGTATTATTAATAGGACTGTACCCTGCAAGCCTGGGGCGCTACCCTCTCATAACACCGATGAGCAGATTCTGGTTCGGGCGGGAGCTACGGCTGAAATGGGCAAACTGCGAGCTTGCCAGAGCCTCAAAATCGGCCTCGGCGTACGGCCTGTTGTGGGCTTAACTTCGATAGAGGAGCAAAGGAAACGTTTGCACAGTGAAAACAGGCCAGCAAATTACCAGCTACTACGCAATCGATGGTAACCTTGATTATCATGTGTCTGCAAAATTCGTCGATGTAACTATTGAATACCTCTCCAGAACGTCATACCATAGATAAATCGTAGCAAACACGGACTGGCTTAGGGTCCTGCGGTTGCCGTCTCTGTGATTAATCGAGCGACACACTAAAGCTTCCCGGATACCCGTGGTCGGAAAATTCCTTTTCCGCGTTTTCCGCAGCATGGAGCGAAGGATACTTTCCGGCGTAGACCCGGTAGAAATTATCTCCATGGACATTGGTCATATGAACTTCCGAGAAACCATAACGTTTTTTCATTCCTTCAGACAACCGGAGCGCGTTGCTGTGTTCCTTGAATGATCCTACCTGGACCGTGTAGTTTCCGGCGTCGTACGAATCCGGAGCTCGATAGTTCTCCGCACCGCTTGCGCGATAGCCCAACGCTTCGATCCTCACCGGTGCAGTCCCGACGATGTCTACGCTCAGTTTCTTCGCAGCCGCATAGGAAAGGTCGATGATCCTGCCTTTGACAAACGGGCCGCGGTCATTGACCCGTACGATTGCTTCATGTCCGTTGTCCGTGTTCCTGATCTTGACGAACACGCCGAGGGGAAGCGTCTTGTGTGCTGCGGTCATGGCGTTCATGTCGTACTTCTCCCCGTTGCTCGTCCTCTTTCCGTGAAAGTCCTTTCCGTACCAGCTCGCAATACCGGTCTGCACAAAGCCGACCTCACTTGCCAAAGGTTCGTATCGTTTGCCGTAAACGGTATAGGGCTTTTGGTAGGCTTTTGTCTTGGACCGTGAGGACTCAGTAGTCGTCGGCGGCTTTTTCGTTGCGCACGACGCAATAAAGACCAGGCAACACAGTATCAGAATAAGCTTCTTTGCAATACCGACCATACTACTTGCCCTTTTTTGGTACTCCAGGTATTATCATAACAATGCTCTCTGTTGAACCGTCAAATTTCTGCTATGATACAAAGTATCGATCAGGAGAGCAACTGAAAAAAACACCCCACGCTCTACTGTTCAGCTCGAAGGAGGGAAACCGTGATCAAGCATATTGTCATGTGGAAGCTCAAGGAAGTTGCGGAATGCGGGGACCGGATCCAGAATGCCAGAAAGATGAAGCACGATCTCGAAGCATTGAAGAGCAAGATCCCGCAGATCAAACATATCGAAGTCGGGTTGAACAGTCTTCCTTCCGAAGGCTCCTATGATGTGGTTCTCTATTCCGAATTCGAGAGCGAGAAAGACCTCGAAGCGTACCAAAAACACCCCGAGCACCTGAAAGTCGCGGAATTCATCGGTACGGTGAGGGAACGAAGGGCGGTAGTCGATTACACGATGGGGTGAGCCGCCGCGTCATCCGGCACTATTGATCCCGTTGTTATAATGGTCCGGCCCGGGATGGATTTTATCGATAAGATCACGGAAAAAGATCCTGTCCTGTTCAACTTCCGTTTGAATATACCCCAACTGCTTCAGTACGGGCATGAACTTCATGGTCGCAGCGATATAGCCCTCGGTGAGCTTCGAGCAGTATTTCGGCGAAACCCTGAGCGTGTCCAGGACAAAGTCCTCATCGACAATGCTGACAAAATCAGCGATCACCCGGGCCGCCTTCGCAGGCTCCCTTCTGATGAATGCCGTGGCCTCCTCATGAAGGAGAAGAAACTTTTCCACCCGCTCTCGTTCCCGCTCTAAAAATCCGCTCTCTGCAACGATCCCGTAACTCGGATTGTTCGGCCAGAGTTTTGACGAGGGGTACAGCACCTTACCGTTGGCAAAGCGATTGATCGCTATGGCAAGGGCGGGCGTTCCTATGGCAGCAGCGACTTCATTGTTGACCACGGCCTCAGTCACGAGGTCTGCCCAGGGAAAGTTCACGATCTCGATCTCGCGCGTGAGGCCCTGCTGCTCGATACAGTCTTTCAGAATGACGTCGTGAATGGAACCCTTGCCCGGCACGCCGATCTTGCGTCCCCGGAACTGCTCCAGAACCGTACCCAGGTCAAGAGCTTCGGGGAAAGCTTTCCACCGGGCTTTGCCAGCCATGACCGTGCCTTCCACGTGCCCGCCTGCCACGCAGACCACCTTGATGCCCTGGCTTATGCCGATGATTGCGGGAGGCAGCCCGATGTAGGCCATATCCAGTTCGCCGTGTTGAAAGGCTTTCATGATGGCCGGACCGGTGCCCATGAGCTTCCATTCGACCTCGGCTCCCAACCGCGCGTCAACGGTCCGCTGGGCCATCAACAACACTGCAGTGTGATAGAACGTGGAAAGATGTCCGATCCTGATTCTCATCGCTTACGCTGCTCCCGGCACGTGAAAGTAAAAGCCCTTAATCAATATTAGTCTTGATCATTCTTCGAGTCAAGCCTACGCTAGCAGTACATCCTTTCCTGTTGCTGGGTACCATGCAGTGTGTTAATATAAATCGGTATGAAAATCGCACTGGATAAAGACAGCTCCGAGCTGCTCAGAACGCTCGACGTTCTGAATATGCCCGCATTTATTGTCGACAATAGATGGACTGTCCTCTCCTGCAATGACCACGTCCGTGAGGTCTTCGAATACAGCCGGGCGGAAGTCATCGGCAGGAACCTGGAAAAATTCCTTTCCCTCGATAATATCCTCCGGGAGCGCGAAGCAACAGGTTTTCCCTCACTTGCCGATGCAGCCCGGAACGGCGAATCGTCGTCGCTCCGCGCGTTCTGTTTCAGAAAAAATGGCAGCCCTCTGGCATCACAGATTGCCGTCATTCCGAACAAGCAGCACCGTCCCGACCGGATGATCATCGTAGTCCGAAACGCTCCTGCTCGCAAGAACATGCCCGCGGACAACGGTTTCCCCGCGCAGGACAAGTCGCCCCAGGTTGAGTTGATCAACGAGTTGAGCAGCATCATCAACTCGAGCCTGAGCATCGGGACGATCTTCCGGATGGTCGTATCGGAACTGCGGAAGATCATCGACTACAGCAGGGCGAGTCTGCTGCTGTACAATGAAAAGGACGATAACCTGACGATCTTCGCGCTGGACACGGAGATGAAGACCGTCATGAAAAAAGGCGTTACCGCGCCGATCGAAGGAACGAGTGCGGGATGGGTGGTCCGAAACAACAAGCCCTGGATCAGCTACGACCTCACGGAAACGGCATTCCCCCTGGACAGGAAGCTCCTGGACGAGGGCATCCGCTCGACCATCAGCATTCCCCTGTTCCACGACCGGATGCTCGGCGTGTTCAACTTCGACAGCACCGATCCCACACAGTACACCGAGAAAGATTTCGAGATCCTCCTTCCGGTGGCCAAACACATTGCCGTTGCCCTGGAAAACGCGCTGTTGTTCGAAGAGATCTCGAAAGAGAAAAAAGAGTGGGAGAGAACCTTTGACGCCATCACCGACATGGTCTGGATCGAAGACGGCAGGCAGAAGGTGATCCGCGCAAACCACGCGCTCATGGCAAGGACCGGCTATTCTAAGACCGAGATCGCGGATAAGGCATGCATGGCGCTGCTCGACAAGATCGGCATCATGCCCACCGGAGGATGTCTCTGCGCCGAGACGCTCGTGTGCAAGAGACCGACGTTCCAGGAACTGAAAAGCAAGGGCGGCAGCATATTTCATTTCTGGGCCTATCCCCTCATCGATGAGGAAGGACGGCTCTACGCCATCGTCCATTACCTCAAGGACGTGACGGCCCAGAAGCGGATCGAGCAGCAGCTTATCAGGACGGACAAGCTTGCGTCCCTCGGCACGCTCGTGGCAGGCATCGCCCACGAGATCAACAACCCGCTCGGGATCATCGCAGGCTACTCTGAAGCGCTGCTCGATCGGGCTGCCGACACGGCCTTGACCAACGTACGGGAGTTCGAAGACTTTCCCGAATATCTGAGGACAATCCATAGCGAGATCTTTCGGTGCAAGGGCATCCTCAAGAGCCTCCTCGAATTTGCCCGTCCCTCGGGCGGCACGTTCCGCGAGATCGACATCAATGAGCTCATCAAGGAAGTGCTCCTTCTGCTCAAGCACCGCACGCAGAAGCTGAAACACACGCTGGAACTCGATTTGAACCGGGAGGTCCCAAAGATCTATGCTGATGCAGGAAGTCTCCGGCAGCTGTTGATGAACCTTCTTTTGAACGCCATTTACTTCACGTCCGAGGGGGGGAGCATCTCCATCAAAACGGAGCATGACGAGGGAGAGGAGCCATCGAGGATCGGTGATTGTCCGAGCCGGGTCCGGCTCTCTGTCTCAGACACGGGAAGCGGCATCCCTGAAGACCTGATCGATAAGATCTTCGACCCCTTCTTCACCACCAGGCCCGTCGGTGAAGGCACGGGCCTCGGCCTTACCATCAGCCACCGGATCGTCGAGGAGCACGGCGGCACTATCGATGTGGAAAGTACGCCGGGGAAGGGCACGACCTTCATCATCACGCTGCCGGCGATCACCTGCAGGGAGTAAGGAGAGACAGATACTTTCCGTACAAATCTGCCGCGTGCGGGGAAAGTCCATCTGGTCAAATTCCAATTCATTCTATGATCAATATTCTTGTTGTTGACGACGAAGAGCCGTTCAGACGGCTCCTGAACAAAGAGCTTTCCAGAAAAGGGTACGCTGTCGAGGTCGCGCACGACGGCAGCGAGGCGTTGCGCCTGTTGCACGACCGGTCATTCGATATCATCCTCCTCGATGTGGTCATGCCCGGTGTCGACGGCATCTCGCTCATGAAAAAAATGAAGGAGGATTCCGGGACGCCGGCGATCATCGTCCTCACCGGGAAGGCGACGGTGGAGACTGCGGTTGAAGCCATGAAAAACGGGGCCTACGATTATCTCACCAAACCTTACAAGCTCGATGAGCTGGCGATTGTCATAGACCGGGCCTACGAGTTCAGCCGTCTTTCCGTGAAGAGCAAGCTCCTGGAGCAGGAACTGGTCAGGAAGGAATCCCCTTTCGAATTCATCGGTAAAAGCAGGCAGCTCCAGGACATCCTCGCAATGATCCAGAAAGTCGCACCCACGGACTCGCCCGTCTTCATCCAGGGCGAGAGCGGTACGGGTAAGGAGCTCGTCGCAAACACGGTCTGGCACCACAGCACACGGAAGAGCGCGCCTTTCATCGCCCTGAACTGCGCGACACTCTCGGAGAACCTTATCGAATCAGAAATCTTCGGCCACGAAAAGGGCGCCTTCACCAGCGCCTACCAGGCAAAGCACGGCCTTGTGGAAGTGGCGGACAAGGGCACGCTGTTTCTCGACGAGATCGGCGAGATGCCGATCGGGCTCCAGGCAAAGCTGCTTCGCTTCCTCGATTCCGGCGAGTTTCGGAGAGTAGGCGGGAACAAGACGCTGCGAGTGGATGTACGCATGATCGCCGCGACCAACAAAGACCTCACGGGCCTGATCAAAGCGGGCCACTTCCGGGAAGACCTCTATTACCGGTTGAACGTTATCAACGTGACCATCCCGCCGCTCAGGGAGCGGAAGGAAGACATCGTCGAACTGGCGCGTCATTTTTTGGGAAAGTATGCGAAGAAGCTGTCCAAATCCATTGCGGAATTCACTGCAGAGGCCCTGGACCTGCTCACGGGATACAACTGGCCGGGCAACGTCCGGGAGCTCGAGAACGTCATCGAGCGGGCGGTGATCCTGTGCGAATCGGGCAGGATCGGCGCGGAAGACCTTTCCATCTCTTCGTATGCAGCGGTCGCGGACATGAGCGTGAATCCTTCTCTGGAAGAAATGGAAAAGAACTACATCCTCAGGGTGCTCAAAGAGGCGGGAAACAACCAGTCGAAAGCGAGCCAGCTCCTCGGCATCGACCGTAAGACCCTCTACCTTAAGCTGAAGAAATACGGTATCAGCTGAGTCCCTTTAAAGGGGCGGGGAAGCGAGCGGTTTCATTTCCGGGGACCATGACCTCCTCAGGCATCCAGCTCCTCTCTTACTTTTTTCAGCAGGACCGATGGGATGAGCGGCTTAGCGATAAGGTTGATGCCCGGCTCAAGCAGGCCCTGCTTGCTGATGATGT
This sequence comes from Nitrospirota bacterium, assembly GCA_963754875.1. Lineage (GTDB taxonomy): Bacteria > Nitrospirota > UBA9217 > UBA9217 > UBA9217 > JAJYKN01. Next base: position 169,626 of record CAVWHO010000022.1, read on the forward strand.
CCTGTGAATAGCCGCTCATGAAGATCGCCTTGACCGAGGGATTAAGCAGCCGGATCTCGTGAAGGGCTTCTCTTCCGCTTTTTTGCGGCATAATACCGTCCAGAATGACCAGGTGAATGCGCGCCCTGTTTTCGCCGTATTTTGCCACAGCCTCGGCGCCATCGACCGCCTCGATCACCGCGTATCCGTTATCCTGCAGGATCGTGGTGGCAAGCTTCCTCAGTACCGCGTCATCCTCTGCGACAAGTATCGTCTCGGAACCGCCCGGCACCCTCGCCGTCTCTGCTTCATGTCGTATTTCTGCTACGCTGCCTCTGATGAGCGGCAGATACACCTTGAATGACGTTCCCTTGCCAGGCTCGCTATATACGTCAATGAAGCCATCGTGCTGTTTGATGATGCCATACACCATCGAAAGCCCGAGGCCCGTGCCTTTTCCCTCTCCCTTGGTTGTAAAGAAAGGCTCGAAGATCTTTTTCCTCGTGTCTTCGTCCATCCCTTCGCCCGCATCCGACACCAAGAGGACCGCATATTTGCCCTTTTTCCCGAACCCGTGGGCCTCGATAAACTGCTCGTCGACGGAGAGCAACGCCGTTTGAATGGTAATGTCCCCCCCCGCAGGCATGGCGTCGCGGGCATTGGCTACCAGGTTCATGAGGACCTGCTCCAGCTGGCCCCGGTCAACGAGGATTGACAGTTCACTTTTAGTACAGGTTGTCGTGATTTTTATGTCCTCCCTGATCAGCCTCAGCAGGAACTTCTCGAAGTTCTTGATGATCTCGTTCAGGTCGTGGGGGACAGGGTTGATGATCCGCTTCCTGCTGAAGGACAGAAGGCCTTGGGTCAGGACCGTTGCCCGCTCCCCGGCCTGGAGGATCTGTTCCACATACCCCCGCAAATAATCGTCAGCCTGCATTTTCATGAGTATGAGATGTCCGTATCCCATGATTGCCGAAAGAATGTTGTTGAAATCATGGGCCACGCCTCCGGCAAGCTGGCCGATTGCCTCTATCTTCTGGGTCTGGAGAAGTTGTTCCTCCAGTTTCTTGCTTTCCGTGACGTCCTGCAGTGTTTCGATGGCAGCAATCAGAACGCCCTCACTATTGAAGATCGGCGCGGACTCAAAGATAATGTACCGGTCCTTGCCGCCGAGGTTCTTATAGAGCCCTTCCGCTTTGATTCCCTGGGGATTCAAGGCGGATTTCGAATGGCTCTTGTAGAGCTCCGGCAGGCTGTCCAGTTTGTTGTCGAGGATCACATCCGCAACCGTCGGCCTCTTCGCGCTGTAAAAAGGCTTCCACTGATCATCCGTGCCGATCATCTGCGGCTCCTGCAGGCCGGTCAGTTCTTCGCATGCCCTGTTCCACAGCATGATCCGGTGGGTCTTGTCCAGGACAAAGGTCGCGGTTGTGGAGTTGCGGATCAGGTTCGAGCAAAAACTCTGCTGTTCGAAGAGCGCATGTTCCCGTAAATTGATCTGCCGGGCCATATTATCGAAGGTCTGTCCCAGGCGCCCCAGTTCACCGCCTGTCACCAGATCGGACACTCTGACCTCCAGATCCCCGTTGGCCAGACGTTGAGAGACATTTTGTAGCAGGGCAACTCGGTCCACAAGCGAGCGCTTGCCGATATACCAGGCGACATACAAAGCAATTGCGAGAAACGAGAAGAAAACAGTCAGAGTATAAATAAGGGACCTATTCGCTTTGGAAAGAACGGCATCAACCGGTGTCCCTACCCGAACATACATATAAGGCAACTGCTCATTCTTTAGTTTCAATTTACGATAGGCGATGAACCGCTGTTTGCCGTCAAGCGCCAAGGCGCTAAATTCATCCTCTTCAGGACCTTCCTGCATTTTTTTGAATTGATCGGGGTAGTATTGCTTGCCGACCAGTGCCGCCGGGTTAATTGGTGCCGTCAGCACTACACCATTGTGGTCGAGCAATAAATAACTTTTGCCGAAGGCCCTATCGGCACGGTCCAAGAAACGCTTATAATACTCAAGATTGACACCTATGCAGATAACCCCTATTATTTTGCCGTGCTCATCTTTTTTAAAAGGATAGCCAAAGGTCAAAGCAGGCGTAAGAGTAGACCTGTTAAGAATGAATTCACCGGACGATAAGCGACCGCTCGCGAGAGCGTTTTTAAAATACCGTCTGTCCGATACCGTAAAAGGAGGGTTCTTAGGAAAATTTGCCGCCCAGACCGCGCCGTGAAGATCGACGATGAAGATATTCGAATACTGAGCATTTAATTTCAGCACATTGCGAAGGAGCGACTCGACCCTGGCGACGTTGCGGTTCCTGACATCAGGGAGTTCGGCCAGGGCGTTCACCAACTGCTCCGCCGAGGCCACTAGATTATTCTGTTCCGAGGCAATGCGATCAGCGAGCTGCCGGGTTTCGTTACGAGCTCGCTGTATTTCATGGTTTCGTAACGAAAGGCCTGAATAAATAATAATGACTGCGGCAGGAAAAGCGACAATGAGGGCAAGAAGAATTAATTGCGCGCGAATTGTCAGGGACGTTAGTCGGAACATTAAGACAAACCCCTCCTCAGGTGGGTGATGTGATCACGTTTCCAAATCCGGGCTATGCAGGAAAGAAATTATTGTTCCGCAATATAACACAGATTGACAATTTCAAATAGCCTTTTTCAAGTACACTATCCCGCACCACCGGCTATTTATGCCACAAAATAACAACACGGTTTTCAACAGGACAGGACGGAGCGAAAACTTAAGGAATTGCCGTAAACGGGCGGCTACATGGTCATACGCCACCCCTCTCGACTCAGTGCCGGGCACGCCTGAAGACGACAGGCTGGAAGTGCCGGCCACGTTAGGCGATGCTTATTGAGGAGAAACACGTCCGCATTGTCCCTCCGAATCCGACAGACGCTATACGCTATTGCATTTCATGGAGAGCAGAGTGCTTCCACACAGCGATAGGGAAAACAATACAACAGGGCCATGCCCGCGTCTCTAACGTATTGAGCAGGAAACGGGCACTCATCATGGAAGTAATCCACAATTTGCACAAGATCGGCATTCCTGCTGGAGCATCGATCCAGCCCTATCGAACTGTGAAAGACGCAGCCTGATAATGGGAGATGTTCGTCACAAGCAGGAGACGGTTAATTACTCCAGCGTCCGCCTTATTTCCTCTGCATCAAGTCCCTGACCGATGATCACAATCCTGCTGTCCTGGATGTCCTTTTCAAAGGGAACGCTTTCCATTTTCCCGTACACGATATCGAATCGATAAGGCCCTTGCTCCGTCCGGACAAGGGCCTTTGCTCTCACCACGGTCCCGTATTTCCCTTGAGCCAGATCTCCCAGCCCTGTCGTAAGGACAGCCAGGTCATTGATCCTCTGCGGCCTGATGGTCATTGTACCAAAATGAAGATGCCCATGGCCAACGCCCTTCCCCCGTGCACCAGCAGACACCTCCGGCAGGGGTTTCTGAATCTCCGCGTTTACTGTGCGAAACAAAACAGCGTGCGGGTTCATGGATTCGATATGATTGATTGTTGCAACGATGGCCGCCTCAGGTGCCAGGTCCGTCTTGTTTACCAGAACCACATCTGCAAGAGAAACCTGGTCCTCGAAGAAGCTCCCGTACATGCCCGATTCGAGGAGCTCGACAAACTCCACGGCGTCGATGATGTTGACAACAGTTGCGGCCCTGATACCCGAACTTTCAAGCGCTTCGAGCACTCCCGAAGGTGACGCCACACCGCTCGGTTCGATCACGAGGTGCTCAGGTGCGAATTGACGGATGATCCTCTCGATCGTCGTGATGAGGTCAAACTTGAGTGTGCAGCATACGCAGCCGCTCGGGAGCTCCACAGATTCGATGCCGCTTGCGGTAAAGATTTCTCCGTCGATCCCGGCAGCACCGAAATCATTCACCAGAACCACGGTCTTTTCTGATCCATGCTTCACGAAACCCCTGATGAACGTTGTTTTTCCTGCACCCAAAAGCCCGCATACAACCGTTACTTTCATGATTAATCCTTATAAGCAATCCTGCCTGCTCCGGTGAATACTGTACGATAAATCTTCTGCAATGACGATGCCATGAATGTCACGCGAACGTGAGACAAAAGACCTCTGCGTTTATTCCTGCTTTGCCACTCAGGAACTGGTCTTTCCTCGTTGGTGAAACAGGTCAACGTCGCACCAAGGTTATACAAAATAGGATCTAAAAGAACTTCGTTACTTTCGGAAACGTGAGGCAAAATACCTCGCACGGTGGGGAATTTTTCATCTACTCTACAATTGCAAATGATATCAATTTACGATTTTAAGAAACAAATCTGAGTATTCAGGCTGCGTCACTGCCCTTTGAGGCACGCACCAGGGTAATCGGTGTGATTGGAGTTTAAAAGATTGCCCTGCGATTTCGCATAATTGCCGCCTCTTCCTCCACGAGTCTGACGCTCGGTATGCCGATCTCATGAACCCGACACGTAACATCATGGATGTGGCGGCACACCCGCTTTTTCGTGGCACTGCAAATGCAACAATACGCACTGTCATGAAAAACATCCTTCTCTGCTCCTCCAATCCCATCCTGGTCAAGAGCCTCTACAGTATGCTGAGAGACGAAGGGCATGACGTAGAAACCGTGGAACACCCGGCAGTGGCCGTCCATAAGGTGATGTTCGGCTTGTTTGATCTTGCCATCCTTGACTCAGAACCTTTTGGTCTTTCCACGGAGGATGCAGTGCAAATCATAAAGACCGTGGAGCCCAACCTGCCGATAGTATATGTCGGGGGCGGCATGAACGATGGCCCGTCCTTGGCCGTCGACGCGCCGGTTGACCTCGAAGAGCTCAAACGAACTATCCATAGTATCACGGTATGATCGAACGACGCAAGGCGTGAGACTCTGACGCTTCGTCGGCATGTCTATTCATTTTCGGAGGGGAGATGCTATGAAACCAAAGGAAGTTATGCTTAAGACATTCGAGGGGGGAAAGTCCGACAGACTCCCGGTGACCCTGTTCGGCGCGGGAATGTGGAGCATCAAAGGCTGGGGCACGTCGTTTGAGGCGCTTTCAAGGGACGCGGACAAGATGACTTCCATGCTCGTTGACATGAGCGCCAAGCTCCAGTGCGACATCGTGTATCCCGGGTCGGGGTACAATAACTTCCATGCCTCGGCACTCGGCGGCAAGATAAAATTTCGCGAAGTCGGCGCGCCGGACCTGGAGAACCATTTCGTGTCCACGGAAGAGGACCTTGCAAAACTCAACCTCGCGAACCTCGATGCCGATGAGACCATCAATACCGTGAAAAAGGCGTTGCGCCAAACGAAGGCAAAGATCGGTGACACCTATGTGGTGACCATGACCGCCTGGGGGCCCTTCACCCTCGGCGCGAGGCTTGTGGGAGAAGAGACCATGATGAAGGCCACGTTCAAGAAACCAGCCTTTGTCGAGAAGGTCGTAGACTTCGCTACGAATCTCCTGATCCATCTCTACGAACCGATTGTCGCAGACAAAACGCTCGAGGTGATCAGCCTCGCGGACCCCACGGCATCGGGCGACCTCATTTCCAGAAAGCAATTCGAAAAGTTCGCCGTACCCTATCTGAAAAAATTTACCGATTGGGCAAAATCCAAAGGCGTGCATACGCTGGTCCACATCTGCGGAAATACGACCGACCGGCTGGACCTGTTCCCGCTGACCGGGGCCTCCTGCATCAGCCTGGACCACAAGACGGACATGGCAAAGGCGAAGGAAACGCTCCACGGCAAGATGTGCTTCGGCGGGAACGTGGACCCCGTGAAGATCATGCTGAACGGCACGGTGCAGGACGTGGAGAATGCCTGCAAGGACGTGATCAAGACTGCGGGCACGGACGGGGGATTCGTGCTCATGCCGGGCTGCGACATCCCGCCGACCGTTCCCTACGACAACATCAAGAAGTTCATCCAGGTGGCGCACGAGTGGAAAATGTAAACGACAGCATCGGCAACCACGGGTCGAGGTCGCCTGTGGTTAATTGCTTTTTCATCACTTCACAAAAAAGGAGGTGAAACTGCTCAATTCTCAAAAAAGGAGGTCGATGAATGGGTATTTTGGACGAGTTGAAGAAACTGTTTTCCGGAGCACAGAGTGCATCCGGGCATAAGGAGGAAGTAAAAATGGCTGACAAGAAAATGTCGTTGGAAGAAGTAAATGAGTACATGAAGAAGCAGTGCGGCTTCGTACCGCGCATGTTCCAGATCATCAACACCGTGACGCCGGAGCCGGGCAGGACGTTCGCCGATTTTTATGCGAGCATCTTCGCTGACGGAGCCCTTTCCCGCAAGATAAAAGAGCTGATGTTCATGTCCGGCGGTGTGGCCTACTGCTCGCCGCGGTGCATCATCCACGTGATCCCGGCCATCAATGCCGGCGCGACCACGGGCGAGATCTTCGAAGCAGCTTCGGTCGGCATGATCCTCGGGGGCTTTGTGCCCGGCGGACCCGGCATCCCCTATGCCTTCGAGTATGCCCTCAAGTGCCTCGACATCGAAGCGAAGTTCCGCAAGGGCGAGAAGTGGGAGTACCTGCCTCAGCCCAAGTTCGATCATGGTGTATTTTAAGTGTACTTCGACGGGGGAGCGTTTCGAAGGCTCCCCCGTTTTTCGCACTCATACGATTATCATAAGAAAAGCCGCTCTCTATAGATGTTGAATATTACTTCCGAATAAAAAGGGGATGGGGATGTTTCGATTTAAAAAAGACCAACAGGTATTTACTCTCGGCAACATGAAAGTGGGCGGCCAGCCCGGAGAAAATCCGCCGCTCCTGATCGCGTCTATGTTTCACAATAAGGACCGGATCGTCACGGACCGCAAAGGCAATTTCGACCGTAAGAAGGCCACGGAGATGATCAGGACCCAGGAAGCGCTGTCCGCCTCCACGGGGATTCCGGCCATGGTCGCCATGGTAGCGAACTCGGCGGAAGAGGCCAAGATCTATATCGATTTTTACCGCGAAACGACAACAATGCCCTTCGGCATCGACATGTGGGTCGCAGAAAAACGGGCTGAGGCAACGGAGTATGTGGCCAAGCTCGGACTCCAGGACAAGTTCCTGTACAACAGCATCACGCCCTGGGACAAGGACATCAAGGGACAGGTCCGGAAGCTGAAGGACCTCGGCATCAAGCATGTCGTGGTGCAGGCCTTCGACGACCAGGACCAGTCGCCTGCGGGCCGTCTTAAGTCGCTCGAGAGCATCCTTTCCCAGGGGGCCGACGGCTTCGAGACCGTCATCGTTGACACATCGGTCATGAACCTGCCTGCAACGTCGTTCTCCCTCGTCGCGAACAGGTTGATCAAGGAGAAACTCGGCCTGCCCTGCGGCGGCGCCTACTCGAACGGCACCCACATGTGGAAAGAGGCGAAGACCATCTGGAGCCTCGACGGGTTCAAGGCCATGGATGCTGTGGTCCAGGGCATGGCCTCGGCCATCTGGAGCGATTTCAATTTTTATGGCCCCATCGTTACGGCGCCGCGGATCTTCCCTGCAGTGGCAGCAGCGCAAGTCCTGCTTTCCACGCTGGTGTATGACGAAACGAAGAAAATATCGGACAACGCAAACATACCGATCAAGAAATACTTTTCGGATTTTATAGGAAAACTGACCTCGGGAGCAGCGAGGAAGTAGAAAAAGTACAATTTTGACGAACTACGGGGCCGCTTCGCGTCCCTACGGTTATACCATCATTCGTACCACGAATTACCGTGTTTATCTGTGTGTCTCGACAAAGTCGAGACCCCTGGTTATATTTTAAGGAGGATGAATGACAACATTGAATGCAAGAGAGCGAGTGCTGAAGCTTTTTGCCGGAGAGGAAGTGGACAGGCCGCCCTGCTTCAGCGGTATGGGCAACGTAACCACGGAGGGGTTGAAATCACTCGGGCAAAAATTTGCCGCAACACACCTCGACGCAAGGATGATGGCCGCTGCTGCGGTCTCAACATACAAACTGTTCGGCTTCGAGTCCGCGGTCGCGCCTTTTGACCTCTGCATCGAGGCCGAGGCCATGGGGTGCGAGATCAACGTCTACGCCCACTCCGAAGACCTCCTGTACCCCACGATCAAAACGAAGCTGATCCACAACGAAGCAGAGATGGACATCGCCCTTCCGTCCGATCTCACGACCCGCGGCAGGGTGCCGCTTATGGTCGAAGCAATCAAGCTGATGAAGAAGGACGTCGGCAGCGAAACTGCCATCGGCTCCTACGTGCTCGGGCCCTTCACGCTCGCCGGCCAGGTCATGGAGCTGAACGACCTGCTGAAGCTTTCCTTCAAGAAGCCGGACAAGGTGAGCAAGCTCCTCGACCAGTTGACCGACGTGATCATCCAGGTCGCAGGACAGTACGAAAAGGCCGGCGTGGACTTCATCACGGTGAGGGAAATGGGAGCAACGTCGGACGTACTCTCCCCGCGCGTGTTCAAGACCCTCATCCTGCCTTATCTCAAGAAGATCTTCGAGAAGATCACTGTCCCCAGCGTCATCCATATCTGCGGCAAGACGAACGACATCGTCCCCTTTATGGCGGAGAGCGGGGCGAAGGCCATCAGCGTGGACCAGAAGAACGACGTAGCCGAAACGCGCAAAAAGCTCGGCCCCAAGGCGCTCGTCTTCGGGAACTATGATCCCTACAATGTGCTGGTCTCGGGCACGCCGGACCTCATACGCCAGACGATCAAGAAATGCATGGACGACGGCGTCAGCGCGGTCTGGCCGGGGTGCGATATCTGGCCCACCGTGCCTGCCGAAAATTTCAAGACGATGATGGATGAAGTCAGAAAGTACAGGAGGTAATCCATGGCAACGGAAGAGAAGAAAAAAGAGTTGTTGGAAAAACTGCGGAACGCCGTGATCCAGTACGACGAGGACACGGCAAAAGAGGCTGCCAACGAAGCGCTCGCCGTCGGCTTGGAAGCGAACGACGCCATCTTCAACGGCCTCGTCTCCGGCATGGTGGAAGTGGGCCGCATGTTCGAGGCCCAGGAGTACTTCGTGCCCGAGCTCTTGATGTGCGCCGACGCGCTCTATGCGGGCCTGGACATCCTGAAGCCGCATGTGACGCAGCTGGACCTCGGGGTCAAAGGCTCGGTGGTGATCGGGACCGTGGAAGGCGACGTGCACGACATAGGCAAGAACATCGTGAAGATGATGTTCGACGTTGCCGGCTTTACGGTCTATGACCTGGGCCGCGACGTGCCGCTGGACAAGTTCGTGCAGGAGCAGCTCAGGACCGATTCCGACCTGGTCTGCCTTTCGGCCATGATGACCACGACCATGACGGGCATGAAGAAAGTGATCGACGACCTTCGGACCAAGAACCCCAATGTCAAGATCATGATCGGCGGCGCGCCCGTGTCCCAGGACGTTGCCGAAAAGTACGGGGCCGACGGCTATGCCAAGGACGCTACCAACGCCCTGAAGGACGCCATCAATATGGTCGCTTCGCTCAAGAAGATGAAAGATGAGGTAGAAGCAAAGAAGGCGAAATGAAGACCGTGCTCAGACACGAGCTGCTGGGGCTGGGCGCCAGGGTCGTCGGGGTCGCCGGGCTCCGGGGGCATATGAGCGGCGAGCTCGCGCACCTGGACGTTGCCGTGTCTATCGGCCTGGACCGGCGGCTGAACGAGGACACGTTGAGCCACCTCATGAAGCTTCAGAAGCGCGCGGTCCGGTTTCTGAAGACCCGGGGCCATCGCACGCTGGCCATCCCGCCGGACTCGGACCGGATCAAAGGCACCTTCATTTCGAAGCTCTACTCGCTCTTTAATCACAAAATGGCGGCGACTACCGCGGGGTTGGGATGGATCGGAAAAAACGGACTCCTGATCAGCCCGGACTACGGCCCCCGGCTTTCTCTGGTCACCGTGCTGACCGACGCGCCGCTCGAACCGGACCGGCCCATGGAACACAGCTTGTGTGGCGATTGTACGCTCTGCGTGCAGTACTGCCCGTCGCAGGCGATCACCGGAGCGGAGTGGTCGCGCTCCTCGCCCTTTGTGGAACTGGTCCGGCTCGATGCCTGCAGGAGCCACAAGGAGACCAAACGGTTGACGGAAGGAAAGCCCAATTGCGGGCTGTGCATCAACATCTGCCCCTATGGAAGACAAGAGACGAATGCGGAGTGCGGAATGGAGGGTGCGGAATAACAACCGTCCTTCCCGCAGAGTGCCTCTTGTTTCACCGTGTTCATCCGTGGTTACAATGTTTTGATTCATCTTTATCAGGAGGAAGTGAATGATTAAGAAACACAAAGTTATATTCCAGCCCTCGGGCAGGCGCGGCGAGATCGAGGACGGTAAGACCATCCTCGAGGCGGCCCAGGCCATGGGCGTCGACATCGAAGGGCTTTGCGGCAACAAGAAGGTCTGCGGCAAGTGCAAGGTGCGGGTCGAAGAAGGCTACTTCGAGAAGGACAACATCGACTCGGGCATGGCCCACCTCTCGCCGATCACCGAAGCGGAGAAAAAGCACATCAAACCCGAGGACGGGCCCGGCATCCGTCTGTCCTGCACGGCAGAGGTCCACGGCGACATCAAGGTATTCGTACCCGAGCGGTCGCGTGCGGGCAAGCAGGTGGTGCGCAAGGCCGCCAAAGAGCTCACGATCAAGCTCGACCCGGCCGTGAAAAAATATAATGTCGCGCTCGAAAAGCCCTCTTTGCATGATATGACGACCGGAGACTGGGAGCGTGTGCTCAAGTCCCTGGAAGACAACTACGGACTGAAGGGGCTCACCTTCGATTATCTGGTCCTGAAGGACCTCCAGGACATCCTGCGGAAGGGCGAATGGAATGCGACCGCCACGGTCTGGATGGACAAAGAGATCATCAAGATGGAGCCGGGGTTCGTTGAACTGAGCTATGGTCTTGCCGTGGACGTCGGGACCACGACCTGCGTAGGCTATCTGACGGACTTGAACACGGGCGCGGTGGTGAACACCGAGTCCATGATGAATCCCCAGGTGCCCTACGGCGAGGACGTGATGTCGCGCATCACCTACGCTATGAGCAATCCCGGCGTGGGTCTCGATACCATGCAGAAGGCGATCATCCAGGGCCTGAACGAGATCATCGAGCGAGTGGTGAGCGAGATCCGGAAGGACGGACCGAACCCGGGCCATGTCATCGACGATCTGACGATCGTGTTCAACACGGCCATGCACCACATCTTCCTGGGCCTGAACCCCGAGTATATCGGCCGTTCACCCTTCATTCCCGCGGTGCAGAGCTCGCTCGATATCAAGGCGCGCGACCTGGGGCTTCGGATCAACCCCGCTTCCTACATCCACGTGCTGCCCATCGAAGCGGGCTTCGTGGGCGCCGACAACGTGGGCGTGCTGATCGCCGAGGAACCGTACAACCAGGACGAGATGGTCCTGATCATCGACATCGGAACGAACGGCGAACTGCTCATGGGCAACCGGAACAAGGTCTGCTCCACGTCCTGCGCTACCGGACCTGCCTTCGAAGGCGCCCAGATCAAGTTCGGCATGCGCGCCGCTCCCGGCGCCATCGAGACGGTGGAGATCGATCCGGCGACGAAGGAACCGCGGTACAAGGTCATCGGTAAGGCGGACTGGCATACTCATATCGAAAAGGTGAACGCAAAGGGCCTGTGCGGATCAGGCATCATCGGCGTTGTCGCCGAGATGTTCAAGGCGGGCGTCATCGACAAGAGCGGAAGGTTCGTCATGGACCTGGGCACCAACCGGGTGCGCAAGGATGCTGACGGCAAGCCCGAGTATGTCCTTGCCTGGGCGTCGGAGACCTCCATCGGCCAGGACATCACCATCACCCAAGGAGACGTGCGGGCGCTCCAGCTCGCCAAGGGGGCGCTCTACGCAGGCGCAAAACTGATGATGAAGAGGCTCGGCATTACCAAGCTCGACCGCGTGATCCTGGCAGGCGCTTTCGGAAGCCACATCGACAAGGTGGCCTCGCTCACGCTCGGCATGTTCCCGGACTGCCCCATCGACATGGTCTACGCCGTGGGCAATGCTGCCGGTGACGGCTCCCGCATGGCCCTTTTGAACAGGGACAAGCGTCGCGAAGCGAACGAACGCGCGCGATGGGTGGAGTTCGTCGAGATCGCGACAGACCCGGCGTTTGAAAAAGAATTCATGCAGGCGATGCATATCCCGCACATGAAGGACAAGTTCCCGAACCTGAAAGCGCTGCTCGAAAAGTCGTCGAAGAGCTTGGTTGAGATAAAGGCATAAAAGAGTACAACATCCACCACAGAGACACTCCCTGTGACCTCTGTGGTGCATTGCTATGGTTTGGAATTATCACCGAAGATCTCTCCTTGGTGATAATGGGTTGCAGGGGCAGGAAGGCTAAGACTTTCCCCGGGCCTTCCTGCCTCTTCTTCCTTGCTCAATGCCAAGAAGGAAAAACGGTTATGACAAAGCTCATCATACACTCAGGGGCATGCGGGTATACGGTCACGGTCAAAGCGGAAAAAGGCCAGGGCGGCAAAATAACCATCTCTCTGGAAACCGAATGCGAAATGGTAAAAAAAATGCTCGCTGACATCGCTGTCCTTGACCGGTTCGCACCGCTCGCCGGTTTCCTGAGCAATCCGGTGTACCTGTCCGCGGCAAAGCACCTGAAGCACGGGGCCTGTCTTGTGCCTTCCGGTATCCTGAAGGCTATCGAAGTCGAGGCGGGCCTGAACGTTCCGAAGGACGCGGTGATCGAATTCGGAAAAGAGAGGTAAGCGAAAAATCCTGGCTCCTTCGGCTGGTTGTGGATATTGCCGTTCTCCTGGTTATCGCACGCAGGCAGTGGGGATGTTTGCGTATCGGTTATCTCCCCGATATGGTACAATAGGAAAAAAGCCAGACAACCGGAACGCATGGGAAAACTATTGATACTGACTGCGTATGCAGTGTACGCGGCATTCTGGATACGCCTTTGTGCGCACATACTCGTTTGGTGGCGGGCCGTACGGCAGAGCACCGGGCCTGCATCCTCTGTCGCTCCCGTGCGCGGGAAGGCATGTGCGCTTGCGGCAGGGGACGTGCTTTTTTTTGGAAGGCTCTTCATGGTGAATCCCGCACTCTGGCTCGGTGAGTGGGTCTTCCATGCAAGCTTTCTCCTCGTGCTCGCGCGTCATCTTCGTTTTTTTCTGAACCCGGTCCCTGCGTGGGTATGGTTTCTTCAGACGCCGGGCTTGCTCGCCGGATACATTCTTCCCCTCTCGCTCCTTTACATCCTGGTCATCCGGCTTCTCACCAAGCAGGAAAAGTATGCATCTCCGGCGAACATGCTTCTTCTCGGCCTGGTCCTCGGCATCAGCACGATCGGTGTGCTTATGCACGCGTTGTTCAAACCGGATCTCGTCGACGTGAAGCTGTTCATCTTCGGCATCATGAGCTTCTCACCGGCTGTTGTTCCCGGGAGCGTGCTGTTCCTGGTGCACTTCAGCCTGGTCCTCGTCCTCGTCTCCCTTCTCCCGTCGCACATTTTCACGGCGCCGATCATCATGCTGGAAGCGAGGAAGCGGGAGCAGGCGCTTCACCTGGTGATGCATGAAAAATAAACGCTCATTCGTCGAAGAACTCTCGCCGCGGCAGATCCTCGAAATCGACGCCTGCACCCAGTGCGGCGAATGCCTCAAACACTGCCCGGTGCAGGACGTGACCGGCAACCCGACCGTCTCGCCGCCGGAGAAGATCCGTATGTTCCGCGAGTTCATCCGTGCGACCGACGGCCTCAAAGCAAAGCTCTTCGGCCCCGGCGAGGCAGACCGGAAGATGCTGGAAGACTTCGCCAAGGCGGTCTATGAATGCACGACGTGCGGAGCCTGCGGTCAGAGCTGCACGGTCGGGATCTTTACCCAACGGCTCTGGCCTGCACTCAGAAAAGAGATGGTGAAGCGCGGCCTGGGGCCCATCGGCGTCCAGGCGAACCTACCGAAGGCGATCATGAATTCGGGAAATCCCTATGACAAGCCTTCCGCTGACCGTTACAAACCCTGGTTTCCCGAGAACGTAAAGATCGCCGAACGCGCGGACATTGCCTATTACGCCGGATGTACCGGCGCGTACGAAGCACAGCCCATGGTCAAAGGCGACGTACTCGTCCTCAATGCCATCGGGGAGCCTTTTACCATGCTGTCGCCGGAAGACGAGGTGTGCTGCGGTTTTCCGCTCTTCATTACGGGCCAGCACGACGAGCTCAAGGACCTCGTGACACGACTCGTAAACGGATATAAAGCAAAAGGGGTCAAGGTGCTCGTCTGCTCCTGTCCCTGCTGTGTGAATATCATGTCCCGGGACTGGCCCCTGTTCTATGGCGAAGCGCTTCCGTTCAAAATCCGGCACATCACGCAATACGTCTCGGACGCCGTGCAAAAAGGAAAGTTGCGCCTGAACAAGGAGCTGCACGAGTCCGTGATCTATCACGACCCGTGCTATCTTTCCCGTGGTGTGGGCGTGATTGAGGAGCCGCGCGCAGTGCTCAGGAGCATCCCTGGCATCACGGTCCTCGAGTTCGAGCGGCACGGCTTGAACTCCCGGTGCTGCGGTTCCGGCGGTGCAGCGAGAAAAGTATTTCATGAAAACGCCATCGCCATGGGCAGGCAGACAATCGACGAGGCTGTGGCGAAAAAAGCGGACCGCTTGATTCTGAGCTGTCCCGCGTGCTATGCTAAAGTAAACGAAGCAATGAAGGGCCACACGAACCAGATACGGATCACGGACATCATGGAGCTGGTCAGCGGGTTGATTTAAGATCGTAACCACTGGAGCTGCGCTCACACGGGGCTTCGCCGCACGGGAAAGCAAATCGGACTTAAGGTTCTTTTATCTTAAAGACTAAGTTTTTTCTGTGTGCGCGGCAAAACCGCACCCGTGTTCATCTGTGGTTACTAAATCGTTTTGGACGTTAGGTGAGAAATTATGAGCCATTTTTCCATTCAATGCAGGAACTGCGGAAAGGTCCTCGAGAACGCGTACTGCGCTTACTGCGAACACTGCAAGGATTCGCTCCTGGTCACGCGCTACAGCGATACCCGGTTTGCTGAAAGTACGGCAGAGGGCGTCTGGAGATTTAACTGGCTTCCGGTCCACGAGCCGAAGATCTCCCAGCCCGGGCCTGTGGTCTACCGGTCAGAAGGTCTGGCGCGCGAGGTCGGGCTCGAAAACCTGCATATCGCCTTCAACGGATACTGGCCGGAGAAGGGCGCGTTCCTCGAAACCTGCACGTTTAAGGAGTTCGAGGCCGCGATCGTACTCCAGAATGCCCGCGAGAGCGGCATGGAAGGCCTTATCGTTGCGTCGGCAGGGAACACGGCCCGTGCCTTTTCGCACCTCTCCGCAGTCACCGGCTTCCCGGTCGTGATCGTGGTGCCGCGCATGTGCCTTACCGAAATGTGGTATCTCGAAGACTCTTCTATCGTGCCCACGCTTGCCGTGGGTGACGGCGACTATGCGGACTCCATCGACGTTGCCAAGAAGGTCGCCATGGCCGTGGGGTTCCCCTTCGAAGGCGGCGTGAAAAACATCGCAAAGCGCGACGGCCTCGGCATCGTCATGCTCGAAGCGGTTTCCAAAATAGGAAAACTTCCTGACCATTACGTACAGGCCGTGGGCAGCGGTACCGGCGCTGTCGGAGGCTGGGAGATGGCCGAGCGGTTCGTCAAAGACGGACGGTACGGCTCTAAGCTCCCGGTCCTGCACCTCGGACAGAACCTGCCCTTCGCTCCCATGGTCCATGCCTGGGAAAAAGGCAGCAGGACACTCTTTCCAGAGGACCTGAATCCGGAGCTCATCTCTCGTATAACGACGAAAGTTCTCTCCACTCGCTACCCTGCGTATTCTGTCAAGGGAGGCGTGTTCGATGCGCTGACCGCGACCAAAGGATCCATGTACGGTATCGAAAACGACGAAGTCTACGCAGCTATGGATGCATTCCACAAAGCAGAGGGAATAGATATCGTTCCTGCTTCGGGCGTGGCCGTTGCCACACTGAAGGCGGCAGTAAACAAAGGCTCAATCAAGAGCAACGATACGGTCCTGCTGAACATTACCGGCGGCGGTGAAACGCGGTTGCGGAAGGACAAAAAAACTTACTTCGTCGTGCCCAAGTTCATTTCCAAGAAGGTGACGGAGAAAGAGATCGAGGAGCTGCTGTGCCACGTCCTGAAGAAGAGCTGATAGCCATACTCAAAAAGCACGGCGTGGACTTCACTGCCACGCTGCCCTGCGAGAAGTTCAAGACTCTTCTCGAGATGGTCGCTCATGACTTCACCCACGTACCCCTTACGCGGGAAGAGGAAGGCGTCGGCATATGCGCCGGCGCAGCGCTCGCCGGCAAACGGCCGGCAATGTTCGTCCAGAGCTCGGGCATCGGAAACATGATCAACGCCCTGCTTTCGCTCACGCAGTTCTACGAACTTCCGCTCGCATTGTTCGTCAGCCGCAGAGGAATTTACCAGGAAAAAATCGAGGCCCAGTTCCCGATGGGACAGCGCCTTCCGGGGATACTTTCAGGCGCTGGAATTTCCTATTCAGAAATAAACAGCAGCCAAGATTTCGCTACCGTAGGCAACGAACTGGGGGAAGTTTTTAAGACCAATAAGATTCATGCGTTCCTCCTGAGCCCGGCAGTGTGGGTTGGGTCAGAATGCAAAGGAACGAGAACACAGTGTAAAGTGCAGGAAAGAGCTGCGGAAGGAACAATGCGTAAGACCGGTATGCCGGAGTTCACGCGCTACGATGTCATCAGGATCATCGCACCGTACCTCGAAGGCAAGGCCGTTGTGAGCAATCTCGGCTGGCCGTCAAAAGAGCTCTATGCGCTCAAGCACCTACCTTCAAACTTCTACATGCTTGGGAGCATGGGCATGGCCACGCCTGTCGGACTCGGCATTGCACTGACGTCGCCAAAGGACATTGTCGTGATCGACGGCGACGGCAGCCTGCTCATGAATCCCGGCACTCTTGCCACAGCGGCCTATGCCAATCCGAAGAATCTGACGATTATCGCGATCGACAACGGCGCCTACGGGTCAACGGGAAACCAGCCTACTTTCGCGGCCTCCTGCGTTGATCTGGAACAGGTGGCTGGGGGATTTGGGTTTAGGCACACGTTGAAGGTGTCAACGGAAAAGGAATTAACAGAGGTAATGAAGCAGCAGCGGCAGGGTCCCGCCTTTATTCACGTTCTCGCCATTCCGGGAAACAAAGACGTGCCGAACATTCCGGTCCCTCACCTTGAGATTAAAAAGCAGGTGCAGAAGTTTTTGAAAAGGTAGCGTGGTTCCGCCCGACTATGCTAAGGGAGTAAAAACAAAATATTGAGAAGAAAAAAAATACCTATATACGCATTTTGGGGTGTTAGACCGCCAGCAAATGTTATTCCATGCACCATCGCGAGGAGGAGTATTTACAACTTCCCGGTCTTCTGATATTCCTGAACATAAAGCTTGATCGCCCTCAAGATCATCCAGTCCACCGTAACACTATTGTCCTTTGCTATCTGGACCATTGCGTCGATAAGGTCCTTATCGATCGTGGGCATGCCGGACGCCTGCGATTGTGGTTGAGCAGCCTCTTCGCTCATACCGAGCTCTGCTCCGGGAGTCCGCTTGAGATATTCCCGCCGAAGAATTTTCTTGAGGCCCTTGACATCTCCGCTCTCGATTGCCTTTCGCACATCCTCAGGCACTTCCGGCGACATCTGCTCCGCAGCCTTTTGCTCGGAGGACACAGTCTGCTGCTGCTCCTCCTGTGCAGGAGACGGCGGGGTTGTTTGGCCCCCCATGGGCATCATCCCCGTCATCCCCATCATCATGGATGCCAGGTTCTTCGCATATTCATTGTCCGGCATTTCCCGCTTCAGAAACTCATCAAGCTTTCCTTCTGCCATGGCCGCGGCCATGCTGTCTGCCGTCAGTCCGCCCTGATCCTCAGATTGTTCCGAAGACCTCTTTCTCCCGAATGGCGTGTTCGGCGGCGTTGGAAGCGGTTTTTCTTTTTTCATGGTCATTCCTGCTTTCTGTGGGCTGTTTTAAATTTATACGCATACTCGTAGGAAATCGGTGCTGCCACGCGCGCCTCCTCTTTCACCTTCCCGGGAATACAATATCTCACGGTCTTGACGTTGTCAAGACCTGTCGTAGCGAACATTCGTACAGCATCGGAGCCGCCGCATACCCCTTTTTTACCATACCCCTTTTTTACCATTGAAGTTACAAAAGAGAAGGGGTACATTATGGGACGCTTTTTCATTCCTGCACGACACAGGACACCCAGTACAAAGGAGAACAGAATGACTCAAGCCAAACAGGGAGATACCGTCAACGTACATTATACCGGCAAATTGGGTGATGGGACCGTCTTCGACACGTCCCGGAGCCGGCACCCTCTCCAATTCACAATCGGCAAGGGACAGGTTATCGTCGGGTTCGAGCAGGCCGTCGGCGGCATGAACACCGGGGAATCCAAGACCGTAATTATCCCCATGGACAATGCATACGGCCCGCGCCGCGAGGAAATGATCATTACCATGGAACGGAGCAAGCTTCCTGCTGACCTGGTCCCGAAAGTCGGCCAGCGCCTCGAGCTTACCCAGATGGACGACCAGAACATCCTGGTCACGGTCACGGCTGTCACGGATTCCATGTTGACCCTTGATGCCAACCACCCTCTTTCCGGAAAAGACCTTGCCTTCGACATCGAACTGGTCGGGATCGTATAACCTGTCTGTGTAATGTCATACTTGAGTATGCATTCCAAAGTCCAATGAATGCAGGATCAACGGTCGTGTTTTCCGGAGATTTCATTTCTCACGCAGACCGGTCGGATGTGCACTTTTTCTGATCCCCTCGTAGCATGACTGGTTGTCTTGAAAAAGAGTTTCTCTTTCCCCTGGATGGTGGTACTATTATTTCAGACAGGGTGGCACGTCGCCCTGCCGATCCGGGCTAGTGAAACAATGAAGCTCTTTTTGAAACACCGGGCGATCCGCATAATTCTACCGTATGTTCTCTTTGGAAGCCTGTGGATCGCTGCATCGGACCGAGTGCTCGAGATTTTTGCTCCCGATATCCATGCCCTGACCATCCTGCAGACCTATAAAGGATGGTTTTTTGTTGCAGCAAGCTCCGCCCTCCTGTTACTCGTCTTGCGCCGTGAATTTCAGATCCGCAACCGCGCGGAAGCGGCACTCAGCGAATCCGAAGAAAAATACCGTCTTCTGATGCATAATGCCAACGACGGCATCGTCCTGGCCGACGCCGAGAGCGGTCTCATCCTGAATGTGAACCGGAAAATCGAGGAGCTCGCGAACGTCCCCGAGGACCAGCTTGTCGGCAGGCACATCTCAACGCTCCACCCTGCAGCGGACAGCGGCCGGTGCCAGAGACTGTTTAGAGAGGTCGTCGAGAAACACAGCTCCCTTTCGAATGATCTCTGCATCCTCCATCACAACGGCGACGACCGCAACATTCCCGTTGAAGTCAATGCGAACCTCATCGAGATCAACGGGAAAAAAATCATCCAGGGCATTTTCCGGGACATTGCCCAGCGCACTGCGGCCGAAGAAGCGCGGCGCAGGGAAAAGGAACGGGCCGAGCGGTACCTCGACGTTGCAGGGGTCATCCTCCGCGTCCTCGATCCCGCGGGCACCGTGACCCTCATCAACAGGAAGGGCAGCGAGATCCTGGGATACGGGGAGGAAGAGATCATCGGGAAGAACTGGTTTGATCATTTCGTCCCGGACCGGCATGAGAAATGAAGTACGGTCAATCTTCTCCCGGTTCATCACCGGGGAGCTTGTGCCCGTTGAATATTATGAAAACCCCGTTGTTACCAGAAACGGCGAGGAAAGGACCATCGCCTGGCACAACACGCTGATCAGGGACGAGCAGGGCCGGATCGTCGCGACACTCAGCTCCGGCGAAGACGTCACCGCACGGAAGCGGGCGGAGAACCAGGCCCGGTACCGGCTTGAACATCTCGTCGCGCTCCATGCCATCGATCTCATCATCAGCTCGAGCCTCGATCTCCGCGTGACGCTCGAGGAGTTCCTCGATCTGGTCATCTCGCAGCTCCGGGTCGACGCAGCCGACGTGCTCCTGCTGAGCCCCCATACCCAGACGCTCGAATTCGCCGCCATGGAGGGCTTCCGCGACTCGCGGATCAGACACTCGCGCTTGAGGCTCGGCGAGGGTCTGGCCGGGCAGGCAGCTCTCGAACAGCACAGCATACAGATAGCGGACCTCCGGGCACCCAACAGCGGCTATGTCCGGGCTCCACTCCTCGAACAGGAGGAATTCGTCGCCTATATCGTCGTGCCGCTCATTGCCAAGGGACAGGTAAAGGGCGTGCTCGAGATACTGCACCGCTCGCCCCTGGACTTCGACGAAGAGTGGATGAGCTTTCTCGAGGCCCTTGCCTCGCAGGCAGCCATCGCCATCGACAACGCAACGCTATTCAATGATCTCCAGCATTCAAACGCTGAACTGGTTCTCGCGTATGATACGACGATCGCGGGATGGGCGCGCGCGCTTGAGCTGCGCGATCAGGAAACGGAAGGCCATACCCAGCGCGCCATGGAAATGACGCTCCAGATTGCCCGGGTCCTGGAAGTGAGCGAAGCCGAGCTGGTGCACATCCGGCGCGGGTCACTGCTCCATGACATCGGCAAAATGAGCATTCCCGACAGCATCCTGCTCAAGACCGGGCCGCTCACGGACGAGGAGTGGACGATCATGCGCCGCCATCCGGTCTATGCCTTCGAGCTTCTCTCGCCGATCACCTACCTCAAGCCCGCGCTCGACATTCCTTACTGCCATCATGAGCGCTGGGACGGCACGGGTTATCCCCGGGGGCTCAAAGGCGAACAGATCCCCCTGGCGGCACGCATCTTCGCCCTTGCCGATACCTGGGATGCGCTCTACTCGGAGCGGCGCTACCACGCCGCCTGGTCGGAAGAGCGGGTGCGGGCGTATATCCGCTCCCTCGCCGGCTCACAATTCGATCCAAAGATCGTCGAAGTGTTCCTCGGAATGGAACAACTGATGAAAGAGCAGGTAACGACGTGAGAATTGTCGAGGGGGGAATCGAGGAAGGTAAGATTTTCGTGAATGCGGTTCTGTAGATCCGGAGCTACGACCAATGCCGGCGTTCCGGTCAGTAACTCCCGCCCAGTGACAGGATCACAAAGTTTTCACCGGTGTTCGGGCCGGGCCAGTGGAACAAAAACTTTGCATCTGAATAATGAATCCAACCAAGGGAAAAGAGCACACCGCCCAATCGCTTTTCATACACGAGGCATCCGTAGAATTCATAGGGCTGACCTAAGTTTGCCGTCGTTCCATCGATGCGGCTGAATCCCGCAGTCAGACTCACGGAATCATTTTCATTCCGCTCCCACCGAAGGCCTCGCGCCAGGTTGAGGGCCAGATTCTGATTGCGTCCGGTCCAGGCCGAATAGGACACTTCATAAAAACTTTCTTCGTTGAATAAAACCGGCGCCGCAAACTGGTAACCGCCTATGAGTAGTTCCGTATTGTGAGAAAAATAGAATCCTTCACCGCCTGCAACAAATACCCCCCCGGCCGCGGCACTTCCCGGCAGCAGGGAAAAGAGGGTGATTGTAACAAAGAGTATACTTCCCATCTTCCTGTTCATAGAAGAAAGTATAGCGCAAAAAGAGGGGCGCCTGCACTCCCCGCGTCCTGCCGGACGCGGGGAATTTTTTTAAGACGAAAGGGCGGACTTGCTCGCGATAAGTTTTCTCACGTACAACTGCTGCACGATCGAAAGAACGTTGGAGAGGGAAATATAGAGCAGGAGCCCGGCCGGAAGCCATGCGAAGAGGAAAATAAACGCAATGTTCATGAACATCATGATTTTCTGCTGCTGCGGGTCCACGGTCGTGGAGGTCATCTTCATGGTAAAGATCATGCTCACGCCCATCAGCACCGGCAGGATATAGTACGGATCATAAACGGAGAGGTCCTTGATCCAGAAAGAAATGAACGGCGATTGACGCAACTCGATGGATACGGACAGCACGTTATAGAGGGCGACGAAGAACGGCAGCTGCAGCAGCATCGGCAGGCACCCGCCGAGCGGGTTGACTTTGTGCTCCTTGTACAGTTTCATCATTTCCTGGTTCATCCGCGCAGCGTCCTTCTTGTACTTTTCCCGCAGCGCCGTCATCTGCGGCTGGATCTTCTTCATCTCCTCCATGGCCGTAGCACTCTTAAGCGACGGATAGAACAGCAGTGCCCTGACGACGATCGTCAGCAGGATGATCGCGATGCCGTAATTTTTCGTGATGATATAAAAATTTCTCAGGAGCCAGAACATCGGCTTCGCCAGGATACTGAACCAGCCGTAATCGACCATCTGCTCCATACCATGGCCCTGCTTCTGAAGGAGAGTAAAACTCTTGGGGCCGGCATAGAGTGAGAAGGTGTGCTCTTCGGGTTTTTCCTTGACCGTGAGGTCCGTGGTGAGCAGGTCGCCGATCTCCTTCGGGGCAGGCACCTTTTTCGTCGTGATGATGCCGTTGCCGCCGTACAGAATCGTGGCGGTAAAATACTTGTCATCCTGACCGAACCAGTCAATGACCCCGGTGTGCTGTTCCTCGCCTTTGATGCTGCCAAGCTTGTCGGAAGTCAATTTGCCGTCGACAACGGTAACGAGCCCCACCCGGCCGCTGGCGTCCTTGCTTACCTTGTCGGCAAGACCGAAGTCCGTTCCGAGAGACAGCGTATAGCCGTCGAGCCCTTTGGTTCGAATGTCGAAATCGATCTTATACGAATCGTTATGGAAGGTGAGGCTTTTTTCTATCTCAATTCCCGCCGGTCCCTTGTAGGTGAGGACCAGGGTCTCCGACGGCTTGTCTTTGTTCAGCTGCAGCGATTCGTGATCGGCCCGGAACTCAACCTGGGCGAGCCCGTACAGGGCTTGATTGAGCGGTGCCACGGTGAGCGGAGCGACCATGTCCTTTCGGTCAATGCCCTCGTACACCGGCAGGAGCTGCACGTTGCCGAGCTCTTTCTTCGGTTTCGCCGGAGGGGCCTGGCCCGTGATCCGCTTATACAGGGCCATGAGACCAACCTCGGTCTTGTCGGCCTCCCGGTAGTGCTTTAATTCCCATCCGGAGATGACGCCGCCGGCGGTATTCACCCGGGCTTTGACAAGATCCGTTTCGATTACGATTTCCTTTCCTGCGGCCGCCTGCACGATCTTTGACGCAACGGCTTCGGGACGCACGGACGGGCGCACCGGTTCAGCAGGCTTTTGCGGTGACGTTCCCTCTTTAGCCGTTTCAGGGACTGCAGGTTTCTCCGGCGGCTTGGGCGCGAAAAAACGCACGTAGACTAGAAAGACCAGCAGGGCGAGTGAAAGCGCTAAAATAAATCTTCGTGTTTCCATGAAACCTCCGAAACTATTTTACCGGGTCATATCCCCCGGGATGAAAAGGGTGGCATTTGGCAATCCGTACGACCGTCATCCAGAGCGCCCGCAGCGCATGTTTCTTTTCGAACGCCTCAACTGCATATTCCGAACAGATCGGGGTGAACCTGCATGCTGACGGCAAGAACGGGGAGAGATAGCGCTGATAGAGGCGGATGATGGAGATAAAAAAACGGTTCACGGTCTGGCGCCTTCCGGATTCCGGTTGAGAAGAGCGGTTTTTCGGAGAACAGCCTCCACGGTCTTCATGATCTGCCCATAGGGTGCATCGTAAAGCCCCTGCCGCGCCACGAAGACCAGGTCATACGCCAGCGAATGGCCCTTGAGCACCGTCATGACGCAGTTACGAATCCGCCGCTTCACCTTGTTTCTTTTTACCGCGTTCGCCAGCTTTTTGCTGACGGAGATCCCGACCCTGAAATTCCCCTTGTCGTTGGTGGCATAAAAAAGAGAAAGACCGTCAAGAGACAGTCTTTTTCCTTTCATCGCAGCGACAAATTCAGTATTTTTTCGCAACCGCTCGCTTTTCTGGTATGCGTACGGCATGATTTACATCCCGCAAGGGATGCTAAACAGCGAGGCGCTTTCTTCCCTTGGCTCTGCGGCGGTTGATGACTGCCCGGCCCTTTGCCGTGCTCATCCGTTTTCTGAAACCCTGCGCCCTCTTCTGCTTGAGATTGCTTTTTTGTGCTGTTGTTTCCGACATCGTACCTGCTCCTTCTCTGGTAATTTGGACAGGGGGGTATTATAAGCGAAAACAAAAATATGTCAAGCGAAAATCCATGTGGAAACAGGGTTTTGACTTTGGGCCGCGTTTTTGGTAGATTGCGATACGGAAAAGAATCGTCGGATTGGAACCACCAGCCCGCGAGGTCGCGGAACGTCGGTGAAGATCATTTTCAGAATTCAACATTTTTTTAAACCGTGTTTATCTGTGTGTCCTGACGATGTCAGGACCCGTGGTTTCTTTCGGGTGCTGCCAGCGGACCAGCAATGAAAAAAGGCATCGATTACATCGGCGTGGGCGTCGGCGCCATGATTTTCAACACAGACGGCAAGGTCTTCCTCGCCAAACGCGGCAAGGGGGCACGAAACGAATCCGGCAAATGGGAGTTTCCGGGCGGCGGCGTCGAGTTCAATGAAACGCTTGAACATGCGATTTGCCGGGAGGTGAGGGAGGAATACGGTTTCGAAATCGAGGTGCAAGAACTGCTCGATGTCGTGGACCATATCATCCTACAGGAGAAACAGCACTGGGTTTCTCCGTCGTTCATCTGCAGAATAACGTCCGGAACCCCAGACATCAGAGAGCCGGATAAGTGCGACGAGATCTGTTGGTACGCTCTTAAGGACGTACCTGAGGACCGACTCACGATAGCGTCCAAGAAGAGCCTGGAGAGTTTACGGAAAAAAATTCGTAAGGAGTAAAAGGGAAAAACAAAGCAGCTGCGTACGTTCTGTTTTTTTTCTCTGGATCCCTGACCCCGGCCCCGTGTTATGAGTAATTCTTACACCTATCCCATCGATGCCATCCTGCTTCTCGGCCCCACCGGTGTGGGGAAGAGTCCCCTCGGCGATACAGTTGCCTTCTCCGGCCTGTTCGGACGATTATGTCATCATCTCGATTTCGGCTCAGAGCTCCGCAATGCGGTCTCCGATCTCGAACGTTCCCGGAGGTATACGGCGGCTGAGCTCGATTTCATTCACGGAGTCCTGGAGCGTGGACTCCTGCTTGAGAACGAGCACTTCCCGCTCGCCAGAAAGATCATCTCCCTGTTCCTGGATCGTGCAGGGTTCTCGCAACACGACCTCCTGGTCCTGAACGGAATCCCGCGCCACGAGGGGCAGGCCCGGGACATCGAGACGATCGCAACGATACATGCCTCAGTGATTTTGGATTGTTCTGCCGAGGATGTTTACTGCCGAATACAGGAGAATGTCGGGGGGGACAGGACGGAACGAGTGGATGATGATCTTGAGTTGATCGGAAAGAAACTTGTCATTTTCCATGAACGGACTGCACCGCTCATCAATCATTACGAGAGGCTTCGTTGCAAAATCTACCGCATAACTGTTCAGAACACGATGACGCCGGCAGATGCCTACCTCAGTCTTTCATCGCTTGCCGCCGCTGACCCACCAGTCGCTCTTGTCGCTGAACCACCACAGCGATGAGTCGGTATCAAGGATCGTTTTTGCAAGCTCGCGTGCGGCATCGGTCTGGAGCCGCTTGAGCGAAAACTCAAGCCATTCGTCCGCATATTTATTCCCAAGGTCCTTATATTCCTTGAGGGCAAGGATCATTTCAAGTTGGTCCGCATCGCGCGCGAGTTTAGCCTCTTCCGTTTTCCCCTCGATAAATTCCAAAACCAGTTCCCGAATCTCGTTGCCGAAGGGCAATGTTTTTGCAAGATCTTCTACCGCCTTTTTCTCATTCGCTTCCACATACTTCTTGTTCACGTAATTGAGATCGCCCGTCCGCGCTTCGGGGAGATCGTGGAACAGGCACATCTTGATCATGCGATCTACATTCACGCCGGTTCCCGCTTTTCCGAGCGCATACCCGATATAAGTTGTACGGAAAATGTGCTCTGCGACCGATTCTGCGCCGGTGCCGAGGAACTGGAACCCGCTCCGCGGCGTGCGCTTGAGCATACCCGCTTCGAATAAAAAGTTTGCGATGTTTTTCATGACAGGATTTTATACCACGTTTTCCAAGAACTATACATACGGTTGATTATGAACGGATCAGAACGTCAATCCCTGCCGCTTCATCAAAAGCTCGCCCAGATACGATCCGGGCTTCACCTCGGAATTCTTAATCAGTTCTTTCCCTTCAAGCCCATACGGTTTAACGCAGGAAGCGCGAATATAGAATTTGCAATAAAAATTTTCTATCAGGCTTTTCATGAGCTCTGCTACGGCGAGAAGCTCTTTTGCCACGTCATGGATTTGCGAATCCTTTACGCGCAAGGTGAACTCCCTCGTTCATCCATCAAGAAAAAATCGATCTTCGCTTCAAAGGCTGCCATGTTCAAGGCAAGCTGACCGTTCGATGGCATCATGCAAATGGGTGAGACTAAATATGAACTCTTTGTTTTCCAAACAGCGCCTCTTTAATGTTTGAGTGGTTGAAAAAAAAAGAACCCAAACAGGCTCGATAGCTGACTGCAAAGATACCATGCTTCTTTGAACATAGCTAATAAATTTTTTTATCGTATCGTTATTTATGAAACGAACAGGGTCTTGAAATGACGGTTATCGACAGACGTTAAATGTAAGAATCTATTATTAATATATATAATATAAAATAGCAGTAGTAGTAGTAAGCTGTGTGGATATGTTAGGACAGCAGGAAACTGTTTGAAACAAAATCAAAAAACGGATAGAAAAAGTTCATCCCTTGTCTGTTAATTCGTGCGGATGACTCTGTGCAAAACTGCTCCACGGGATTTATGCACAGATTGTTAGATGACAATTCACAGGGGGATGTTATCAACCGGGAGGCCAGGCGAACCGCCGTCCGGAAAGAATATGGAGGTGGATATGGAACACGGTCTGGCCCGCGCCGGCACCGTTATTGATGACCATGCGGTAGCCTTTTGTATCCAGTCCTTTTTCATCTGCGATCTTCTTTGCAGTGAAGAACAGGTGTCCAACGAGTTCCCGGTCTGCCACGGTCATGCCGTGGATCTCTGGGATGTGTCTCTTGGGAACAACAAGTAAATGCACGGGTGCTTGAGGATTAACGTCCTCGAAAGCGATGACCGTGTCATCCTCGAACACGATTTTCGACGGAATCTTTTTTTCGATGATCTTGCAGAAAATGCAGCTCGGATTAGCGCTCACGCTTTCTCTCCTACCGGATTGTCAGAAAAACTTCTGAAAAAACAGCAACGAGAACCGGTGTGGCAGGCCGGGCCGGTCTGTTCAACCTTGATAAGGAGCGTGTCCTGATCGCAGTCATAGAGAATATCCTTGACACGCTGGACATGGCCTGACGTCTCGCCCTTTTGCCAGAACTTACGGCGCGAGCGGCTCCAGAACCAGGTGAAACCGGTGTCGACCGTTTTTCGGAGTGATTCCGCGTTCATGTACGCGACCATCAAAACATCGTTGTTCTGCCAGTCCTGAATCACAGCAGGAATGAGGCCTTTTTCATCGTATTTCAGGTTATCGGGGATCGTCATAGGTTGAACGACGTTGTATCACAAACGGGGAAAAATGTCCAGAGGAGAAGAAACGGAGCAGAAAATTAAAAACCGGTTCTCGAAAAGAACCGGTTTGTCTTACTCCAAAAAGCGGGAGACTAGATGAAAAGGTTGATCTGAGCGTCGGAAGCCTCATCCAGCCACATTGCGGCGCCGCCGAACTCTACCCCGTCGACGATGTCAGACTGCTTGACTCCCATCACATCCATGGTCATCTGGCAAGCAATGAGCTTAACTCCGCTTTCTTTTGCGAGATCGAGCAACTGTCCGATCGATGCCACGCCGTGCTTGTTGAACATGGACTTCATCATCGCGGTCGCCATCGCCTCCATTCCGGGAAGGGAACCGACAAGCGTGGGGATCGGCACCGGCATCGGCATGGCGGGATTTCCGATGGGTGATATCTTGAGCTTATCGGCATTGCCCTTTTTTATAATGTCGAGGCCGAAGAACGTGAAGAATATGGTCACATCGACATCCATGGCTGCGGCCGTGGTGGCAAGGATCAGAGGAGGATAGGCCATGTCGAGCGAACCCTTCGACGCAATAATTGTCATTTTTTTATTTGCCATGATATTCTCCTTATGCGGTTTTCTTGATATAGAAGGTGAATGTACCCGACCCCTCTTCGACTTTGAGGATTTCGTTACCCGTTCTTTTTGCCCAGGAAGCCATATCGTTCTTCGAGCCCGGATCGGTTGTCTCTACTTTTAAAACCTGGTCCTTTGAAAGTGCTTCAACTGCTTTTTTTGTTTTCAAAATAGGGAGAGGACAACTTAAACCCTTTGCATCAAGAACCTGATCTGCTTTCACATCTGCCGACATGTTCGGTCACCTCCTGAAAAGTTATTATCTGGCACATAATTATACATTGAAACAAGTGTTTTATCATACCGTTCAAGAGTTGCGAAGTCAAGCAATTTTTTAATTATCAACAGCCGGATGCAGATAAAGTGAGATGCGATCTGACGAGCAGCAGTGCTAACATCGTAAGATACGGCCGGATACAACGACGTTCAAGCAGCTCGTCTGTTTTCTATTCAGAATGCGAATTCAGCGATGCTCTGATGCGTTTGCCTGTGGATAAAAATACCTTGCCAGAGGGGTCTGGTTCTGGTATAGTCTGGCCCGCTGGAAAAGGCTGCCTCACGAGACCCCTATTGTTGTGCAAGATATATGCTTAGTATGATTTACGATGACAGCAAAAGATCACGCAAAAATAGGGCTTCAAAAAGCGGACAATAAGCCTCCGAACGAGACCATAACAATCAGAAAAAACAATAGAAAACGCGTTGTCCACAGGTGTGGATAAGCATGTTTGTAACCGGGGCTGTTTTTCGGGGTATTTTTGGGGTAAAGTATGGATCAGGAAAGAGTCTGGGAAGAAATTCTTTTATTGATAGAAAATCGAATGTCTAAGCAGGGTTATGATACCTGGTTCAGCCAGTCGAAGCTCCTCTCCATAGACGGCAACCGGCTGCTGATCGAGGTCCCGAGTAAATTTCACCGTGACTGGATTAAAGAGCATCACTGGAGCACGCTGACCGAGGTCATCCGGGAAGTAACGAAGCGGGATGACATGGAAATCGATTTTTTTGTCCAGCCCAAGGCGGCGAAGAAAGCCGCCCGCCAGACGAAAGAAGAGAAAAAAGAGGGGCGAGAAGAAAAAATCGGTCTCTTCGAAAAAAAATACACCTTCAACACCTTTGTGGTCGGGCCGAGCAACCAGTTTGCGCATGCCGCGGCCAAAGCCGTGGCCGACGCGCCGGGCAGGGCGTACAATCCCCTGTTCATTTACAGCGGTGTCGGGTTGGGCAAGACGCATCTCATCAACGCCATCGGACATCACGTCCAGAGCAAATCGCCGAGGATGAAGGTGGCCTACCTGTCCTCCGAACAGTTCACGAACGAGCTGATCAACCGCATGAGCCACCAGCGCATGGAGGAGTTCCGGCAGAAGTACCGGAACATGGACATCCTCCTCATCGACGATATCCAGTTCATCGCCGGAAAAGAGCGGACGCAGGAAGAGTTCTTTCACACGTTCAACGCCCTCTATGAAGCACAGAAACAGATCGTGCTCACCAGTGACCGCCAGCCCAAGGAGATTCCGGATATCGAGGAGCGCCTCCGATCGCGGTTCGAGTCGGGGTTGATCTCGGATATTCAGCCGCCGGACCTGGAGACGAGGATCGCCATTCTCCGAAAGAAGGCTGATTTCTGGAGCATCCGTTTGCCCGACGACGTCGCGCACTTCCTGGCCTCTATGATGAAAAGCAACATCCGGGAGCTCGAAGGAGGGCTCGTCAAGCTCGGTGCGGTCTCGTCGCTCACCAATACGGAAATCACGCAGGAGCTTGCCAAGAATGAGCTCAAATACCTGCTCGACAGCCGGGAAAAAACAATTACGAACGAGCTCGTTCAGAAGATCGTGGCCGAGTCTTTCGGCGTCAAGATCTCGGACCTGAAGTCGAAGCGCCGCACGAAGGCTGTCGTGCTGCCGCGGCAGGTGGCGATGTATCTGTGCCGTAATTATGCCAATGCTTCGCTGCCGGAAATCGGAAATTTTTTCGGCGGCAGAGATCACAGCACCGTAATTCATGCCTGCAAAGTCATCGAGGAAAAAAAAGAAAAAGATCCGGATTTGAAGGCAAAAATGGAGATGTTGATTAGGCAGTTAAAACATTGAAACTAATGGACAAAATCAGAATAAAATTTATTGCTATTTAACAGGGTTTCTGATAACATGTACGGATGTGACAGGAGGCTTCCCCGATGAAACTGACAATCAAGAAAGAGGAAATCTTGAAGGGGCTGCAGAGGATCCAGGGCGTCGTTGAAAAAAAGAACACCATGCCCATTCTCTCGAACATGCTCCTCACGGCAGAGGCCAACAGTGTCGAGATAGTCGCCACGGATCTGGAGATCGGGTTGCGCGGTCGCTACGCAGCCGAGGTCGAAAAACCCGGCGCCGTCACGGTGTCCGCGAAGAAGATGTTCGAGATCGTTCGAGAGCTTCCGGCAGAAGACGTGCAGATCAGGGTCGAAGACAGTAATTGGGTCAAGATTACTTCCGGCCAATCGCAGTTCAAGCTCGTGGGACTGCCGAAGGACGAGTACCCCGCGCTCCCCGATGTGGCAGAAGAGGGGATGATCGTCATCGACGGCGATACCCTCCGCGACATGATCAAGAAGACACTGTACTCCGTGGGCGAAAACGATGCACGCTACGTGTTGAACGGCCTGTTCGTGCAGATGACCCAGACCAAGGCAGGCCTCAATATCCGCATGGTCGGCACGGACGGCCACCGGCTTTCGATGATCGACCGCGTAGTCGACGCCAAGCACAAGGAAGAAAGCCTCATCATTCCCAAGAAGGCGATGATGGAGCTCCGGCGGATCCTTGAGGAAGACGCTCCCAAGGCCGAGCTCCGACTGGGCTTCAGCAAAAACCATGCGCTGTTCAAACGCGACGGCTTGGTCATGGTCTCGAAGCTCATCGACGGCAACTATCCCAACTATCAGCAGGTCGTGCCGGCCAAGAGTACGAAAAAAGTGACCGTCTCCAAGGACGTGTTCACCCATGCGGTAAAGCGCGTTTCGATCCTGTCCAAGGAAAAGACGAACGCGGTGAAGCTTCAGCTCGAAAAGGACCGGCTCATTCTTTCCACCAATAACCCGGAAGTAGGCGAAGCGACAGAAGAGCTCGCCGTGGACTACAAGGGTGAGGGAGTGGCCATTGGTTTTAATTCCCGCTATCTCATGGACGTGTTGTCGGCCATGGACCGGCAGATGATAGCCTTGGAGCTCAACGATTCCCTGAGCCCGTGCCTGATAACGGAAGAGGGCGATGAGCATTACAAATGCGTTGTCATGCCCATGCGTGTGTAGGCACCCTGCCCGGCCGGCGCAGATAACTAGAAAGTTGTATCTTGAAAAAGTTAAAATTGTTTGAATATACGCTTGTACCTCCTTTCGTTTTCACATTTACTGCTTTACCCTGTTTATTGGCGTAGTGAGGGATTGATCCGATACGGACAAATCCCTCTTTTTGCGAGGAGTGGATGGAATATACTGCAGACAGCATAAAGGTGCTCGAAGGCCTTGAAGCCGTGCGCAAGCGTCCTGCCATGTATATCGGCAGCACCGGGAGCGTCGGCCTGCATCATCTCGTCTACGAGATCGTGGACAACAGCGTGGACGAGGCCATGGCCGGCTTCTGTAAGAATATCGACGTCAGCATCCACGTAGACAACAGCATCACGGTGATCGACGACGGCCGCGGCATCCCCACGGGGATGAGCAGCTCGCAGAAGCGGTCTGCCGCCGAAGTAGCGCTCACCGTGCTGCATGCCGGAGGCAAGTTCGACAGCGACGTGTACAAGGTTTCCGGAGGCCTTCACGGGGTCGGCGTGTCCGTAGTGAACGCTCTTTCGGAGTGGCTCGACCTCGAGATCAAGCAGAACGGCAAAGTGTTCCAGCAACGCTACGAGCGCGGCACTCCCCAGGCACCACTTGCAGCGACCGGCACGACGACCACAACGGGCACCAAGATCACCTTCAAACCCGACTTCCAGATCTTCGAGGACCGGGAGTACAGCTACGATATTCTGTCGCAGCGCCTCCGCGAGCTTGCGTTCCTGAACCGGGGCCTGAAGATCACGATTCAGGATGAACGCTCGGGCAATAAACAGAACTTCTTTTACGAAGGCGGCATCGCATCGTTCATCGAATATTTGAACAAGAACAAAACGCCACTCCATCCCGCCCCCATCTATCTTTCCAAAGAACGCGAAGGCATCTTCGTGGAAATTGCGTTCCAGTACAACGACAGCTACGTGGAGCAGGTTTTTTCCTTCGCGAACAACATCAACACCCATGAAGGCGGCACCCATCTTGTGGGGTTCAAGGCGGCGCTCACACGCTCGATAAACGGATATGCGGTCGCGGGCGGGCTCCTGAAGAACGGGACCGAGGCGCTCTCGGGCGAGGATGTACGCGAGGGGCTGACCGCGGTGGTGAGTGTCCGACTCTCGAACCCGCAGTTTGAAGGCCAGACCAAGACCAAGCTCGGCAACAGCGAAGTCAAGGGCATCGTGGAAGCCATGATGAACGAAACCCTCGGCGCCTATCTTGAAGAGAACCCGCTGGTGGCG
Organism: Nitrospirota bacterium; assembly: GCA_963754875.1. GTDB lineage: Bacteria > Nitrospirota > UBA9217 > UBA9217 > UBA9217 > JAJYKN01. The sequence goes on from CAVWHO010000022.1 coordinate 202,478, forward strand.
CGGAAGATCGCAGAAAAGGGAATGAACGCAGCGCGGGCCCGCGAGGCGGCCAGGAAAGCGCGGGAGCTCACGAGGCGCAAAGGCGTTCTGGACTCTACCTCGCTTCCTGGCAAACTCGCCGACTGCCAGGAGAAAGACCCGGCGCTCTCGGAGCTCTTTATCGTCGAGGGCGACTCGGCCGGCGGCTCGGCCAAGCAGGGACGGGACCGGAAGAACCAGGCCATCCTTCCGCTCAAGGGCAAGATCCTGAACGTGGAGAAGGCCCGCTTCGACAAGATGCTCTCCTCCGACGAGATCAAGGTGCTCATTACCGCGCTTGGCGCAGGCATCGGCGCCGAGGAATTCGATATTGCCAAACTCCGTTATCACAAAATCGTGATCATGACGGACGCCGACGTGGATGGCGCGCACATCCGCACGCTTCTGCTTACCTTCTTTTACCGCCAGATGCCGGAGATCATCGAACGCGGCTATCTCTACATTGCGCAGCCGCCGCTCTTCAAGATCAAGCGCGGCAAGACCGAGCGTTATATCAAGGACGACTCGCGCATGGAGGACTTCCTCCTCGACCTTGCCGCAGAGGACATGGAGCTCTACTCGCCCGAACAGGAAGCCTACCTGACCGGTGAACGTCTGACGGGGACGCTGAAGAAGCTCGTGCAGTTCGAGAAGACCCTGGATAAGTTCAAACGAAAACGTCTCGATACGGTGGCTCTTCGGGCAATTCTCCTGGACAAGACGTTCAACAAGTCCGTCCTGAAAGACGAGGAAAAGCTCAAGACTACCGCCTTGTCAATCGAGAATTACCTGAAGGAATACCACCCGAAAACGGTGATCGACTGGGCCATTGAAAAAGACGAGGAACATGAAGCATTGAAACTCAGATTCGACACGAAATGGGACGCCATCATTTCGAGTATCGTGTTCGATGAAAATTTTATAACGACGCCGGAGTTTCGCGAGCTCCAGAGCCTGTCGCCGGCGATGCTGGGGCTCGATGGTCCGGCGTATAAGATCCGCGAAAAGGGCGAAGAGAGAACCTTCACCCATACGGGAAAGCTCGTGCACTATGTGCTGGAACTCGGGAAAAAGGGCCTCGCGATCCAGCGGTACAAAGGGCTCGGCGAGATGAACCCGGAGCAGCTCTGGATCACAACCATGGACCCGGAGAAGCGGACATTCCTCCAGGTCACGATCGAGGATTCGGTCAAGGCCGATGAGATCTTCACCATCCTCATGGGAGACCAGGTCGAGCCGCGACGCGCCTTTATCCAGCGCCACGCGCTGGAAGTACGGAACCTGGACGTATAGAAATGCGGATTTCAAATTAAGAGCATAAAGCCATAGAGAGCAAAAGAACAAAATGGAACCACAAGAGATAAAATCACAGATCAACATCGAGCAGGAGATGAAGACCTCCTACCTCGACTACTCCATGAGCGTGATCGTGGGACGTGCGCTTCCGGACGTGCGCGACGGCTTGAAGCCCGTGCACCGCAGGATCCTCTATGCCATGTTCCGGGAAGGCCTGCTGCATAACAAGAAGTACTCGAAGAGCGCGGGCGTGGTCGGAGAAGTGTTGAAAAAGTACCATCCTCACGGCGACAGCGCCGTGTATGACACCATGGTCAGAATGGCCCAGGACTTCAACATGCGCTATCCGCTTGTAGACGGCCAGGGCAACTTTGGAAGTGTGGACGGTGATCCGGCCGCTGCCTATCGGTATACGGAAGCGAGACTGACAAAACTCGCCGAGGAGTTGCTCGCTGATATTGACAAAGAAACGGTAGACTTCGTCCCGAACTTCGACGACACGACGGTGGAGCCTTCTGTGCTCCCGACGCGCGTGCCGAACCTCCTGATCAACGGTTCGGCCGGCATCGCCGTCGGCATGGCAACAAACATCCCGCCCCATAATCTGGGAGAGATCGTGGACGGCCTCGTGATGATGATCGACAACCCTGAGGTCACGATCCCGGAACTCATGACCGCAATCAAAGGACCGGATTTCCCGACCGCAGGCTTCATCCATGGGTACGAAGGTATCAAGCAGGCTTTCACGACAGGCCGTGGCATCATCCAGATGCGGGCACGGGCCACGATCGAGGAGGGTAGGGGAGAGCGGGAGAGCATCATCGTGACCGAGCTTCCGTACCAGGTGAACAAGGCACGGCTGCTCGAACGTATTGCCGAGCTGGTGCAGGAAAAGAAGATCACCGGCATCTCGGAGATACGGGACGAATCGGACCGCGAAGGCATGCGTATCGCCATCGACCTTAAAAAAGGCGAGATCTCAACGGTGATCCTGAACCAACTGTTCAAGCACACGGCCATGCAATCCACCTTCGGCGTGATCATGCTTGCGCTCGTGAATAACCAGCCGCGCGTCCTGAACCTCAGGAAGCTCCTTTCCAACTTTATCCAGCACCGCAGGGAGGTCGTGGTCCGGAGGACCAAGTACGATCTCAAGAAGGCCGAAGAGCGCGCCCATATTCTTTTAGGCCTTAAGATAGCACTCGACAATCTCGACGCGGTTATTACGCTCATCAAAGCCTCGGCAAATCCGGAGGAGGCAAAGAACGGCCTAGTGCGTGAGTTCAAACTTTCCGAGATCCAGGCACAGGCCATCCTGGAAATGCGGCTGCAGAGACTCACGGGACTCGAGCGGGACAAGATCATCGCCGAGTATGAAGAAACGCTGAAGGAGATCGCGCGGCTTTCTGAGATCCTCGCCTCGGATGCGCTGGTGATGAAGATCATTCGGGACGAGCTGCTCGCGATCAAGGCCGAGTACGGCGATGTCCGCAGAACTGAGATTGTCGCCGAAACCTCGGAGATCGACATTGAAGACCTGATCAAGGACGAGGAGATGGTAATCACCATCTCTCATGCAGGCTATATCAAGCGCAACCCGCTCACGACTTATCGCGCGCAGAAACGCGGCGGCAAAGGCAAGATCGGCATGGAGACCAAAGAAGAGGATTTTGTCGAACGGCTCTTTACCGCGACGGCGCACAGTTATATCCTGTTCTTTACGAACAAAGGCCGCGTGTACTGGCTCAAAGTGCACCAGATCCCGGAAGCAAGCAGGCAGGCGAAGGGCAAGGCCATCGTAAACCTGATTCAGATCAGCCAGGACGAGCGGGTCACCGCGGCCCTCCCCATCCGTGCGTTCACGCCGGACCACTTTATTCTCATGGCGACCAAACAGGGAATCATCAAGAAGACCGAGCTCGAATCGTACAGCCATCCCCGTCCGTCCGGTATCATTGCGATCACCCTGGAAGAAGGTGACGAGCTTATCTCCGCAGAGGTCACCGACGGCACAAGGGACGTGTTCCTCGGCACGCGGGACGGACTCTCGATACGCTTCTCTGAAACCGATGTACGCGAGATCGGACGCACGGGCAAGGGCGTGATCGGCATCCGGCTTGACGAGGGCAACGAGGTCAAAGGCATGGAGATCGTGCGGGGCGATTCGACGATCCTGACGGTGACCGAGAACGGCTACGGCAAGCGCAGCACCCTGGAAGACTATCGCAGTCAGGGCCGCGGCGGCAAAGGCATCATTACGATCAAAATAACGGAAAAGAACGGCAGGGTCATCGGCATGGCCCAAGTGTCAGAAGAAGACGAGCTCATTCTCATCACTTCGAACGGCAAAGTACTGCGCATCCGGGCCAAGGATATTTCCGTCCAAGGCAGAAACACGCAGGGGGTACGTCTCTTCGATATCGATGCAGGGGACAAGGTCGTGAGCTTCGCCAAACTGGTAGAGCGCGAGGATGAAAAAGACGTTGTCGCGGACAAGACCGTCACTGGGCCCACTGCCGAGCCGGGCACCGGCACGTCATGAAAAAGTTTTTTGTACTTCTCCTGCTGGGGATCTTCCTGACAGGGTGTGATGTCTTCGATAAGACCGCAAACAACGACTACGAAGCTGCGACCAAGCGCTGGAATGCGGGTGAATATCAGACAGCGGTCAAGCTGTATCTTACGCTCGTCAAGGAGCACCCCTATAGTTCAAAAGCCGACGATGCGCTTTATTGGGCCGGGGTAACGCAGTTTCTCTATTTGGGGGAGACCGAGAAGGCGCTCCAGACGCTGCGGTTGCTTTTGAAGACCTACCCGCGCCGCGACATGGCCCCGTACGCCCAGTGGTATATCGCGCAAATCTACGAATTGGGGTACAGTGAATATGATCGCGCCATCGTGGAATATCGCAAGGCATCGGAATACGCGAACCGCGAGGTGCGGGAGAAGAGTCTGTACAGTCTTGCCGAGTGTCTGTTCCGTGTCGGCAAAATAGAGGAAGCACGGACCACGTGGACCCGTCAGGTGACGGAGTTTCCGAAGGGGCAGCAGTCGCGACTTGCGTACTTCCGGCTTGGTACGGCCGCTTTTTCGAAAGGCGAACTCGATAAGTCCGAACAGTTTTACCGAAAAGCCCTTGAACAGAACGACGACAAGGAACTTGTAATCAAGGCAAAATTCGCCCTCGCAGAATGCCTGGAGCTTGGCGACAACCTAAATGAAGCGCTCAAACTCTATAAAGAAATCGAGCCCGTATATCCGAATCCCGAGTCCATCCAGATCAAGATCAATGCGCTCGAAAAGAGGATCATCAAGAAAAGTTATTGACAACAGAAGAGGAGAATGATACCTTAAATGCTCGATTTGCGGTTTGTGAGAGAGAATGCGGACGCGGTAAAGGCTGGGTTGGCGCGGCGCGGCATGAGCCTCGACCTGACGGAGTTTCTCGCGCTTGACACCAAACGGCGGGCTGTCCAGCAGGAGATCGAAACCCTCCGCCGCAAGCGGAATGCAGTATCCGAGGAGATTGGCCGGCTTAAAAAGACCGGACAACCTGCGGAAGACAAGGTTGCTGAAATGCGCGCGGTCGGAGATACCATTGCCGCGCTTGAGAACGGCACCCGCGAGGTCGAAGAGGCCCAGCGGAATATTCTGCTTACGATTCCGAACCTGCCGCATTCCTCGGTTCCCGACGGTAAAGACGAGAACGACAACAAAGAAATGAGACGGTGGTCCCCCCAGGGAGGAGAACCTCCGAAGTTTTCGTTCGAGCCGAAACCGCACTGGGATCTTGCCGAGTACCTCGACATAATTGATTTCGACCGGGCTGCCAAGATCACGGGAGCCCGTTTTGCTCTTTACAAAGGCATGGGCGCCAGACTGGAACGGGCGCTGATCAACTTCATGCTTGAACTCCACACGACGGAGCACGGCTATCTGGAGGTGCTGCCGCCGTTCATGGTAAACAAGACGAGCATGACTGCCACGGGCCAGCTCCCGAAATTTGAGGAAGAGCTCTTTAAGGTGGAAAACGGGGCCTATTTCCTGATTCCCACGGCGGAGGTCCCGGTGACCAATATTCACCGCGATGAGATCCTGCCCGAAGAAATCCTTCCCCTGCGGTACACTGCATATACGCCCTGCTTCCGGCGAGAAGCGGGATCATACGGCAAGGATACGCGCGGCCTCATCCGTCAGCACCAGTTCAACAAGGTAGAACTGGTCAAATTCAGTCGTCCCGACACGTCCTACGATGAACTCGAAAAACTGACCGGTCAAGCGGAGGAAGTGCTGAAGCGGCTGGGCCTGGCGTACCGCGTGATCATACTCTGTACGGGGGACATGGGGTTTTCTTCCGCGAAGACGTACGACATTGAAGTCTGGCTTCCGGCCCAGAACAAGTACCGGGAGATTTCATCCTGTTCCAACTTCGAGGACTTTCAGGCCCGGCGCGGGAACATCCGCTACCGAACAATAGGCGGGAAGAAAACCGAGTTCGTGCATACCTTGAACGGATCGGGTCTTGCGGTCGGCCGGACCGTTGTGGCGATCCTGGAAAACTATCAGCAACCGGACGGGACCGTGATTATTCCCGAGGTTCTGAGACCGTATATGGGTGGTGCGGAGAGAATAGAACCGAGAAGGTAGATTACAGAGACGGTTCTTGAATTTCTCTGTATTCTGACTTCTGTCATCTGCATTTATTCGGAGAGATGGCCGAGCGGTTTAAGGCGGCGGTCTTGAAAACCGTTGAGCGAAAGCTCCGGGGGTTCGAATCCCTCTCTCTCCGCCAGAATAAAAAATACGTACAGAATAAACAGCACGGAGTTCTCAGTGAACGGCAGGGCGCGTTTCTTCCGGACCCGAACTTTATGCTGAGAACTCTGTGCTCGTACCGTTGTCAACCGGAGAGGTGGCCGAGCGGCTGAAGGCAGCTGCCTGCTAAGCAGTTGTGGGGGTGACTCCACCCCGGGTTCGAATCCCGGCCTCTCCGCCATTATTCACAACACCGCTCGTGCGCCCCAGCGGGTTTCACGGCATGTATGCAAAAGAGGGGATACCTTTTTGAGGAGGGCAACACCATGGTAAAGAAGACGGTTGCGCTTGCAGTTGTACTTATATTCGTAGTCTCCTTCGGGGCATGCAAAAAGAAAGAACCGAAGCCGCAGATGCCGCCGGGGCATATTGCCCTGGAAGGTGGAATGCCGGCAGCCGGTATGCCAAACATGCCCAAAGTCGAGCGGAACGTCGTTGTTTCGAAGGAAGTAGCGGCGAAGTGGAAGGCAGTGAAACTCGCCGTTGAGGATAAAGCGGCAAAGACAACGAAGGAATATACGGTCAATATTGGATCTGAGCTGGCGATTCCTAATACCACCTTGACGGTGAAGATCCTTGCGTTCCTGCCGGATTTCAAGATGTCGGACAAGGAGTTTTACTCAGTGTCTGATAAGCCCAATCAGCCCGCGGCGCAAGTCGTCGTCACCGAGAACGGCAAAGAAATCTGGAACAACTGGCTATTCTCCCTGATGCCTAGTATCCATCCGTTCCAGCATGAGAAGATCGGCATTCTTCTTGTTGGCGGCGTAACAAAGTAGTACGAACACGAAAATAGCGTATCCACGATTGAATGCACAGGCACGTTTGCTTGAATCTGTGCATTTTATTTGCGCCCATAGCTCAGCTGGATAGAGCAACGGACTACGAATCCGTAGGCCAGAGGTTCGAATCCTCTTGGGCGCACCACTATGTATTTTAATATGAATTATCCGGGGCTAAAGAGCGACGAAGATTTCATGGGCATGGCGCTGGTTGAGGCTGAAAAAGCCTTCGCTCTCGGCGAGACCCCGGTCGGAGCAGTGCTCGTCATAGACCAGGAAGTGGTTGCCGCAGCGCATAACATGCGGGAGACCTGGCAGGACCCGGCAGCCCACGCAGAACTCCTTGTTGTGCGAGAGGCAGCGGCCCGACTCGGGAGGTGGCGGCTTCAAGATGCCGCGGTCTACGTGACGCTGGAGCCGTGCCTCATGTGTGCCGGTGCGCTCGTGCTTGCACGGGTCGGCCGGTTGGTATACGGATGCCGGGACCCGAAAGCGGGCGCCCTCGGGTCCGTGTATGACGTCGTGCGAGACGGAAGGCTGAATCATACTTACCGGATCACACCGGGGGTGCTCGAGGCAGAGTGCCGTGAGATGCTCTCGAAGTTTTTTGTAAAATTGAGAAATCAGTCTAAGAGCCCAACGAGCTGAGCATAGTAATGTAAAGGTGCTGCAAGGCGCTGTATTGTATAGTGCCCTGGACTCTTAAGACGTTAAAAAACCATAGACTTGTCGTCAACGGAGAGGTGGCCGAGTGGCTGAAGGCGGCAGTCTCGAAAACTGTTGTGGGGGTAACTCCACCCCGGGTTCAAATCCCGGCCTCTCCGCCATCAATAATAGTTCAGAGTTCAAAGTTTAGAGTACAAAGTCGATGCAGGCCAAGAAGTCAGACGTCACTCTGAACTTTGTACTGTGAACTTTGAACTGTAGTCAACGGAGAGGTGGCCGAGCGGCTGAAGGCGCACGCTTGGAAAGCGTGTTTAGGGAAACCTAACGTGGGTTCGAACCCCACCCTCTCCGCCATATATTAAAGATAGTACTGAGTTCAGAGTACAAAGTAAAAAAACGCAGCAGGAACGGAACGAGAGCTGTTTTACTCTGAACTTTGTATTATGAACTGTCTTGTTCGCGCTCATGAGCCCGGGTCCTGCGCAACCACGGTCCCGTGAATCCCGTCAGGTCCGGAAGGAAGCAGCGGTAAACGGGTTCCGGGTGTGCCGCAGGGGTGCCCGGGTTTATGAGCCTTTTAATTTACACAGAAGTTCCCCCTCGAAGTTTCACTGGCGTATTTTTCTTTCATCCGTGTTTATCCGTGTCGTTCATTTCGCCTTTTTTGTTCATCCGTGATGTTCATGCAGTTTTGATTTTATGGGCGTTGTCGTGAGGGTGCTATGAGTTACCAGGTGCTTGCCAGAAAATGGAGGCCCCAGGTTTTCGAAGACGTGGTCGGCCAGGGGCATATTACGCGAACGCTCCAGAATGCGATCACGTCCGGGCGGCTGGCCCATGCCTTCCTGTTTTCCGGTCCGCGAGGCGTCGGCAAGACCACCACGGCCCGCATCCTTGCAAAAGCACTGAACTGCGATCAGGGACCGACGCCGACCCCCTGCGGGAAATGCGACTCCTGCCTCGAGACCGCAGCGGGCACCGCAGTGGATGTCGTTGAGATCGACGGAGCGTCCAACCGCGGCATCGAACACATCCGCGAGCTGCGCGAGGCCGTCAAGTACGCGCCTGTGGGCGGAAAGTACAAGGTCTATGTCATCGACGAAGTCCACATGCTCACGAATGAGGCGTTCAATGCGTTGTTGAAGACCCTCGAAGAGCCGCCGCCTCATGTAATCTTTATTTTCGCCACAACGGAACCGCAGAAAATCCCCGCCACCATCCACTCTCGATGCCAACGCTACGGTTTCAAACGGGTCGCGGTGCACGAGATCATCGAACGACTCCGCACGATAGCCGCTGCCGAACGCATTACCATCTCCGATTCGGGCCTAGCCATGATTGCGCGAGCCGCGGAAGGCAGCATGCGCGATTCGCAGAGCCTTCTTGATCAGGCGGTCTCGTACAGCGGCCTGGAGATCAAGGATGAAGAACTTCAGGCAACCCTGGGTTCAGTTGTCCAGGCAGCCCTCCTCCAGTTCGCGGCCGGCCTGCTGGCGAGGGACGCTGCAGGTCTGCTCAGGCATATCGATACCCTGCTGGAGCAGGGGCAGGACATGCGCCAGTTTCTCGCCGGCGTCGTGGAGCATGTGCGGAACCTCCTGGTCGTGAAGGTCGCATCCGACCCGAGCCAGATCATTGAGCTGTCCATTGCCGACGTCGAAGCCATCAAACAGCAGGCAGCCGGAGCGGATGCCGAACGCCTCCTGATGCTGTTCGATAGCCTCTCAAAAACGCTTGACGATATGCGCTGGTCTCCGCATCAGCGGTTCACGCTTGAAGTCGGGCTGATCAAGGCCTGCACCATTGCGGAGCTTCAGCCCCTTTCCGAAGTACTGGGCCACATGAAAGAGCTTGAGGCCAGGCTTGCACGCAGCGGGTCCGTGCCGGCGCCGTCTCCTGCCGCCCACCGGATCAGCGAGCGGTCCGCACCCTACACCTCTTCGCCGAAAACTTCTGCACCGTCATCCCAACCGACTGCTGCCGGAGAGGGGGGCGAGCACGGCGACCTGTGGGAAGGGATCATAGCCGCGCTCAAATCGAAAAAACCCAGTCTTGCCTCTGTGCTCGGGCATGGCAGGATCATCAGCGTTACGAACAGCGAACTCGTGATCGGCGTCACGGGCAGCAGTTTTCAGGTTGATCTCGTTGATAAACGCGAAAATAGAATGCTGATCGAAGAACTCGTTGCCGGAATTGTGAGCAAAAAGCTGAGCGTAAAGGTTCAGCACCTTGCGGGCGCACCAAAGCAGGAGGCCAAAACGAAAGGCGAGAAAAAAACAAAACACGAAGAACAGGATCCCGCGGTAAAGGATGTGCTCCGCGTCTTTCCCAAAGGCGAGGTCATCGAGCCCGACCATCCGTCAGAGTAACCTCCCGGGAGGGCGGTGCCGATTTTAAGGTTATTTATTTTTTTTATAAGCCCACAGAGCCGCCATTTTTGCTTGCAAATGCCCATAAATTCTTTTATTATATTCTCCCTTATCCTTTTTTAAAAATTCTGAATTCAAAGGTTTTTCCATGTCAAAAAATATGCTCAGCAATATCATGAAGCAGGCCCAGCAGATGCAGGAGCGGGTGAAAAAGCTCCAGGAAGAGGCCGCGGGCAAGACCGTTGAGGCGTCCTCAGGCGGCGGTATGGTAACGGTTGTCGCCAATGGCCGGCAGGAGGTGCTTTCCATCAAAATAGACCCCTCCGTGGTCGACCCGAAGGACATCGATATGCTCCAGGACCTGGTCACTGCCGCGGTGAATGAGGCGCTCAGAAAATCGCAGGACCTGATGAAGGAAGAAATGGGCAAGCTTACCGCCGGCATGGGGCTTCCTCCGGGGCTGTTCTAAGAATGTCGGATTGCCGAATGCGGATTTCGGAATACAGGCCGAGGCAACCGTAGACGTGAGTCTGCGTTCATGGTGTTACGTATAATGGAGCACAGCGCTCAGGAAGACAAGGCGGCGAAGAGGGAACAGGAGCAATCGTCCCGGGCTGCCTCGCTTGCACGAAAACAGGGAAGAGCCGGGGCGCAGGTCGCCGACGTCTCGGGCAGTGCCCTCGGCAGGATGGTCGAGGCTTTCATGAAGCTTCCCGGCATCGGCAGAAAAAGCGCCGAGCGTCTTGCCTTTGCCGTGCTCGGCATGCCACGCGAAGAGGCCGCGGGAATTGCGCAGGCCATCCTGGACCTGAAGAACAACAGCCGGTACTGCACTGTTTGCAACAACATCACCGAGGACGAGCTCTGCGGCATCTGCCGCGATGTACGGCGGGACGGCACCCGGATCTGCGTGGTGGAAGAGCCGAGCAACATCCTCATCCTCGAAAAGAGCGGCATCTTCCGCGGACGCTACCATGCACTCCTCGGCGCGATCTCGCCCCTCGACGGCATCGGCCCCGAGGACCTCAAGATCGACGGCCTCCTGGACCGGCTGAGATCCGGCGGGGTCAAGGAAGTCATCATTGCGACGAACCCCACGGTAAAGGGCGAGACCACGGCCCTGTACCTTTCGAAGTTGATCAAACCGCTGGGCATCAGCGTCAGCCGCATCGCGTACGGTCTCCCGGTGGGCGGAGACATCGAATACGCGGACGAGAACACGGTCCAGCGGGCGCTCGAAGGCCGGCGGGAAATGTAACAATGTAAGTTCATTGCGGAATATGGATTGCGGATTCAACCCTCAATTCGTCGCGTACATCCCTACTCCGAACTTGACTTGTGGAGGACAAGGTTATGGCAGAAATGATCGAGATCAGATGGCACGGGAGGGGCGGCCAGGGCACCGTGACCGCGGCCAAGGTACTCGCGGACGCATGTCTTTCCGGCGGTCGACAACGTGCAGGCATTCCCGGAATACGGGCCCGAGCGCGCAGGCGCACCGCTTCGCGCGTATAACCGGATCAGCGAGAAGATCCTCCGGATGCACTGCCCGGTGCTGAACCCCGGCGTCGTGGCGGTCGTTGATGCGACGCTTCTCGACGCGATCAATGTTGCCGAGGGCGCGAAGGACGACGCTGTCTTCATCATCAACACGAGCAAGGACCCGAAGGAGGTGCGGGCGAAGCTCAAGGCCAAGCCGTCTCAGAAGGTCTTCACCGTCGATGCGTCGAAGATCGCGACCGAGACCATCGGCAGGAATATGCCGAACTCCTGCATGCTCGGCGCGGTGAACAGGGCCACGCATATCGTAACCATGGAAGTACTGCTCGATGATGTGAAAGGCAGCTTCGGCAAGAAGTTCGCGCAGAAGATCATCGACGGGAATCTCGACCGCGGTCAAGCGCGGGTACGAGGAGGTACATGAAGGATGAAACAGATGAACTGGAAAGAACTGCCGCATGCCGGAACGGTTCTGAAGGCCGGCAATGCGAATGAATATAAGACCGGCTCGTGGCGTTCGCTCAAGCCGCGCTGGATCGAGGAGAACTGTATCCAGTGCCTGTTCTGCTGGATCTATTGTCCTGATACGGCGGTCAAGGTAAAAGACGAGAAGATGACCGGGTTCGATTACGACCACTGCAAAGGCTGCGGTGTCTGCGCCATGGAATGCCCGGGCAAAAAAGGAAACAAGGCCATTGTTATGGAAGAGGAGGGCAAATAACATGGGCGCGACAACGACCAAGACCGTGGCGGTAACCGGCAACCAGGCAGTTGCAGAAGCGCTCCGCCAGTTGAACCCCGATGTGATGCCGGCGTATCCTATCACGCCGTCGACAGGAATCATGGAATCGTTCACGACCTTCGTTTCGAACGGCAAGGTGGACACCGAGACGATCCTCGTGGAGAGCGAGCACAGCGCCATGAGCGCCTGCATCGGCGCCTCGGCAGCAGGCGGACGAGTGGCAACGGCGACCACCGCACAGGGCCTCGCCCTCATGTGGGAGATGCTGCACATCGCCTCGGGATACCGTTTGCCGATCCTGATGGAACTGGTGAACCGGGCGCTGTCAGCGCCGCTCAACATCCACGGCGACCACTCCGACGGCATGGGCATGCGCGACTGTGGTTGGATACAGCTTTTTTCCGAGAACGCCCAGGAGGCCTATGACAACACGGTCATGGCGTACCGGATCGCCGAGCACAAGGACGTGCGGCTGCCGATCGCGGTCAATATGGACGGGTTCATCATCAGCCACTCCATCGAGAGCATGCAGTACATGACCGATGAGGACGTAAAGAAGTTCGTCGGCGAATACATCGCGATCGACCCGCTCCTCGATATGGATAACCCGAAAAGCATCGGCGCACTGGTGCTGCCGGATTACTATATGGAGCATAAACGCGCCCAGCATGAAGCCATGCTGAACGCGAAGAAGGTCATCCAGGATGTTTCCGCGGAATTCGCGAAATTCACGGGCAGGAGCTACGGGCTCTTTGAATCCTACCGCCTCGAAGACGCCGAGGTCGTTCTTGTTGCTTTGAACTCCGCAGCAGGCACGATCAAGGACGAAGTTGACCGCTACCGTGAAAAGGGCGTGAAAGCCGGATTGCTCAAGCCCCGCGTGTTCAGGCCCTTCCCGTATGAGGAAGTCGGCGCTGCGCTCAAGAACGCCAAGGCCGTCTGCGTCATGGACCGGGCGGATTCCTACGGCGGCTACGGTCCTCTCTTCATGGAGATCGCCCCGGCCGTCTATCCCTATCGCCAGGGACCATTGTTGTTCAATAAGATCTACGGCCTGGGCGGCAGGGACCTGATGCCGCTCGATGTGGACCAGGTGATCGACGAGACCATCGAGGTCGCCAAGACCGGCAAGGTCAAGATGATCAAAGAGTACATCACGGTCAGGAACTGAAAACAATTTCCCATTCGGCATTCACAGAATGTCGCGCACAGGAGAACACAATGAGTACACCGACACAGGAAAAACCATTGACCCTGAAATCACTGACGCACAAGCAGGACCTGCTCACCGGAGGACACCGTATGTGCTCCGGCTGCGGTGCGCCGACGATTGTGCGCCAGGTGCTCATGGCAATCGATGAACCGGTCGTGATCGCGAACGCAACGGGCTGCCTCGAGGTTTCGACGTGCCTGTTCCCGTACACGGCCTGGAAGGTGCCGTGGATGCACAGCGCTTTCGAGAATGCTGCGGCAACAGCTTCGGGCATCGAGACCATGTACCGGGCGCTCCGGAAAAAAGGCAAGATCAAGAAAGACATCAAGTTCATCGCCTTCGGCGGCGACGGCGGCACCTATGACATCGGGTTCCAGGCGCTTTCCGGCGCCATGGAGCGCGGTCACCAGCTGCTCTATATCTGCTACGACAACGGCGCGTACATGAACACCGGTATCCAGCGTTCGAGCGCAACGCCCTTCGGCGCCGACACGACAACCCAGCCCGTGGGTTCAGAGGTCAAGGGCAAGACGCAGCGCAGGAAGGACCTGACCCGCATCATGGCCGCCCACAACGTGGCCTACGCAGCCCAGGCCTCGCCCCATAATTGGAAGGACCTCATGACCAAGGTGAAGAAGGCGCTGGCCACGAATGGACCGGCGTACATGGGCGTCGTCTCCCCGTGCAACCGCGGGTGGCGTTCCCAGACGAACGATTCGATCCTTCTCTCCCGGCTGGCTGTCGATACCTGCTATTGGCCGCTCTACGAAGTAGAAGGCGGCAAGTGGACCATCAACTACGATCCCAAGGACAGAAAGAAGCCGATTGCCGAGTGGCTCAAGCCCCAGGGCAGGTTCAAGCACCTCTTCGCCCCGGGCAACGAAGCGCTGCTCGCGCGCTTCCAGGAGCTCGTAGACCAGGATTGGGACAGCCTCAAGAAGCTCCAGGAGATGTCCAAGAGCTGAGACGGAATCATTGCAGCAATACGATCATAGCCGGGCCGGAAGCATGCCCGGCTATTTTATTTACACTGCCATTGCCAAAAAAAGCTTGAATTCTATCGGTCAGTATGGTTTAATAAACGTCAGCCTCGACAGGATGCGCCT